>JAYZET010000036.1:0-31844 GCA_036337155.1 Pseudomonadota bacterium | reverse complement strand
CATCTGATCGATTGTCGCTGATTCCTCAGCAACACGCAGCGGATTGGTCAGCGGCAAGACGTAGACAGCCATCCCAATGCGCACCCGCGTCGTCAAACGCGCCAACGCACCCGCAACGACGATGGGAGACGATAAGACCGAGCGAGCGGGCATGAAATGAAACTCAGCCAGCCAAACGCTATCTAGACCGACATCCTCACAAAGCTTCGCATGATCAAATCCTTCACGGAAAGCCTCTGCGTCGGTACCGCCCGGACGCGTGCCGAACTCCATGAATGTTCCAAAGTGCATTCGTTTTCCTTGTTTGACCCTAAGCGACGGGCCTAGTGCTCGAGATCCTGATCCTCGAGTTTTGGCTTTTGGTTCTGGTTGAATCGGCCGCCATAGATTGGCGCCGACCCGGTCGTCGGTCCCGAATATTGAACAAATAGTATCTTGCAGCCCTCCTCGGTATGCATCTCGTACTCAAAGTGAGGATCCTGCATGTAGACCATGTCACCCGTTGTGAGCGTCCTGTCGCCGTAGCTGCACTCACCTTCTAGAACATACCAAACCTGGGCGAAATCATGCTTGTGAAGGGGAAAGCCGCCGCCAGGACCATAGGTCAGGATACCCGCATTCGGCTCGGTCGGGTTTTCCATGGTTGGATGGAAGATCATCTGGCTCACGTTTGCAAAACGCGCAACCTCCGGCACCATGGTTTCGGGACGTCGGATGATCGGCGCGTTGTGAGTTTCGGCGGCTTCCTCCGGCGTAATTTTGGGTTTTGCTTCATCCGGCATGCTCGTCCCCTGTTCAATTGCCATCGAACTTATTATCCAAAAGAAACATAGCTTACCAATGAGGAAGTCGAGAACTTGTCTGGTCCCAGATTGGGCTCCATACTCCCGTCAAGATATAAGGAGCTCTTTAAGCCATGGATTTCCAACTCACCAACGACCAAAAAGACCTGCAAGCCCGAGCGCGCGAACTCGCACGCGGCAGCTTGGAGGAACGCGCCGCGGAAATTGACCGTACAGAGCAATACCCTTGGCACAATGTCGAGGACCTAAAGGACGGCGGCTTCATGGGCATGACCATCCCGAAAGAGTATGGCGGACAGGGCCGAACGTTCCTCGATGCGACGCTGGTGATCGAACAAATGGCACAAGTGTGCGGTGTCACCGGGCGGATTGTGGTTGAAAGCAACATGGGCGCGATCTCGACCGTTATGAAGTACGGGACGGAGAAGCAAAAGAAGATGGCCGCCGCCTTCGTCCTCGATGGTGACAAGCCCGCGATCTGCATTACCGAGCCGGAAGCTGGTAGCGCCGCAACGGAAATGACGACACGGGCCGAAAAGAAGGGTGGCAAATACATCCTCAACGGCAAAAAGCATTGGATCACCGGTGCCGGCGCGTCGCGCCTCCACCTCGTATTTGCGCGCGTCTTTGACGAAGCAGGTGAAGAACAAGGCATCGGCGGATTTCTTGGCGTTCGCGAGGAGACCCCCGGTCTTTCGATCGGCGATCGCGAGCCCACGATGGGGCTCCGCGGAATTCCAGAAGCTGAAGTCATCATGCAAGACATGGAAGTTAACGAGGATGCTTTGGTCATGCCCCCACGGGGACTGCGCAAAGGCTTCGCCGATCTCATGGATGCCTATAACTCACAGAGGGTTGGTGCCGGAACCATGGCGCTCGGCATTGCGCAAGGCGCCTACGAGCACGCCCTCGCCTACGTTAAAGAGCGCGAGCAGTTCGGGCGACCGATTTACGAGTTCCAGGGCCTGCAATGGATATTGGCCGATATGGCGATTCAGATCGATTGCGCACAGCTCATGCTCTATCGCGCCGCAGCCAATGCCGGGAGCGGGTTCCCCGATGCAACGGAAGCCGCAAAAGCAAAGGTGGTCGCCGCCGATATGGCGCTCAAGGTCACCAATGACGCGTTGCAGCTATTCGGTGCTGCCGGCTATTCACGCCGCCGCCCGATGGAACGCTTCTGTCGTGACGGGCGGATGTTCTCGATCGGCGGCGGCACCGCGCAGATCCTTCGCACCGTCGTCGCATCACGCATTCTCGATCGCAAGTTGCCGCAAACCCGAGACGGCTTTAGCAAGCTCGCGGAACGCGAAGCAGCAATGGTGAAAGAAGCAGCAGAGTAAAGAATACGGCACGCCGGGCGGACATGGCGATACCCTGGGGCGGCAAGAAGCACGATCCGCGCCCGGACGCGGAAAAGGCAGCGGCATTCGATCCGCTCGCACTGCATGAGGATTATCTTGACGATCCTTATCCCGCCTATCGTATATTGCGTGAGAACGATCCGGTCCACCGCTGCCCGGACGGCAGCTATTTTCTGACGCGCTACGCGGACCTGGTTCAGGTTTACAAGGGTGCTGAGTTCAGCTCCGACAAGACAAGCCAATTCGGCCCCAAATACGGCGCCGACAGCCCGCTCTACAGACATCACACGACCAGTTTGGTATTTAACAACCCGCCACTTCACACGCGTGTCCGTGCCCTCCTCTCTCCTGCCTTCACGCCGCGCGCATTGCGGGAACTAGAACCGGATCTCGCGGCACTTGTCGAACGCCTGTTGGACGAGGCACAGGAGAAAGGCAGCTTTGATCTCATTGCGGATTATGCATCGGCTATTCCGGTCGAGGTGGTCGGTAATATGCTGGGTGTGCCACACGCGGATCGTGGCCCCCTTCGCGATTGGTCGCTTGCGATCCTTGGTGCGCTAGAGCCGGTGACGCCGCCTGACGTTTTAGCGCGCGGCAACATTGCTGTTTCCGAGTTCTCATCCTACCTTGCAGACCTCATAGAAGACCGACGGCAAAATCCAGCGCAGTACGAAGATGACGTCATGGGGCGCCTGATCAAAGGCTCGCCCGACGGCGATACGTTAAGCGATGACGAACTCATCCAGAACTGTATCTTTATCTTGAACGCCGGGCACGAGACGACGACGAACCTTATTGGAAACGGCGTAGGTGCCCTCTTCGAACATCCGGACGCCTTAGCGGACTTGCGGGCTGACCCGACACTCATTGATTCAGCAGTCGAAGAATTTCTCCGGTTCGAGAGCTCCAACCAGCTCGGCAACAGACGTGTCGACACGCCAACAACGGTCGGCGGCGTCGAGATGGCATCAGGTACCTATATCCATCTCTGTATCGGCGCAGCGAACCGAGACCCGGATGAATTCAAATATCCAGAGCAACTCGACCTGCGGCGACGGCCGAACCGGCATCTCGCCTTCGGCACAGGATTGCACGCCTGTGCAGGCATGAGTCTAGCCCGAGTGGAAGGACGCCTTGCCATTCGCCAACTGGTGGAACGCTTTCCAAAATTGGAGCAGAATGGCCCGTTCGTTCGGGGTGGACGCGTCCGCTTTCGCGGCTTTCTCGCCTACCCGGTAAAGGCGGCATGACGACGGTGTCTCGACCAGCTTCCTTGGGGCCCGATGCAGGAAG
This sequence comes from Pseudomonadota bacterium, assembly GCA_036337155.1. Lineage (GTDB taxonomy): Bacteria > Pseudomonadota > Alphaproteobacteria > UBA8366 > UBA8366 > UBA6544. Next base: position 28,381 of record JAYZET010000036.1, on the reverse strand, counting down.
TAATCCGTAGTTCGTTCCTGAAGCGTTTAACGCTAGAGTGCGTAGCTGGAGCGTGCTTGTATCCCCCATTTCCCGTTGAGGCACGTCACGATATAAAGTGACGTGTAACTACCAATGATGGAATTATCGGCGCGATAACGGCTGAATTGGGTGTCGAAGAGCACCTTGTTCGGCCCCACGTGAACGACTTCACGGCGATCCTAAACGCTCCTTTTCCAGCCATCGGCTTCGGTGCGTTCGCGGAAATACGATAGATGGTAATCGCCAAGATTCTCGAAACTTTTCACCACGCCGCCGCCAGTGAACCGGACATGCGGGAAATTGAACGAGCGGTTTACGCCAACCTCGTCGCCCGCATTAAGCGATGCCATGAAGTCGTCGAGTACGACCATTCCCGTATCAATTGTTGCTTGGTCGTCACTTATGAATTGTCTCCAACTTGTGCCCGATGCCGCAGCAGGTGATCCGCCAAGACGCAGGCCATCATTGCCTCGCCGACTGGAACAGCACGAATTCCCACGCAAGGATCATGGCGGCCTTTGGTCGAAATCTCCGTATTCTCACCAGCCGTCGTCACGGTACGTCGCGGCGACAAGATCGAACTTGTCGGTTTTACGGCAAAGCGGACCACCACATCCTGGCCAGTCGAAATTCCACCGAGAATACCGCCCGCGCTGTTCGAGAGAAACTTCACTTCGCCGTCGTTACCCATGTGCATTTCGTCGGCATTCTCCTCACCGGAAATTGTCACCGCACCAAATCCGGCGCCTATCTCCACGCCTTTCACCGCATTGATACCCATCATCGCACTGGCGAGGTCGGCATCCAGCTTTCCATACACAGGCGCGCCCAGCCCAACTGGTACACCGGACGCAACGACCTCGATCACTGCGCCAAGTGAGGAACCCGCTTTGCGCGCCGCGTCCATCATCGACTCCCAGTCTTTCGCCGCTTCCGGATCGGGAGACCAAAAATCGTTCTTCGATGTCTCCTCCCAATCCCATTTGGCGCGATTAATCTTCCGGTCACCAATCTGAACCAAGGCACCCCGGATGGAAACGCTGTCTCCGAGAATCTTTCGCGCAACGCCACCCGCAGCGACACGCATAGCTGTCTCCCGCGCCGAAGAGCGGCCACCGCCACGATAATCACGGATGCCGTACTTATTCCAATAAGTGTAGTCGGCATGCCCCGGGCGAAATTTATCCTTTATCTCGGAGTAGTCGCGCGAACGTTGATCCACGTTCTCGATCATCATACTCAGCGCGGTGCCCGTCGTGACGCCTTCAAAGACGCCGGACAAGATCTTAACCTCATCGGGTTCGCGCCGCTGCGTCGTATGCCGCGACTGGCCCGGCCGACGCTTGTCGAGATAGATCTGCACATCGGATTCCTGCAACGGAATCCGCGGCGGCACGCCATCAACGACCACACCGATCGCGGGTCCATGGCTTTCTCCCCAGGTCGTGATGCGGAACAAATGGCCAAAGCCGTTATGAGACATGGCGGAGGCTTAGGATCGAGGTTTGATGCTTGAGAGCAGTTCGCCCACTTCTTCGGCCGCGTCGACAGCGACCATGCCAACCGTGTGATACCCGCAATCCACGTGATGTACCTCGCCAGTAACACCGGAACCGAGACCGCTTAACAGATAAAGTCCGGCACCCCCAACCTCATCAAGAGCGACGTTGCGGCGAAGCGGCGAGTTCAACTCATTCCATTTCAAAATATAGCGAAAATCACCAATGCCGGAAGCTGCCAACGTTTTGATTGGGCCAGCCGAGATTGCATTAACCCTAATACCACGATCACCTAGGTCTACCGCCAGATAGCGAACGCTCGCCTCAAGGGCCGCCTTTGCGACACCCATGACGTTGTAGTGCGGCATAACCCGTTCTGCCCCGTAGTAGGTCAACGTCAACATACTACCGTTATCCGTCATCATTGCCGCCGCACGTTGAGCCACGGCGGTAAACGAATAACAGGAGATATCCATCGTGAGAGCGAAATTGGAACGGCTGGTATCAAGATACTTACCCGTCAATTCATTCTTATCAGAGAAAGCGATCGCATGAACCAAGAAATCTAGCGACCCCCAAGTCTTTTCTAGCTGCTCAAAGGTATTATCCAAACTATCATCATCCGTAACGTCGCATTGCATAAGCGGGCAAGGTCCCAGCGATTCCGCTAACGGCCGAACCCGCCGTTCTAACACTTCTGCCTGATATGTGAAGGCCAGTTCAGCTCCGTGAGAGGCCATCGTCTTAGCAATACCCCACGCGATCGAACGATCGTTTGCAACGCCCATGATGAGGCCCTTCTTGCCCTGCATCAGCGCTTGCGCAGTCATTCGATCCTCTCTAACTCGCCAGATTGAGACAAGCTTAAATCTCGCAATTCTTACCGGAACGTGTTTTTTAAACATCCTACACGGATGAACGCCAGGGTCAACGAAAGCTGTAATTTTTGATCAAACTCTCTCGCATAATCATAGCGCGCTATTAGTTTAGAAACGAACAGATGACCCGCCTCTTGATTTCCTTGCCGAACATTTGGACTAAGATATCGCAGAACTGCGACGCACTTTAGGGGGAATTTAACGAAGATCCTATTATTTAGAATTATCAAAATCCCTGGTGCCCTTCTTAATGAATCTCACCTGATAATGAAAATAAATCGATGTTGGCGTAAATGTGCAAGAACCCACAGATAGAATAATAATGTCTGCTCTGGGCTATAACAGGCTGGCAAAAAAACAAATTCAAATCACTAATTCTGTAAAATCAACCTTTGTCCAATTACTCAAAGAGCGTGTATTTTATCTGTCTGGGTTTGTGCTAACTAGGTGGCTCGTGGGTGTTATTCCATTCCTGCCTTACGGCGTCCGTCAAATTCTTTAGTTTGGGCCCATTCACGTGCAAAGTTTTCCAATTCCTCGTCACGCTCGTCAGGTAAGATAATTTTAAGCCGAATATATTGATCTCCCGCCGTTCCACCCGATCGGTGAGCGGGGACCCCGCGCCCCTTCAATCGCAAACGGGTGCCCGAACTCGAACTCGGCGGCACGGTAACGGTGACCGGGCCCTCAACGGTTGGCACCTTGATCTTCGCGCCAAGAATTGCCTCGTTGAGAGCAATCGGCAGTTCGACCTCAATATCTGACTTATCGCGTTTGAAAAATGGATGAGAATCGACCGACACCTCTACAAAAGCATCTCCCGCTTTACCGCCATTCTTTCCTTGAAGGCCTTGTCCCTTAAGACGAAGTGATTGGCCATCCTCGGTTCCCGCCGGTATATTTACGTTGAGTGATTTACCGTCATGCCGGTTGATCTGTTGACGGATGCCCTTTACAGCCGATACGAAATCTATACGCACAGTATAACGGACGTCGGCGCCCGGAATTCGCCCCACACCGGTCCGCCTGCTTCCATTCCGCATATTACCGAATAGGTCGGAAAACAAATCCTCCATTCCAGAACCGCCAAACCCAAAGCCACTTCCATTTCCACCTTTAGCATTACTGAAGGCAAACCCAGCCTTCACCTTACCTTCGGCGTCGATCTCGCCTCGGTCGTACTGGCCCCGCTTCTCCTTATCGGAAAGCAAATCGTAGGCCGCGCTTGCTTCCTTGAAACGCTGTTCTACTGCGGCGTCTCCGGGATGCACGTCAGGGTGTGTTTCCTTCGCTATCTTGCGGTATGCCCGCTTTATATCACCCTCGTTCGCCGCTCGGCCGACACCAAGTATATCGTATGGGTCTTTCATCTATATTGCGCTTGCACTTATCACTTGACGACGCGCGGTATAAAAAACCAAGTCAAAACCGCAACATTTAAGATTTAATCCAGTCGATTTGGGCTAGCTGACAATCTTCCAACTACCATCTGGCTGGCGGCAGGCTCGCCCATAGGCCTCTTCCGTCCGGCCATTGATGGTCACCGTTTGTCTGAACTCGCGGCAATAATTGCCAGTTGTCGTCTCTTTACCTTCTCTTACCGCAGTCACACTACCCGAATTCCCAGAATCCGGGTTGCTCCAGCTTATGGTTTCTTTAAGGGGTGCAGTGCGAGCCTTTTCTGCCGCGCCAGCCAACGCAGCTCGATCGGCTTTGTCAAGAGATTTACCTATCTCTTTTCCAGCAAAAGCTCCGAGCAAAGCCCCGATCGCTACTGCCGCGAGTTGTCCCTTGCCACTTCCAATTTGCGAACCTGCGAGCGCTCCCACGCCGGCGCCCACAAGCGTTCCAGCACCTTCTTTCTGGCCCATCCCATGCTCCGCGCATGCCACCAACAGAACTGTCATCGCCATTAGCGTTACGAATTTTTTTGCCATAATCTAAATTTCCTTTCCTCCAACGCAGTTACCCACTTTTTCAGGCCGGACTCCACCATTGAGAATATAAAACGCATTGTAAAATGCGCGATAACCCAGTTTATACACAAATGGGTATTTATTTTCCTTATTAAATCATCTTAATCCCAAAAATTGCTCCAAAGCCCTCTCATTCTCAAAGTAAAGCCATGAACAGCAAAGATGAACAAGACCCCGTATCGAAGTTCCAAAATTGGTTTGACGAAGCCAAAATTGCCGAACCGGCACTACCTGAAGCAATGTCGGTAGCGAGTGTCGCAGCCAATGGACGGCCTTCCACAAGGATGGTGCTGCTAAAACAGGCCGATGAGGAAGGTTTTGTGTTCTACACAAATTTAAACAGTCGCAAGGGGACTGAAATAGCTGCAAATTCCAATGTAGCCTTGCTGTTTCATTGGAAGTCCTTGCGACGACAAGTGAGAATCGAAGGTCCCGCCGTGCCAGTAGATGATGCCGAAGCCGACGCATACTTCGCAACCCGTGACCGTGGTGCACAGATCGGTGCTTGGGCAAGTGACCAATCTTCCAGTATGGATAGTCGGTTCGAACTAGAAAAACGCGTCGCTCGATTCACTACGAAATTCGGCACCACAAAGATCGAGCGGCCACCATTCTGGTCGGGTCTACGAGTTGTACCAGACCGTTACGAATTTTGGAGCGAAGCACGTTTTCGACTTCATCAACGTCTCATTTACGTCCGTAACGCAGGGGAATGGCGGACCCAACGGCTGTTTCCGTGAGTAACTTAACAATGAACGCCAATATTAAGCTACTAAATGTGCAAAAAATTACCGCTAGAGTAAAACTGATATCAATGGGCTCCTATCCCGATACAAGAATCAAAATTCATTACGATCTAGCCAGCATAGAAATTTGGCCAGCGTTTGCTTTGGCCCCTAATTATGACTCTTAAGTCTAACTTTTATCCGGTATTGCGGCTACTTGCCTCGCTCGCGCTGATGACGATCGGCGGGGCTGGCATGTACGCAATCGTTGTTTCACTTAAACCGGTCTCGATAGAATTCGTATCTGGACGCGGTGCCGCTGCTCTACCCTACACCCTTACAATGATAGGATACGGTCTCGGCGGAATACTTCTTGGCAAAATTTCCGACCGAATTGGTGTCTTCTGGCCCGCTCTATCAGGCAGCTTAATGCTAGCAAGCGGCTTTGCCATTGCTGCCCAGGTCGAAACGCTTTGGCAGTTATGTGTCGTGCAAGGATTAATGATCGGACTCCTCGGCAGTGCTGCCACCTTCGCCCCCCTGGTCGCTGATACATCACATTGGTTTGTGCGGCGGCGCGGGATCGCCATCGCAATTGTTATCAGCGGAAACTATTTGGCCGGGGCTATCTGGCCCACAATCATCCAAGACTTGATTGATGAGAAAAATTGGCGTGCAGCATATCAAGCACTTGCGTATTTCTGCATCGTCGCAATGCCTTTACTTACACTTGTGCTGTTTCGCCGGGCACCGATCTCGAAAGATGGGGACGGCACTCACGGAAATACGAACGGTGACAAACCGCTTGGCATGGCCCCCAACACCCTACAGTGCATCGTTTGTTTTGCCGGTGTGGGCTGTTGCGTCGCAATGGCGATGCCGCAAGTGCATATAATCGCTTATGTAACCGACCTCGGTTACGAAGCGAAAGACGGCGCCATCATGCTTTCGATTGCGCTGGGCTGCGGCGTTATCAGCCGTGTCGTTTCCGGCCTTATCTGCGACCGCATAGGCGGCCTTAATACGCTGCTTCTCGGATCAGCGCTGCAGATGCTCACGCTCTCCCTGTACCTGCCATTTAAAAGCCTCGTAGCACTTTATATCATCGCGGCTCTATTCGGCTTATCACAAGGTGGGATTGTGCCGTCCTATACAATTATTGTCCGCACTTATTTCAAAGCGTCGGACGCAGGCTGGCGGATAGGCACGGCCCTATTTTTCACTCTGGCCGGCATGGCTTTAGGTGGATGGCTTGCAGGAGCGGTTTACGATTTAACCGGCTCTTACGATGCTGCCTTTGTAAATGCAATCGCTTTCAACATCGCCAACCTTTTGCTGGCGGTGGAACTGCGACGCCGCGCTAACCGCTTTGCTGCGGCTTAAACTCACTCCTCATGCGGAAATATCGATAAGGACTATACGAAAGATAAAAAAAGGCAGTTGCGAATTTGCCTAGGCCCAATTTTTGATGCCCCTGCTTTATTCTTAAGAGCTAAAACCAGTCCGGATATTTCCTCATTTAACAAGTAGATTTTATCTGTTACGAAAGATGCTGTTACGACGTTCAAGGAATTTAAATCCTCCCGTCCTATCACCTTCTATTACGAGGGTAAGATTACCGCAATAAACCTTCCGTGTAGCTTTTTTCATAGAACTCTCGGCACTTAATTTCACCGCGATTTAAAGCAAAAATAGAAGCAGTAAAAGAACAATCCGTCGATCCAATAAGACTTAGGCTGCCCCGTCGTTTATGCGAATTACAAGAAATAACTCAACCATGTTCACCTGCGATCACACAACTTGACACACATAGTACCAAGGTTAGGTTCAGAAATGCCATAACGGTGATCAAAAAATCGCGCTTCCTAAGGAGTCCGCGCCATGGTCGGTATAATTTCCTACGGCGCCTACATACCGCGCAAACGATTGCAACGTAGCGTCGCGGTCGAGGCAAATTCTTGGTTCAATCCCGCTCTAAAAGCCTATTCTAAAGGCGAGAGAGCGATGTGTAATTGGGACGAGGATGCAGTCACTATGGCGGTCGAGGCGGCCCGAGATTGCTTTGGTACCAATACACCGGACAGCCTAACAGGACTTTTCCTGGCAACAACATCAGCTCCCTTCAAGGACCGTCAAAACGCTGGTATCCTGGCTACCGCACTCAATCTCGGCGACAACCTTATGACGATGGACGTTACCGCGTCGCAGCGAGCCGGCACCTCAGGCCTCGTCACTGCGTTGAAGCTCGCAGATGGCGGTGGCGAACTTCTTTTTGCTGCTTCAGAAAAACGCCGTACTAAGGCGGCTAACCCTCAAGAACTGCTTTATGGTGATGGCGCCGCCGCATTCGTCGTCGGCAATGCTGCCGGGGCTGCAGAATTCTTGGGCGCCAAGCAAATTTCTGTCGACTTCGTCGATCATTATAAAGGTGATGGGGAAGATTTCGACTACTACTGGGAAGAGCGTTGGATTCGGGATGAAGGATATATGAAGCTTGTGCCACGTGCGCTCGACGGATTGTTTTCCGAAACCGGAGTGGCACCCGATGAAGTTGATCATTTCATCATGCCTTGCGTCATACGTCGTGTCGGTTCCATGGTCGCAAAGGCCGCCGGCATCCCAGCTAAAGCTATCTGCGACAATATGCACAACGAAATGGGCGAGGCCGGCGCAGCGCACGCTCTAATAATGCTTGCGCAATCACTCGAACAGGCGGAGCCAGGAGAGGTCATTGTTATCGCGGGCTTCGGACAAGGCTGCGATACACTGATGTTTCGTACTACGGGCGAGATCGAGAAAAGGCGACCCAGTATGGGCGTTTCCGGCTTCCTCGCACGCCGGGTCGAAGAAAGTAACTACAATAAATACCTAGCATTCAATGATCTAATGACGCTAGACCACGGCCTGCGCGGCGAGGTCGACAGGCAAACTGCACTGACGGCGCTTTATCGTAACAAAAAAATGCTGACCGGTTTCGTCGGTGGCAAATGTCGCAAGTGCGGTACCTTGCAGTTTCCGAAGACAAAGGTCTGTGTAAATCCGAATTGTGGCGAGTTCCATAGTCAAGACGATCACCCCTTTGCTGATATGCCGGCTACAGTACAGTCGTGGACGGCAGACAACCTGACCTATGCAGTAGAACCGCCGCAGCACTTCGGCATGGTCACCTTTAAGGAAGGCGGACGCCTGATGTCGGACCTGACGGACGTTGATGAAGGCGGCGTAGAGGTTGGCATGCCGATGCGGATGATGTTCCGCGTCAAGGAATTCGACAGTCATAGAGGCTTCACCCGATATTTCTGGAAGGCGGCGCCCGACTTCACGAAAGATGGTAGTTAAGATAAAATAATGGAAACTGGTAGAACAGGGTGCCTTCGTGCGATGCCTATCGAAGGATCGTCGTGCACACATCACCCTTCGATAGGCACCGCACGGTATTAATGCGAAAGGAACGAGGATATGGCAAAGGGCATAAAGGACAAAGTAGCGATTCTCGGAATGGGCTGCTCCAAGTTTGGAGAGCGGTGGGACGCGGATGCAGAAGACCTGATCGTAGAGGCCTACGAGGAATGCCTAACTGATGCGGGGATCGAGACGAGCCAGATAGACGCCGCATGGTTCTCGACCGCCATCGAGGAAGTCCACGTGGGCAAATCAGGCCTGCCGCTCTCAATGGCTTTGAGGCTACCTAACATTCCTGTCACCCGCGTCGAGAATTACTGCGCTTCAGGCACCGAATCCTTTCGCGGAGCGGTCTATGCGGTCGCGTCGGGCGCAGCCGACATCGCGCTTGCCTGCGGCGTTGAGAAGCTCAAGGATACTGGCTACGGAGGTTTGCCGCAGCGCAGCCGTGGTGCGGTTAATTCTATGTATTGGGCCAATGCCTCGGCACCAGGAAGCTTCGCCCAACTTGCCACTGCATATTCGACCAAACACGGCGTCGAAATGGACGAGTTAAAGCGCGCGATGGCGCAAATTTCCGTTAAGAGCCACGCCAACGGCGCAAAAAACCCAAAGGCACACCTCCGCAAGGAAATTGATATCGATACGGTGCTTAACGCACCTATGGTCGCTGCTCCACTAGGCCTATTCGATTGCTGTGGGGTCTCGGACGGGGCAGCCGCTGCAATTGTCACTACGCCGGAAATTGCGAAGAGCATGGGCAAGACCGATCTCGTCTCAGTCAAGGCGTTGCAGCTGGCGGTTTCGAACGGACAAGAGGCGAGCCATAATTCGTGGGACGGCAGCTACTTCATTACCACCCGCAAGGCAGCAGAGCGCGCTTATAAGGAAGCCGGCATCGATAAGCCGCGCGACCAGATTTCAATGTTCGAGTGCCACGATTGCTTCTCAGTCACCGAGCTGGTGACTATGGAAGACCTTTATATTTCCGAAGAAGGCGAAGCTTGGCAGGACGTGCTGGACGGCTTTTACAACGCTGACGGACAAGTGCCATGCCAAATTGACGGCGGACTTAAGTGCTTTGGCCACCCAATTGGCGCATCTGGCCTGCGTATGTTGTATGAGATGTACAATCAGGTCTTGGGACGCGCCGGCGATCGCCAGCTCCCCGACCCTACCATTGGAATGACGCACAATCTCGGTGGCTTTCCGCATCAGAACGTGTCGTCTATCGCCATTGTGGGCCGCCACGGAGTATAAATAAAGGACTAATCGCGAACCAAAAGGGCGCCTCTACGGCGCCCTTTATTTTGCTGGTTCTGTTCTATCTCGCTTCCTACCTCGTCAGGAACAAAGATCAAGGAAACACCCATGATCGATATTGAACGTAAGGAAGACTGTGCCATTATCTGCTTCAACCGGCCAGATGCGCTCAATGCCTTAAATACCGGCGGCCTCAGCTCTCTCGAAGAAGCTCTCGCGGAGATCGCAGACAGCAATGTCCGCGCGCTCGTCTTAACAGGTGCCGGCGATCGCGCCTTTTGCGCCGGCGCAGATATAAAGGAACTCGGCTCCCGACACACAGATCGGGTCCGCGCCGCTTCGCAGCGTGGACAATCCATAGCAAATAGCATTGAAGGACTTCCCTTTCCATCAATCGCCCTTTTGAACGGTTTAGCACTTGGCGGTGGATTGGAAATCGCCCTCGCGTGCACATTTCGCCTTGCAACAGTAGAAGCACGGATGGGCTTTCCTGAAATAAAGCTCGGTGTATGCACTGGGTGGGGCGGCACCCAGCGTTTGCCCAGGCTCGTGTCACTCCAAAACGCCCTTGATCTTCTAATGTCGGGCCGACTAATTGAGGCCGATGAAGCAAAAGAAGTCGGGCTCGTGCATTCAATAGTCGAGGGCGATCCATTGAAAGCAGCAATTAGTTTTGCTGAACGATTTACAACTAACAGTCTACCGGCAATGGCCTTCGTACGAAAAGCCATAATGCATGCTAGTGAACAGACTTTGGAACAAGGTCTGCGCGCCGAAACTGACTTGTCGGTTCTCTCTTACAAACTGGATGACGCCCGGGAAGGCGTCGCTGCCTTCCTGGAAAAACGTGAACCAAATTTTACTGACCAATAAGGAGAACGTCGCGGTAAAATTATTTCTAACGGCCGACCGGCTCCTTGCCTTCTTCCGCCCGAACCGTGTTGATGATTTGGAGAACGCGTTCTGGCCAGGGACGAAGCTGAACACCAAACTCGTCAACAAGGCGGGAGTTGTCCATCAGGTAGACACCGGAGGCGTCCTTGCCACCAGTCTCATGCTCGAACTGTATGTTGGCTTCAGGCAAGTAACCGCGCACCATCTGGGCCAGATCTCCCATGCTAATCGTAGTACCACCAGAGTTGTAAAGGTCGTGCTTCGGGTCGTTTGCCATCAGAACGCGCTGGAAAATTTCGGTAATGTCATCAACGTGGATTGGAAGCCGGCAGTAGTCTGAATAAGGGAACTTAGCCGCCTCGCCACGCGCAGGCCGCACGACGCATTGCACGTGATCAATGGATCCAAATATCTTATCCGGACCGGAGACATTGGTTGGTCTCACACCGGTGATCGACATTCCGAACTTCTCACGGTAATCCTGCGCCTGCCATTCGTTGAAGATTTTATGGACGGCATATTGGTTGTCGCCGTGCTTGAAGTCTGTCTCGTTGACCGCACGCTCACCATAATGCTTTTGTAAACCGTAAACAGCTAGCGAACTGGCGTAGACCACGCGTTTTGCGCCTGTCAGACGAGCTGCCTCAAAGAAATTGTCCATGCCATCGATATTTAATTTGAGTGCGACATGCGGTGGCCGATGGTTTCCTATGAAATAGGCGAGATTGATGACCCGATCAGCTTCCGCTGCAGCCATCCTATCCATAACCACATCAAATTGCGAGATGTCACCCTGGACGACATTCACTTTATCACCAAGATCTTTAAAGTCTGCCGTCTGCGGCGCAATATCCATCACTGTCACCGTTTCCCCTTCGGCAATCAGTGAACGCGTTAATCGCCGTCCAATAAATCCCGTTCCGCCCGCGATGAATACTGACATAATTTATCCCCCTTTTAATTACCTTCTCAATGAACTAGTCAGAAAAATTCCCCTTTCAGCCTCCGTGCGCTAGCTTATGATTGACGCGCCTGAAATAGTGAAATTCAACCAGACCGAAGGACCGAGCGAAGATGTCGTGGGAGCCAGAACTCGAAGAATTGAAACGCCGCGAGGCCTTCGCCGAGGCACTTGGCGGAACTGAGCGGGTGCAGCGCCAGAAGGACGGCGGCCGCCTTACTATCCGAGAGCGCGTCGAAATGATGGCCGATGAAGCAACATTTCATGAAGTAGGCAAAATTGCCGGCTTGGCCGAATACGACGAGAACAATGATCTCAAGATGTTAACGCCATCGAATTTCGTATTTGGCCGCGGCAAGGTCGATGGCCGACAGGTTATTATCGGCGGCGACGACTTCACGGTCCGTGGGGGCTCCGCCGACGCCACAATCAAGGAAAAACACCAAATGTGTGAGCGCATGGCGAACGAATTACGCCTGCCACTAATCCGCATGGTCGAAGGCTCAGGTGGAGGGGGCTCAGTCAAAACCATCGAAACCACAGGTCGCGCGAATGTCCCTGGCGTTTCAGGCTGGGAGGTCGTAGTCGAGAACATGGGAACCATACCGCGTGTTGCACTTGGTCTGGGCTCGGTCGCCGGGCTCGGTGCCGCGCATCTCGCCGCTGCCCATTACTCAGTCATGATCAAGGAAAATTCGGCGCTCTTCGTCGCGGGCCCGCCAGTGGTCGAACGCCTCGGCCAGAAGCTTACCAAAAATGAATTGGGCGGTTGGAAGATCCAACTGCGGTGCGGTGCGGTCGACCATGCGGTAAATAACGAGGAAGAAGCTTTTGAATGTGCCCGCAAATTTCTCTCTTACCTCCCGCCGTCGGTATACGATGTACCACCACGCGGCCCGCAGGAGGATGACCCCAACCGTCACGTTGATTGGCTAATCGATGCTATTCCACGAGATATCCGCAAGGTCTACAAAATCCGGCCAATTATCGAAGCCCTGGTAGATGAAGGCTCATTTTTCGAATGGGGTCAAATGTATGGAAAATCGGTTGCCACGGGTTTCGCACGTTTGGATGGTTGGCCGGTTGCGCTAATGGCAAGCGATCCATTCTCATACGGCGGCGGATGGACAGCGGACACCTGCCGCAAGGTTGAGAAATTCGTCGACACAGCGGATACGTTCCATCTGCCAATCGTCTACCTAGCAGATTGTCCGGGCTTTCAAATTGGTCTCGAGGCAGAGAAAAATGGCACCATTAAGGAAGGTGTGAAGGCGATGAGCGCCATCTGGCAATCAACGACACCGTGGTGCTCTGTAATTATTCGTAACGCGTTCGGAGTCGCGGGTGCCGCGCATAAAAATGGCGGACGGTTCTGCACAAGATACGCCTGGCCCTCTGGTCGGTGGGGCTCTCTACCCCTCGAGGGAGGAATTGAGGCAGCCTATCGTTCGGATATCGCCGGTGCCGACGACCCCGCAGCCAAAATGGCAGAGATCGAAGAGCGCCTTAATAAACTCCGCTCTCCCTTCCGCTCGGCGGAAACTTTTTGGATTGAGGAGATTATCGATCCGCGCAACACACGCGCGTTGCTTTGCGACTTCGCCAACACCGTCGCACCATTACGCGAGCCTGGCACACGGCTCCGTATGATGCGGCCATAAGAAATATCTATGGCAACGAATGCCTGGGCCGGCACCTACGAGGAGCTCCCCCTTGGGGCCGAAGAAACTGCCACTCAACTAATCGATGGAGCCGCCATCGATGCCTTTGCGGACGCCATCAAAAGCTACAACCCAGTTCACATGGACGGCGACTGGGCGCGTAAGAATACACATTACCCAGATCGAATTGCGCACGGCGTGATGACCACGGCCTTAATGTCGCAGCCGCTGGTGCAGTTCTGCGAGCGTTTCAAGATCAGGACGGCGCTGCTTACGTCGTCTTCACGATACACTAAAGCGGTAATCGCCGGAGATACCGTAACCACAACAGTTCGACTTGCCGAGAAAATCGATCATAAAAAACGCATTCGCTTTGAAGTCGAGGCAAAAAACCAGAATGGTGAGACGGTAATGATCGGCGAATTACTTGAGCAATGCATCTAGCCGACTAAGGACAGCATCCAACTAGCGTATTCTTAACGGCCGAGCAAAGCTCAATTCATGACCGTCGGGATCGGTGATGTGAAAATATCGCTCACCCCACACAGCATCCTCTGGCGTGGTATCTGGCGTGTAACCTAAATCTAGCGCGCGACGATAGATCTCATCGACATCGTCAACATGAAAAACCACGCGGCCCCACCAACACCATTCCCGCTCCGCCGGCTGGGCCGTCAAATTCACGAAGCCGGTACCGGCAAAAAAGCTGGTGAAAGGTGCTTTCTCTCCACCGTATCTCAATTTGAAGCCTAGCTCTCGATAAAAGCGTGCGGCGCGCGCCATATCGTGAGTTGCGAAGGTGATAGCGCTTATTAACTCTATCATAATTAAAAACGATTGATCCTGTAGGGGTGCATATCGATACCTGGGTTCTCTCCTGCAATCAGGGAGGCAATAACCTCGCCGGTCTTGGGGCCCATGGTCATGCCAGTATGACCGTGCCCAAACGCAGCGTAAATATTCTCGAACCCGGGGATCTCGCCAAGGAAAGGAACCGAGTCCGGCGATGAAGGTCGTGGTCCCATCCATTCCTCCGTGTCATTTGTATTGAGGTCAGGAAACATCTCCTTGGCGAGCTTCCCGAATACCTTGGCGCGGCGATAATCAGGCGCCGCGTCGACACCTGCAAATTCGGCAGTACCTGCACAGCGTACACCGGCATTCATGGAACTCACGACGAATTTCGATTCAACATTCATGATCGCGTTGTTGAGCTGTACGCCGGGATTCCTAAAGACGAGATGATAACCACGTTCAGCTTCAAGTGCTACCCTTACGCCAAGATCGGAGAGGAGCTTGCCCGACCAGGCGCCAATAGCTACGACGATCTTTTTCGCGGGAATCATTCCCGATTCAGTTTCGATTTCCCAAGACCCGCCAGGTAATGCGCGCAACCGGTCAATCCTAGACTGGCGAAATTCAACACCCATCGACTGCGCCTTCTCCGCCAACGTCTTGCCAATCGCACCCGGGTCCAGTGCCCGGCCTTGCTCTTTGATTAATACGGCAGCTTCATAGGTTTCCGAGAGTGCCGGCTCGACCTCACGTAAGGCCTCCCCCTTAACCAATTCGACTGGAACCTGCCGGTCGCGTCTCAGCCGCCAGGCGAGTTGCGAAAGATCGGCATCTTCCGCCTTTCGGTATACATGAACGTAGACTGAATCTCTGACGAGATTTTCTTGCCCAGTCCCCGAGAGGTGATGCCGGTAAAGATCGACGGTCGGCCTTGTAAGCCCCATCATCGCATCCGCAATGACATCGAGTCCCTCAAGCTTGCTGGAGCGCAAGAACTTCAATGCCCAGGGCAGAAATGTCACGGCGTAACCAGCGCGCAGCGCTATCGGTCCCTCAGGATCAGTCAGCCATTTCGGCACGCTCTTCCAAAGCCCAGGCATCGATTGCGGCACGCAGGACCAGGGCGATAGGGAACCCGCGTTACCGTAACTCGCACCTTCCGCGGGTGGGTTCCGGTCGAGCATCATTACACTAAAGCCGCGTTCTCTCAAAGAAAGCGCTGTACAAATACCAACGATACCCGCACCTAATACTGTAATATCTGAATTATTTATTGACATTATCACATATCCTATTCATTTTTATTTACTATTTCTTTTTCTTCAATAATAAAAGTTCTAATTTTTCCAATAATTTTTGCCCCATCGGCGTAAAGCGCCTTAGCTTCCGCCGTTTCGCTGGATTCTCTTAGGGCGTCAAGACTGTCGTACCAAAGTTCCGCTATACCGTCGACCTCATCTTCTTGCGAAGCCAAGTCACTGCGGAAATGCTCGTCGATAATGTGGCTTTGCACATAACGACGGATGCCCGGTACCTCAAGCGCCAACGGTCCGTGGACGTTCTGCCAGTGATCGACAAACTCCTCGTGTGTTAATTCTGGCTTTCGGGTCAGGATCGATACTCGTCGAATCATTAGGGGACCTCCTCGCGATTATAGACGTTTAAGTAACTAATATGTCCCACCGCAACCGCTTCCATGATAAGTGTAAAGGATGCGTTTCGTCATTGTCCTACTCACCCTTCTGATTGCGCCCTTGTCACTTTCGGCGACGCAGAAGCAACTCGTCATCGGCGTCAGCCAGTTTCCATCGAATTTCAACCCTTTGATCAACAGCATGCTGGCGAAATCCTATATGCTGGCCCTCGCACGTCGGCCCATCACCGTTTACGACCAAAACTGGAAACTAACCTGCATGCTGTGCACAGAGTTGCCTGATATCGCAAAGGGCACGGCGGTCTTCGAGACGACCAAAGATGGTAAGCCGGGAATAGCTGTGACCTATCAGCTTGATACGGATGCGATTTGGGGAGACGGCACTCCAATTACGACAGAAGACATTATTTTCACTTGGGAGGTAGGCCGACACAAACTATCCGGCGTCAGCGACGCGGAGACGTTCCGCCGGATAACCAAAATCGACGTGCATAATGAAAAAAGTTTCACCCTACACATCAATAAGCGAACCTGTGATTACGCCGGAATCAATGGTTTCGACCTATTACCAGCCCATATCGACCGAAACAACTTCGTTAATCCGCGCGAATACCGGAACCGCAGCGCCTACGAGAGGGATACGACAAACCCCGGTCTCTGGTTCGGCCCCTATAGGGTTACAGAGGTCGTCTCCGGCGCCTATGTCGTTTTCGAACGCAACCCTCGCTGGTGGCGGCACAAACCTCATTTCGACCGCATCGTCATCAAGGCAATAGACAATACAGCAGCGATTACCGCCAATTTGCTCTCAGGCGACATCGATTATATCGCGGGTGAACTCGGTCTTTCCATCGACCAGGCGATGGCGTTCGAAAAGCGAGCAGACGATCGCTTTACCTTTACGTATAAGCCGGGTCTCATCTACGAACATATCGACTTAAACCTCGACGTTCCAGCGTTACAGGACCGACGGGTTAGAAAAGCGTTACTGCACGCCATTGATAGGGTAGCAATCAGCAAAGTGCTATTCGGCGGCCATCAACCAGTCGCTCACGGACCAACCAACCCACTAGATGCCGTCTACAATCCGTCCATCCCGAAATACACCTTCAATCCGGCCAAGGCCGCCGAATTGCTCGAAACGGCTGGATGGACTCATAGCGGAGCCCGGGATATTCGGCGCAACTCGGACGGCAAACCTCTCCGCTTCGCGTTTATGACCACAGCAGGAAATAAAACCCGCGAACTAATCCAGCAAGTCTTGCAAAGCCAGTGGCGCAAAGTAGGGATCGACGTGCGTATCCAAAACCAGCCGCCGCGGGTATATTTTGGAGAAACCATCGCCAAAAGAAAATTCCGCGGTCTCGCTATGTACGCTTGGCTCTCTGCACCGCGCAACATCCCGCGCTCCACACTCCACTCTAAGATGATTCCAACCGAATTAAACGGCTGGTCCGGTCAAAACTACCCCGGCTATATCAACCCAGAACTAGATAAAGTGCTCGACGATGTGGAAACGGTCTGCGAGCCAAAAGCCAATCAAGCCTTGTGGAACAGATTACAGAACATCTATTCGACTGATTTGCCCGTGCTACCGCTTTATTTTAGAGCGACCCCATTTATCCTGCCTAGTTGGTTAAAAGGCGTGCGTCCGACTGGACACCAGTACACATCGACACTTTGGATAGAAAATTGGTTCACAAAAGGGCGACCCGGGTCATGAGGTGGTCTCTGTGATACGCTTTCTCGGCCGACGGTTGTTTGAGGCGTTGACCGTTCTCGTCCTGATGTCGTTTGCCATTTACAGCCTAATTGGATTGATGCCGGGCGATCCGATCGATCTCATGATCAATGCTGACCCAAAACTGACGCCTGATGACGCGGCCCGGTTAAAAGCGCTTTACGGTCTCGACCGTCCCATCGTCGATCGTTACTTGAACTGGCTCCTCGACGCTCTCGGCGGAAACTTCGGCTACAGCCGTGTCTATACGAAGCCAGTCATGGAGGTATTGATACCCCGGCTTGGCAATACAGTAATTTTGCTTGGCGTCAGCCTCGTAATATCACTTTCGATAGCCATACCGATCGGCGCCTATACAGCGCTTAAACCCTATTCTCGCATCGACTATTCCGTCAATTTATTCTGCTTCGCGGGTATTTCATTGCCTCCGTTTTGGCTCGCGCTATTGCTGATCCTATGCTTCGCCGTTGTTCTCGACTGGCTACCCGCCGGCGGTATGCTAACGGTCGGTGACGGAAGCGCACTTGACCGTCTAAAGTATATGATCCTCCCAGTTCTTACCTTAACGATCCATTCCGTTGGCGGCTTCACTCGCTTCATGCGTGCCAGCATGCTCCAAACACTACGCCAAGATTACGTAAGAACTGCGCGCGCGAAGGGCCTGAGCGAAACACGCGTCGTGACAGCACACGCACTCCAAAATGCTCTGATACCACTAGTCACTGTGGTTGCACTCAGCTTTGGTGGCCTGTTCTCTGGCGCACTGATCACTGAGACCATGTTCGGTTGGCGCGGCATGGGAAAGACAATTTTTGAGGCCATCATGGGAAATGATTTCAACTTGGCCTTGGTCGGTTTGCTCCTCGCAACCGGTTTCACATTACTCGGTAATTTTATCGCTGATATTTGTTACGTATGGCTCGATCCGCGTGTAAGCTTCGGCCAGGAGCGGGATCCATGAGTGTCCCAGCGCCCACTAGTCAAAGCATTAGCGCCAGAACCTGGCGGCGTTTTCTCCGCCACCGATTGGCGGTCGGTAGTCTTACAGTAATCGTATTGCTCATACTGTTATCCGTCGCCGCCCCACTGATCGAGATATGGCTCACCGTCGACGCCTTTACCGCCGATCTCTACCAACGTCTCCAAGGGTCGTCTTTCGCACATCCCCTCGGCACCGATGAAATCGGGCGGGATCATTTGGCGCGCCTGCTATATGGAGGACGGGTTTCATTGTTCGTCGGATTGGTCGCCGCACTTTTCTCGGCGATTATCGGTACTGTCATTGGTATTCTCGCTGGTTACTTTGGTGGGCGCCTAGATACTTTGTTAATGCGGGCAACGGACAGCGTAATTTCATTGCCACTTCTGCCGTTGCTAATTGTTCTCGCAGCCATCGATTTGCAGAAACTCGGTGTTCCGCCGGAAATCGCAAATTCCGAGGACGGCAGCCTCTATCGAATTATATTCATTGTCTCACTCGTCGGATGGACTACCGTCGCACGACTTGTCCGAGCCGAGACGCTGTCAATCAAGCGACGCGAATTTGTTCGCGCTGCCGTCGCAATTGGTGCACGTACTGAACGAATTTTGCTGACGCATATCCTTCCGAATGTCGTCTCCCCAATCATTGTCGCAACCACTCTTTCTATTGGTAATATTATTCTCTTCGAATCCGTTCTCAGTTTTTTAGGACTCGGAATACAGTCACCCGCTGCAAGTTGGGGAAACATGCTGAGTAATGCACAAGACCTAATATGGACAACGCCGGAATTAGCGACCTGGCCTGGTCTATTAATCTTCGTGACGGTAATTGCGTTCAATTTTCTCGGTGACGGGCTTCAAGACGCTCTCGATCCGCGCGGTGATGATTGAACGAAGCGGTCTCGAAGTAAGTAAACATACAATATATTGCATATTTTTAGGCCTTCGCGGGAACCGACCGCAGCCGCGTTGACTCCCTACACCGTCCTCCTTTACCCTGTATCTGTCGGAGTTGACTGTAAACACTCGCAGAATGCGGGAAAAATATGACAGAAATTTCAAGTATCGGTTCTCTTAACGCTAACCTGATACGGGCGGCTATTCAGAATGAAGAGCTAGAGCGCACACAGCAAAAGGTTCAGCAAAGCGACCAAGACGGGCAAGAACTCTCCCAACGTAGAATTGAACAAGCACGCAAGGGTTCAACTGACAACGACTTGGGCGTTCCCGGAAATGAAGCCTTCAACTTTGATGCCGATAATATTCAAAATCGCCAGGTTGCCGAAATTTCTGAAAACAACCAAAGACGCGAAGCAGTAGCGGTAGGTAATATCATAGAGGACGGTCGGCGCTCGGATGTTGGGATTGAGATAACACTAAACAATTCCCTTGAACGAGCTCAAGAAGCATCTGTGCAGATCGCAAAGGAAAATGGATTTGCCGAAGAGCAAAGCCTTCAAGATGGAATTTCACAAACAGAGGCATCTCTAGATTCGGATGATTTTACTAGAACCGTAGACAAAAATAGGGAACGTGAAGATACGTCAAATCTGGAGTCGCGAGCGGACCGGGAATTAGGCCGCGTGATAGATACTTTTGCCTAATCAGCTCAACGAAAAAAAACGAGCATGAAAGCCGTGGCGAAAGCGGACAAGCACGGTTGCGTCATTGGTAGAGCTAAAGCTTAACATTTGAAGTCCAAAACCAATTTGCTTGGGCAACGCAAAACCGAAAAGCAAATTCTCGAGATCGTTCACAGGCTACAGTGACGCTTAACGGGGCCCTGGGGATATAACGTCTTCATAGACTGGTTAAATGCAGGCAAATATAATTTCAATTTGTCAGAATTTTTTCATCATTCAATCACCTAAACACTTCCTACTGTGCTTCCAACGTAAACACGCCTAAATCAAGATGACTAACTGAAGTTTTGATTACGCTCCATTACAATATTTTTTTGAATATCTATTTAGATACCTAACAAACGCCTCGGACTGAGTACCTCGTCCGTAATTCCGGTATTAGTAAATTCGACTGGTAAGCGCCCCCTGACTATGAGATTAGCGGCGACAACGCTAATCGCAGGTGAAGTTTCGATGCCATAACCACCCTGCCCAACAAGCCAAAAGAAACCCGGCGCGTCAGGAGCAAAACCGACAACAGGTGATTTGTCCTTAACAAATGTCCGCAGACCTGCCCTACTGTTCAAAATCCGACCAACCTCCATAGTCGTCATACGCTCGATAGCATCAGCAACGATAGCAATGTCTATGTCTTCTGGCTGCGCATCGCACGGGTCAGTCGGCGTTTCATCTGCCGGCGAAGCCAAGATCACACCAGCTTCGGGCTTAAAATACCAATTTTCTTCCGCATCTATAACCAACGGCCAATCCGAAATATTTTCTCCCTGCGGCGGTTCAAACAAAATCACCGTGCGGCGCTTTGCTTGTAACCCAAGCTCCTCAACGCCTGCGCGTCTCGCGATTACATCGCCCCACGCACCTGCTGCATTTACCAGAACAGGCGCTTCAAACTCGCCAGCTGGCGTCTCTACTCGCCAATTTCCATCGACTCTTTCTATCATTCTGGCCTCAGCGTTGGTTACAATTTCGCCACCGCCCGCGCGAAAACCGCGCAAATACCCTCCATGTAATGCATGCACGTCGATATCAGTAGATTCTAGTTCCAGCACGGCGCTTTCAAAAGCGCTCGCGCGCAAGACGGGGACCACGTCCCGAGCACCCGCGACATCAAGTTCTCTAACCAAACAATTTTCCTGCCTTGCCATATCAAGAAAAGTATCAATGGCATGACGCTGCTTTCCTGTGGCAATAAACATGGCGCCCCGCGGCATAAGGATTGGCGATTCCGTAAATCCATTCGGAGGTGATGTAAGAAATTCATTTGATAAGCGTACCAGAGCTCGGATCGAAGCGTTCCCGTATAGTTCGGTATATTGCGCTGCGGAACGGCCCGTACTGTGGTAGCCAGGTTGTTCTTCCATCTCCAATAAAACAGTCTCGCCAAAGTCGATCAATCGATATGAAACGGAAGCTCCTGCAATACCGCCGCCGACCACAATGAATTCGAACCGCTTTTTCATGAATTTATTCCACAGCTGCGGTGCGCTCGCCACGTTTGCGTTCGAGAACGTCGATAAACACGCTCAGTAGCGGCGGAACAATAGCTAGCGTCAGGACAGCGGAGAGTGACAAACCTCCGACGACTACGGAACCAAGGCCACGGTAAATCTCCGAACCAGCACCCGGAAAGACGACCAAGGGCAACATGCCCCCAACACTGGTCAATGTTGACATGAAGATGGGTCTAATACGGTTCCGTGTCGCTTCGACGATAGCGTCCGCGTGGACTAAGCCTTCCTCCCGAATATGGTATAGTGTTTGATGCACGAGCAGGATAGCGTTGTTAACTACAATACCGATCAGAATTACAAATCCGAGTAGCGTCAGCATATCGAGTGCCTGGAAATGGAATAGATTAAGGATATTCAACCCGATAACGCCCCCTGCTGTAGCCAAAGGAACGGAAAGCACGATAATCAACGGATAGACGAAACTCTCGAACAAAACCGCCATAACAAGATACACGATGGCAAGAGCAATCGCGAGATCCCACTTCATCTCTGCAGCGGTAGCAATCAGTTTGTCGGCAGTTCCGGATAGACGAATACGAATGTCGGGCGGCAGTCCTTCCTCAAACAGTTTGTCGATAACATCGCGTTGCAATATATCCAATGCATCGCCGAGCGCTAGTTCCGGCGCCGGCCTGATTTGTAATGTCACGGTACGTGAACTGTCGACATGACGTATTTCTGTCGGTCCCGCCGTGACCTGAACGTCTGCAAGAGAAGAAACAGGCAAAATCGTGCCCGCAGGCGTCACGACGGGAAGTGCAGCAATACCCTGGGTCTCTTCTATACCGTCTTCCGGCCCCATCAACATTAAGTCAATCTGTTGGCCTCCTTCCGTCACCTCTACCACGCGCACACCATCGTTAAAGGTATCAACCGTGACGGCAAGATCCTGCGCCGACAATCCGGCGTCGGCGAGCCGCACCCGATCTGGCACGACGCGGATCTCCGGCTCTCCTAATTGCAGGCTCGGCCGTGGCCGAAAACTAGTTCCCTCCTTACGGGGTAAGATTGCCCCAATCTTAGCACCTGCCAGGCTCGCAGCCTCGAAGATCTCCTTCAAAGCAAGCCCAGTAATATCCATATCAATCGAACGGCTTCCCCCAATCCCACGACCAAAAATCGATGGTTGAAAGCTATGGACGAACGTACTCGGCTCTTTGAATACCGGTGCTTCGAGCAATGGTATCACGTCTTTCACGCGAGTTGGGTCTATGCCGCGACCTAAAAAAAATACCTGTTGCCGCCAAACCACAAAGATAAAATATTTCAATTTTGGTGGCAAATGAGCAGCTGG
Organism: Pseudomonadota bacterium; assembly: GCA_036337155.1. Classification (GTDB taxonomy): domain Bacteria; phylum Pseudomonadota; class Alphaproteobacteria; order UBA8366; family UBA8366; genus UBA6544. The sequence continues at coordinate 5,482 of JAYZET010000036.1, read as the reverse complement.
AATATCGTAATCATTCCGGGCAACACGTGGCAAAATCTCTGCCTCAACACGGTTGGCAAGTTCGCTCATGGTCTTGAGATTATAACCCGCCGGTGGCTGGACAACGCTGATTACAAGGTTTCGATTTCCTTCCGGCAAGTATTCAAGTGGCGGCAATAACCACCATGTCATTCCGAGCGTCCCTGCCGTTAGCCCGCCTACTATGCAAAATGCGACGCCTCGGTTCCCTACAATTCGCCGGGTCAATTTAACGACAATGGCAATGAACCCACGAGCAAAGTGATCTATTACCGGCAGGCTTGTACCGGCGCCTGGCTTTTTTATCTTGGCACTCAACAATCGCATAGAAAGCGCAGGAATGACCGTCACCGAAACTATGAGTGACAATAGGACCGAGACAGAAATCGCCACAGCAATATCGCGGAACAATTGCCCGACCTCGAGGTCCATAATCAGTAACGGTATAAACACCATAACCGTCGTAAGAGCGGACACCAAGATCGCGCCCCATACTTGTTTCGTTCCCACCAATGCAGCGACAGACGGATGCTTTCCCTGCTCGCGCATCCGGTAAATATTCTCCAATACAACGATCGCCGCATCGACTACCATACCAATGGCAAAAGCAATGCCAGCTAACGAAACGACGTTAATCGATCTACCCAGCAGAGCCATGGCCACAAAGGACGCGATTACCGACACCGGAATAGCCAAACCGACAACAAGGGTCGCCCGTAGTGATTTCAAAAACAGAAGAAGAATTGCGACGGCGATTGTCCCGCCAATCCAAATATTCTGGACAACGAGTTCGATAGCTGAGTCAATATAAACCGTTTCGTCATAGAGCTGCCGGAATACAAGCTGCTCCTGCGCGACAGGCCCCGCATTGAGTTCCCCTACCGCCCTACGAATACCTTTCATCGTCTCGATCACGTTCGCACCGACTTGTCGGGTGGCATTAATAGCGATCGCCGGCTCACCATTGGTACGAACCCGCGCTGTCGGCTTTTTGTAGCCATACTCCACGCGCGCAATATCACCGACGAGGACCCGACCTATTCCTCCACCACTTCCCAACACCCTAGATTCTTCAGTGCGCAGCACCACTGCCTTAATGGTATCAGCGGTATTGAGTTCAGCTTCCATACGAACAACGTAACGCCGCTTGCCTTCCTCAACATCACCACCTGTCACCGCTACATTGGCCCGCCGCAATAGTGTAATTACCTCCGGCACGGTCAGCTGATAACGAGCCATCTTCCCTGGATCGACGGTAATTCGAATTTCACGGGCTCCGCCGCCGTAGAAATTCACTGTTGCTACGCCCGGAACACGCTCTAGGCGATCGCGGATGACATTGTTAGCAAAATCACCATAGTGATGGATTGGTTTTGCGTTGGCTGGTTGACGAGTTAAATGAAACCAGGCGATGCGATTGTCTTCTGGTCCGGCAATTTTAAGCCGCGGTTCATCTGCTTCGTCCGGATAGCCCGAGACACCGTCAAGGCGATTCGACACAAGCAACAACGCCTTGTCCATGTCAGTGCCCACCGCAAACTCAAGTTTCAGCCTAGCCTGACTTTGTAGCGCTCGGCCTTCAATACGCTCAAGCCCGGAAAGTCCCTTTAATTGCTCTTCCTGCAAATTCAAGATTTCGCGTTCGACTTCGGCTGGAGCCGCACCGAGCCAATTAGTCTGAATATCAATGACGGGCCGGGCAACGTCAGGCGCTAGCTGTATCGGTATTGTCTTGAGTGCCACCAAACCGAAGAGCACTGCCATGATCACTGCGGCCACTACTGCCGTGGGTCGGTCAATTGCAAACTTGATCAAATTCATGTCGGCGAAACTCTCAATCGCCTGGCGCTTCGAACTCGACATTTTGACCCCGCCGCAAGCCTTCGTTGCCGCGGACGACGACTATATCACCCTCCTTCAGACCGGATAATACCGCAAATCGATCACCGACCGCTGCCCCCAATTGGACATTGCGCGATTTCGCAGCGTTTTTTATGACCAACATAACGACCTTACTCTTACCACGGCTCGTAACCGCGTCCTTATGCACGGTCAACACACGCTTGGCCCTGGCGACGGGCAGCATAACTGTCACACTTTGATTTGCTGCCACGACAGGACCGTCAGCCTGCATAAATCGAAATCGAACCGGTCGCGTTCGCGTCTTAGTATTCTCCGATGGTACGACGGCACGCACCTGCGCCTCTAGTTCAGAGCCATCCTCAAGGCGTACCGTGATGGTTCGCCCTGGCACGATGCCCTCTAGCCTGTCGGCGGGTATATCCGCCTCAATTTCCATTTCACGATCGTTCACAAGCGTCATGACCGGATCACCGACCGCGAGATAAGCGCCGGCGACCGCGTGTCTTTTCACTACCACCGCGTCGAAAGGAGCCCGTACTTCTGCATTGCGAAGATCAATTCTGGCCAACTGCAAATTAGCCTGTGCCTTTGCTACAGCACTCTGCGCCTCAGTCACTTTGCTTTCGAATTGCGAAACCTCGTTACTCTTATCACTATAGCGTGCCGGAGAAAATGCAGCGGACTCCCTCAATCTATCAAGGCGCACCATTTCGCCCATCGTCAACTTTAACTGCGCTTCAGCGGTTTTCAATCCGGCTTTCTTTTCCCGTAATTCGGCAGCGAGAAAGTCATGTTTGGCACGTAACCTGTCTACAACTATGCGAGCTACAACCTGGCCACGTTTGATCCGCTCACCAACGTCCACGAGACTTTTTTCCAACGGACCGCTAGTCAGCGCAGCTACAACTCCCAACTGTCGGGCGACAAAACGCCCAATCGCGGGAAATGTTTGCATAACTTCTGTCAGTCGCACCTTCTCAACGATAACTTTGGTCGGCGGACGCTCGGCGGCCTGCAGAAATGTCGTTTCGGTGCTCACAAATGCTGCGGATAGGGCCACGATCATCACCCACACGCTCAGACTGTGCCGCCGCGACGTCGAATTGCGAATACCTTTGAATAAAATCATTTTTAAACGCAAAAATACATATATCTCTGATGCTGCATGCAATCCTATCCGACCCCTGCTAGTCAATTAAATTCGAGCTATCTTCGATACTCTAATTAAGCGGCAGTGCCGAGCTGGAGATGCTGGCCATGGCGACATTCCTATATACACACGAAAGCTGCATTGGACACGATCCGGGGCCAATGCATCCCGAATCGCCGGCTCGCCTCGAAGCCGTAACAAAAGCACTAGCAACGGACGAATTTACCGAGCTTATGCGCCAAGAAGCACCGCAAGCCAACATCGAACAAATTGCGCGTATACACCCGCGGGAGATAGTAGAACAAATCCTAAATGCGGTTCCATCCGACGGGCATGTAATGATCGATGGCGATACAAACATGTCGCCACAATCTGGCGAGGCATCTCTTCGGGGTGTCGGCGCCTTATGCGCCGCTGTCGATGCGGTTTCCAGTGGACAAGCGGATAACGCCTTCTGCGCAATTCGCCCGCCGGGACATCATGCCGAACCAGAACGCTCAATGGGTTTCTGTATTTTTAATAACGTTGCGGCTGGAGCTGAACATGCTCGCCAAGCTCAAGGCGTTGAACGCGTCGCAGTCGTTGATTTCGACGTCCACCACGGTAACGGAACTCAGGCGATGTTCTGGAAGGATGCCAATTTATTCTTTGCGTCAACGCACCAGATGCCCCTCTACCCGGGATCCGGCGCAGAGAGTGAACGAGGCGCACACGGAAATATAGTCAACGTACCGCTTGCGCCTTATTCCGACGGCGAAGCATTTCGTGCTGGAATTGGGGAGCGGATAATTCCGGCATTAAAAGACTTCAAGCCAGAATTCCTTTTTATTTCAGCGGGGTTTGATGCGCACGCGGATGACCCTTTGGCGCAAATTAACCTAGTGGAAGACGATTATGCCTGGGCGACCGCTGAGTTGCTCGGCGTCGCCGCAGACATCTGCGATGGTCGAGTAGTATCGACCCTCGAAGGTGGCTATAATCTCGATGCACTGGCCAAATGCGTCGCCACCCATGTCCGCGTGATGGCAAGAAATTGACAAACCAAAACTATCGCCAACGTAGGGACATTAGTTTGGACAGCCCTGCGTACTGCCACTAAACTCCCGCTTCACGGAGGCAACATGGCCCAGAACAAAATACCAGACGACATTGCGAAACTTAGTTTCGAGGAATCTCTTCAGGCATTGGAAGAAATAGTCAAAAAATTGGAGGCCGGTGAGGTAAAGCTTGACGAAGCTATACAGAACTACGAGCGAGGCGCCTCTTTAAAGCGGCATTGCGAGATCAAACTCCGCGAGGCACAAGCGAAGGTCGAAAAGATTTCGCTCGACACCGACGGCTTAGTGTCGACTGAAACCTCTGATTTGCAATAGTCTACGATGCCAAGCCTGAACAAAGCCCTTACCGAATCCGCGGCGGAAGTCGAAAAATTCCTTGACGAACTTCTTGCCATTGAGGACGCGACCGAACGCCGTCTGCACGAAGCAATGCGTTACTCAACGCTCAACGGTGGAAAGCGCCTGAGGCCATTCCTCGTCATGCAAAGCGCCAGCCTATTTGACGTTGATAAGCACTCTGCTTTGCGTACCGGCTCAGCACTTGAGCTAATCCATTGCTATTCGCTCGTACATGATGATCTGCCCGCGATGGATAATGACGAGCTACGCCGAGGTCAGCCGACAGTGCACAGAAAATTTGACGATGCAACGGCAATTCTAGCCGGTGACGCGTTGCTGCCATTAGCTTTCGAAGTAATTGGCCATCCAGAAACTCACCCCAATGCAAACGTGCGTATTGAGTTGGTCAACGCATTGGCCCGGGCATCAGGCGCACACGGGATGGTTGGCGGCCAGATGATCGATCTCCAGGCAGAACATGAGAAATTCGACATAAGTCAGATAACCCAATTACAACGCCTTAAAACGGGAGAGTTGATCGCCTATGCTTGCGAAGCAGGTGCAATACTTGGCCAAGCCTCGAGCAAGGCGCGCGAAGCATTACGTGGATACGCGCAAGATCTTGGCCTTGCCTTCCAGATCGCCGACGACCTGCTCGATGTAGAAGGCAGCGTCGAAGAAGTGGGTAAAGCAGTAAATAAGGATGCAGAGGCTGGAAAGGCAACATTTGTCTCAATTCTTGGCGCCGAGCGCGCCCGAGCCCAAGCCAATCGTCTCGCGGATCAAGCCATTGCGCATCTCTCGCTTTTTGGAGATAAAGCCAAGCTTCTATGGGAAGCGGCGCAATTCGTCGTGGAACGTAAGAGTTAAGCACACCAAAATGAACGAGAATTTGGAGGACGTTTTGGAAGAGTCTCAGACGCCATTATTGGATGGAATAAGCAGGCCTTCGGATTTGCGTGAGTTGACGGAGGGTAACTTACGTCAGTTGGCGGATGAGTTGCGTCACGCAACAGTGGACGCGGTATCGAAGACCGGCGGCCATCTGGGTGCG
>JAYZET010000035.1:0-110085 GCA_036337155.1 Pseudomonadota bacterium | reverse complement strand
TTAGGTCAGGGATTGCGCTTTATGGTTGACCGGGGTTTTAGTGCCGGGGGCGCAGCTACGCTCGATCTCGCATTGGGGGCAATGCTGTGTGTCGTCGTAGTACTTGCCATGGCGACCTATGCGCGGTTCTACATCGTGTCCTGGATTGGTGAACGAGTGGTGGCTGATTTGAGGTGCACTGTTTTCAATCATGTATTGCAGCTCAGTCCGGGATTTTTCGAACTCACTCGGACGGGCGAAGTGCTCTCGCGTCTTACAACTGACACGACGCTGCTTCAGATCGTTATAGGTTCATCGATTTCTGTCGCGTTGCGCAATATACTGTTGTTCTTCGGGGGCGCCCTGCTGCTTGTCGTTACAAGCCCAAAGCTTACGGGAATTGTTTTTCTGTTTGTGCCGTTAGTTGTGGCCCCCATCATTTTAATCGGCCGGGTGGTTCGTCAGCGTAGCCGCGCTGCGCAGGACGAAGTCGCCGCGGTCAGTGGTTATGCGGAAGAAGTTCTGAGTTCAATTCGAACGGTACAAGCCTTCACCCATGAGAACGTGGACCGCTCAGCGTTTGGCTCGACGGTAGATGCCGCTCTGAAGGCAGCGCTCGATCGCGTCCGGGCGCGGGCGGCGTTGACTGCACTGGTCATCCTTTTGGTATTCGGCGCGGTTGGATTAATATTGTGGCTCGGCGGGCACGACGCCGCCGCCGGTCGGATGTCGGTGGGCGACCTTTCTGCGTTCGTGTTTTACTCGATTTTAGTTGCAGGTTCCGTTGGGGCTTTTTCGGAAGTCGTGGCAGATCTCCAGCGAGCGGCAGGTGCGGCCGAACGGTTATTCGAGTTGCTTGCAACTGTACCTGAAATCGCTGTGCCGTCTGAGCCCGTGGACTTTCTTGAACCGCCTCGTGGCGAAGTCTGTTTCTCTGGTCTTTCTTTCAGCTATCCGATGCAAGGTGTAGCGAAGGCGTTAACCGGCTTTGACCTAACAGTATCATCGGGTGAACGGGTTGCGTTAGTTGGACCGTCCGGGGCAGGCAAGACTACAGTTTTTCAAATGCTACTAAGATTTTATGATCCAAACGCTGGATGCATACTGTTGGACGGCGTCGATCTACGGGCTGCTGATCCTATTGAAGTTCGTCGGAGGATTGGGCTGGTATCTCAGGAACCCACCATCTTCGCGACGAGCGCGATGGAGAATATTCGCTACGGCCGGCCGGATGCGTCCGATGAGGAGGTAAGAGAGGCAGCCGAGGCGGCAGTGGCAACGTCTTTCATAGAGCGTCTGGTAGACGGCTTCGATACTCACCTGGGCGAAAAGGGGGTGCGTCTCTCAGGTGGCGAACGTCAGCGCATCGCGATCGCCCGTGCCATCTTGCGTGATCCAGCTGTGCTGTTGCTAGATGAGGCGACAAGTGCACTCGATTCCGAATCGGAGCACCTAATCCAGCAGGCTTTGGAGCGTGTAATGGCAGAGCGAACCAGCATTGTCATTGCACACCGCTTGTCGACTATTCGAGGCGTCGATAGGATCATCGTTTTGGATCGTGGGAGGATCGTTGCACAAGGGAAACATGATGCGTTGATAGCGGAAGGTGGCCTATACGCGCGATTGGCGGAGCGACAGTTCGATATCAACGCTGATCCAGCTTGAGTTCGATCCGCCGGTTGCGTCTATATGCGATCTCATCGGTTCGTGTGTCGAGAGGGCGAAACTCTCCGAATCCTGTTGCGGCGAGGTTGCGCGCCGGAATCCCTTGGGAAACTAGGAACTTTACAACGGAGATGGCACGGGCAGTCGAAAGCTCCCAATTCGTCGGGAACGTTGCCGTATTGATTGGGACGCGGTCGGTATGTCCGTCGACGCGCAAAACCCAATCGAGATCTTTCGGGATCTTACGAGCGATGGATTTTAAAGTTTGTCCGAGGCGCGCGAGTTGGGCCTTACCCTTCTCCTCCATTTTAGCCGAACCGGATCCGAACAACACCTCGGATTGAAAGACAAACCGATCGCCGACGACGCGTATGTCCCGTCGGTCGCCGAGAACCTTTCGCAGACGGCCGAAGAATTCCGAGCGGTATCGTGCCAATTCCTGAACCTTGCTGGCAAGAGCCGCATTGAGCCGTTTGCCAAGATTGATAATTTGCTCTTTCTGTTTTTTGGATTCGGATTCCGATACCTCCAGGGCCGCATTCAGGAGTGCTATTTGTTTCCTGAGTTCACCCATCTGCCGATTGAGCAATGCCACTTGAGCCTTCGCGGCTTCTGAGATTTTCCGCTCTTCGCTTAGTACGACAGCCGTTTGTTCAGCCTCTTTTTTCATCTTCGTTCGAACCGCTGCGAGATCCTTGGCGAGTTCGTCTCGTAAAGCGGTCATGGCCGTGATATCCTGGCGAAGTTCGGTAAGATGCCGTTCGAGTCGTCCACGCACCTTGTCCGATACGGAAAGTTTGTTTTTCACGTCTTCGAACTCGGTCTCAAGGCTGGCATGCTTATTATGGAGAACGGAAAGTTCCGCCTCGAGTGTATCCCGTGCGGCGAGGGTACTTTGCAATTCAGCGGAAAGTTGCGTTACATTATTTTTCAGGTCTTCACTCGATCGGCGCTCAAGTGCCAATAAGTCGGCCAGCTCTTCAACTTGTAGATTGAGACGTTTAAGCGCCTGATCTCGTCCGCTGATAGCATCGTTCAGAAAAAATTGGGCCACAACAAAGATCATCAGCAAGAAAATGATGACCATTAATAACGTTGCCAACGCGTCTACGAACCCAGGCCAAATGTCGAACCCGTTGGTCGAAGTGCGTCGCGCGAGAGCCATAGAGCGGTTGCCTCTAGCGAGGTTCCTCGCCTTCGGCGAGGGCAGCAATGGTGCGCGCGAGTAATCGTATCTCGTTTCGAATTTCCTGAACGGCGTCCTCGCGTCCGGAAGCTTGATCTGCCAGCATCCTTGCGAGATGCGTCTCGATATTGCGTAATGTTGCCGATGTTTGATTTTCGTCCGACGTGGATTTAGCTTCGGCGAGCACTGCTAGCAGAGGGCGTAGATCGGATTGGCCTTGTGCTAATTTTAGTAGCAGTTCTTGCTGCGTCCGCATCGAATCATTGAGTGATCCAAGATTGTCGGTCAACTGCACGATACGCCGGTTAGCATCGATACGGCTTTCCTCGCCGCGCGCGAGAGTACGTTGTAAATTTTCGAGATTGTCGGCAGTCTGTTCGAGCAATGCCTGTATGTACGCTGGAACCGCTTGGTCTCCGTCGCCAGCAGGCCCTCCGCCACCGAGCCGGGTTTGACCCGATAACCATTCCTCAAGATCGTTATAAAAACGATTTTGTGCTTGGCCCGCCTGCAAAGCAAGAAAGCCGAGCACGAGTGAACCGGCGAGGCCAAATAGAGAAGAGCTAAATGCAGTACCCATTCCGGCAAGCGGAGCTCGCAAACCACCCTTCAGACGTTCGAATACTTCCTGAACAGCATCACCTTCAATGGTCAGCCCGGAGATGACGTCACCGATCGAACGGACCGTATCAAGTAATCCCCAAAATGTGCCGAGTAGGCCGAGAAAGACCAGTAGGCCAATAAAATAGCGCGCTGTTTCGCGCCCTTCGTCCAGGCGTGTCGCGATACCGTCCAGAAGCGATCGCATCGCAACGGTTGAAAGGCTCCAACGGTCGCCGCTGCGTTCGCCTAGCATGGTAGCCATCGGCGCCAACAGGCGAGGTCCTCGGCCGCTCGACATCGATAAACCTTCACGTCGAAAAGATTCGATCCACACGACCTCCGGGCGCAGCATGAGGACAAGGCGAAACATGTGGAATATGCCAATTAGTAGGACACCTAAAATAACGCTGTTGAGAACCGCATTAGAGAAAAAGGCGGCGTGCAGAGGATTGAGTAGAAGTAAAATCGCGGCAAAGACCGCAGCAATGAATAGGAACATACGGATGAGATAGCTTTGCGGCTTTGTCATCTTTAGATGTGTCTTATTCCTATTGTATGAGGGGCCCGTCTATTTTCGAACGACGATATCGACGCGGTCTGATGGCATATCTCCGGCATCAGTTTCGCCGAGCGCGCGAACGTCCATACGAGTGCTGCGGATTCCCTCTTTCATAAGGAATGTCCGCACCGCAAGTGCGCGGAACAGTGAACTACGCCGCGCCTGGCTTCCCGAACCGTTCCCTTTGGACGCAAAGCCCATTAGTTGAATTCTCAGGTCGTTGTCATTTTTCATGCGACCCGCGAGTTCGCTGAGCGCGTTTGTCGCGTCGGCCGGTAATTGTTGCATATTTTCTGCAAAGGGAATGCTGTAGAGATTACCATCAGGACTGATGGTTGCGGCATCTACTGATGTAGGGGGAGGAGATGCCAGGGAGTCCGTTTTGGCTTTAAGGGGTTTGATCGGAGGAGGCGCAGCTATTGGTTTGGATAACAATTTGGATGACGGGGACAAGGTGCGTGGCGATGCAGGCGATGGCGCCTTGGGTGGGGAATATTCTGTTGGCGGCTGCCGGACTGCAAGTTTAGGTGCAGGGCGTAGTTCTGGTGGCGATATAGAAGCCGGTTTTGCTGGTGGGTTAATTTTAACCGGAAGCGGTGGCGCGGTTTGACGTGTAACAGCATTTGCCGGAAGACCGCTTGTCACAGCACGCGCGGGTAGCCCGCTTGACGGAAGGTTAAGAGTGGATCGCGGCATTGCTCCTGGTGGCGGTGCCAGCAGCCCTCCGCGGTTGCCGCTGGAACTCGACATTGGGCGATGTGCCGAGATGGGGCGAGACGGTATTGGGGCCGTCTTGCGAAACAAGTCTGGCAAACTTTGTTGCGGGCCGAGGCGATCCAGGACGCGAAGATCAACGGTAACGGTCGGGTTTCCGTATTCATCTGTATATACCGTTGTCTGGGCATCGACGGACCCTCTCACCACAATAAATATCGAAACGCAGAGTACAAAACCAACTGCGGCCGATTTTAGGCGTTTGGGGCGCAAAAACTTTTTATCCATCGTCGCCCTATCTTAAAGTGACGGTCAATCTCGCGATCTATCCCTCAATCAGAAGATAACCCAGGGAAAGATGCCCTACAACATAAAGTCGGGGCACCGTGATCGCAAACTAGTCGGGAGGGTCTGTTAACAATCCGATAAGTTTGCGGTGTAGACCTTCGTTTGTGGCGAGGACATCTTCTGCACCCAATTCATAACGCCTGCCTTGGAGATCGGTGACGAAGCCACCGGCTTCGCGAACAAGTAGAAGACCGGCGGCGACATCCCAGGGATGCAATCCGTTTTCCCAAAAGCCGTCATACCTACCAGCAGCAACATAAGCGAAGTCAAGTGCTGCTGCGCCGTATCGACGTATGCCAGCGGTGCGTTTCATCACAGAGCGCATCTGATTGGTAAAGCGCTCGTGGATTTCTTCGTCGTCTCGGTTGAACGGTGACCCTGTTCCCAACACGGCCTCATCAAGACTAGTGCGGCCAGACACTCGAAGACGACGGTTGTTAACAAAGGCTCCGACGCCTCTCTCTGTCCAGAATATCTCGTTGTTGATAGGGTCGAAGATGACGCCCGCGATAACCTCATTGTCTCTCGCGAGCCCGATGGAAACGCAGAAATGTGGTAATCCATGAAGGAAGTTAGTCGTACCGTCGAGTGGATCGACGATCCATACATGTGATTTGTCAGAACCTTCTATTTGGCCGCTTTCTTCCATTAAGAAGCCGAACTCTGGTCGACCTTTCTTCAGTTCAGTCTTGACAATTCTCTCGGCCTTGAGATCAGCAGCAGTGACGAAGTCGCCTGGGCCCTTGCGGCGCACCTGCAACTGATCGACTTCACCGAAGTCGCGGATCAAGGCCCGGCCCGCACGTTCTGCTGCACGCACCATAACGTTAATATCGGCGGAGCGTCTTGGCATATTGATAAATTCCGTGCCTGGGATGTGATTTTATTAATCTTTGGCTCGCTCGACGTAGGAGGCATCGGCGGTACCTATTACTACACGGGTACCAGCCTCAATATGCGGCGGCACCATGGTCTTTACGCCGTTCTCCAGAGTAGCAGGTTTGTAAGAAGACGATGCGGTTTGTCCTTTTACGACGGCGTCCGCCTCGGTTACCTCGAGTGTAACTTTCTCTGGAAGAGAAACACCGATCGGTGAATCCTCATAAAATTCCATTTCCACTGTCATACCCTCCTGGAGAAAACGCGCTGCTTCTTCTCCGATAAAGTCCAAATGCACGGTGACTTGTTCGTAGGTCTTATTGTCCATGAAGGTATAGTCGTTTCCATCCATAAATAAGAACTGGAAGTTTTTCTGATCGAGTCGGACCCGTTCGACAGTCTCCGAAGAACGAAAACGCTCGTTTAGTTTTGTGCCATCGCGAATATCCCTGAGCTCCACTTGAAGGTAGGCACCACCCTTTCCTGGCTGTGTATGCTGAATCTTTGTAGCACGCCAAAGACGGCCTTGATGTTCGATGATGTTGCCTGGTCGAACTGCGTTGCCGTTGATTTTCATCGCTTCATCGCCGCTAAATTGCCAAATCCTCTTGCGGCGCGGTTTATAGACCTAGCCGTTTGCAGGCGCAATGGCGGGATTACCTTTCCGCTTCCGCGATAGCATGTTTGAATTCAGCCATTGCCAACTCAGGACCTACGGGATGATCCCAAATCGCGGAGATAACGGCTAGAAAATCAGCGCCTGCAGCGATCAACGGTTTGCAATTTCCTGGGGTTATGCCACCAATTGCAACGCAGGGCACGTTCGTTGTCTCACTCCACCAATCGAGGATTTCTGGTGAAGCGTGCACTGTGCGCGCCTTGGTCGTCGAACCGAAAAAGGCGCCGAACGCAACATAGTCGGCGCCAGATTCGGCCGCTTCAATAGCTAGATGCCGCGATGCTTTGCAAGTAACGCCGATAATGGCGTCGGGGCCAAGTAGTGCTCTCGCCTCAGCGTAGCTTGTATCGTCCTGGCCGACATGTACACCGTCGCAGCCGGTTTCCCGCGCCAGGTCGGGCCGATCGTTCATGACGAAGGCGACATCTCGTTCCTGAGTCGGTGGTCGGAGAACATCTGCCGCGCGGCGGATTGTGTCGTCACACACATCCTTTAGACGAAGTTGAACACAATCGCTGCCACCCGAGTCGAGCGCCGCTTTCAATTGTTCGGCGAATGCGACAGGATCGTCGAGGCGCTGCGGTGTAATCAGATACAGAGCCGTAGTGGCACCTTTGTTCATGGTCGAGATCCGCTCGCGCGCCTGATCAGGCTTTACCTTTATAAATATTTACGATGGTATCGAGCAGTTGCAGGGCTTCATTTTTCGGCCGTTGGAAGGAGTTACGGCCGATGATTGATCCGCTACCACCGCCGTCGCGAATTTCACGAATTTCGCTTAATAATCCGTCTGTTCCCCGAGCTGATCCACCGGAGAAAACCACGAGCCGCCGCCCGCTGAATGCGGATTGCATTACATGTTCGATTCGCTTCGACAGGGTCGAAATGTCGACGCCTTCCGCTTCGTAAACCTTGCGGGCATCGTCTTGTTCGATGAAGTCCGTCGGTGGTTTGACCTTAATAATATGGGCACCCATTTCGGCGGCGAGGTGAGCGGCATAGGCGCAGACATCGATTGCCGTCTCTCCGTCCTTCGAAATGTTGCCGCCCCGCGGATAAGACCAAAGGACGACCGCCAAGCCGACCGCTTTGGCTTCCTCGGCGAGCTCGCGGAATTCCTCCATCTGTTCAAATTGTTCCTCGGAACCGGGATAAATCGTGAAACCAATCGCGGAACAACCGAGTCGTAACGCGTCCGCGACGCTGCCGTAGACGGCTTGGTCCTTGGTCACAGCGTGACTATTGGAGCTGTTGAGCTTGAGGATCATCGGGATCGCGCCAGCAAAGCTATCTGCGCCCGCCTCCAGCATTCCGAGTGGCGCGGCGTAGGCGTTGAGGCCGGCATCAATGGCTAGTTGATAGTGGTAATGAGGGTTGTAGGCCGGCGTGTTTTTAGCGAAACTTCGGGCCGGGCCATGCTCGAAACCCTGGTCAACAGGCAGGATGACCATCTTGCCCGTCCCGGCGAGCTTGCCGGTCATCAAGATGCGGGCAATGTTGGCTTTCGTGCCCGGCGAATCACTTTCGTAGTTGGCGAGTATCTTTTTAACGCGTTGGGTGATTTTCATGGCCGCATCCGTCCTCGATCGGGTCTTTAAGGGTCTAGTTCTGGATATATGACGCGTGAGGCTTTTTCAACGGTGCAGTTCGACTGTTGCGAAGGAAGCTGTATGGAGTGAATCTATTGCCCTATTATTAAGCGCACGAGGAGGTGTGAGACGAGATGCAACTGAGAATTTTCAATCGGCGGCGTGAGGAAATTCGCAAGCAAGCGGGTCAGATTCCGCCGGGCCAGTTAACGGCAAACAATTCCATTATTTTGGGCATGGCGGCGAAATACGTGCGTTACTTTCTGGCCGCGAGCGCGGCGGCCGTGGTTATCATCTGGTACTTAATCGGTCAGGTCGAACCGGGGGGTAAGGCGCATGAGACGTTAAATTCCAGCGCAACGATCGTCGGTTTTGGCGTCGTTGCTTTGGCTGTTATATTCGCCCTCTTCAAAGGGGCGGAATGGTGCGAGGGCCGGGCTTTGGCGCTCGACGACAGGGACGACGCGACCGATCCCGATTATCCGCCTAGACCCCCTGTGCGCCGTTATATGGAACGAGCGATATTCATGATCCAACTCGGTTATCGTCTTGTCGTGTTCGCCGGTATCTGCATTGTGGTTGGCGTGGTTTACATTTTCAAAGGCCTCTATGCTATGTAGCGGGATATCGCCGCGTAGACATTTTGTGCCAAATTCATCTCCATCGATAATGAAGAATGCAACGCTCTTGGGGAGATTGAGATGCGGCTTAAAGGCAAGAATGGGCTGGTAACGGCAGCAGGTTCGGGAATGGGGCGCGCCGGCGCTGTTCGATTCGCAAAGGAAGGGGCGTCGGTTGGCGTCGTCGATATTGACGAGGATGCAGTAAAGGTGGTCGTTGCCGAGATCGAAGCGGCGGGGGGAAAAGCCATCGGCATCGTTGCCGACCTGACCAAAGATGAGGATTCCCGACGTATAGTCACAGAGACTGCAAACGCTTTCGGTGGAATAGACTTTATGTGGGATCATGTCGGTCATCCGGGCCCCGCGTCGATTGAGGGCATTGAGATGAAGGATTTTGACACCGCGGTCGACCTCAACATGCGGACCATCCTGGTTACGACGGAATCTGCCATTCCCGAGATGCGGACACGGGGCGGTGGTTCGATTTTGTTCACTGCATCTACCTCTGGTCTGCAAGGTTCGATGTTCAGCCCCGTCTATTCGATGGCGAAATTTGGCGTGGTCGGTTTCGCCCGAGCTCTTGCAGGGCGGCTTGCCTCTGAAAATATCCGTGTGAATGCTGTATGCCCCGGGCCCATCGATACGCCGATGCTGCGCGAATTTGTCGCTCGTCCGGATCAGCAGTCTACAATGGGCATGGATAAGGAAGAACTAGTGAAGAAGCGCGGCGGCATGACCCGCCTGGGGCGGCCCGGCCGTCCGGAAGAGGTCGCCAACGCGGCTTTGTTTCTACTCTCCGACGAGGCGTCCTTCGTCACCGGTGCTATCCTGCCGGTCGACGGCGGTGTGACGGCTTAGGGTCTGGTCGTATGCCGTACGAAACTATTCTCTACGAGGTCGATGAGAGCATCCTGACGATCACGCTCAACCGGCCGGAGCGTCTGAACGCGTTTAATCGACAGATGCTATTCGAGTTGATCGACGCTGTCGACAAGGCAGACGAGGACGACGAGGTTAGGGCTATTATCTTCACCGGGGCGGGCCGCGGCTATTGCGCTGGTGCAGACCTCGCTGCGGGTGCCGAAAGCTTCGATGTCTCCAGCCGCTATCCTGACGAGGATGCGGAAAACTGGCGAGATGGAGGTGGGCGTCTCACGCTCCGGCTATACGAGTGTAAGAAGCCGGTAATCGGCGCAATTAATGGGCCCGCGGTCGGAGTGGGTGCGACAATGACATTGCCGATGGACGTAAGACTCGCCTCGACCGAAGCGCGAATGGGTTTTGTATTCACCAAGCGGGGCGTCGTGCTGGAAGCATGCAGTAGCTGGTTCTTACCCAAGGTAGTCGGCATGAGCCAAGCGCTGGAGTGGGTAATGTCGGGCCGGGTCTTCGACGCCGACGAAGCGCTCGCCGGCGGCCTCGTGAAGCAGGTAGTGCCACCAGAAGAATTGCTAAAGGAGGCCCGTGCGCTCGCGCGAGAATTCGCGGAGAATACATCTTCGATATCCGTGGCGCTCTGCCGACAAATGCTTTGGCGGATGGTGGGCGCGGATCACCCGATGGAGGCGCACAAGATCGATTCGCGTGGCATTCGGACGCTAGGCAAGCTGCCGGACTGCCAAGAAGGCGTGATATCATTTCTGGAAAAACGGCCGCCCGACTTTTCGATGAAGGTTAGCCGGGACATGCCGGTTTATTTCCCCTGGTGGGAAGAGCGAGAGTTTGAGTAGGGAGAATTGCGATGAGCGAGACGATCTTGGAAGTAGAGGACGGTGTCGCCGTCTTTACCCTAAACCGGCCCGAGAAGATGAATGCTATCAGCCAGGCGATGTTCCTGGAGGATTTGCCGCAGATGGTCGCGCGGGCGCGTGAGGACGACGATATCCATGTCCTGATTTTGAGAGGGGCGGGCGGAAACTTCTGCTCGGGCGCCGACGTATCGCGCATGGGAGGGAGTAACAAACCGTCCACCGAGGAACGCGGGGGGCATCTGCGCAATACGCTCGGTTATCTCTACGATCTGATTAACCTCCCGAAACCGGTAATATCGGCGGTCGACGGCATCGCCTTCGGCGGCGGCTTAAGCCTTGCCGCGACCGCGGACATCGTTCTGGCGACGCCGCGCGCCAAGTTCAGTCTCGTCTTCGGGCGGATCGGCTTGATCCCTGATATGACCGCAGCCTATGTGCTGCCCCGCAGGATCGGACCTAACAGGACCAAGGAGTTGACCTTTACCGCTCGTTCCTTCTCCGCTGAGGAAGCAACGGCGATGGGTCTCGTGCAGGAAATTTACGAACCCGACGCCCTGTTGCCCGCGGCTCGTCGCATGGCCGGATTGTTGACCAATGGCTCCGCTACCGCAATGGCGGAGGCAAAGAAGCTGATTGATATGTCGTTGCAAAGTACCCAAAAGGAAATGATCGACGCCGAATGTGCCGCGCAGCTTGCGTGCCGAGATACCGAATTTCACGGCGAAGCGGTCAGACGGTTTGTCAGCAAGGAACCGCGTCTCTACGACTGGGATGCGATGAGCCGGACGGAAGCGGCGGAATAGGAACAGTCTGATGGATATGCGGCCGACCGAGCGCCAGCAGGAGTTGGTAGAGCTGGCACGAAAATTGGCACGTGAGAAGTTCGAGCCGCGCGCGGCGGAACTCGATCGCGAAGCGCGGTTTCCGTTTGAGGACTATGACGACCTCCGCGAGGCGGGCTTGCTGGCCCTTTGTATTCCGGAAACGCATGGTGGTCTTGGCGGCGACTTGGAGACATATGTCCTCGTTGCCGAGCAGATCGCTCAAGGCAACGCCTCCACGGCGCTCACCTACAATATGCATTGTCTAACGATGCTGATGATGGGTGAGATGGCCGACGCCTACGACATGAGTGATGCGCAGCGGGCTCGGCACGAGACGCACCGTGCGGAACATTTCCGAGAAGTCGTTGAAAACGGTGTATTTTATGGCCAGCCACATAGCGAACCGGTCGAGAAGGGACAGACCGATACGGCCTTTCAAGTGGGTGGCCGACGCTTTGGAACCCGAGCGGAGAAAGTCGCCGGCGGCTACCGGATAAACGGCAAGAAGTTCTTCGTCTCGCTGTCGGATGCAGCGGATTATTTTGCGACACCGGCGATACTGGTCGGCGATGCGCCGTGGATCGAGCGGACGCTCTATCTCAAGGTGCCGCGCCAGACGCCGGGTCTCACCTTCTCTGGTGAGTGGGATCCGATAGGCATGCGGGCCACGGTAAGCCGTGACATGGTTCTAGAAGACGTATTTGTGGCGGACGAGGCTGAGGTGCTGCCGCCGGGTGTATTCGGGGGCCTCTACCTATCTTCTGCTGCGCACGGTCCTATGCTTTTCTCGGCGACTTTCCTTGGCATGATGCAAAGGGCTTATGAATTTACCCTCGATTATCTGACCGGCGGGGTCGATGGAGCCTCGGCCAAAGAGGATATCGGAGCGGTGATGTCAAACGGTATTGCCGACATGCTATTCAAGATAGAATCGGCAAAGGCGCTCTACTATCGTGCCGCCTCCGAAGCAAAACTCAAACCAACACAAGAAATCCGTCAGCGAGCCCGAGCCGCGCATATTATGGTGCAGCGTAATTGCGTCGAAGTGGCGCAAGAAGCGATAAAAATTTGTGGAGGAAGAGCGTTACTCAAGCGCTTTCCGCTGGAAAGATATCTACGCGATGCACAAGCGGCTTCCGTAATGCGGCCGTGGACACGGGAAATCGCGACCGAGGCAGTTTGCTGGAGTGCGATCCGCATGGCGCAAAGGAAAAACGGCACCTTTGTGGAGAAGGAGGAAAGACTTTGAAATTACTCTATTTCAACGACTTTGTTTTAGGCGTATTACGCGGTGACGCTATCATTGATGTTTCGGCCGTTGTAAAGGATATACCGCATACTGGTCCGCACGACTTGATCAGCAATTTGATAGCTGATTTTGACAATTACCGTGGGCGGCTCGAGGCAGCTGCAGCGGATGGCGCCGGGATCGCCGTTGACAGCGTTCGCATTCGTCCGCCGCTGCCCAAGCCTGGCAAGATCGATTGTATGGCCGTCAATTACATGGAAGACGGAACGTTGAGTGAACCTGCCCCGATCAACGCATTTCACAAGGCGCCGGAAGCGGTCATCGGCTGCGGCGACACGATGGTGCTTCCTGACGTCCCGGCGACGATCTTCGAGGGCGAGGCCGAACTCGGCTTGGTAATTGGCAAAACGGCGACGAAGGTCTCCCAGGCGGACGCCTTTGGCCATATATTCGGCTACGTCAATTTCATCGATGGATCGGCTCGTAACCTACCCCCTCCCGGCAATACGTTCTTTCAGGTGAAGTCGCGCGATACTTTCGCGCCGATCGGGCCTTACATCGTGACTGCCGACGAAGTTGACGACCCACAGAACCTGCAGGTACGGCTATGGAACAACGGTACCTTGATGCAAGATTTCAACACGTCCGACATGGCACATAAGATAGCGCGATGTATCGAATGGCTGAGCTCGATCCACACGTTGTCGCCGGGAGATCTGGTTGCTACAGGGACGAACCACCGGGGGCTAAATTCGTTTATGGACGGCGATAAGATCGAGCTTGAGGTCGAGGGTCTCGGCCGCCTTAAATTCCACGTGAAAGACGAACTCAAGCGGATCTGGGCGCGAGATACGCGCTTGCAGCACAAGGAGAAGGGCCTGGAAGGCGCTCATTCACCGCAAATGGCTGGAAAATACGCGTAAGGGGTATAGATGAAAATCCGCCAAGTCGGTCCATGCTTCGCCGGAGAAGCCTCAGGCATCGGACTCACCTGACCACTTTCGGAGGAAAAAATCGGCGCCGTTCATGTGGGTATAAACACGTACGCTGTACTTGTTATTCGAGACCAAGTTCTCTCGGTCGAACAGCAATTGGTATTTAGCCGAGGCCTCGGCGAATTGGAGGAAGTGGTTGGCTCCAGCCTCCGCGCGCCCGATGACTACCGCCTGCCGCCAACTTTTGCCGATGTTTCAAACCTCGATAAAAATAACCGGCCGTACGCTCGTGACGACTGAAGGCAACTATTCACTATCGGCAATCGGCTCTGGCATTCTTACAGTTTATTCAAAGCGATACCGGCCAAATACTCCATTTTGTACTCCTGCAGGATCTTCTCAAAAAAGTCGGTGACACGGAATACGCCGACATGTGGGCCCATTCGATACGCTCGACGAAGAGACCGAATCTTAGTTCGAAGACCTTTTTGTGAGCATTAGCAGATGTATTCGCGGGCTCTTATGGGGTTCGCTGACTTCAGTTATAAGGAGAGTGCGCGCTTGGAGTCTGTGCGTCATGCCCTAGTACGCGTACAATGGCAGCGAGCTGGAAACCATTGTACTTGTCATCGCATGGCGGTGATACCCTCGGGTGGGCCCGCCCGGAAGCGCTGTCCTTGTTACGCGACCTGGCCGAGCACGCTACACAGCGCGAATACGTCTATCGCCAAATCTAGCGGGTACAACGACCTCGTCATGTGGGATAACCGGCGCACAACGCATCGCGCGTGCCCGTTTCCTTGGAAGAAAGCCCCAGATATGCATCGAACCAATCTGCGGGGCGAACGTTGGACGGCGTAGCAGTTAGCGGACTGCGAATTTCCGGCTAGTCTAATTTGACGACCTTGCCTTCCTCGTGCGAGCGCTCCATCGCCTCGATCATGGCGTGGCGCACGACCGCATGTCGGAAATCCGGCGAGGTAGCCGAACCCGAATTCAGGGCGTCCGCATAGCGGGCGTAGGCTTGGGCCACGTTTCGTCCGGGCCCCGCCGCCATATCGGTTGGGATGAGGCAGTAGGCGTTTGGCGGCGTGACTTCCGCCATTTCGTTGTTACCGATCGCCATGAAAAGCTGGCTAGGCCCGATATTGACCGACTTGGAGGTCAGCACCAGCGTTCCTTTGCGGCCGTAAATCTCCATCCGCGTTCCGCTCGCGTTATACGGAACGCTGGCGACCTGATAGGCGGCGTCTGCGCCGTTCTTCAGAAGTCCGGTGACGGTGACCGTATCGGGTGCGTCGACAGGAAAGTCCTCTCCAGTGACGGCGTGCTTCCACATGTCGATACGCGTCGTGACCCGGGCGCTCAGTTCGGCAAACTCTCCAACTATGTGGCAGAGCGCATCGACAGCATGCCCGCCCGGAATGGTCATCGGGTTGGCGCCGTTTTTCCGAATGCCTTGCCAGATACGGCCGTCTCCTCGCTTGGGAATTGCGTTGACCATGACCCGCAAATTAGTGGTGACGATCTCGCCTATCTCGCCGTTGGCGACAATGTCGCGGGCATACATCACGGCCGGGTCGCTCTGTGCCTGTAGACCGACCAAACTCGCAACGCCGCCGTCTGCGGCGGCGTTCGCCATTTCTGTCGCCTCCGCCACATGTGCCCCGAGCGGCCACTCACAACACACAGACTTCTTCGCGCCGATAGCCTGCATGACCAATTTCTTGTGCCAGGGAACACGAACGACGACGGTCACGAGGTCGACTTGAGGATGGGCGACCATCTCGCCCATGTCGTGAAAGGCGAGATCAGCTCCAAATTTCTCCGCTGATGCCTTTGCCGTGTCCTCGTGCGCAGTGCAAACCGCCTTGAGTTCGTAGTTTGGCAACGCGTGCAACGCGGGGATATGCGCGTTTGCACCCCAACCGCTGCCGCCTTGCGTGACAGTTGCGCCAACGATACCGACCCTGATTTTCTCAGCCACGATGATTTTCCCTGTCTCTAATTGCGATGTTGGATTACTCGATTGGGATAAACAGCGAGTGGCGCATTTTCCCACCGACCGATTTAGATAGGTGGCCCTTTCCGGAGATGTCCTCCACGAGGATGACTTCGCCTGCCTTTATTTCCCGCACTTCACCATCGCCGGCGGTGATTTGCGCGCCGGCATCCAAATTGACTATATATTGTCGGCGTGGAGCTGGATGCCAATCGAGGTCGTAATCGCCCGATGTCTCGCGGAAAATGATCCCGTTTGCCGGCATCCGGGCTGAGTATTTGCTGAAGTTACGCTCTTCCGCCCATTCAATCTCGATGTCACGGAAGTGTGATACTCCATCTTCGTCTTCGTAGAGGTTATGGATGTGCATATGTCTCAATTCCTGATGCTGAGCTTTAGTGCTTAGCTCTAATTGTCTCTCTCACGGGCAAGAGAAAGGAGTTCATGTAAGCCAGTCTCTTAAGCAATCTTCCAGCGAACCCGCCGTTTCAGCCGATCGCGCATCGAGACTTTCGGGTCTCTGGCGCATCACCGTCGCCTGACATTGCCGCGCGATGTCTTCGACTGCGTCGTTCGCCGTACCGTCATAAATGACTGTCTTGAGCCCTTCGCGGAGGGCGGCTAAGGCGTACCCACCAAAACCGTTACAGTCGAGAAGGCCTTTGAGGTCGGCGTCTGGCACCTGCTCGCACGTCGCTTTTATTAGAGATTGGAACCAGGCCGGCCCCGCATGCGCCGCTGCTCCATCGCCGCTCAACAAAAATATAGGTACACCTGTTTCCGCCGCGACGCTTGCTGCGAAAACAGCATGCTCCAATCCGTAGACCGTAACTGATTTTCGTTCTGCTGCCATCCTGGCGAAACCATGTGGTATTTCTAACCAAGTTTCGCCATCGCGACTGCTGTATCCGACATGCGGTTAGAGAAACCCCATTCGTTGTCATACCAAGACAGCACGCGGACGAGACGCCCTTCGATCACCTGGGTCTGCGTCAGGTCGAAAATCGAGCTGGCCGGGTTATGGTTAAAATCTATCGAGACGAGTGGTTCGTCATTTGTGTCCAAAACGCCCTTAAGTGAGCCAGCGGCCGCTTGCTGAATAGCACCATTAATCTCGGCAACATCGGTATCGCGGGCTGCGTCGAATTTAAAATCGATTAGCGATACGTTTGGAGTTGGTACCCGAATCGATGTGCCGTCGAGTTTGCCGTTAAGCTCTGGCAGCACGAGGCCGACTGCTTTGGCAGCGCCTGTTGAAGTGGGGATCAGCGACTGCGATGCGGATCGTGCCCGGCGCATATCGGAATGGAGTGTATCTGTCGTACGTTGATCACCGGTAAAGGCGTGAACCGTCGTCATGTAGCCCCGTTCGATGCCGACGGCCTGGTTCAGAACATGGGCGACTGGGGCTAGGCAGTTCGTCGTGCAGGATGCATTAGAAACAACGGTATGGCTGACGTCTAGTTGGTCGTGGTTTATGCCGTAGACCAGGGTTAGATCCGCTCCGGATGCCGGAGCTGAAACCAACACGCGTTTGGCCCCTGCTTCAAGGTGCTTCGATGCGGAAACTTTATCGGTAAAAATTCCAGTACATTCCATCGCTATGTCTACGTTAAGCTCCTTCCAAGGAAGCTTCGCTGGGTCGCGTTCGGCGGTGACTTTTATTTTACCTTTGCCAACATCCATCCAATCGTCGCCCGTTGAGATCTTATTGCCTAGCTTTCCATGAACAGTGTCGTACTTCAGCAGGTGAGCGTTGCTCTTTGTATCGCCAAGGTCATTGATGCCGACGAATTCTATGTCGTCGCGCCCGGCCTCGATCGCCGCTCGCATGACTAAACGTCCAATCCGTCCAAACCCGTTGATCCCTACACGCACTGTCATGTTTTGTATCCTTATAGTCGTTCGCGGACGGCCTCCTCGACCGATGCCGCCGTGATGCCAAAATGCTCGTATAGCTTACTCGCCGGGGCCGACGCTCCGAAGCCGTCCATTCCGACAAAGCCGCCTTCCGGACCTATATAGCGGTCCCAACCGAGGCGGACAGCCGCCTCCACCGCGACACGTGCGGTCCCGTTTCCAAGTACCAATTTCCGGTACGTCTCATCTTGCGCATCAAAAAGTTCGTGACACGGCATGGAGACGACCGCTGTGCCAATGCTGTCACTCTCCAGCGCCTTGCGGGCCGCAAGTGCGATCTCGACCTCAGAACCAGTCGAGAGAATAGTCGCTTTCCTTTCGCCATCTGCTTCGGCGACAATATATCCACCCTTCGCACAAAGATTTGAGGTCGAATGTTCCTTACGCACCGGAGCTAAGCCTTGCCGGGTCAGTGCGAGAATCGAAGGTGTGTCCTTTGTCTCTAAAGCCAGCTGCCAGCACTCGGCAGTTTCGATTGCGTCGCAGGGACGAAATACGTTGACATTGGGCATGGCACGCAGACTTGCTAAGTGTTCGATAGGCTGATGGGTTGGGCCGTCCTCACCAAGTCCAATCGAGTCGTGTGTCATGACGTAGATGACTCTTTGTCTCATAAGTGCCGACAGCCGAATTGAAGGACGACAATAATCGGTAAATATAAGAAAGGTTGCACCGTAGGGTATCACGCCGCCATGCAATGCCATCCCATTCATTGCAGCAGCCATACCGTGCTCTCGCACGCCATAATAGATATGAGAGCCGCCATAGTTTGAGGCGCTGACGGCTGCCATTCCCTGCGCAAGGGTAAGGTTAGAACCTGTGAGGTCGGCCGAACCGCCCACTAGCTCAGGAACTACCTCCGTTAGAACGTTGAGTGTGTTTTGGGATGACTGACGCGTTGCTAGTTTGGCTGGGTTTTCGGCGAGTGATTTTTTGTGCGCGTCAATCGCGGCTTCGAACCCTTCCGGCAATTCGCTGGCGTTCGAGCGTTCGAAAGCGGCCCGCTTATATGTTTTTAGGGTCGCGACGCGACCATTCCATGATTGTCGTTCTGATTCCGAGCGGCGGCCCGCGGCGCGCCAAGCGTCCAGTAAGTCCGCGGGAATTTCGAATGCTGGATGTGACCATCCCAGTTTACTGCGAGCCGCGGCGACTTCGTCATCGCCGAGGGGTGCTCCATGTGTGGCCGATGTCCCCTCCTTATTAGGGGAGCCGTAACCAATAATCGTTCGGCATGCGATTAGCGAGGGTTTGCGGCTTACTCGCGCTGCATCGATTGCCCCGGATATAGCATCGTGATCGTGACCGTCAACATGGGACGTCTCCCAGCCATTCGCTTCGAAGCGAGCTAGTTGGTCGTCACTTACGGCCAAGTTCGTGGGGCCGTCGATAGAAATCTCATTGTCATCGAACAAGACGATAAGCTTTCCCAGCTTCAAGTGTCCAGCCAACGAAGCAGCCTCGTGACTAATCCCTTCCATTAAACACCCGTCACCCGCGAAGACATATGTGTAATGATTTACAACGTCGTCACCGAATCGAGCCGCCTGCATCCGTTCAGCAAGCGCCATACCCACGGCGTTGCCAATTCCCTGCCCGAGAGGGCCAGTCGTTGTTTCGATACCGCGAGCGTGACCGTATTCCGGATGACCCGCGGTACGACTTCCAAGTTGGCGAAACTTACGCAATTGCTCTATGTCCACGTCCTCATATCCGGTGAGGTAAAGCAGCGAATAAAGCAACATTGAGCCGTGTCCGTTAGAAAGAATGAAACGGTCGCGGTCCGGCCAGCTCGGGTCTGACGGGTCGAACTTGAGAAACTGTGTGAACAAGACTGTTGCGATGTCGGCCATGCCCATCGGTGCACCGGGATGTCCAGAATTCGCTTTTTGAACGGCATCCATGGAAAGGGTACGGATGGCATTTGCCATCTGTTTCAGGTCTGGAGTTTTGATGGTCACGGCGAGTTCCTCGGACTTGGCATGCGGCCGCCGCAATGCAATACGGCGAAACGCAAAACAGACGGCAACATGCCGCCGGTTTTCAGGTCCGTCAATGCCGAGGCGCTGGTTCTCACTCATTGCGATAAAACCCTCTTATACAGTATTGATTTCACTATTGTTGACGCGAAACCGCACCCTGCGTATTTTGCCTTGTGTAATGTGACCTCTCCGGTCAGAACGTGCGAATCTAATGCCGGAAAGAGAAAATGTTCCGACTCGATAGTGCCGAAAAGCGCTTGCATCACGCGCTGTCCCGTCTTGAAACGGCGGTTGAAACGCGGATGGGCGATGCCCGTGCGATGACGGAAACAGAATTGCATGCGAAGATTGCTGATCTCGAAGCGGAACGGAGTTCTATGGCACAACGAATGGAAACAGCGGCCGTTCGCATCGACGTTACGGTTCAACGATTGCGGGATTCCCTGGGCGAGTGATGAGATTGGTATGAGTGACGTTACCCTTCAGATCAACGGCCGTAGTTATCAAATCGCTTGCGAAGATGGTCAGGAAGATCATTTGATCCAACTTGCCGAGTTTTTGGAATCCCGGGTTCAAGACGTCGTCTCGACGGTCGGTCAGGTGGGGCAGGACCGCCTATTGGTGATGGTTAGTTTGCTGATAGCCGACGAACTTTCAGATGCGCTTGCGGAGACCGAAGTGGCGCGATCCAATCCCGATGTGGGAACCGTTCAACGACTGCAGGGAGAGGCGACAGAGAAGGCGGAGGCCAAGACTGCCCATATCTTCGAATTGTTGGCTGGTCGAATTGAAGCTATTGCGGAGCGGCTAGAACAACCCTAGGTAAAAGGCGGGCGGTTTGCTGCGCGGTGCGACGGCTTCGTTATCCCGGGGGCTATACAATCCTCTAGGGAACTGTCTCTGTCGGGATCGTGGTCTCGGCACACGGTGCCCACCTGGTTTTCCAGGCCCATGAGGATTAACAAGACCGACGGTCGATGCGGCGCCGCCCACAATCTTATTTTATACGAATCCGATGAACGATCTGATCGAGCAAAAAAGGATTATGCGCCTGCGCGCCTCGAAGGAGCGTGACAGGGTCGCCCATGTGACTAAGGGTGTGTTGACGGAGACGTTTCTCTCGGTTCCTCTCCTGCGGGAAAATATGGTCGTTTCTGGATATCATCCTATCGGCTCGGAAATTGATCCAAGGCCACTTCTTATGATGATGCATGGAGCAGGGCACCGCGTGGTGTTGCCAGTCGTTGCCGGAAAGGACAGCCCTTTGCAGTTTCGAGAATGGGCCGAGGGTGATCCGATGTCGAAGGGACCGTTCGGTGTTAGGGAACCGTTGCCGGAGGCGCCAGAAGCGATGCCAGA
Source organism: Pseudomonadota bacterium (assembly GCA_036337155.1). Taxonomy (GTDB): domain Bacteria; phylum Pseudomonadota; class Alphaproteobacteria; order UBA8366; family UBA8366; genus UBA6544. The sequence goes on along the minus strand of JAYZET010000035.1, from coordinate 89,239 downwards.
TGTATTGCTGGTACCTTTGCTCGCTTTCGACAGACGCGGCTTTCGTTTAGGTTATGGCGGAGGGTTCTACGATCGGACGCTGACAATGCTGCGAAAGCTAGGTTCACCGTTGGCGATTGGCGTTGGGTTTTCGGCGCAAGAGGTCGATACAGTTCCGTCGGCGGAGTACGATCAACCGCTTAATTGGATAGTTACTGAACAGGAAGCAATTGAGACCGGAGCGTAAGAGATGCGTCTATTGTTTTGCGGTGATGTGGTGGGACGCAGTGGGCGTGATGCCATTGCTGAACATTTACCGCGTCTCCGTGAGGAACTAAAACTCGATTTCGTAGTGGTAAACGGCGAGAATGCAGCGCATGGATTTGGTATTACAAAGAAAATTTGTGAATCCTTATTTGAGGCTGGCGCGGACTGTATTACGGGCGGAAATCATTCCTGGGATAAGCCGGAGATTGTACCATTCATCGATAGCGATCGCAGATTACTGCGCCCGATCAATTACTCGGATGGCACACCTGGCCGGGGAGTCGGGGAATTTGTTACTGCGGGCGGAGTAAAAGTCAAAATCATCAACGTTATGTGTCGTCTGTTTATGGAATTGCTTGATGATCCGTTTCGAGCGGTCGATACGGAATTGCCGATTGCGGCGCCAAAACCGGGCGGATACGGAGCAGTGCTCGTCGATGTCCACGGTGAGGCGACGAGCGAAAAGATGGCGATGGGGCATCTCGCAGATGGACGAGCGAGCCTTGTCGTTGGGACACATACCCACGTGCCGACGGCAGATGCGCAAATTCTCGAAAATGGAACTGGCTATCAGACGGATGCTGGGATGTGCGGTGACTATGATTCGGTTATCGGCATGGAAAAAACGAGCAGCCTGCAGCGGTTTCGTCGACGGTTTCCTAGCCCCGGACTAGCGCCTGCGGAAGGTGAGGGGACGCTTTGTGGGACATATCTTGAGACAGACGAAAGCACGGGACTAGCCGCACGCATTTCTCCTGTCCGTGTCGGTGGCCGGCTGCAACAGCGATTGCCCGAACTCTAGACGTTCGACGGAACCTTGTTGCGACTAATGGTGCCTAAAAATCGCCACAATGGGTATCTAGGAGTGGGAAGCGCTAGGCTTTCTGTAACAATATCTGGTATAAAGCCGTTTTTTGCCCGTATTTAATATTCTGAAAGTGACGACAAAGAACCACCATGGCAGGTCATTCACAATTTAAGAACATTATGTATCGCAAAGGCGCGCAGGATAAAAAGCGCGCGAAACTCTTTGCCAAACTCGGTCGCGAATTAATGGTTGCGGCAAAGGAAGGCGGCCCGGATCCGTCGGGTAATCCCCGATTGCGCTCTGCGATTGCGACCGCCCGCAGCAACAATATGCCGAAGGACAACATGGATCGTGCGATCGCGCGTGGCTCGGGCGATAGCGACGGCGCAAATTTCGAGGAAATCCGTTATGAAGGCTATGGCCCGGGAGGAGTGGCGCTGATCGTTGAAGCGCTGACCGACAACCGCAACCGGACGGCCTCGGAAGTGCGCTCGGCTTTCTCCAAATACAATGGTAATCTGGCGGAGACGGGTGCCGTGAGCTTTCTTTTCGAGCGCATCGGCGAGATTCACTATGCCTCCGATGCGGGCGACCCAGATACGGTTTTCGAGGCGGCACTTGAGGCGGGTGCCGACGACGTGGACGCGACCGATGGAACCCATGAAATTCGTTGTCAACCAGAGGACTTGCATGCGGTCGCGGGTTTGCTTGAGGGCCAGCTGGGTGAGCCGCAGTCAGCGCAATTAGTCTGGCGGCCGCAGACTACGGTAGCTCTTGAAGAAGGACCGGCTTCAACCTTGCTGAAGTTGCTCGATGTCCTCGACGACAATGACGATGTGCAATCGGTTTCGGCGAATTATGAGATCGCAGACAATGTCATGGAACGGTTGACGGCGGCTTGAGCGCGAACAAAAGCATACGCGTGATCGGGCTCGACCCAGGCCTCCAGAATACGGGCTGGGGCGTTATCGATATAGCTGGAAACAAGTTGACATATGTTGCCGACGGTACGGTTCATTCCAAGCGCGAGAACCCCTTGGCTTGGCGGTTGCGTGCGTTGCATGAAGGTCTTGCCGAAGTGCTTACCTTTTACGAACCGGACGAAGCTGCCGTCGAGGAAACCTTTGTTAATAAAAACCCGACGACCACACTGAAACTTGGTGAGGCCCGTGGCGTGGTTCTTTTGGCGCCGGCGCTCCTCGGCCTGCCCGTTGCAGAATATTCCGCCAATAGGATTAAGAAATCAGTGGTTGGTGTCGGCCATGCAGGAAAGCCGCAGGTCCAAATGATGGTGCGACGGTTGTTGCCGGGTTGTGATTTTGAAAGCGCGGATTCGGCGGACGCGCTCGCGGTTGCGATTTGTCATAGCCATTTTTCCGGAACGGACCGCGTTTGGTCGACGGCAATCTCGGAGGCCAGGCCATGATTGCTTCGCTGAAGGGTGTTCTCGAATCCGTCGCTGACGAGTCGGCGGTCTTGGACGTCGGAGGCGTTGGCTATCTCGTGTTCTGCTCGGGTCGTACTCTCGCCAATCTGCCGAGGCCCGGCGAAGCCGTGCGCTTCGAAGTCGAGACCCATGTGCGCGAAGACCATATTCACCTCTATGGATTCGCCGAATCGGGCGAGCGAGACTGGTTTAGGTTGCTGACGACGGTCCAAGGCGTCGGTGCCAAGGTCGCCCTTGCTATTCTCTCGGTGTTGGGGCCGGAAGAATTGGTGCAGGCGGTGTTGGTGCAGGATAAGACAGCGGTCTCACGCGCAAGTGGTGTCGGCCCTAAACTAGCGGGGCGAATTGTTCTGGAGTTGAAGGATAAGGTCGGTGCAATTACGCCAACCGTCTATGAACTCGCCACCAGCGGATCACCGGTCGGTGGTGGCGTCGCCGAAGACGCCGTATCGGCGTTGGTGAATCTCGGTTTCCAAAGGACGGACGCTTTTGGTGCGGTTGCCCGAGCCGGACAGAAGCTTGGAGACGATGCTGCGGTGGATGCACTGATTCGTGCGGGATTGCAGGAGCTTAGCCAGTGAGCGAGCAGGCGGACCGCATAATCGATCGCGAATTTGATACCGGGGACGGCGTCGATTTCACGTTACGCCCTCAGACCCTCGACGATTTCATAGGACAGCGGACGGTTTGCGAGAACCTTTCAGTATTCATTCGGGCGGCAAGCGATCGGGGCGAGGCACTCGACCATACATTGCTGCATGGCCCGCCAGGTCTAGGCAAGACAACCTTGGCACAAATTGTTTCGCGTGAGCTTGGCGTCAGTTTTCGGGCGACCTCTGGTCCCGTGATAGCTAAGGCCGGTGATCTTGCTGCAATCTTGACTAACTTACAGCCCCGCGATCTGTTATTTATCGACGAGATTCATCGGCTCAACCCTGCGGTCGAAGAAATTCTCTATCCAGCGATGGAAGATTTCGAACTCGACTTAATTATCGGAGAGGGGCCTGCCGCCCGGTCTGTGCGCATTCCGCTCCCACCCTTCACTTTGGTTGGTGCCACGACACGATCCGGCCTAATCACGACGCCGCTTCGTGAGCGCTTTGGCATACACTTGAGAATGAATTTTTATGAACTGGAGGAACTGTGCGAAATCGTCTCGCGTGGTGCTCGGTTGTTTGAGACACCGCTCGACAAGGACGGAGCGGAAGAGATCGCGCGCCGGAGCCGAGGTACACCGCGCGTGGCGGGCCGTTTGCTTCGCCGGGTCAGGGATTTTGCTTCCGTCGACGGCGTGGCAAGGGTCGACGCCGCTGCCGCGGTCGCGGCACTGCAACGGCTTGGCGTTGATGCGCTTGGGCTCGACGCTATGGATCGTCGGTATCTGACTTGCGTTGCCGAGAATTACGGTGGAGGGCCAGTCGGTATCGAAACGCTGTCTGCCGCGCTCGCCGAGCAACGTGATGTAATCGAAGACGTGATCGAACCGTATCTGATGCAAGAGGGCTTAATCCAACGTACGCCTCGAGGGCGTATGTTGGCTCGTCAAGGATGGGTCTATCTCGGGATCGAAGCGCCTCGAATGGCGATCGAACAACTCGATCTTTTGAGGATCGAGCAGGAGACGGGCGATGAATGACCATGCACTTCCGACGCATGTCTTTCCCCTTCGTGTCTATTACGAAGACACCGATGCAGGCAGGGTTGTCTATTATGCGAATTATTTGCGTTTTGCGGAACGAGGGCGGACTGAATTCTTGCGATCGGTTGGCACGGATCATTGCAAGCTGAAAACCGAAAATGATATCGCATTCATGGTGCGTCAATGCTCGGTCGATTATATCTCGCCCGCCTTTCTCGACGACATTCTCGAAGTTCATTCCCGGTTTCTCGATGTCAAGGGTGCAAGCTTAAGGGTGGAGCAAGTTGTCAAGCGCGAAGCTGAAGAACTTGTTCGTTTGATCGTGCTCCTGGCATGTGTCGGTGGTGACGGTCAGCCAAAGCGGATGCCGGCAAAATTGCGAAGTGCTCTCGCGGCAGGTGTGAAGACGAAGAATTAGCGAAATTAAACAGATGATCGGAAACGACACTTGATGGAACAAGCAGTTGTAGAAGGCGCGGTTGGGCACTCGCAATTGACGCTGTGGAGCCTCTTCCTCAGTGCGGACTGGGTGGTTAAAGCCGTAATGCTCATCCTACTGGTGGCATCGGTCTGGTGCTGGGCCGTAATTTTTGACAAATCCGTCCGGTTTAGGCGATTACAGCGACGCGCGAATAAGTTTGAGGACGAGTTTTGGAGCGGAGGCTCATTGGAGGAACTCTACGAGCGAGTTGGACATCAACCGACTGACCCAATGACAGCGGTTTTCGCTGCCGCAATGCGTGAATGGCGACGTTCTTCTGCCAAAGGTTTAGTCTACAGTGAATCCAGCCATTCCGGCCTTAAGGACAGGCTCGAGCGAATTATGCAAGTGACAGTGGCTCGCGAGATAGAACGACTCGAACGTTATATGATGTTGTTGGCTTCGGTGGGATCGACCGCGCCGTTCGTAGGTCTTTTTGGCACCGTCTGGGGAATAATGAACAGTTTTCAGTCCATTGCCGTTACGAAGCAAACCAATCTTGCTGTGGTTGCACCCGGCATAGCGGAGGCTTTGTTTGCCACTGCCTTAGGGCTAATTGCAGCCATACCGGCGGTGATAGCCTATAATAAATTGTCGAATGATTTGGGTCGATACGCCGGTCGGATGGAGACCTTTGCCGGCGAATTCATTGCCATTCTTTCTCGTCAAATAGAGGAAAAGAGTTAGACATGGCGTTGCAAACTAACGGAAATACACGTTATGCGAGCAATCGTTCGCGGGGTCGTTATCGGCCGATGTCGGAAATCAATGTGACGCCGTTCGTCGACGTAATGCTGGTGTTGCTGATTATTTTCATGGTTACTGCCCCTCTGTTGACTGTCGGCGTCCCAGTCGACTTGCCTAAAACGCGTGCCGCCTCGCTAACGGATACTGACGAGCCTTTGACCGTGACAGTGAACGCCGCTGGCAAGATATTCCTGCAAGAACACGAAACGCCGCTAGTTAATCTTGTGCCACGACTTGTGGCCGTCACCGGTGCCAACCCCGGCATAAAGATTTTCGTACGAGGCGATAAAGCAATTCACTACGGCCGAGTGATGGAGGTTATGGGTGCTATCAGCGCCGCCGGATTCAAAAGGGTGTCGTTGATGGCCGAGTTGCCAAAGCCATCCGTATTCAAACGTCAGAAATGACGGAGAACCCGTATGCGCATTCCATTGGTGTTTTCCTTCGGGTTTCATATCGCGGTGTTTCTATTTGCGATGTACGGATTGCCGAGCTCGAGCAAGAGCATCGTTATGGATCACCAAGTAATTGACGTTGAACTTGTCCCAATGACGAAGGCACCCGAGCTAAAACCAGTGCCTCCGCCAAAGAAGATGAAGCCGCCGCCGCCGCGACCTCCCGAACCGCTTAACAAGGTTGCCGCATTGCCTCCAAAACCAATGCCTGAATCAAAGCCAGAAACTGCTTCCAAGCCGGTAAAAAAGAAAATTAAACCCAAGCCGAAGGTAAAGAAAAAACTGAAACCGGCAACAAAACCATTAGCGCCGAGGCCAAAACCGCGACCAGCGCCCGACTTTGCTTCAATGATGCTCAAAACAGTTCAGAAGCTTAAGGATACGCCATCACCGAAATCTGAAAAAACAAAAAAAAGTAAGAAAAGCTTTGACCAAAAGATGGCGGCATTGATGAAGCGGCAGCCACGTCCCGCATCGAAGCGGGCGCCCTTGGGTGAAAAGTTGTCGATTAGCGAGTATGGCGCAATACGCCGACAAATAGAACGATGCTGGTTGGTGCCGGCGGCAATCGGTGCAAAGAATGTTGAGGATATAGAGGTTCAAATTAAGATGAAACTTAATCCTGACGGAACACTCCGCGCGGCCCGCATAGTCGACCGTTTCCGTATGGAAACGAATCTGACTTATAAGGCGGTTGCGGAGAGTGCCCTTCGCGCGGTGCGCAATCCGCAGTGTAACAAATTCAACCTTCCACTGAAAAAATACGACATATGGAAGGACATGGTTGTGACCTTCAGTCCAAGCGAAATGGTGGGAAGATGAGCGGTGGATCGTTAATTAAAACACTTACGACTGTTACAACGGTATTTGTTTTGTGTTGTTGGTTCCCTATTGAGCAAGGCTTTGCAGAGGTTCGTATCGACATCACACGGGGCCACCTTAAGCCTTTGCCGATCGCGGTGACGGATTTCTTCGGTAAGAATCCGAAGAGCAGTGAGACTGGCGCCTTCATCGCTACAGTCATTGCAGGTAATCTTGAGCGATCGGGCCTATTTAAGCCGATCAATAAAGAAGCGTTCTTGCAAAACCCTTCAGATCTGCAAGTGCAACCGCGACATTCCGATTGGCGCCTCATCAACGCTCAGGCGCTTGTCAGTGGCGTCGTAATGCTGCAGCCGGATGGAACGCTGCGGGTTGAATTTCGTCTCTGGGATGTCTTTGCAGAGTCGCAGATGGAAGCCTTTGTTTATAACACCGAATCGGAAAACTGGCGCCGCGTTGCGCATATGATATCGGATGAAATTTATAAACGAATTACTGGAGAGAGCGGATATTTCGATACTCGGATCGTTTATGTAGCGGAAAGTGGTCCCTTACAGCGGCGGGTGAAACGCTTGGCGATTATGGATCAGGACGGCGCCAATGTGAGATATCTTACACACGGAGACGCCTTGGTTTTGACACCGCGTTTCTCTAAAACCGCGCAGGAAATTACCTATCTTGCTTACTTCAATAACACTCCGCGGGTATACCTTCTCAACATTGAATCGGGCCGTCGGGAATTGCTTGGTAATTTTAAGGGTATGACCTTTGCGCCACGGTTTGCGCCAGATGGCCAATCTGTTGTCATGTCCTTCGCTGAAAGGGGTAATTCAGATATCTGGTCGATGGATTTGCGAACGCGCAAATCGAAACGTTTGACCACCCATCCTGCGATCGATACGTCACCCAGTTCTTCGCCAGATTCACGGTTTATTGTGTTTAATTCAGATCGGGGCGGGTCTCCTCAACTCTATGTGATGAACGTTGATGGAAGCAGCGTTAGGCGTATCAGTTTCGGTCGCGGGCGTTATGCGACGCCCGTCTGGTCACCTCGGGGTGATTTGATCGCTTTCACTAAACAAATGGGCGGAGAATTTTATATTGGGGTTATTCGGCCGGACGGAAGTGGGGAGCGTTTGCTTTCGAAGAGTTTTCTTGACGAGGCGCCAACCTGGTCGCCAAATGGCAGAGTGTTGATGTTTTTTCGTCAAGAACGCAGTGACACCAAGGGACGCGGTGGCCGGACGCGTCTGTTTTCGGTTGATTTGACGGGTTATAATTTACGCGAAGTCGTTACGCCTACCGATGCTTCCGATCCGGCGTGGTCCTCATTAATACAAAAATAAAAACGCGATTTTTCGCGAAGAGACTTTATCAAATGTGTGAATTTTATTGATGAGTGGTTGTGTTTGATTATCGCGCATGCATATTATCTGCCGATTATGAAGGGTGCTTCCTAAATCTTGAAGAAATTGACGGGAAAAGGTGATCCAATGCGCATGAAAATTTTGAGCATCGCCGCTGCTTTGTTGCTTGTGGGGGCCTGTGCGACCGAGTCGACCGATGAAGGTAGAACGACCGGTGGAGGTCAGGCTGGTGGAAGTTCTGTGACCAAGCCGTCGTCCGGTTCTGGGAGCGGCAGTTCAGGTTCGGGGTCGACTGCTTCTGTGCCTGCTCCTGGCTCTGCTGACGAGTTCATAACAGTAGGCGATCGCGTTTTTTTCGATTTCAATATGGCAGAAATTCGACCGGAAGATGCCTCGACATTAAACGAGCAAGCCACTTGGCTTAAGAGATATCCAAACGTCACGATTGTTGTGGAAGGTCACTGTGATGAGCGGGGAACGCGCGAGTATAACCTTGCTCTCGGTGAGCGCCGAGCCAATGCGGTTAAGGAATATTTAGCTAGCCGAGGCGTTGCGTCCAACCGTATTGATACCATAAGTTATGGTAAAGAGCGCCCTGCAGCGCTTGGCTCAAACGAGCCGGCGTGGCGGCAAAATCGCCGTGGTGTCAGCGTAGTAAAGGGTGGCGCAGGTTAGCTATCTGCGATTTCGTAATCGATTATCCAAAAGACGTTCGTCGCAATGGAGCGGCGGGCGTCCTAGCGTCGTATTCTGGGCGTAATTTTTTATGATAATGGCGCACATTTTGATCCGTAACTTAGGAATCGGATTACTATCTATTCTCTTAGCTGGGTCGGGTGCTGTATCGGTGATAGCCCAGGACTCTTCTGTAATTTCCGAACTCGAACGTCTCCGTCGCGATGTGAACACGATGCAAAGCTATATGTTTCAGAATGGCAAGCAGCGTGGGACGGTACCGACCGGATCAATTCCTGAATTCGCTAGTCAGGATTCCGTCTCTCAAGTTCAACTGCAGGTGCAGGAGTTGCGCCGTCGGATGCGAGAAATGAGTGGTCAGCTCGAGCAGATTTATTTCAAGGTTACACAAATGGCGGAACGCCATGGCCAATTGGTTGCGGATGTGGACGTACGTCTTAGAGCGTTGGAGGCGCATCGGATCGCGAACGCCGCTCCGTCGGCGAGCGAATTGAGTGTTCATCCTGGCAGTTTTGTTTCTCCCAACCCAGAGACCGGTACCAACGTGAATTCGTCGCCGGGAATTGGCGTTATGCCCAGCGGTGATGGAAAGTTGCGTGATGGCCAGAAGGCCTTTGGTGTTCTTAGTAAAACCGATCTGGAGCAATCGCGTATAAATAAACCTCCCGCGGAGGTGAAGGGGCCGTCAGCCATCCGAACCAAGGTAGAGCAGGAGAAGCTCAGGCAAATACCAAAACCTTCTGCTGTGCCGAGCCCGGCGCCAGTAGCGGTCGCGGAGGTAGGCACTGGGTCGTCCGAAAATCTGGTCAATTTACCCCAAGGAACACCCAAGAAGCAGTACGATTTCGCCTATGGTCTGTTGATGAAACGCGAGTTACCGAAAGCGGAGCTCGCGCTTAAGCGATTCCTAGATAATCACCCGGAGCACGAGTTAGCGGATAATGCAGCTTTTTGGCTTGGCGAAACGTTTTATGCGCGCAAGAATTATAATGAAGCAATCCGAATTTATTATGATACTTACAGGAAATATCCAAAAGGTAACAAGGCTCCAGATGTTCTTCTAAAGCTTGGAATGTCGCTCGCGAAGATTGGCGAGAAAGAGTCGGCTTGTTCGGCATATGGAGAATTGATCAATACGCATCCTTCAGCCCGTCCTCGCGTTTTAGGAAGCGCTGAGCGGTCCCGGAAATCACTCGGTTGCAACTGAGCGCTAATACTACCGAAATAGATCTCAGAGTTTCAGCTGCTGAATTTTCTTTGTGGCTTGAGCGCTTGGGCCCGTTTGAGAGCACGCCGCGATTGGCGGTAGCCTGTTCGGGTGGGCCGGATAGCATGGCTTTGCTTGGGCTTACGCATGATTGGACAAAGCGCTCTGGTGGAAACGTCGTCGCACTAATCGTTGATCATCGTCTGCGCATTGGATCTTCGAGAGAAGCGGCTGAAGTTGCAAAAGCTTTATGTCGATATGGTATTCGTGCTGAAATATTAACGAGAGAAGGCGGTGAGATACATTCAGGATTGCAGGAACGGGCTCGCGAGGCTCGCTATCGGTTGCTTCAAGAGTACTGCCGTAAACATGGTATTTTGCATCTGCTTGTCGCACATCATCGTGACGATCAAGTCGAGACCGTATTTATGCGGAAAGCGAAAGCGAGCGGTGTCGATGGACTAGCCGGAATGACGTTCTTACTGGAATATAAAGACGTTCGTATCCTGCGCCCATTGATTGATTGCTCTAAAGGCAGGTTGCGGGCGACAGTAGCTTCATGGAACTTGCCTGTCGTTGAGGACCCATCGAATAATGACGAGCGGTTTGAGCGGGTGCGTATTCGTCGAAGACCAACGGCACCAGCACTCGCGAATGAACTAATTGAAGTTGCAAGCCGAAATTCGATAGTGCGTCGGGATAGGGAATCGGCCGTCGCTGCGGGACTTGCTCGAACCTGTGCCCTATTCCCCGAAGGGTATGCCTTACTAGACCCGCTAATTTTTTCGAGTGTATCGACAGAAATTGCGCATTCGTGTCTCGCCGCTATTTGTGCAATGATTGGGGGTAAGGCGCACCCGCCGCGCCGGGCCCGGACGGCTCAACTTCTTAAAGTTCTCACGGAAGATCGAATTTCCGGAGGTCGAACTTTATCGGGATGCCGGATTGTGCCTAAGGGACAAAAACTGCTTTTCTTTCGTGAGGCAAACCATATCGAGCCGGCAATGCGGGTCGAAACAGATATACTTTGGGATGGCCGTTTCCGTGTCGAGATTTCGGATGATTTGGATAGATTGGAAGTTACGAAGTTGGGCGAAGAAGGTGTTAGAGAATTGCGGGATGCGGGCGCGATCGCGGAAAACTGTGGAATTCCGTCCGATGTTCTTGTGACATTGCCTGCGATTATGGGGGTTGAAGGTGTCCGATATGTTCCCCACCTGTGCTATTCAAGGAATGGAGATACCTTCAACGGCAAAATCCGGTTTGCGCCAATTCGTCCGTTACAGGCGACGCGCTTTACTTTATAAGAGTGTCGGTCAAGAGTTAACATTTGCGGGCGGTGGGGCGACACCGGAAAAATCCACAGGAGCAGATAGTGGAGCAGATAGTAAGGTGAAACTCTTTAGCCGAAATCTCGCGCTCTGGATCATCATCGTGATTTTGATGGTCGGATTGTTCAATTTGTTCCAGGGCTCTTCTAATAGGCATCAACAAGGTGAGGTGTCGTATTCACGCTTCTTGACCGAAGTCGATCGCGGGGATGTGCAATCTGTTGTGATTGAAGGCAACAAAATTTCTGGATTGTATAAGAATTCTAGCGCGCCTTTCACAGTCGTGGCTCCGGATGACCCGAAACTGGTAGAGCGTTTGATGAAACAGGGCGTTGAGGTGAAAGCTCGTCCCGTCGAAGACGAGATGCCGGCCTTGCTAGCAGTGCTAATTAATTGGTTCCCAATGTTGTTGTTAATCGGCGTTTGGATATTTTTCATGCGTCAGATGCAGTCCGGTGGCGGTCGGGCTATGGGATTCGGCAAATCGCGTGCAAAATTACTCACAGAGAAATCTGGCCGCGTCACGTTTGAGGACGTTGCGGGGATAGACGAAGCCAAGCAGGAATTGGAGGAGATTGTAGAATTTCTCCGGGATCCTCAGAAATTCCAACGCCTTGGCGGTCGTATCCCGAAAGGTGTGCTGTTAGTTGGTCCGCCTGGTACGGGCAAGACGCTCTTGGCGCGAGCTATTGCCGGGGAGGCAAATGTTCCTTTCTTTACGATTTCTGGTTCCGAATTTGTCGAGATGTTTGTGGGTGTAGGTGCCAGCCGCGTACGTGACATGTTTGAACAAGCGAAGAAGAATGCCCCCTGTCTTCTTTTTATCGATGAAATGGATGCTGTTGGTCGCCATCGTGGCGCTGGCTTAGGCGGTGGGAACGATGAACGTGAACAAACATTAAACCAATTGTTGGTCGAGATGGATGGTTTCGAGACCAACGAGGGTGTCATCCTGATCGCTGCGACCAATCGTCCAGACGTGCTGGATCCAGCTCTTTTGCGTCCCGGCAGATTCGACCGCCAGGTTGTTGTACCGAATCCCGACATTTTGGGGCGTGAGCTGATTTTAAAGGTTCATTTGCGTAAGGTTCCTTTGGCACCGAATGTTGATTCAAAAATTATTGCTCGCGGGACGCCAGGCTTTTCCGGTGCCGACCTTGCCAATTTGGTAAATGAAGCGGCACTTTTGGCAGCGAGAAAAAACCATCGTGTTGTCTCGATAGAGGAACTCGAGGAAGCTAAGGACAAGGTGATGATGGGGGCCGAAAGACGGTCCATGGTCATGACTGAAGAAGAGAAAAAGCTCACCGCCTACCACGAAGCCGGTCACGCACTTGCTACCGTGCATAGCCCGGCGTCGGACCCGATCCACAAGGCTACGATCATTCCGCGCGGCCGGGCGCTCGGCATGGTCATGCGCTTGCCTGAGAAAGACTACCTTGCTTTTGCGCGTGATCAAATTGAAGCCAATCTGGTCGTTGCTATGGGTGGACGGGTAGCCGAGGAGCTTATTTTTGGCCATGAGAAGGTTACTACAGGGGCCGCCAACGATATCATGCAGGCGACAGACTTGGCGCGAAAAATGGTGACGGAGTGGGGAATGAGCGATGAGCTTGGCCCGTTGCGCTATAATGATAATCAGGAAGAAGTATTCCTCGGGCATGCGGTGACACAAACAAAGAATGTTTCAGAGGCAACGGCGAAGGTGATCGACGAGGAAATACGCCGTATCGTCGATGAGGCAGATGTGGAATGCCGAAAAATCATTACGAACAACGTCGATCAGCTGCATGCGATCGCGAATGGCTTGCTTGAATATGAAACGTTGACCGGTGATGAAGTGCGGGCCCTTATGCGTGGCGAATCGATCATACGGCCATCAAACGACGAGGACGGGGATGATTCGCGGAGTAGTGTTCGCTCATCTGTCCCAAGCAGCGGTGCTGTCAATCCGGAACCAGAGCCTCAACCGGGCAGTTAGTTTCGAAGCGTCTGCCTGAGAAAAGTCGGCTGTTGCGGGTCCTCTATCCCTACAGTAAACATTATGGATGTGTTCTGATGAACATGGAAGGTGCCAAGCGGACGCATAATCTACCGCAATCCGGATGATGGGCGATGGGGCAAAAATATTTTGGGACAGACGGCATTCGGGGTACTGCGAACAAAGGAGTAGTTACGCCGGAAACCGTGATGCGGCTGGCTCTTGCCACTGGTGAAGCTTTTCGTTGCGGCAATCACCGGCACCGGGTGGTGATTGGAAAGGATACTCGGCTTTCCGGCTACATGCTGGAGCCAGCTTTAACGTCAGGTTTTACAGCGATGGGTATGGACGTAATGCTTGTTGGTCCAATGCCGACGCCTGCCGTTGCTATGCTAACGCGTTCCCTGAGAGCGGATGTTGGCGTGATGATATCCGCATCTCACAACCCTTACTTGGACAACGGAATCAAGCTATTCGGGCCGGATGGCTATAAGCTATCTGATGACCAAGAGGAAGAAATAGAGTCCTTGATGGAGAAGGAAGGACTTGAGCTAGCGGATGGTAGAAATTTGGGTCGAGCCACCCGCCTTGAGGATGCGCCAGGACGGTATATAGAGTTTGTGAAACGAACATTTCCCAAACGACTTCACCTCGATGGTTTGAAAATCGTTGTCGACTGTGCAAACGGGGCCGCCTACCATGTGGCGCCGACGGTATTTCAGGAACTCGGCGCTAACGTCGTGCCGGTAGCGACGCAGCCGGACGGTACCAATATCAATCTAGACTGTGGTGCTACGAGTCCGGCCACGATGAGCGAACAAGTTGTGGCCCATGGTGCGAGCCTCGGAATAGCGCTTGATGGCGATGCCGACAGGTTGATTATTGCCGACGAAGCCGGAGAAATTCTTGATGGTGATCAATTGATGGCGTTGATTGCGAATTCCTGGCAGGCTTCCGGTCGGCTCAGGGGTGGCGGTGTGGTCGCGACAGTGATGTCGAATTTGGGATTCGAACGCTTTTTGCAGGGATTGGGATTGGATCTCGTGCGCACCGCCGTTGGTGACCGTAATGTTGTCGATTATATGCGGATCCACGATCATAATATCGGTGGCGAACAGTCCGGCCACATCATTCTCAATGATTTCAGTACGACGGGCGACGGGTTAATTGCTGCTTTGCAGGTGCTTGCCGTGATGATGGAAAGTGATCGGGCAATTAGCGATGTTCGTGATCTTTTCGAACCGTTACCACAAGTGCTTAAGAATGTTTTTTTTGAGAGGGGAGAGCCTTTGCAATCGCCAGCGGTAAGAGATGCTATTATGCAGGCCAAGGCACGTATGTCGGATAGAGGTCGGATTTTGGTGCGGCCGTCTGGCACTGAACCCCTTATTCGTGTCATGGCCCAGGGTGACGACGTCCAAATTGTCGACGAGGTAGTTTGTGAAATTGTCGAGGCCATCGAGCGGGTGGTGAACACCTGATGTTGGTAGATGCTAAACTAGGGCGTGTGTTGATAGCCGCCGGCTCGGATTCAGGCGGCGGCGCGGGTATTCAAGCAGATATTAAAACGGTTACGGCGCTTGGCGGGTTTGCAATGACCGCGATTACCGCACTCACGGCTCAAAATACCACAGGCGTCTATGGCGTGATTCCGGTCGAAACTGACTTCATCGCGCAACAAATTCATGTGGTATTGGACGATCTCGGAGTTGATTATTTGAAAACAGGTATGATGCACAGCGCAGAAGTAATTGAGACGTTAATGGAAGTGCTGGAGGACGTCGAGCCGAACTTACCTGTTGTTGTCGATCCAGTGATGTTCGCCAAAGGTGGTCACGCTCTATTGGAAGAGAAGGCGATAGATGTGCTGCGGGGGCAATTGGTGCCCCGTGCTGAGGTGGTGACCCCGAATGTTCCCGAAGCCGAGGTGCTCGCGGGGACGTCGATTTCCGGCATTGAGGATATGAAACGGGCGGGTGAGGCTATAGTAGCACTGGGTGCGGAGGCTGCACTAATTAAAGGCGGGCATCTGAGTGGCGACGTTTTAACTGATGTCCTAATCACGCGCGATGGCATCGAGCTTTTTCAAGATCTCCGTATAGATACTAAAAATACCCACGGCACAGGCTGTACCCTTGCCTCAGCCATAGCGACAGGCCTTGCTAATGGCCTTGCCTTGCCTGAGGCAGTGGCGCGCGGTCGGAAGTATGTTCGCGCCGCAATATTGGCCGCACCGGGCTTCGGCTCCGGTCACGGTCCAATGGATCACGGGCATCCATTGCGGCCATAGTGTGATTTGGGAGGGAAAGTATGACGGTCAATATCGATCCGGTCACCACTTCTGTAATTCAACATCGTTTAACCGGTATCGTCGAAGAGATGGGCGAAGCGATGCTGCGAACGTCTTATTCGCAAATCCTTAATTCTAGCCGAGATTTTTCGATGGCAATTTGCGATGAGGAAGGCGACCTTGTTTCCCAGGCGGAGCACATTCCCGTTCATGTGGGGGCGATGTCTTGGGCGGCAAAGGAAGTGATAGAATATTTTGGTGACGATATTTGCCAGGGTGACGTTTTTCTGTTGAACGATCCCTATTTCGGCGGCAGTCATCTGCCAGACGTGACAGCAATCGTTCCCGTTTTTGTAAATGATGAATGTTTATTCTGGACGCTAAACCGCGCGCATCATTCCGATATTGGAGGTGCCACGCACGGTGCTTACAATGCGGCTGCGACTGAAATTTGGCATGAGGGACTTCGCATCCCACCAATCAAACTATATGACGGTGGTTGCCTTCGCCACGACATACATCGAATGCTTACGGTCAATGTGCGACATCCGCGGGATTTTGAAGGCGATCTTGCAGCGCAGATCGGTTCAGTAAAGCTCGGCGGAAAACGACTCGGTCAACTCATATCGGAGTTTGGCGCAGAAACAGTGGCAGGAGCGAAGAAAAGAATTCTAGATGCTGCCGAACAGCAGGCCCGCGCCGTGGTCGAGACTTGGAACGACGGCGTTTATTATGGCGAAGCACTCTTAGATGACGATGGGCGAGGCAACGTTGATATAGCCATTCGGGCAAAGGTTACTATATCGGGGAGTGAGATTGACGTTGATCTAACCGCGTCGGACCCGGAGGTTGAGAGCTTTATCAATTCTTCATTTGCCAACACGCAATCTGCAGTCGTCATGAGTTATGCATTCTTGCTCGATCCAGGGATCGCGCAGAACGCTGGCACAATTCGGCCGCTCTCGGTAAAAATCAAGGAAGGTACAGTGGTTTGGGCACGGCCGGGTGCTCCTGTGACGCTTTGTACATCTCATTGCAGCCAGGAAATTATCGAAGCTATCGTTGCCGCGATCGCGCCGGCTTGTCCGGAACGTGCTATGGCGGGCTGGGGCAAGCGATTTCGCATCGCGATAAAAGGGTCAGATCCTCGCAATGGTAGGCCGTTTATCTGGCATATGTTTCATGCTCGACCCGGTGCCGGTGCATCATCCGGAGGCGATGGTTGGCACGGGAGTGGCGAGTGGCATTCGGCGGGTGGTCTTAAGTTTGGTTCGGTTGAAGTTGCTGAGACGAGATTTCCGCTGTTCTTCGAGCGACATGAATATCGGGAGTATTCCGGCGGTGACGGTCGATATATCGGCGGCTCGGGTTGTGAATTGCTGATGCATCTCGAGACGGAGGTCGACTGTGTCGTCAATACTGCGGGCGAAGGCATACGTCATGCTGGTGAAGGTCGAGAAGGTGGGGGTCCTGGAGCCACCCACGACTATAGAGTGATTGCACCGGACGGAGCAGACCGCATCCTAAAGACCAAGGAAGAAGGGGTTCCTGTTCGCGCAGGTTCTATTTTTGACGTCCGTTCCGGCGGTGGCGGCGGGTGGGGGTCACCAGTGCTCCGTTCTGCTGAAGAGCGTGAGGAAGACGAGCTTGCGGGATTGCCACCTATTGCCGCGGGTAGGATGGTTTGATGTACAACATCGGTATCGATATAGGTGGAACTTTTACCGATATTGTATTGGTTGGAGAGACAGGCGAAGTCAAATTTGTTAAGACTCCTTCCGACCCGGAGGATCAATCTATCGGCGTTATGGCTGGACTCTCGTTGATGGCCGAACGTGAGGGTCTTTCGTTAGGGGCGTTACTCGCGGAGACGGGCCGTATTGTTCATGGTACGACAGTTGCAACAAATGCATTGCTTGAGCGGAAGGGTGCCCGGCTCGGTTTGCTGACTACGGAAGGTCACCGAGACGTTCTTGAAATGCGTGAAGGATTGAAGCCGGAGCGCTATAATTTGCGCCTTGCGCGGCGCCCAGCATTGATACCACGCCATTTGCGATTTGGCGTACGTGAGCGCATACGTCATACGGGTGTAGTGAAAGTCGAGCTCGATAGGGATTCGCTGGACGCGGCAATTGATGCGCTTGCGGCGGCCAATGTTGAAGCAGTTGCCATCTGTTTCCTTCATTCATACGTATCTCCGTCACACGAGCGAGCCGCCAGCGAACGACTAGCTGAGAAATTGCCCGGCGTTTACGTTTCGCTGTCGTCGGAGGTGTTGCCCCACATCAAGGAATATGAACGCGTATCGACCACCGCGGTTAACGCGTATGTCGGTCCCGTGCTGCAGCGATATCTCAGTCGTCTGGAGAAACGGCTTTGCGATGCAGGTTACAATGGACCAGCCTTGATTACGCTATCGCATGGCGGCGTTACACCCATTGCGGAGGCGGTACGACTTGCCGCGGGAACAGTACTTTCTGGTCCCGCGGGGGGGCTGGCGGGTGCGCGGCATGCGAGCGGCCTGCTTGATACACTGCAGATGATCACTTTCGATATGGGTGGCACATCATCTGATATCTCGTTGATCGTTGATGGCGAAGCGACTTTGTCTGCCGACCGCAGCGTGGCTGGAGAAAAGATAGCCCTTTCGAGCTTGGATATCGTTACGTTGGGTGCGGGTGGCGGTTCCATCGCGTGGGTCAACTCAGGCGGGTTGCTCGAAGTTGGCCCGCGAAGCGCAGGTGCGGTACCAGGGCCAGCTTGCTATGGGCGAGGAGGCACGGAAGCGACGGTCACGGACGCCAACGTAACGCTGGGATATCTTGATCCGAGTAAGTTTCTAGGGGGCAGTGACCGTCTCGACCTGGAGGCGGCGCACTCAGCCGTGGATGCAATCGGTGATCAGCTGGGTATCAAACGCATCGAAGCTGCGGAGGGGATTTTCCGGGTCGTCAATACCCAGATGGTTGAAGGCATTAGGCTCGCGACGGTTCGTCGTGGCGTTGATCCGCGTCGCTTTGCCTTACTCGGTTTTGGTGGTGCTGCAGGAATTCACGTCACGTCCCTCGCAAGGATGCTTGATCTCAAGCGCGTCATAATACCCCGCGTAGCATCGGTTTTGTCCGCTTGGGGCATGTTGACAACAGATTTGCGTTACGAGGTAACACGCACGCATGTGGGAGAGATTGGTGAATTGTCTGTGGAGGAGGTGCGTCATCTATTTGATGTGCTTGAGAATGATGCGGTCGCGTCAGTTCGTGGTTGGTTTGAAGGAGATGTTCGAGCGGAGCGTTCGGCGAACATGCGCTATGGCGAACAAATTTTTGAGATCGATGTCGATCTTCGCAACCTCGACTTTTCCCAAGTTACGTTGCTAGCCGACATGAAGGCGGCGTTCGAATCACGTCACGAACAGCTATATACCTATGCCTTGCCGGATCGGGAACCTGTACTTGTCAACGCTCGTGTAGCGGCGATCGGCGAACTCGCGGCTCCACCGACGGAGGCCTCGGTAGTTATTGAAGGTGAAGCCGCACCCTTCGCTACGCGGGCCATATATCTTGAGGGGTGGACAGAGGCAGCCGTCTATGAGTTTGGTACGCTTCGTGCTGGTCAGACTCTCGTGGGACCTGCGATAATCGAAGCAGATACGACGACCATATTATTGCTGCCTAATGACTCAGCTACAGCAACCGAGATGGGTTGGCTCGATATTGCGATTGACGATTAATTATATAATTGCGAGGCCAACGGCGGCGTGTTTGCGAGTTAGCTCGGCAAGATTGCCGAGCATCAGTTGCGATGGTTTGCAATAGTGCGGCAGCTGATATGGGCTGGATTCGCCCGACGGTGAGTAGGCTTAAAGTAGTATAGTCAGTTATTTTAGCGTCATGGCAGGATGATCGCTGACAGCGACATATCATGGCGTGACATTGCCTTGGAGTTTTTAGAATGGCCATGGCAGGAATAGACAAGGAGAAGGGATTTCGGTGATGAAGATCCCAATTTATCAAATCGATGCCTTCGCTGAGAGTGCCTTCTCCGGCAATCCGGCAGCCGTGTGCCCCCTCGATGATTGGCTAGAGACTGAAACGATGCAGGCGATTGCCGAAGAGAACAATCTTTCAGAAACGGCCTTCTTCGTTCCGAATAACGACGATTTTGACATACGTTGGTTCACGCCGAAAGCGGAGATTGACTTGGCCGGGCATCCGACACTCGCGACCGCGCACGCGATTTTCACTGAAATCCTGCCGGGACGAAGCTCGGTCAAATTCAACACCAAACTCGGCGATATTTTGAGCGTCGACGACGATGCTGGAGTATTGACGATGGACTTCCCCGCAAGACCTCCGATCAAGACAGGCGGGGTGGAGGAGATGGTGGATGCACTCGGCGCGAAACCGGTGCAGTTCCTGGCGGAGAGGGATGCTTTCGTGGTTTTAAGCAGTGAGTCGGAGTTGCGGGCTCTGTCGCCTGATATGGTAAAACTGACCGCATTATCCTATCTCGGGACTATAGCGACGGCACCTGGTGATGAGGTTGATTTTGTTTCGCGATTTTTTGCACCGCGGTATGGCATTCCAGAAGATCCGGTGACTGGGTCGGCGCATTGCGAGTTGATACCTTATTGGGCGGAGCGGCTTGGCAGAACGAAGATGCTTGCGCGTCAAATATCCAAACGCGGCGGGACAATTTACTGTGAGTATATGGGCGAGAGGGTGAAGATCGGTGGCCGGGCACTTACTTTCATGCGAGGTGAAATCGAATTGTAACGGTTCATTCAGGCTGATTGACGGAAAGGCAAAGCGGATGTTGGTGAAGAAAGACGATATTTCGGCGGCGGCGGAACTTATAGCACAGTTCATGCGGCCGACGTCACAGGTTTGTTGGCCGTTGCTGTCTAAACGATGCGGAGTGGAAGTTTGGGTTAAGCATGAGAACCATACGCCCATTGGCTCGTTCAAGGTGCGCGGCGGTTTAATCTACATGGATGAGTTGAAGCGCCGGCGGCCTGATGTTCCGGGAGTTATTACAGCGACCCGAGGTAATCACGGGCAGTCAGTCGCCTTCGCCGCACGTGCTGCCGGTATCCGGGCTGTGGTTGTGGTGCCCTACGGCAATAGTTGTGAGAAAAACGCGGCGATGAAAGCGTTTGGTGTCGATCTGATTGAGAACGGGAAGGACTTTAACGAGACCCTCGATTTTACGAAGGAACAGGCGGAGGCGCAGGGTCTTGAATTTTTTCCCTCATTTGATCCGCTGCTAATCGCGGGTGTCGGAACTTATACCGTAGAGCTGCTGGATGCTGTGCCAGATCTGGACGCCATCTACGTCCCTATCGGCCTGGGCTCTGGAATTTGTGGCGCCATTTCTGCACGTGACGCACTAGGTTCCACGGCCGACATCATCGGCGTGGTTGCGGAGAAAGCTGCTGCCTATTCATTGTCTTACAATGCCGGTAAAGCGGTTCCGACGAACTCGGCCGATACTTTCGCCGACGGGTTGGCTGTGCGTATTCCAGATGATGATGCGCTCGAGACGATTCTAACCGGGGCAGCGCGTATCATTACTGTCTCTGAAGTGGAAATGAAGGCGGCAATGCGTAACTATTACACTTGCACGCATAATATAGCGGAAGGTGCCGGCGCTGCGTCTCTCGCGGCGTTGCTGCAGGAAAAGGACAAGATGGTCGGACAAAAGGTGGGACTTGTGCTCTCTGGGGGAAATATCGACAGAGAGTTGTATCTCGATATTCTTTCCGGACCGTAGTGCCGAGATCCCAATCCTTGATGTCCTAAAGGGCACCAAAATTTTCGTGATCCGTGAATTATTCTTTTAGATGTTAAAATATCAAGAATTTGCCGACGAGATAGCTGGAACTTAGTAAGTCTGCACCGCTCCAGGGTATAATGCACGTGGCTGATGTCTCGGGTGTATATGCCGTGTCACCGGATATGAAAGGTTTAGTCTTGATTTCATCCGCAGTTTGATGATGGTGCCGGAAAAACACTGTCGCTCAGTCGGATTTATCCAAAACGGGGGCTAATTAAGATAATCGGATTGCCGATGCTTTATGCTGCGGGAGCAAAATCGGGTGACATTGTTATAGAACTCGGTCGCCTGCTTGAGACAGACGAGCTAATTTTGAGCTAACTTAATCAATAATCAAGGACCGCAGCCAAAGATGAACGCACAAATCCAAGAAGATTTAGCCACAAGCGTCGACGGGCAGCGGATTACCCAAGCTATCGTGTATCTGGCGGAAAACTTCGAGTTGCAGTCGACGCTTGATGAGGCAGCTGAGGCAGCCGGGCTCAGCGGCCCACATTTTCAGCGGTTGTTCAGGCGTTTCATTGGCGTCAGCCCTAAGAAATTCATCCAACACCTGGCTCTGAATCGGGCGCGGGAGAGCCTGTCCGCCACAGCAAATGTCTTCGATGCGTCTCATGATGCGGGGTCTTCGGGTCTAGGTCGCCGTTACGGCCTTTTGGTAACCTGCGAATCAATGACGCCTGTAGAATGGAAGGCCGAAGATGTTGGAAAGAATATCGTCTATGGGTGGCATCCAAGCCCGTTCGGAGAATGCCTGATCGCCGCGACCGAACGCGGCATCTGTGGTCTCGCATTTGAGCTCAAGGAGGGGCGAGACATCACCATGGCGAACTTGTTCAATTCCTTGGGAGAAGTGAGCCGGAATGAAGACAGGGCGACCACCAAACGGTACGCTGACCTCTCATTTGATGGTGGTTCACTGAAAGTCTTGTTGAGGGGGACGCCCTATCAGTTGAAGGTTTGGGAAGGGTTAATGAGCATTCCGCCGGGTGCGGTGACCAGCTACGAAGGGCTTGCCCGTAAGCTTGGGAGGCCCACTTCGGCACGCGCGGTCGCTGGTGCCGTGGCCCGAAATCCAGTTTCTTGGCTTGTGCCATGCCATCGGGTCCTGCGGCGAACTGGTGAAATTTCTGGTTACCGTTGGGGACCAAGCAGGAAGCGTTCGATGTTGGCTTATGAGGCGGCTGCGATGGATGAGGTGGTAGCATAAAAAATTAAAAATTATATCGGGCGGGTCGCCTCGTCCAGCCAAGTCGATTCCTTTTCCGATAATTCGTCCCGCAATGTCTCACGAACGCGAGCGTGATATGCGTTCAGCCAGTCGATCTCATCTTGTATCATTAGCGTCTTATCGATGAGATTGAGGTCGATTGGCGCCAAGGTAAGCGTTTCAAATTCTAGCGTTGGTCGCTCTGCTCCCTTGAGGCTTTCGCAACGCTTGACCGCGACGAGGTTTTCGATTCGGATGCCGAAGGCTTTCTCCTTATAGTAGCCTGGTTCGTTGGAGACAATCATTCCCGGCACGAGTGCGACTGACATGCTGCTTTTGGAGATGCGGTGTGGTCCTTCGTGAACGCCAAGATAACTACCTACGCCGTGTCCTGTGCCGTGATCGAAGTCAAGGCCGGCTTGCCATAGAGCGGCGCGCGCCAAGGTGTCAATCTGTGCCCCCGTCGTGCCTTCAGGGAATCGCGCCGTGGCAATCGCGATATGTCCTTTGAGAACGCGCGTGAATCGGTCTTGCATCTCGGAGGTTGGCTTGCCAACGGCGATAGTGCGGGTAACATCGGTTGTTCCGTCGGGATATTGTGCGCCTGAATCAACGAGATAGAGTTCCCCGTTTTCGATAGTGCGATTGCTTTCGGGGGTTGCGTGGTAGTGAACGACCGCGCCGTTCGGACCCGCTGAAGAAATTGTCGGAAAGCTTAGACCTCGTAATTCACTGCTTTCTGCACGGAAACTTTGAAGTCTGTCCGAAGCCTCGATTTCAGTGAGACCACCTTTGTGAGCAGTCGACGCAAACCATCCGAGGAATCGCGTTAGTGATTTTCCGTCCCGCAGGTGGGCCCTCCGAGCACCGGCAATTTCTACCTCGTTCTTGATTGCCTTGGGCAAGCTACATGGGTCTTGTCTTTGGATGATTTTGGCGCCGGCGAGGCTTTTGAAGACGAAGGCCGACGCCGTCGCAGGGTCGGCTATTACCGTGGCTTTCGCCACGGCCAGCGCGCTTAATTTGTCGCCGAACGTGCCGATTGGTTGCACTGCCACCGCGTTTCCCAGAAACTCTGTTAGTCCATTCCAAAGTTTTCGTCGATCGACAAACCACTCCACTCCACCGTCACGATGCAAAATGGCGTATGACTGTGGTAGCGGCGTATGCCGGATGTCCTCACCACGGACGTTAAGCAGCCACGCTATGGAGTCCGGTTGAGTGAGGACGGCGGCGTCGATGCCCTCATCCGCGAAGTCAGCTGTAATTTCACTCCTTTTATCTTCGGATTTCTTTCCAGCGAAACAGAGATCATGTGCTTTAATTGGAGAAATGGGCACTGAGGGTTGATTGATCCAAATTTCATCGATTGGGTTCTGCGAAACCGCAACGAGTTTACCTCCTGCCTTTTCGGCGGCTTTAGCGTAACGTTCGGTGGCACTTTGGGTATGTAGCCATGGATCGTAGCCTAGCCTTCCGCCGGCAGGTAAGTTATCGACTATCCATTTGTCTGGCGGCGAATCGATCAAATGATGAGGTTCGTAAAGCGCCATATCAGATTGTTGGCGAACTTGCAGCGTGTATCGGCCATCCACAAAAATTGCTGCCTTGTTAGACAATATGGCGGCTAAACCAGCTGATCCTGAGAAGCCTGTCAGCCAACGCAGTCGTTCCGCCCGAGGGGCGACGAATTCGCCCTGATGTTCGTCGGTGCGTGGGACAAGAAAGCCGTCGAGACCGGCATCATCTAGTCGCTCGCGAAGGCGTTTCAGTTGGGTGTTACCTGGTCGAATGGTGAAGGTGACAGGGTTTGCTGCATTCATCTCTCGACGCAACGCGTCGAGCTGGGCGCGAATTTCTTCCGACGGTTGCGTTGTAATGAGAGAGATCCATTCGCTGCTATCCACCGCGGCCCCATTCACGCCGTCAATGAGCGCTCGAATTTCTTGAATATTCGCATCCTCGCCTGCATTGCCCAATAATGTCGTTAACGTTTCGTCGCCACTATACGCTGCGTCCCGCGACATATTTGTTCACCTCCACCATAGCGCTTGTGGTTTCTAAGCTAGGGATGGTAATCCTCCCTCGCAAGTTTTCTTGGGATCGATATGTTCAGGCTTAGAAATGCGGAAATAGCATAGCCGAGATTGAAAATAATTATACCTATCATTTCGTTCTTTAGGTGCAAAACTAGGGTAACGTGTGGGGCGTTTATTTATTTCCGCCAAAACGCGCCAGGACAAAAGTCGTCCATCCGTCAACATCCACTTTTCTTACAAGATGATAGTCCCTACGCGGATAAGCCGCACGCACTCCATTTTCCTGATTAGAAGTAAATCCCGAAATCACAAGTGTACCGCCAGGTCGAAGTACACGTTTGATATCGCGTGCCATTAGTATCAAAGGTCGTGCTAGGATATTAGCTATTATCATTCCATAGGGCCGTTGCCGGCGGACTTCACCGTTCATGGGGCCGTTCGCGGGAGCGGTTCTGACTAGGTGCGTAAGGCCGTTGAGGCGCACGTTGATGCGGGTTGTTGCGATGGCATCATAGTCGATATCAGCCGCTAATACACACCGACGCCAGCGACTGGCGATCGCCATGGCGAGAATACCGGTGCCGCAGCCGAGATCAAGTATTGGACCTGATAGCTGTCGTCGCGATAAATGCTCAAGAGCCAAAAGGCAGCCTTTCGTCGAACCGTGTGAACCGGTGCCGAAGGCCGGACCGGCATCGACGGCGAGAGCCGTGGCGTTGTGGGGAATGACACCGTGGTAGTGGGATGGATAGATGAAGAACCGGCCAGCAGTTATTGGTTGAAAGGATTTCTGGTTTTTGCTGATCCAGTCGATGGGAGGCAGAGGCACGACACGAACCTCTGGCTCCTCTATACCCGCAATCTCTGCCGCGAGAGCAATAGCCCCGACAATTGCAGATTCGTCCGGTCGCTCAATTGCGAACGCCTCAACCCGCCATTTGCCGCTACCAGTTTTGAAAGCGGCGGTCGCCGATGAAATTGGCGCGAGGGCTCTGTCAAACACGTCAGCCGCGTCTTTCGGGACTTCCACTACTAGCGTCCAGCCGGAAACACTGGTCATCTATTGAGGAGTATCATATGGCTTTTGCCTTTGTCACGAATTGCGCCATAACGCGTTTCGTGCCGGCTTTGTCGAAGGAAATGGTCAAATGATTGCCATCGACCGCTTCGATCGTGCCCATGCCAAATTTTTGGTGAAAACAGCGATTAGCGGGCTGGAATTCTTCGTCAGCCTCAACTGGTAGGACAGTGCCCTCAATTTTGGTTGCCTGGTTGCGCCGCCGCTGGAATCGTTGCCAACCGGGCCCACCGATCGAAACATTAGATGACCAGTCTTCACCATTCTCGGCCAAGCCTGCGTATCCGCCGTATTCACCTACCTCGCTCGTCATCTCAACCTGATTTGCCGGTAACTCGCTGATAAAGCGCGAAGGGATAGATGCCTGCCAAAGGTTATGGATGCGCCGGTTTGCAGCATGCGAAATATCAATGCGCTCTCTCGCCCGAGTGATACCAACATATGCGAGCCGTCGCTCTTCTTCGAGTCCGGGCATACCGCTTTCGTCGAGAGCGCGTTGATGGGGAAACAGTCCTTCTTCCCATCCGGGAAGGAATACCACGTCAAACTCCAGTCCCTTCGCACTATGCAGCGTCATTAGGCTAACCATTTCCTCGTGTCGACTTTCGGCATTCTCCATTACGAGGCTGACGTGTTCCATGAACTCGGAAAGGGACTCAAATTCCTCCATGGCTGAGATCAGCTCTTTCAGGTTTTCGAGGCGACCCGAAGCGTCCGCCTGTTTTTTGATCCGCGCCTGCCACATATCCGTGTACCCGGCCTCATCGAGAACGGTTTCGGCAAGTTCCGTGTGATGGGAAACCTCAGACATGCGTCGCCAGCGCTCAAAATCATCGATAATGGTGGCTAATGCGCGTTTCGCTTGCGGACGGAGCTCATCGGTCGCTAGGATGTCGAGCGCGGTGGAATAGAGAGAGCGCCGCGTCGATCGTGCAATCCCGTGCAGTGTCTGCAGAGTTGTCTTACCAATTCCTCGCGCAGGCTTATTGATTATTCTCTCCAACGCCAAGTCGTCATCCGGTTGGCGAACCACTCGCAGATAGGCGATGGCATCGCGAATCTCTTCCCTCTCGTAGAAGCGTGGGCCGCCAACCACCCTGTATGGGACGCCGAGCGTTATAAAACGCTCCTCAAATTCGCGTGTTTGGAAGCTAGCGCGAACTAGGATGGCTATCTCGTTAAGTGACGCTCCCTTACTATTTAAAGCCTCGACTTCCTCCCCGACGACACGAGCCTCCGCTTCTCCATCCCAGACACCGCGAATGGTCAGTTTTTCGCCGCGGTTCGCTTTCGTCCACAATGTCTTACCGAGTCGGCTTTCGTTGTTGGAGATAAGCCCTGATGCGGCGGCAAGGATTTGTGGAGTGGAACGATAGTTTCGTTCCAGGCGCACCACTTGTGCGCCAGGGAAATCCTTTTCGAACTTTAAAATGTTGCCAATTTCGGCTCCACGCCAGCCGTAAATAGATTGGTCATCGTCGCCGACACAGCAAATGTTCTTGTGACCCTGCGCTAGTAGCCTTAGCCACAAATATTGTGCGACATTAGTGTCTTGATACTCGTCGACTAGGATGTAGCGGAACAGGTTTTGATAATCCCGCAGTATATCCGGTACCTTGGTAAAAACTGTCAGGCAATGCAGTAACAAATCCCCGAAATCGACCGCGTTCAAGGTCTGAAGGCGTTCCTGATATTCGGCATATAGTGTGGCTGCACGGCCATTAGCGAAATCGGCAGTTTCACCCATTGGCACTTTGTCCGGCGTAAGGCCCTTATCCTTCCAGCGCTGAATGCGACCAGAGAGTGTCCGCGCCGGCCAACGCTTTTCGTCGATATTTGCGGCCTGGAGGTGCTGCTTCAACAAGCGAATTTGGTCATCTGCGTCGAGGATAGTGAAGTCGGTACGTAAACCGACAACTTCCGCGTGGCGCCGTATAATGCGTGCACCCAATGCGTGAAATGTGCCGAGCCACAAACCTTCGACTGCCCCGCCGATATGATGTTCGATCCGAGTGCGCATTTCGCGCGCCGCCTTGTTTGTGAAGGTTACCGCAAGCATTTGATAGGGGCGCGCGCGGCCTTGATGAAGCAGATGGGTGAGCCGTGTGGTTAGCACTCTTGTCTTTCCGGTTCCGGCTCCGGCGAGTACTAAGACCGGTCCATCTAATGTTTCGACGGCAGCTCGCTGTGCTTCGTTTAACGAATCGAGATAGGGTGGCACCGTCCCAGATCCGGCCATTCTCGGTGAAACCGTTTTATCGTGAGGGGCTATGTCCGCATCCAGCGGATCAGCCTGAAGCGGATCGGTCATGGTGTCATTATTGCACTTCCAATCAGAATGCCATTGTGTTCACATTCCTAAGCGCACCCCTTGGCCGACGACATTTAACACAAATGGTCAAAAGACCATAGGGTGTAGCTTGGTTAGTTTATATTGTTTTCTTGCAGAGCGGACCACAACAGATTAGCAGCCTCATCTGGAAAGCTAAGTTTAATACCGTAAACCAACAGCTTCATGGGGTTTGTTTCTTCATACCTATAAGTCGACCCATACCTTGAGGAGCGGGCAGGTGCGAATGGGCATCACGTACCGCAGCTATCCGCTTGGCGACCTCGGTTGACATCGGTCCGACACGTCGAAGTTCCAAGTTTATATGCAGCGATAATAATTCGTTAGTCGCTGCGAGATAGCCTTCAGTTGCATGATACATTTCATGCCAGAAGTGAATGCGCTTTTCGTCGCAATTTAGAATTTGAGTGGTAAACCGAAGCGGGTCACCTTCTTTCACTTCTTGATGATAAGTTACGTTCATGTCTGCGACGAAAGTGGTCGTGTTTTTCTTTGCCTTGTAGTCAAGAGTTAGCCCCAGAAATTCCAACATGGCATCAGTCGCGTGGTCGAATGCTAATACGTAGAAAGCAACGTTCATATGGCCATTATAATCTATCCATTCCGGCAAGACGCTTTCTTTGTGTATCGCAAGTGGCGCTGGAATGTGTTTGAGGCTCATAATTAACGACATATTAAATTGGTCAATGAATTGGCAAGGGATCACTGTCGCTTAAGACATTTGGATTTTGAGTCCCGATTGTACATACTGAACCCGGGACCTTTGCGCGTAAAAAGATGCAGTAGGAGGGTATGAAATGTCGGAAGACGGAAATCTATCACCGGCAGCGTCGTCGCCTCCGATTGCTTGGAAGTGGCTTAACTGGGTGGGCGGGATAAGTTTTCTCGCTGGGCTTTCTGTCGTTCTGCTGTATGTCTATGGTGACCCTCGGCCAATGTATGTCGATCCGGCGAGTAATTCCGCCCCTCAAATTAATAATTCTGAGGTAACGCCAAATTCCACTTACTATCGAATTCGCGCGGATTATCAGAAGTTGACGAAACCGGTTGCTGCTGGGAACTCCATAGCAGCCCTTTGGACATTCTTATTCGGTGAGGCCGTGGCGCAAGCGGGCACTGCATCCGTGCAATTGCGCCTATCGCACCCTGCAAGTCTTAGGTTGCCGCGTGACAAAGATGGGTACCTTTTGCTCGACGTTTCCACAGCTGAGACACGGGCTTCTTCGGTCACTTCATACCTGGTGCGTCAATCTGATGAGAGGGTCGAGCTTCGACTAGAAGTATTGCCAAATGTTGAGGCGCCATCTGGTATTTTACCAAAATTGCTGTGGTTTGCGGCTAGCGACCGACCTCTTTATAGTGGTTGGGTTTCGGTTTTTGCAGGCGGTCCCGAACATGGTACACAGGGGCCAGACGCCAGAAAGCACATCCTGGCTGTGAGGGATTTCACCGGTCGGGCAATAGGTACCGTGCGTATTGGTATAGAAACACGATCTTCGATGCTGTTTCGTCGCTTTCTCGCGGCGGGTGATCTAGAACGGCTTATCGAAGTGGGAAAATCATTTGAAGTGCGTCGGGATATTGCGCTCGGACTGATTAGGGGAGTTTCTGATCTGCCCGCAGAGCTAAAGGATGCGGCTGTCATCGCTCTTACAAACACAAAGCCAGCGAACGACCCTGCGGATGACGACGCTAATTGCAGGCAGCTTTATTTGGAGTTGTCGGGAAATACAGGTTTATCGAATGGCGACGCCGCTTGGTTGGCTTTTCTGCTTCGGTACCAATTGGGGATGAAGATTGACCGAAGTACCAGTGTTTGTGGCGCTCTGGCGATGACAAACGCGCTAAACTCTCTCGGGATGATTGAAGCGTTCGAGCGTCTGAGGCCCGCCCAAACTGTAATCGCTAAGAAGGAGGTCACCGCCGCAGCCGAATTTAAGAAAGACGAACGCCCAATGATTGAACGACGTTACGTTTGTCTCGGCCTAAGCGGCCCTCGTATTGTGCGTCATTGCGAGGCCTTGAATAATATAGCGCGCGAATGGCGTGGCGGTGGCAAGTTTTTACAGATGACCGCATCGAGGCAGCATATTGCTCCTCATGTTGGGCTTGAGGAGCCAACGCCAGATATGGACTATTCCTCGCGCCGATTCGGGGACCGCCGACAGTTACTCATCCATATAGCTTTATCGCGAGTTGAGAATTTTGCGTGTTTCCGCCAAACGCATGAAAATCCCGATTATTTTGAGGCGCTGCTTGTGATGCGGGAGAATGACTCTGGCGATAAGCGTAGGCTAGACGTATTTGAATTTGCATTCGAGAGTGACGGCCGTGTTGGGCGAATTCGTCGACGCGCTGCAATGCAGTCGGATATCGACAAGGCCGGACGCCTGCCCAAGACGTCGCGTTGCCATCGTGAATTCCTTAGTGAAAAAGGCACCCACATGCAGCGTCTGGTGCGCGACTATTGGCAGCTGACATCAGTTGGCGATTGAGTGTCAGCTGAAATAATGTTGACTTACTTGCCATATTTTTTTGCGAAGAAATTTTTAGAAAGCTGTCAGAACCAAACCAATTCTTCGATGAGCGGCGCGCCTACGTTTCTGCTGACAGTCTAGGACTGTCGGGACTCGGTCGCTAAGAGGTTTCCATTTTATCTTTGTGCTTGCTGAGTCTAGTAACCAAGGTTGGGCGCAAGCCATTTTTCTGCCGTCTTTAGGTCGACGTCCCGACGTTTTGCGTAATCGGCCGCCTGATCCTTACCGATCCGGCCAATGCCGAAATATTGAGCCCCCGGGTGAGAGAAATAAAATCCGGAAACGGATGCTGCGGGCAGCATTGCAAAACCTTCCGTAAGCTCAATCCCAGTATTGGAAGGCGCTGACAGAAAGTCGAAGAGGGTCGATTTTTCTGAATGGTCAGGGCACGCGGGATAACCTGGTGCTGGCCTGATGCCTTGATACTGTTCAGCGATGATGGCCTCGTCTGATAGCAATTCGTCGAGTGCGTAACCCCAAAACTCTTTGCGAACGCGTTCGTGCAACCGCTCGGCGAAGGCCTCTGCTAACCTGTCAGCTAGTGCTTTCAGAAGGATGTCACTGTAATCATCGTGGTTCGAACGAAACATGCCGAGACGCTCATCGATACCGAGTCCCGTAGTGACGGCGAAGCCGCCGATATAATCAGCGATACCAGAGTCTACTGGAGCTATAAAATCGGCAAGGCAATAGTTTGCACTGCCCTCTCGCTTCGACATTTGTTGGCGCAGAAAGTGAAAACATCCCTTTGGCTTATTACGAGCATTATTAGTGTAAACTTCGACGTCGTCTCCAACAGCATTGGCCGGGAAAAATCCAATCACAGCGCGGGGGTTAATCCATCCTTCTTTGACAATGCGCTCGAGCATTTCCTGAGCGTCGTCGAATAGCGCGCGTGCGGCGTCGCCAACGACACCGTCTGTTAGGATTGTTGGATATTTGCCTATTAGTTCCCAAGTGCGGAAGAATGGTGTCCAATCGATACGATTCACTAGTTCCTTAAGTGGGTATTCTTCAAAGGTTTTGAGTCCGATAAAGCTCGGAGTGGGTGGTACGTAATTATACCAATCGAAAGCGTAGGAACGCTTGCGCGCCTCCCCAATCGGCAGGCGTTCGCTGCGGGTTTCTTTCCCAGCGTAATTGGCTTGAAGTTCTCTGTAGTCGTTTTTGATTCGCTCTATCAACGGCATGCGCTGGGTTTTACTAACTAAGTTGCCAGCTACGCCAACCGCGCGCGATGCGTCGACCACATGTAAAGTTGGCCCCGAATAATTAGGTGCGATCTTTACTGCGGTATGGATTTTCGAGGTGGTGGCACCCCCTATCAATAGCGGTATGTCCAAGTTGCTTCGTTGCATTTCGGTTGCGACCGTTTGCATTTCCTCAAGCGACGGAGTGATGAGGCCGGAGAGCCCAATCATATCAACTTTGTGTTCGATCGCGGTTTTAAGGATTTTTGAGTAGGGGACCATTACTCCGAGGTCGATCACCTCAAAATTGTTGCAGCCCAACACGACACCGACGATATTCTTGCCGATATCGTGGACGTCTCCCTTGACCGTTGCCATAACGATACGCCCCTTGGGACCGGAAGCTTCGTCCTTTTCCGCTTCGATGAATGGTTGTAGATAGGCCACTGCCTGTTTCATAACCCGGGCACTTTTAACAACCTGCGGCAGAAACATCTGGCCGGAACCAAACAGGTCGCCGACGGCATTCATGCCATCCATTAGCGGCCCCTCAATAACGTCTATGGGACGAGCCGACGCTTTGCGCGCCTCTTCTGTATCCTCCAGGATAAAATCAGCGATGCCCGCTATAAGTGCATGTTCGAGACGATTTGTTACCGACGTCTCGCGCCAAGAAAGGTCAACTTCTCTTTTTATACCCGGACCTTTGAAGCCGTCTGCGATTTCTAATAACCGTTCCGTCGCATCCGGGCGGCGGTTCAGCACGACGTCTTCCACGGGCACTCGAAATTCTGTGGGAATATCGGCATAGACCGCAAGCTGGCCTGCGTTGACGATTGCCATGTCGAGGCCTGCGCGTACCGCGTGGTACAAAAAGACCGAGTGCATTGCTTCGCGTACCGCATCGTTTCCGCGGAAGGAGAATGAAAGGTTCGAGAGGCCCCCTGAAACCTTCGCGCCGGGTAAGTTATCTTTAATCCGCTGACAGGCCTCGATGAACGCGACGCCATAGTCATTGTGCTCTTCGATACCAGTTGCGACAGCGAAGATGTTAGGGTCGAAGATAATGTCCTGTGCGGGAAAGCCGATTTCTTGCGTGAGTATACTATAGGCCCTGGTACAAATCTCGACTTTACGTTCAATGGTGTCTGCCTGTCCTTGCTCATCAAACGCCATAACGACTACGGCGGCACCGAATTTAAGCACTTCGCGGGCTTGTTCGCAGAAAGGCGCCTCTCCTTCTTTCAGGCTGATCGAATTAACAATTGCTTTTCCCTGTACGCATTTGAGGCCTGCCTTGATAACGGACCATTTCGAACTGTCGAGCATTATGGGTACGCGGCTGATATCTGGTTCCGACGCCACGAGTTTCAAAAACGTTTCCATGGCCAGTTCGGAGTCGAGCATCGCTTCGTCCATATTGATGTCGATGATCTGTGCTCCGTTCGCGACCTGTTGTCGTGCGACGTCGAGGGCGGCCGCGTAATCGTCTTCCAGGATAAGTTTTTTGAATTTTGCCGAGCCTGTGACATTCGTCCGCTCACCGATATTGACGAAACCGGTAACGTCGTCAATGTGCAGAGGTTCGAGACCTGAGAGGGTGCAGTTTAGCTTGGCTTCGGTGGCTTTTCGCGGCGAGATCTCCGCTACGGCTTCCGCGATGGCGGCGATGTGCTCGGGCGTTGTCCCGCAGCAACCGCCAGCGATGTTCAGAAAGCCACTTGCAGAAAATTCTCCGATCAGTTTGGCCATGCTTTCGGGTGTGTCGTCGTATTCGCCAAACTCGTTTGGCAGCCCCGCATTTGGGTAGACACTTACTGGAATTTCAGCGATCTGGGAAATTTCTTGGATGTAGGGCCGCAGATCCTTTGTGCCGAGAGCGCAATTAAACCCTATTGAGAGTGGATTGGCATGACGGATCGATGTCCAAAACGCCTCCGCGGTCTGGCCGGAAAGGGTGCGGCCCGAGGCATCCGTAATTGTGCCTGAAATCATTACAGGCAGTCGCTGACCCCATTTCTGGAAGTAACGTTCGGCTGCGTAGATCGCGGCTTTTGCATTGAGTGTGTCGAAAATCGTTTCGATCAACAATATGTCGACCCCGCCGTCTACCAGCCCGCTAATCGCCTCCTCGTAGGCGTTGGCGAGTTGATCAAAACTGACATTTCGGTACCCGGGATCATTGACGTTGGGTGAAATGGAGGCTGTTCTATTTGTTGGGCCGAGTGCTCCAGCGACGAAGCGCGGCTTGTCCTCGGTTTGGAACGCGGTTATCGCTTTATTCGCAATTTTCGCCGCTTGTTTGTTGATGTCGTAAACCAGCGCCTCTGTCCCATAGTCCGACTGAGAAATAGAGGTCGCATTGAAGGTGTTCGTCCCAATAATGTCGGCGCCGGCATTTAGAAAACCTTCGTGAATTTCTCTTACGATGTCGGGCTGGGTCAACGTCAGAACATCGTTATTGCCCTTCAGGTCTCGTTCGAACTCCTTAAGTTGCCCCCCGCGATAGCCGGTTTCATCGAGGCCGTAACCCTGGATCATCGTGCCCATAGCGCCGTCGAACATTAGGATGCGACGTTTAAGAAGAGCCTGTAATTCGCGGGTGCGTCCCGTCGATAAGTCGGTTCCATTTAGGAGCATGATGGCGATTGTGTCTTTCTTAGGCGGCGTCTGCGGCGCTGTTCAAGCTTGGACGCATGCCTAGTCGCCAGCAGATGGCGTAGGTGAGAGCCGCACGATTAAGTGTGTAGAAATGGAATGCGCAGACGCCATTCTTTAATAAGTCTTCGCATTGCTCGATTGCGATGCTAGCTGCTATCAGGTTCCGTGTTTCCGAATCATCTTCGAGGCCTCGGAACTGCTTGGCTATTCGGTCGGGTACGATGGTTGCGCATTTCTTACTGAACTCGAGGACTTTGGAGAAATTCGTTATTGGTAAAATTCCAGGTACGAGTGGGGCGGTGATGCCGGAGGCAGCCGCGGCATCTCTGAATCGATAGAAGTAACTATTATCGAAAAAGTATTGGGTCAGAATGCGAGTGGCTCCAGCGTCAATTTTGCGCTTCAGATTATCTAAATCGGCGGCGACGTTCGGTGAATCAGGGTGTTTTTCGGGATAGCCGGCCACGGAAATCTCAAAATCCGCAACTCGTCGAAGTCCGGCCACCAACGCTGCCGCGTTTTCATAACCATTCGGATTTGGCGCAAATTTGGGACTATCAAAGGGAGAGTCTCCACGGAGTGCTACGATATGCTGAATGCCGGCGTCCCACCAATTTTTTGCCAAGTTATCGATTTCTTTGCGCGTGGCGCCGATGCAGGTCAGGTGTGCTGCCGGTGGAATCGGGAGTGCGGAGTGAATACGCTCGACTACTCGCTCTGTTCGGTTTCTGGTTGAACCGCCAGCACCGTAAGTCACCGAAAAGAAGCTGGGTGATAGTGGAACGAGCTTTTCCATGACCTTCCAAAGCTGGGTCTCGGCTTCAGCACTGTGTGGTGGGAAAAACTCAAAACTTACTTTAGGTGTCAAAACCACGATGAAACGCCCCGATTCGGAGTGTTAGTCGCGCGCCAGGTGTCGCCGGATCGGTCCGCGGCCCACAGGCATACTGTTAAAGGATGACCCGCGAGGTGGGTCGTCGAAGTGGGTTCTAAGCCAGCAATTCGAAGCCAATTGTGGACTTCCTCATCTGCGAATCCGAGCCATCGATGCGCATGCTCTTCCCTCAGTTGAGTTTCGTTATGTGGCGCAAAGTCAACAATGATGAGCCGGCCACCTGCTCTCAACAGTCGGGTGGCTTCTTGAATTACAAACGCTGGTTCGTCTGTGTAGTGTAGTGCTAAATGAAAGGTGGCAACGTCGAAACTCTCGGGTTCCAATTCCAGTTGATGCATGTCGCCATAACACACGCGGCAATTCGATAGTTCAGTCTTAGCCAGATTAGAGCGTGCGACGGTTAACATCTCATGAGAAAAATCAATACCGACCGCCCGACGGGTGAATGGGGCGACTACCTCCAAGATTCGGCCTGTGCCTGTACCAATATCAATGTGATCCCAAACTGAACGAATCGGCAACAACTCCTCGAGGGCCCTTTCGACGGCTTCGTCATCAATGTGTAAACGGCGTATGTTGTCCCAATCGTTCGCATTTTGCCGAAAGAATTCAGCTGCTTTTTGAGTACGTTCTTGGCGCACTGCGTCTAGCCGTTGTAAGTCTCTGTCACGAGCGGGGTCTTCTGCTGGGAGTGATTTAATTAAAAAATCTGCGAGACGGCAATTGTCCCCCGACTCAGCAATACGATAAAAGGCCCAAGTACCTTCTCGGGATCGGTTTAGAAGACCAGCTCTGACCATGAGTTTAAGATGGCGGGAAACGCGAGGCTGGCTCTGCCCTAAGATCTGCGTCAGTTCG
Source organism: Pseudomonadota bacterium (assembly GCA_036337155.1). GTDB lineage: Bacteria > Pseudomonadota > Alphaproteobacteria > UBA8366 > UBA8366 > UBA6544. The sequence goes on along the minus strand of JAYZET010000035.1, from coordinate 53,069 downwards.
CTAACTGATAGCTCTGATTCGTTGCATAGCGTCAAGATGCGAAGCCGTGTTTTCTCCGCGGCCGCACTCAGCCCTTCAAGCAGTGCATCCATGACATCCTCGGGGAAAATTATAATATAACAATATAAGCAATTCGTTATTAATAGATGAATAGAAGCAAAAGTACAATGGATGCATCTTATTTGGATCACTGAGTTGAGATATTTTTGCAACACCCCGACGTCTTGCAAGCGCTGAGGGTATTTGTTTATGGCTTTACGAGGCTTGATATGTTAAAAAAGCTAGTCTAAAGAGGATGTGCCCAATATGTTTGGCATAGATTCTTAAGGCGGCCATTTTTCGGGTGTTATTGAACTTTGACCAGCCTCGCCTTAAAGTTCATCGTGACGGGCGGGCGTCTTCTAGGGAGCATCGGAAGCTATGATTTTTGGTAACTTAAAAACGGACGGAAGGCGCGCGTTTGGAAAGATAGCGGCGCTGGCCTTTGGAGCGCTAGTCGTTACCGGATGCGAATCGCTGAACGACGCGAGCAACGACCCCTTCGAAGACGTCAATCGAGTAGTTTTTGATTTTAACAACAAGCTCGATAACGCGGTTTTTGAACCCATTGCCAAAGGGTATGAAGCTAATATTCATAAAGATATTAGGTATGTCGTTTCTAGTGCGTTAAAACACATTAAGACACCGGTAATTTTGGCAAACAATATTCTTCAAGCGGATCCCGCTGGAATTGAGAATACCGTGACGCGTTTCGTTTCGAATACGGTATTGGGAGTTGGCGGCTTGGACGATTGGGCGTCGAGAAACGGCCGACCCTACAGGGAAGAAGACTTCGGTCAGACACTTGCTGTCTGGGGTGTAGGAGAGGGTCCCTATCTTGTATTGCCGATTATTGGGCCGATGAGTACGCGTGACGGCGCGGGAAGACTTGTCGATTCGTTTGCTGATCCTCTTAATGAGATAGATAGCTTGGCCTTCGAATGGTCACATCGCGGTATAGGCGCCTTAGATACTCGGGCAGGGCTAATAAAAATTCTGGATGACTTAGAGCGGACGTCGCTCGACTATTATGCTGCTGTCCGGAGCCTATATCGTCAAAAGCGAAAAGATAAAATTGCCAACGGCAAAAATGGTGGACCTGTTCCAGTTCCCAACATTAAGTTTTAATGGGGACAATGAAACTCGCGCTTCCTTGGCTCACAAGGGAGCGCTGAGCGGATAAAATTTACAAAAAGGCAGGCCCCGTTGTGTTGCGAATGCTCGCTCCGCCGATATCCAGGGTCGATATATTATCGATAGGGGCGTTGCTGTTTTTGGTGTCGTCGGTAGCAACTGCATCCACGTATAGCGATCCTGGCGCATTTGTTAACGCGCTAGGTAATAGAGCAATTAAATTGCTTGGTTCAAAAACAGCGTCCAATGAAGAGCAAGAGACGCGATTTCGGCAGCTATTGCGCGAAGGTTTCGACGTTAACAAGATAGGTAGGTTTGTCCTTGGCAAGTACAGGCGCAGTGCAACCGACCAAGAAATTTCCGAATTTCTAAAATTATTTGAAGATTACATCGTTTCTCTCTACGCATCAGCCTTTCGAAATTATTCAGGCGAATCGTTTGTGGTTGCGCGTATTGTGAAGACACGCAGCCCGCACGACACGATGGTTGTCGCACATATTAATCCTGACGATCCGAAAGGGCCGACTAAGGTTGTATTCCAGGTCCGTAAATCGCACGAAGACTACAAGATTTTAGACGTCAAAATTCAAGGCGTAAGTATGATTGTAACCCAGCGCGATGAGTTTACCGGGTTTATTCACAATAATGATGGTAAAATCGCAGCCTTAATTGAAGCGTTGCGAAAGAAAACAGCATCGTTGAAAACGAGGGCGGACGGCACTCGATAATTAGGGTTTGCGCGCAGGCATTAGCTGACTAGCGAGTAAGAGGCTTGTAATTGATTCGATGTGGCTGTGCCGCAGTCTCGCCCAATCGCCGGCGTTTATCCGCTTCGTAGGCTTCGTAGTTCCCTTCAAACCAAACGACCTGACTATTACCTTCGTAAGCCATTATATGAGTCGCCAAGCGATCCAGGAACCAACGATCATGACTGGTAATTAGTACGCAACCAGCGAAAACGCTCAGCGCTTCCTCTAACGCCCTTAAAGTATCAACATCGAGATCGTTAGTAGGTTCGTCCAACAACAGAACGTTCGCTCCTGATCGGAGCATCTTCGCGAGGTGGACTCGATTGCGTTCGCCGCCGGACAGTTGATTAACCTTCTTTTGTTGGTCCGGTCCTCGAAAATTAAACGCGCCAACATAAGCACGGCTTTGTATCCGGATTTTACCCAGATCAATTTCTGTTTCGCCTTGGCTGATTTCTTCCCAGACATTTTTATCCCCGTCAAGGGAATCGCGGGATTGGTCCACGGAGCCGATTTGCACGCTGTTTCCAATACGTAATTCTCCGGCATCCGGGTTTTCAAGGCCAGAAATCATGCGAAACAAGGTAGTTTTCCCAGCGCCGTTAGGGCCAATTACGCCGATAATAGCTCCAGGGGGAATTTTGAAGCTGAGATCTTCAATCAGCATTTGGTTATCGTATCCTTTGCGTAGATGATCGGCCTCGATGACGAGATCGCCAAGGCGCTCTCCAGCTGGGATAATAATTTCCGCTGAATTGGGAGCTCGGTCACGGCCTTCCGCGAGTAGATTTTCGTAAGCCTCGATGCGGGCTTTTGATTTTGCCTGACGTGCGCGCGGACTCGAATTGATCCATTCGCGCTCTCTTGCTAGAGTACGAAGACGTGATGAATCAGCGCTTGCTTCAAGTTGAAGGCGTTTTTCCTTTTGTTCCAGCCATGCTGAATAATTGCCTTCGTAAGGAATGCCCCGACCACGGTCTAGTTCAAGTATCCACCCAGTTACATTGTCTAGGAAATAGCGGTCATGTGTGACCATGACAACCGTACCTTCATATTCCCGTAAGTGACGTTCAAGCCAAGCGACGGTTTCCGCGTCTAGGTGATTCGTTGGCTCATCAAGAAGAAGAAGGTCCGGCTTACTCAATAGCAAACGGCATAAGGCCACTCGCCGGCATTCACCACCAGAAAGGTTATCAACTTTAGAATTACCGGAAGGGCAGCGCAACGCGTCCATCGCAATTTCAACTGTGCGGTTTAGGTCCCAAGCATCAGCCGCGTCAATCTTTTCCTGCAACTCAGCCTGCTCTTCAATAAGTGCCGTCATCTCATCCGGATCTTCGACCTCCCCGAGTTCGAGGCTCACTTGTTCAAATCGATCAACATATCCTTTATATTTAGCGAGGCCTTCGATCACATTTTCTGCAACGGTTTTCTCGGGATCGAGTTGGGGCTCCTGCGGCAAGTATCCAACCGTAGCTCCTTTTGCCGACCAAGCTTCACCGTTGAACTCAGTCTCTATACCGGCCATAATTTTTAGCAACGTCGATTTCCCCGCACCGTTATATCCCAGCACGCCGATCTTAGCGCCGGGTAAGAATGCAAGTGTGATGTTGTTAAGGACTTCACGTCCTGCCTGGTAAGTTTTCGATAAATCCTTCATCACGTAAACATACTGGTACGATGCCATTTGAATCGCTCGCGTAATAGATGTTGTGGAACGGATGCTCTGTTTAGCGAAAGGATGAGAGCCTAGCAATAACGTGTCTTTAAGACTTCAATTGGCCGAGCTAGACAGTCGCGTCAAGTTGAGAAAAATCCCGGAGCATTTGTAGAATGAATTACGAAGCGATTTTTGCCAAACAAGAAGGTCGGACTGTTCGGGCGGCTTTGGTGGGTGCCGGAAACTTCGGAACGTCGTTGATTGGACAGGCCAAACACACCGCACTGCTAGATATCCCGGTCGTCTGCGATCTTGAAATCAATCGAGCGAGAGAAATTTTTCTGACAGCCGGTTACGCTGCGGACGACATTGAAGTAGCCCGTAGTGCATCAGTCGCCACGCGGGCGCTCGAAGCAGGTAAACGCGTGGTGTTGGAAGAGGCTGGATTGATCTCGGATCTTGCGGTCGACATTGTTGTTGAGGCAACTGGTAACCCCGAAGTCGCCGCGACCGTCGGCCTAGTGGCGCTAGAATCGGGTAAACATCTTGCTATGGTAACCAAGGAAGCAGATTCAGTTATAGGGCCGGAATTATTTCGTCGGGCACAACGCCATGGCCTCGTTTCGACGCCGGTCGATGGCGATCAACCAAGTCTTCTAATCGGGTTACTTTCCTGGGCGCATCTGCTTGGTCTTGAAGTAGTCTCCGCGGGCAAGTCGAGCGAATACGATTTCATTTATGACGGTATTCACGGCACGTTGTCATGGCGCGGTGAGACGATTACTGCGCCAAATTTTGCCGACCTCTGGCTAATGCCCCATCTAAAGGTGCAGGAAACCGTCGAGGCTAGAAGTGAAATGCTGCGGGGCTTTCCGCAGCGTACGGTTCCAGACCTATGCGAGATGGGGGTGGTCTGCAATCATACTGAACTTCTTCCTGACAACCCGGTTTTCCATGCACCCCATGCTAGAACACTTGAAGTACCAGAAATTCTGCGGCCGAGGTCGGAGGGAGGTATTCTTTCCTCGAGCGGTACAATTGATGTCTTTAATTGTTTGCGGAGGACGGATGAGCAAAGTTTTGCCGGAGGTGTATATATAGTCGTTCGCTGCCATGATAAGGAAACGTGGAATTTATTAAGCGAAAAAGGCATTCCGGTTAGTCGCAATGGGGAATACGGGCTTCTTTACAATCCATCCCATTTGCTTGGGGTCGAAGCACCGGTCTCTCTTCTTTCGGCCTGTGTCCTTGGTTATGGAACCGGCTCTTCCAGTGTTTCCCATAGGGTCGACCTTGTTGCGCGGGCGACGCGTGATTGGAAGGTGGGGCAGCAACTTGTAATTACCGATCAACATCATCATGAAGTTGCTGGCCTGGAGCCGCTCCTGATGACTGCAGCGCCCGCCACGGCGGAAAATCCGTTGCCGTATTATATGGCTGTGGGGCTTACCCTGGTGCGAGCTGTCTCCGCTGGAACCGTCATTACACGTTCGATGGTTGAAGAACCAGAGGATTCAACTCTTTGGCGCTTGCGTGATGAAATGGATGCGCGCGATTAGGTCGGCTTCCGAGGTAATCGGACGACACCCTTGCCGAGGACCGACAACTCATCATCTTGTTGGCAGGCTTTCTGCTCAATTTCCACGAATCCAAATCCGTCTCTTTCATATTTATTTGTTACTTTCCCATTAATAAACAAAAGGTCACCCTCAGGGTTATGTCGGCGGATTTTTGAATTTGCGTGCACGAGAAACCCATCATCGCCCATCCAGTTCGTAAGGTGATGAGTGAGCCAGGAACAACGTTCTGGTCCGTAATCGTACGCACCCGGAGCGCCTACTTCGATTGCGAAGTCGTTTTCCCAATGCACCCGCTCGGGACAATCGGGGATCCCAAATTTATTTTCGATGCCGAGCCCCGGATGCCGGTCGATTTGTTTCCAGGCTATCTTGTTTGCACGAACATAAAGACCACCCCAACCCTGCGCATAACAGATAAATCCCGTAACCGTCATCGGTCCCTTGGCCATTGTTGGCAAGCTTTCACCTACTTGGACATCTTCCCAATAACGAGGTGTAGCACCTCGAACTTCTTCGTTGCGGTAAAGGGCGTAGACTTCAGAAAGTTCCTCGGGCGAATAACGCCGAGGTGCTTTCTCTTTGAGGTTGGCGTATTTGCGGCCTTCTTCGCGTGCGAAATCTCGGTCTGTTCGGAAGCACCAGCTGTCCGCTTCAGATATGAGATCGCCTTCTTGATTATAGAAGTTCACTTGGTAGATCTGTTGCACAGCGCGGCCCGAAAACTGTGTGTCGTGCTCGATAAGATCTTTGAGCCAGGCTTCTGTGGTAATCTCATCGTTGCGGTGGACCCAATTATGCCACGTCCAATCGGCTCCAGCCCACATGGCGTGCACGCCTGGCAGGCCACCAACATAGCCTGAGATGATACGGCTGCAAGCGAACAAGAATGACGGCAGTGCTACGACGTCACCAAACTTTGTCCCCTTTGCGTATGCTGGATCGCACCATAGAGGATTATCGTCACCGATACCGTGAGAGTAGTGTCGAATATTGTCGCGTGTAGCCTCGTAACACCATGGCTCGAGTGAATTTTCGATTTTAACACCGATCCGCTTGCGAAGATCATCGAGGGCCCGGTCTGTTACTTTTGGAAACTTTCTATCGTAGGTGTTGGTCATGTCTATTGATCCAATCGTGCGGTTTCGCGGTCGCGAAGCTTCTTGCGATTCACCTTTCCCGCCGGCGTCTTTGGCAATGAAGAGATGAATTCGATTTGCCGAGGATATTCGTGGCGGGCTAGACGCTGCTTGGTAAATTCCTGAAGTTCAATTGCAAATTCTTCGTCGCCTTCTCGTTTAGAGACGATAAAAGCTTTTGCGATCTGGCCCCGCGCCTCGTCTGGGACAGCAATTGCTGCTGCTTCGTTGACCTCAGGATGGGCAAGAAGCGTGTTTTCAATTTCTTTCGCACTCATTGTCCATCCGGCCGAAATAATGACGTCGTCTGCGCGACCGTGATGCCACCAATAGCCGTCGTCGTCTCGGTGGGCCAGATCTTTTACGGAGAACCAGCCGTTTCGCCGCCGAAGGACGATTTCGCCAATCTGGCCGGGCGTGCAGCTGTTTCCAGCCTCGTCGTGAATGTCAAGTTCGACGCCTGGCACCGGTTTGCCAAGAGAACCCGGGCACACCTTGAAGTCTGGAGCCCCAGGATAGCTAGCAAGGACGACCCCTACTTCCGTCGTGCCGTAAATACTGCATATTGGTACGCCGAATGTACTTCGGGCCCAATTCTCAGTGTCATCATCGATGGGTTCGCCGGTAAAGGAAAGTTTTTCGATATTTAGCGTCTTGGAAGAATTGGCGTTACTGCCACAACCTGCGTTCTTCATCATGCGATAATGGGTTGCGGCGGCGGACAAATTAGTGATCCCGAATTCGTGAAGTGCCTTATACAACCTGTTTGGATCAAAGCGGCCTGAGTAGGTGGAAATCTCAACACCCATTGCAAGTGGGGCTAGTGTGCCATGCCAGAGGCCGTGCCCCCAAGCGGGTGAAGAAGGGCACATGTAGCGATCACCTGGGCGTATGCCGGTCGCATATAAAGCAGCAATCATCACGGTGACGATGGCGCGGTGCCGATGTTTTACCGCCTCCGGCAGTTCCCTGGTAGTGCCAGATGTGTATTGGTACATGGCTATGCTCTCGGCATTGGTATTGTAAGAATACTCAGCGTCGTAGTGATTGAGTTCTGTTGAGAATCCTTTGTCGATGATAATTGTTTCGAACTCTGTTTGATTAGGAATGAGCCGTGCAAGATCTTTGGTTGTGAGTAGCAGACGGGGAGAGCAATCCGTAAGTCGCGCGTTCAACCCGTCAGAACCAAAAAGAGGGAATAGTGGGACGGCGATAGCGCCGCATTTCATCGCACCGAAAAGTGCGAAATAAAAGGCTGCACAAGGGTCTAGCATAATTCCAACGCGATCGCCCACTACTACGCCTCGAGCAACCAGCCATTGGGCGAAACGGTTGGAGCCATTGCGCAAATTCCCAAAGGTATAGCACTCGCTGCCACCATCGGCTAAGGCGATGTTAACGGCCGTGCGGTGGGGAGGGTGACGGTCGATGCATTCCCACCCGATGTTCAGAGATTCGAGATTGCCGTCGAAAAGGTTCCACAGTGCCTGCTTTGAGAAGTTTGCATGGGCATCTGCGTACCGCGTAAAATCAGTCAGTGAGGCCATTTTTGGTCCATAAAGATTTGGTCGTAAGACGGTCACGTGCTACAAGCAGCCTCGTTCAGGAAATATGATTGGAGCGTCTCTCTGCAAGTAAAGCTTTCATATTTTGGTCTGATGGCGTTGGGTAGACGCATCGGGTTCGGTGCTGTGTGGCCGTTTCTTGATCGAGCAGGGCGCGCTGCATACAAATTTCGGACAAGAGAAATTGAGGGCATCTGCGCTTCACAAGGAGTTATCCTTTCTTATCCAAAATCAGGTCGAACCTGGGTCGAAGTCATACTTTCCAAGCTTTTTGTGGCGCGGCTCGGTTTGCCGGATGACCGGATTTTGGAGTTTGAGAGAGACAGCGAAATTCTTACTGGCGTTCCGCGCCTGCACTTCACGCACGACTTTGCTCACGTTATCAGAGGGGAATGGAAACTTCCGGTTCGCTGTACCCGTGGTTACATGCATAAGAAATTAGTTTTGCTGATTGTGCGCAATCCTATCGATACTGCAGTCTCAATGTATTTTCAGCAGATCAAGCGTGAACATAATCTCTCTGATGTGGAAATTTTTAATTACGTGCGTGATTGGAAAGGCGGTTTGCCGACGATTATAGAATTTTTGAATTTTTGGGCTGAAGAATTGCTGCGCATCGACAGGTGCTTGATGGTTAGCTACGAAGATCTTCGCGCCGACACTATAATGCACGTAATACGCATCGTTCGATTTTTTGGTTTTGAATTCAGCAATGCGGAGATTGCAGCAGCTGTTTCCTTCGCCGATTTTGGTAATCTTCAAAAAATGGAAAAACAGGGTCAGCTTTCGGATTGGCGATTTTCAAAAAACGCCGTTGATGATGAAGATCGACTTAAAGTAAGGCGTGGTAAGGTTGGCGGCTATCGTGACTATTTTGACTCTGATCAATGCGCCGAGTTGGAAAAAATTGTCTCCGACACGCTTGATCCGATCTACGGCTACGGGGAAAAGCTGCCATGATTCGGATCGCTCAGTGTAATCTCGCTACTATTATACTCGAGGATTGGCATAATCTTTCTAATTGCGTTCCGACTTGTGCAGACTAGGGATGTCTTTCAAATAATAATGTGGACCTAAGGCCTTACGTTCTATTTTAGAAACATTCTCGAATTTGCGAAGGTAGGTCGAGTTATTGGTTGTTTGCTGTAAGTGGATGGTGGGCCTGGAGGGACTTGAACCCCCGACATAGCCGTTATGAGCGGCTCGTTCTAACCAGCTGAACTACAGGCCCGACCACTCTATACCAGTAGTGAGGGGAGCTGTCAGTCCCATGTGATGAAAAATGCTTACGCAAAAACACGGGCCAAATATTAGATAAGTCCTGGCGTTAGTAATCGAGGAAACTGCGAAGTTTGCGTGATCTACTGGGATGTTTCAGTTTGCGGAGCGCCTTAGCCTCAATCTGACGTATGCGTTCGCGGGTGACTGAAAATTGCTGGCCGACTTCTTCCAGTGTGTGATCGGTGTTCATGCCAATACCGAATCGCATGCGCAGCACCCTCTCCTCTCGGGGCGTCAGGCTAGCCAACACGCGAGTTGTGGTTTCCCGCAGATTTGAATGCATCGCCGCATCGGATGGCAAAATAGCGTTCTTGTCCTCGATAAAATCACCGAGATGGCTATCTTCCTCGTCGCCGATGGGCGTCTCGAGGCTAATTGGTTCTTTAGCAATTTTTAATACCTTGCGAACCTTCTCGATGGGCATGGCGAGCTTCTCCGCCAGTTCCTCAGGCGTCGGCTCGCGACCGATCTCGTGTAACATTTGGCGCGATGTACGGACCAGTTTGTTTATCGTTTCGATCATATGCACCGGAATGCGGATAGTCCGTGCTTGGTCGGCGATGGACCGAGTAATCGCTTGCCGAATCCACCAAGTGGCATAGGTCGAAAACTTGTAACCGCGGCGGTATTCGAATTTATCAACCGCCTTCATCAGCCCGATGTTTCCTTCTTGAATGAGATCGAGGAATTGCAAGCCACGGTTTGTGTATTTCTTGGAAATAGAGATGACAAGTCGTAGGTTTGCCTCAACCATCTCTTTTTTGGCTCGGCCAGCCTCTCGTTCGCCTCGTTGGACAGTGCGCACGATGCGCCGAAACTCGGGTAGTGGCATGCGGGCGGCCAGTGCAATTTCTGCGACGACGCTGCGAAGACCCTCGATGTTTGTAATGTTCTTCCGAACGAATTCGCCCCATGCTTTCTTTTTTAGTTTCTTAATGTGGTCGCCCCAATTCGGGTCTACCTCAAAACCGTAATAATTTTCCAGGAATTCTTCGCGCTGAATTTTACTTTTAACGGCGAGACGCAGCAGTTGGCCTTCAGCTTTGGTAAGTTCTCGGTTGTATTCGTATAGTTGTTCAACGAGCTCTTCGATCCGCAAATTATTGAGATGGACATTTTCCATCAGTTGGACTAAAGCGCGCTTGTGCTTCTCGTAAGTGCGCTCCGTTGATTTCGAAACTATCGCACCTTTTTGTAATACTGCGAGACGCTTGTCCTGCGCGCGCTGCAGCTTGCTATAGGTCGCGGCGATCTGTTTAAAGGTTTCTAAAACCTGTGGTTTAAGCTCGAACTCCATTTGTGAAAGGGGTACACTTGATTCGTCATTGTCGTCGTCATCGTCATCTTCATCGTCATCCCCCCCTTCATCATCCTCGCCTCTGGTCTTCCGGGATTCGTCGTCGTCTGAACTGTTTCGTGCTGACCTCGCATTTTCTGGTGCGGCAGCGGCTTCCAAATTTTCCTCAACCTCTTCAATATCGGCGTCGCCGTCACCCTCTGCCGCCTTAAGCATGTTTTCGTCTGGTTCGTCGCCCCCGTAAGTCGCGTCGAGATCGATGACCTCCCGCAACAACAAATCACCTTCAACCAACGCGTCATGCCAATGGGCTATAGCCCGCATAGTTAGAGAACTCTCGCATAGCGCACCGATCATCTTTTCTCTGCCGGCCTCGATCCGTTTGGCTATCGCGATCTCACCTTCCCGCGACAGTAGCTCGACACTGCCCATTTCGCGCAGATACATGCGTACAGGATCATCAGTCCGGCCTATATCTTCATCGTTTAAGTTTCCGGATGCTTTCAGACTGGTCGAATTGCCTTCTTCGTTGGGCCCCGCAGGGTCTTCTGTTTCTTCATTTTCGACGACGTTCACCCCCATTTCCGAAAATAGCGTCATCACATCCTCTATTTGCTCGGAAGCCGAATCGTCTGGGGGCATCACCGCGTTCAGCTCATCAATGGTGATATAACCGCGTTCCTTGCCCTTGGCGATCAACTTCTTAACCGAGGCAGTTACGCTATCCATCAGCGGTCCGTCGGTTGTACTGTCATTCTGATTGTTGGCATCGCTTTCGCGTATTGCTGCTGCCTTGCTTGCCATTCGTTTTTGCCCTCGTCGCAGGTCGTTTTAGACGAGATTCATACGATACGTTGTGAATCGTACAATCTCTCTACCCCCGTCATTGTGCGGTACTATTATCCTAAATCGTCTTCCGCTTTCACTGATTCACGGACAACGGCACTCCTTTGTAGGAACCGTGCATAGGTCTCATCGGATCCATCTCGCGCAGCTTCCTGGCTGAATGTCCTATGATCTCTAATTTGTTGCTCATGTTGCATTTGTTTTACCGCCCGAGAAATCCCTTCACGCGCCTCTTCCAACGGTGTGTCGGAACGCGCGAAAGAGCAAGTCTTCAGTACGCTTCGGTCTAGCACCTGAGACAGAATGCTCGCAAATCCATTCTTAATGAGGTGGCTATGCAATGCCTCAGCGTCAAGGTCCGGGTTCGTAGCGAAAATCAGATGAAGTTCTTGACGTAATTTGTCAAGGCTTGGATCAAGTGAAATTTCTATAAGCGCTTCTCCAAACTCATCAATTAGTAATGGATGATTTAATAATGCTGCTATTAGGTATTTTTGGGGCAGATTGCTTGTGCTAATTCCTGCGAGGTTCGTTCGTGGCCGTGATTCGAAAAACCGAGGGCCATTTGCGCGATTGCCAGACTGACGAGGCGCCGCCGAGGTGCGTTCTTCGAAAAGGTTGCGGTATTGTTCGCGAACGATTGGATCGCTTATGGTCGCTACTTTCTGCCGGAGGCGAGCTTTCAGTCCGGCCATTCGTTCGGGCGTATCCACCGGGGCGGCGTTGCGCTCCATCTGCCATACGACTTCTGCCAGCGGATATGCGCTATCCAACACATTGCGGAACGCGGCCGTGCCTTGGCCTGCGAGTAGACTATCCGGGTCCTCACCCTGCGGCAGGAAGGCGAAGCTTATTGATTTACCCGGTTTCAACAATGAAAGTGCTCGCTCGGCACCCCGGCTCGCCGCCCGACGGCCTGCATTGTCACCGTCGAAACACAGCAATGGTTCGTCAACGATCTTCCAGAGTGCTTCGATTTGTTCTTCAGTTAGCGCCGTGCCCAGCGGCGCTACAGCTGACGGGAATCCACCCCGGTCCAAAGCGATCACGTCCATATAACCCTCTGCAACGATCAACTCTGTTGCGTCTCGGCTCGCTTTCCTCGCATTGGAAAAGTTGTAAAGCGTACGGCGTTTATCGAAGAGCGGTGTGTCCCGCGAATTTAGATATTTTGGTTGGGAATTGTCTAATACGCGCCCGCCGAAGGCGATGACCTGGCCGCCCCGATCTGCGATTGGGAACATAGCGCGGTTGCGAAAGAAGTCGTATGGCGCCCGCCCATCTTCAGGCCTATTTAATAGGCCAGCCTCCACAAGGGTATCGGTATCGAAACCCTGCTGGTGGAGATGGGCCTCAAGATGGCTCGCCTCGCCTCTTGCTAGGGTCGGTGCGTAGCCGAGACGGAACTTACTAATTATCTCGGAATCCAATCCTCGCCGGTAAAAATAATCTAGCGCAGCCTCTCCTTTCCTACCTTGCAACTGGCGTTCGTACCAGACGGTAGCGGCCTCCACAGCGTTAAGCAGGTCGCCCCGCCGTTTTTCCTGTTGAATTTCCTGTGCCGAGGCACGAGGGACTTCCATGCCGGCATTTGCTGCCAATTGCTCAATGGCTTCTGGAAAGGTCAGATTCTCTGTCTCCATGACGAAGCTAATCGCGTCACCATGCTGTCCGCACCCGAAACAATGATAGAAGGCTTTTTCCTCATTGACCGTGAATGACGGAGTTTTTTCTTTATGAAATGGACACAGTCCCACGTGTTCTCGTCCACGTCGCTGCAAGCTTACCTTTCGGCCAATTAAATCCGCTAGCGGCGTTCGGTCGCGCAGTTCGTCAAGGAAGCGAGACGGGAAGCTCATAGTTCCAGAAATGCCTAGATCACCTTGTTTATAACATTTATTTGCCGCACAAATCCGGCTGAGTTGATTAAGTATCGGTCAGGTATCCGAGGCATAGGATTTTCAGGACAGTACTGCTTTGGCCATGGCACCGGCCTTACCAAAATCCATTGCACCCGGATGTCGTTCGCGAAGCGTGGCCATTACTACACCCATTTCCTTGAGGCTGCTGGCACCTGTTTCCTTTATGATAGCGTCAACTGCAACTTTGATTGCATCCTCACCCATTTGTTTTGGGAGAAAGCGCTTTATAACCTCTATTTCGCTCGCTTCCCGGTCCGCGAGGTCCTTGCGCCCAGCCTTATCGTATATCTCGATACTCTCGCGGCGTTGCTTCACCATGGTCTGTAGCAGAGTCTGGATCCCGTCGTCGTCGACGTGAGCTTCGTTGGCGGTTTTCCCGCGAGCAGCAATGTCACGTTCCTTTACAGCCGCCAAGATCAATCGGACGGTCGATATTGTGCAACTATCCTTCGCCTTGAGCCCTGCTTTCAGAGCCTTATCGAGCTGCTCTCGTAGCATGAGGTACCCCTATTTTTGTTGGCGATAAACATAAAACTTACTAGATCATGGATTTATCTGCAATTGGATTAAATATAATAAGATACTGTAATATAAGGATAAAAAATTTCTTAGAATACTTGACCGTGGTATCAGTTTTGCTTAGAAATCCATCCGGTTTTGGGGTAGCGTTTCTACTGCTACCACCCAATTGTGCTGAAGGTTCTGATCTAAAAAGATTTTCTGGACCTAAGGAGCTACAACCTGATGTCCGACTCGACTAATTTGAATTCAATGCCGCTGGAAGGGACAACGGCAGCACTAGTTCTTGCGGACGGCACGGTATTTTGGGGACGGGGCATTGGTGCAGTAGGTGATGCGGTTGGCGAGGTTTGTTTCAACACGGCGTTTACCGGTTATCAGGAAATCATGACCGATCCGTCCTATGCTGGGCAAATCATCACCTTCACTTTTCCTCATATTGGTAATGTGGGTGCCAATTATGAAGACAACGAGGCAATAGCCCCGGTGGCCCGTGGTTGTGTTCTGCGAGTGAGTATCACTGAGCCGGCGAATTGGCGGGCGGTGCAGCATTATGACGATTGGCTGAAGGAGCACGAGTTAGTTGGTATTGCTGGTGTGGATACCCGGCGTCTGACACGCCTCATTCGGGATCTAGGCGCTCCACATGCGGTGATACGGCATAACTCAGACGGTGCATTCGATGTGGCATCGTTGCAGAAAAAAGCGGCGGACTGGCCGGGACTTGAAGGTATGGACCTCGCAAAGGAAGTGACATGTCGTCAGACTTACGGCTGGAATGAAACCGATTGGACCCTTGGTTTGGGCTACGGCCGGCTGACTTCGTCGCGCTATCATGTAGTCGCTGTCGATTTTGGGGCCAAGCGTAACATTCTGCGTGAACTGGCGAGTCTCGGTTGCAAAGTGACAGTCGTGCCGGCAACTACAACGGCCGAAGCAATTTTCGATCTTAATCCCGACGGTGTCTTTTTGTCGAATGGGCCTGGTGATCCAGTAGCGACCGGTGAATATGCTGTGCCGATGATCAAGGGATTATTAGACAGCGGATTACCGACCTTCGGTATTTGTCTCGGCCATCAGATGTTGGCCTTGGCGCTTGGTGCCAAAACGGAGAAGATGCATCACGGTCATCGTGGGGCTAATCATCCGGTCAAAGACCTGGAGACGGGCAAGGTCGAAATCAGCAGCCAAAATCATGGTTTCGTTGTGGTGCCGGAGTCGCTGCCGGACGACGTAGACGTGACGCATGTTTCGCTGTTCGACGGTACGTTGGAGGGGATCGCATTGCGTGGTAAGCCGGTTTTCAGTGTTCAACATCACCCGGAAGCGTCACCGGGTCCGCAGGACAGCCACTATTTGTTCAAGAGGTTTCTTAGACTGATGGAAAAGGCGTAGGGAATTTGGGGCGATGCGCTAGTTTAGTTCCAAGGAGAATAACACAAATCAGCACGGAGCTAAACGTTCATGGCGCGCCTACCTTATCTCGCAAAAGAAGACCTTAAGCCCGAAGACCAAGAACTTCTGGCTCGTGACATCAACCTACATAAACTCTTGGCTCACAGCCCCGGTGCTGCACAGGCCTTCGGCAGTATGGGCCAATACATAAGATACGGCTCTTCAATAGATGCCCGGCTTCGCGAATTGGCTATCCTGCAAGTCGGCTGGCTCGCCCGGAACCCTTATGAATGGAGCCACCACATTAAGATAGGTTATGATTTTGGGGTCTCCGAGGAAGATATACGCAATTTAATTGCGGAGACCGATGGCAAAGACACGTGCTTTGAAAGCATCGACAAGATGGTGCTGCGTGCCGCGCGGGAAATGACCTTAGAAGGCAAGGTTGCTGAAGAAACCTTTGAGGCACTGGCTGATTATTTCACGAAAGAGCACCTTATCGATCTTTTAGTTACTATCGCATTTTACAACGCCGTCGTGCGTTTTCTCGCCTCAACGGAAATGGATGTCGAGGAAAGCTATCAGCCTTACCTTGATCAGTTCACCCTGCCGAAATAAGGGTCAATCATCGGGGTAACAGATGGCGAACGCAGCTTCGTAGGCCGAGCGTTGGGCCATTCGATCGCGATAGGCCAGTAGGCGCTCGGGCACTAGTTGTTCGTAACGGATTGCCCAATTTATACATGGCGTTAAGACGATGTCGGCGACGGTTAAGTGGTCGCCAAGGAGGAAGGGCCGTCCGTCCGTGAGCTGTGCTTCCGGCACAGCGATTTGGCGCGCGAAATATTCACCCGCGCATTGGACCGCGGTAGGGGCTTCACCGTAGATCTTCGATAGGTCATCGTGTCGGCGAATGACATAGAGACTTGTCGCATCCAGCTCCATTGCACTGAAATAACACCACTCATCACAGAGCGCTCTATTGTTAGGATCGGAAGGGAGCAGACACTTCTCCCCGTTGCTGTAGGTCCGCGCAAGATAGGTTGATATGGCGCAGCTCTCGAATAGCTTTAAATCTCCGTCTTCGAAAACTGGTATCTTCTTCCGTGGGCTTATTTTTTGGAACTCGGCCGTGTCCATGCCTGGCGTTCTGGTTCGTACCGGCTTGGTTACATAGTCGAGCCCAAGTTCTTGCAGGGTCCAGTGCACTCGAAAGGCGCGTCCCGATCCTATACCCCAGAGGATGCGTTGGCTCATGCCGCGGCGCGTCCGTTTCGTAGCACTGCTCCTGGTAGTGGTTCGTCGACCGAAATAGCCTCAGTTCCGTTCTCGCGAATCACCTTTCCATTAACGATCACCGCTCGTACGCCGCGTTCCTTGGCTATCAACCGATCGGCGCCGCCCGGGAAGTCATAGACTCGCTCAAGCCTACAGGCGCCGACCGTCTCAGGGTCCAGAACGACGACATCAGCAGGGTAGCCTTCTGCGAGAAGACCACGGTCAGATATACCGGCCACTTCCGCGGGACGCGAGGTTAGCATGCGTACGGCTTCTTCCATTGTGAAGCTCTGCTTTTCCCGAACCCAACGACCTAGGAAATATGTTGGAAGACAGGCATCGCAAAGCTGGCTTGCATGCGCACCCGCATCCGAAAGACCGATGACAGTGGCACTACTCTTTAGCAACGGCTCAACATGATCCTCGTCGTGATTTGCAACCGGCATCCGGAAGCGCGCCCGCAAGTCAGTTTCTAACGCGAGTTCAAGCAAGAGCTCAACGGGACTGGTTTCGCGTTCGCGTGCGACCTCCGCGAGGGTACGTTCGTCGAGCGACGGGTCCTTTTCGTGCTGCGAAATTATGGTCTTCGCGAAGGCGCCCTTGAATTCAGGGCGGGAACCTTCGATACGGTTGGCGAATGCCTTGCGGAACTCGGTATCAGCGTAAATTCTCTTCTTACCTTCTATGTCAGCTGCGGCAGCTGGTTTCATGACCGAGAACGGTTCGAACAGAAAGGGTGCAGCCATCTGGTATTCGAAGTTAAGAGGCCGCGGGGTCACTTGCGGATACACCCGGTGGCCTTCGGTGACAAGCGCCTCCGATTTCGCTAGCTGTTCCTCGTGATCGCCCTTGCCGAGCGCCAACCCGGCGAGAAGCGCAGTCCACGTCACCGTGCAGCCGCTTTCGCGAGCAAGGTCCGGGTATTGGTCGATGAACAGGTCTTTTCCAGCCGTCGCTTCGATCAGACCACCACCGGTCTCGCCGACTGCTTTGGCGAGGCGAAATATTTCTTCGATTTCGCAAGCGCGGCTCGGTACCGGCCGTCCCTCGTAGCCCACATGTGTGCCCGCCCGTGAAGTCGCAAAGCCAAGAGCGCCGTCCGCCATGGCCCGTTTGACGATGCCGCGCATTTCTTCAATTTCGTCGTCCGTCGCGGCTCTTTCGGTCGCTGCTTCACCCAAGACGTAGGTGCGCAGTGGCGTGTGTCCTAATAAGACGGCGACGTTGATCGCTGATCCTGCCACGTCGATAGCATCCAAATACTCACCGAAGGTTTCAAAGGGCCAATCCTCGCCGAGGCCGGCCTTAAGCGCGGGCACGCTCATTCCCTCTACCTTCTCGAGTGTGCGGACAATTATATCGCGATGGACCGCCCGGGTCGGTGCCACACCAAACCCACAATTCCCGAGAACAGCCGTTGTTACCCCGTGCCAGGGAGAGATCGACATCATGCGATCCCAGATGATCTGGGCATCGTAATGAGTATGTATGTCCACGAAGCCGGGTGAGACGATGGCATCTTCCGCGTCTATGATCTTTGATGCCTCGTCGGCCGCTTCGCCGAGAGCGACGATCCGCCCATTGACGATACCAACATCACCTCGGTATCCGGGGGTCCCGCTACCATCGATAATTGTACCGCCGGTAATCTTAACATCGTATGTCATATTCCATTCTCCCGGCGGCTTTTATTGAATTTGCAGGCCGTAGAGCTCCGCAACGTTATCGTGCAGAATTCGGTCCTTCTCCCACTCGGTCATGTCGGCCATGTGTTCCGCCAGCATTTCTTGGCTCCATGGCCAGGTAGCATCGCTATGGGGAAAATCGTTCGCCCACATCAGTCGTTCGATGTTCATGTGTTCGCGAAGTTGGAAGGCCGTCCAATCGTCCTGGAAAGTCATATAAACGTTTTCGCGGAAATATTCGCTCGGCAAGCGGTCGAGTTCGTTGCACTTCATCCAATAGCGATGGCGCTTATAAACATGGTCCATTCGGTACATGTAGTGGGGCGCCCAACCGGCATCAGCTTCGACACAAACCAACTTCAGCTTCGGGTGCCTTTCGAAAACGCCGCTGAAGATGAAGGCACCAATTATGTCCTGGTTACCACGTATTATTGTTTGGAAAGAATTAATTTTAGGGCCACGATAGTCCCGCAAATTATCCTTTTTGGAGGTAAGTATATGGAACGAGAGGGGCATTTCCATCTCGACCATGGCTTCGTAGAATTTGTCGTAATCCGTGTGATGATAGTCCTCGTAGCCCGGATCCCCGGGCATCATCACGCCTTTGAAGCCCATTTCTTTGGCCTTTCGAGCTTCTTCGATTCCCAATTCTGGGGTCTTCATCACGATTTGAGGCATTCCGAAGAGACGATTCGGTAGGCCGTCGCAGAACTCCTTGAGCCAACGGTTGTAGGCTTCGAAACAGGCGTGCTTGTAGTCCATGTCGGGATGGTTACAAAGTACCATACCAACCGAAGGATAAATAATTTCCGCCGCAACGCCATCACGGTCCTGGTCGGCCGCCCGTGCCTTAGGGTCCCAGCCGCCTCGATGTAGTTCCTCAAATTTGGCACCGCGCGTACTTAACGTCGAAGGATCTTTGCCGGCTGCTGCAGCAAGGCTCATGGGAATCGTGTCCTTCATACCGTCGATCACATAGATCTGACCCTTGTCCGGGTCATCGACGACCCTGGGGGCCGAATCCCGATACTTCGGGTCAATATAATCGATGTAGAGTGTGGGTGGTTCCGTGATGTGCGAATCAGCTGAAATTGCAGACTTTGTCATTGCTGATCTCCCTCTTGGACAGTCGATCTTTTATTAATTAGCAATTTAGAGTGCTTGCCGGTGAAGTCTCCACCCTTACGTGAATACCCGAAAAGTGATTGGGAGGGTAAAATGCGTCTCAAGGATCGGATCGCTATCGTGACCGGCGGTGGCAGTGGGCTCGGTGCGGGTATTGCGAAGCGCTTTGCCGAGGAGGGGGCAACGTTAGTTCTGGCGGATATTAACGGCGACAACGCGGAGAAAATCGCGACGAGTATTCGTAAAGGGCAGACTAAGGCGATCGCGGTCGAAATGGATGTTACCGACTATGACGCTGCGGGTGATCTCATATCTCGGACAATAAACGAGTTTGGGACAGTTGATATTCTGGTAAATAGTGCTGGTACAAGTCGCCATATGACTTTTCTAGAAGCAGAACCAGAAGACTTTCAGGCTATTATGAAAGTGAACTTGGAAGGCACCATGTATTGCGGGCAACATGCGGGGCGCGTGATGGTCGACAAGGGTTATGGAAGGATCGTAAATATTGCTTCGATTTCGGGTGAACGAGCTGGTATTGGGCGTACGGGTTATGGCGTGTCAAAATTTGCTGTGATAGGTCTTACAAAGCAGATGGCCTTAGAATTGGGGCCGCAAGGCGTCACCGTAAATGCTGTTGGACCAGGACCGGTCGA
This sequence comes from Pseudomonadota bacterium, assembly GCA_036337155.1. Lineage (GTDB taxonomy): Bacteria > Pseudomonadota > Alphaproteobacteria > UBA8366 > UBA8366 > UBA6544. The sequence continues at coordinate 33,202 of JAYZET010000035.1, read as the reverse complement.
CACGCCTTTGACACAAATTGCACATTCAGAGGAGACCCGTCGAGCCTATCTTGAGCTCATTCCACTCAATCGATATGGGAAGGTGGAAGAAATGGCCGACGCGGCGGCATACCTTGCGGGTGAGCAAGCGGCCTATGTTAACGGACATATTTTATTCGTAGATGGTGGGTTTGTTTCCGTCGGTATTCAGAAAGAATGAAAGTTGTTTACCCAAATACCGGATAGATTTTCTATCCCTCCTATTTAAGGAGCCGTGCCGAAAATTCATTTCGTGTCTCCTGACGATATCAGATTTTAAAATTTAGATATACTGGAGTCTCGCTCAGTTTTTAAGATTGGCGTTTCGCAACGGCTTCTTTTCATGTCAAACTGACCCCATGCTTAAATTTGGTATAGATATTTGCTTCCATGCCTAAAAAATTGACAATGCAGCAGATTGAGGCCTACCGCCATGATGGATTTTACTTCCCAATTAATGGCATTGGCGAACATCGAGCAGTTGCTGCTCGTAACGATTTAGAAGCATACGAACGCGAGCTCGGTAAGCCACTAACGGCCGCCGGTCGTGAAGAACGCTATAAACTCCATGTCCGTTTACCTTGGGCTTGTAATTTGGTACGCGCTCCCGAAATTCTCGACGCCGTTGAAGATATTATTGGGCCGGACATCATGGTTTGGACCAGTACATTCTTTATTAAGGAGCCACAAACTACCGCTATTACAATGTGGCATCAGGACGCGACGTATTTTGGCTTGCGACCCCACCATCATATCACTGCGTGGATAGCATTAAGTGAAGCTTCAGAGACGGCAGGCTGCATGGAGTTTGTGTCTGAAGGTGGCAACGGACGTCTGTACCAACACAAAGCCAATGCAGACCCAAATAGCATTAATGGCGGTGGCCAGACAATTTCTGAGCGTTTCGAGAAAGGGAAAAGCGTCCGCGGCAAACTGCGGATGGGTGAATTTTCCTTGCATCACACTCTTTGTATTCATAGCTCACCGCCGAATAACTCGATGGATCGCCGGATCGGTTACGGCATCAGCTATATTCCTGCATCAACCCGTCACATTGGGAGTATCCCCCAACGTGCAATGCTAGTTCGCGGTGAAGATAGATTTGAAAACTTTATCCACGAACCTTTTCCGACGGGTGACAGAGAACATGATGCGAATGAACTAGCGAAGAGTCGTGCCAGTTATAATTTGGGCTACGCTGAGCAGATAAAATGGCACGACGAGGGTAAATGGGATATAACTAGTCCCTAATAATCTAAAATGTTACCTGCTAAGCTTGATCATACGTTTAGGGCGAATTATTCGTTCCAAGATGAAAAAATTAGAACAGCTTCACTGTCTCAATAGTATTTCTTCAGAGGTCCCGAAATCTGCAGGAAAATTGCGTTAATAAGAGCATAGTTTTAATATTTTTTGGTGTTTTTTGGGAAGATTATTTTTGTGTTTCCCAAAGTTTCTAACAAGTTGAGCTATTTCTAAAATTGTTCATAATCATTTGGTTTTACCCATTCCACTTTCGTTAATTCTTGGAAAGTTGTGTATCAACTTTGGAAGCGAAGGTTCAAAAAGCGCAACTTAGACAACGTGCATTTTGGGGTGTGTCCATAATCACGACCAATTAAGGTAATTGTCAGATTATTATGTCTTCATAGTTTTTTTAAAACACCTAATGCTCAGGATTAGCTTCTTTGAACTTTGTGACCTGATCAGCAGATGCCTCCTTCTGATGCTTGGATTTCCAATCGTTATAGGGCATTCCATATACAATTTCCCTTGCTTCTTCGTAGTCAAGTTCCAGGCCTTTATCGTTGGCCGCTGCCGTGTACCACTTGGATAGACAATTTCGGCAAAATCCCGCCAAATTCATCAGATCGATGTTTTGTACGTCTGTACGTTCGCGTAGGTGTTCCACAAGCGTTCGGAACGCAGCTGCTTCTATATTTGTCTGTGTCTGTTTATCGAACTCTTTTGTCATGAAATTTCTCCTAAATTTCAATGTTGTCAAAACAATACTTGATTATTGTCGAACGGTTCAACAACGTCGAGTTTTATAAAACTCGTCAGTTTGTTGGCATACTGCTGGAAATGGTGGTCCGTTGCATGAGGCGACGGTGATTTGTTGTGTCGTAAGGTGTTGCACGATGTAAAATTGCCTGGTTGTCCCAAATAACCACATCGTTCTCGCGCCATTCGTGTCGGTAAATAAGATTGGGCGCCGTGGCACGTAATACGAGATTTTCTAGGAAGGTACGCCCTTGGTCTTTCCACCAACCAACTACAGTCTTCGCGTGTGCGCCAATCATCAACGATCTACGTCCATTGTTTTTGTTCTTCCGTACTAGGTCGTGGTGCGCGGCAGGAAATTTAGCAGCTTCGTCTTCAGAAAGCGTGAAGCCAACGATGCCACGCGAATAGACGAAATCGTGTTCGATCACGAGATCAGCAAATTTGTTTTGTTCGTTCTCGGAAAGTCTTCCGTAAAGAACTCGTGTTGATGCAAACTCCGTAGCACCGCCGACCGGTGGAATTTCGCGAGCCGATAGGACAGAGCAAAGCGATGGTACTGATTTGAACGTGCTATCCGAGTGCCACAACATATTGGCTTTCTGATAAAACATCCTTCTGTCACTCAATGGAATGGTCTCCCCGGTCTTGATATCAAGGTTCGATTGACGCGCAAACGGTGTGCCTGAACCTGGATTCAATGCGCGCGTACCTTCAAGAATGCCGAAGCGTTGACTGAAAATGATCTGCTGCTCATCCGTTAGCGGCTGATCCGGCAAAACGAGTACAGAGTATTCGTCGAAAGCCTCGCGGATTTCGCCAAATTGTATATTTGTAATATGATTGGAAATATCAACGCCCGTGAGTTCGGCACCAAAATGGGGTGTAAGCGGTTTTATCGAAATGGCCATACCGTCCTGCTTCTACGGCCCTGATAATTCCGCTCTACTCATTGGTGTAAGGACTGTATCGTCTTGGATGATGATGGAGGTTAGGCCCGCGACGCCTTTCGCCTTGTCCTTATTGATAAATTTGATATTTGCAGTTGCATGTGGGAACCGAAATAATGGGCAAGCTAAAAACTTAGTCATTTGAATATTTGCACTAAAGTTCGCCGTATCTAAAATTTTTTCTGTACTGGCGGGGCTTGTAGTACTGATGTCTACCCAGCGGTAATCGGAATTCTGATCGTAGCTCATTTGCGCCGTTTGTTCTGTTAGGGGCGTGCGTTAGGCATGATCGCCGGGTTTCATCCGTGGTCAAAAAAATTGGATGTTCGTTGATCATATAGTACTGCTTTCGTTACGTTCACGGATTTATATCTCTTTTCTATTTAAGGTGCTTTCCTCTGGTCGGTTTTGCTGGATACTACGTTGATGTGGGCCGAAGGAGAGGATCTGATGCGGCTTTGTCTCATAGGCTTACTGTTTACCCTGTCAGTTTCTCTGCCGTTCGACACTAGTGAGGCGCCTCGGAATATCGATTGGGAGGCGTTGGTACCGGATTATCCGCCGATTGCGGATCCATTTACTCATTTGACACCTGATCAGCGGCTCGATCTTTTCGCGATTCTTGGTATTCGCAAACAGGCTGAGCAAGGCATGACCTCAGAAGTTAGTCCGACTTTCGAGATGGCTGTTGAAATGGCTCACCGTATGAATTCTCAAGGTCTCGATGTCGAGGTGCTGGTGCAGAAAGCGCGCAAGATCGAAGAAATGATTGCGGAACAAGGCCGCAAGACTGTCCCGCAATTGCAAGGGCAGATTGTAAAGATACCAGGCTTTGCGATGCCGTTGGAATTCTCCGATAAGGGCATTACGGAGTTTCTTCTGGTGCCCTATTTGGGCGCTTGTATACATACTCCACCCCCGCCGCCAAATCAGATCATTTTCGTACGTTTGGAAAAGGCGTTCGAAGTGGATGATATATACACGCCGGTACTGCTAACGGGGCGCATGTCGATTAGCGAGGTAACTAAGAAATTATCCTATGTTGATGGTATCGCAGATATCTTCTCAGGATACACGATGGAGGCGTTGGAAGTCGAACTCTATCAACAGTGAAGTCGAGCTCTACCACCAAAATGCAGGAGATAGTCTAAATAGACTCATGGCATGGCTCTTGATGACATGTTATAGCATAACATCTTTGATATTGATTGGGGGGTGATATGGCGGCTAAGGTGCTAACGGTTATTACCATTTTAACCTTCCTTAGCATGCCGAGTGCAGCTGGTGAACGCAGGGGCCACGGTCACCAAGAGCACGATCACAAAGCCCACGAACACGGCGCGGCTAATTTGAACGTATTAGTGGATGGCCAAACATTAGAAATTGAGTTTCATGCGCCCGGCGCGGATATCGTCGGCTTCGAGCATGCTGCCGAAACCGATACCGATCGTGCCGCGCTGGCCAAGGCGCTGCGTACTTTACGCGAGGACACGGCACTTTTCTCACCATCTAAGGCAGCCGGATGCCAAATTACTAATGCCCATGCGGAATACGGCAAAGACGAGCACGACAAGTCTAATAAAGGCCACCGTGAATTCGAAGTGCATCGAACTTATAGCTGTAAGTTACCAGACCGTCTCAAGTATGTCGATGTAGGGCTTTTCCAGAGGTACAAGAGCCTAGAGGAGGTCGAAGCTGCAGTTGTGGGGCCGAGAGGACAAAGTGGGCAAGAATTAACACCGAGCGACAGCCGTTTGAGGTTATGGAGATAATTTAGGCCAATCACGGTGCAAGATGGTTTTACTTGAAAATCTTCGGTTCCGGTGGAATGTGGAGGAGGCCGCAGTGCTTGACATTGAGGAGTTTCGTGTCGCCGATGGTGAGCGGGTCTTCGTCGAGGGGCCGAGCGGCTGCGGTAAGACTACTTTGTTGAACGTTTTAAGTGGCATAGCAGTTGCGGAATCAGGAGTGGTCTCGATTAATGGCCACGATCTCACAAGGATGACGGCGTCCGAACGGGATACTTATCGCGCGGATAATGTCGGTGTGATTTTCCAAATGTTCAACCTGCTCCCCTACTTATCGATGGTTGAGAATGTGGCGCTACCGTGTCGTTTCTCTGCTGCTCGGCACCAGCGATCGTTAGGTGCGTCGTCTACACCGGCGATGGAGGCCGAGCGGTTGTTGAGGCGGATGGGTATGGCGGTCGAAATTTCTCGTCCGGTCTCACGGTTGAGTGTTGGCCAACAGCAGCGGGTTGCGGCCGCACGTGCCCTGATTGGCTCACCAATGCTGATCATTGCTGACGAGCCGACTTCCGCCTTAGACGGTGCGTCTCGAGATGTATTCCTTGATCTTCTCTTGGAGGAATGCCGAGAAAACGTGGCCATGCTTGTTTTCGTCAGTCACGACACTAATTTGGCGGGCCGCTTCGACCGTCGAGTGACGCTTTCGGATATAAACCGTGCCTTTTAATGCTGATATTTCGTATCTCATTCGCCAGCCTCGCCAACCGTCGGACTACCGCATTGCTGACAATCTCTGCGATTGCTCTCGGTGTTACCTTACTGCTTGGCGTCGAACGAGTACGCATGGAAGCGCGCGAAGGTTTCGCTAATACAATTTCAGGTGTCGACTTGATCGTCGGTGCGCGTGGCGGTTCGATGCAACTGTTGCTTTATTCGGTTTTCCGAATCGGAAATGCGACGAGTGAAATGTCATGGGAAAGTTATGAAAAAATCGCGAGTGACCCGAAGGTTGCCTGGGCGCTTCCGTTCGCCCTCGGAGATTCACATAAAGGGTTTCGCGTTCTCGGCACCAGTACTGCGTACTTCGAACACTTCCGCTACGGACAAAACCGAAAATTAAGTTTCAGCGCCGGCAAACAGTTTTCAGATATTTTCGATTCAGTGCTCGGTGCCGATGTTGCTGCCGAATTGGGATATGCTGTTGACGCCTCGTTCACGATCACACACGGTGTTGGCGAAGGGGCTTTCGCGGAACACACGGACAAGCCGTTTAGGGTCGCAGGCATTCTCGCCAAAACAGGTACGCCGCTCGATAGGACGATTCATGTAGGGCTCAACGGTATTGAGGCTATTCATATCGACTGGCGCGGGGGCGGGCGAGTTCCCGGCTTGCGGATTACCGCCGAAGAGGTCCGTACGATGGCTTTGAGGCCAAACACGGTAACTGCCGTGCTTGTCGGTCTCAAGTCACGCCGGATGGCCTTTAAAATGTTGAGGCAAGTCAATACCTTTTCATACGAACCTTTGACTGCAATCCTTCCGGGCGTAGCTTTGCAAGAGCTATGGCGCGCTCTTGGAACGGCTGAACGAGCCTTGGCTTTAGTTTCTATTCTGGTCGTCCTGACCAGCTTACTCGGGATGGTGGCGATGCTGCTCGCGGGAATTGATGGGCGCCGCAGGGAAATGGGGATTTTGAGATCAATTGGGGCCGGGCCACGCCATGTTTTTGGCCTCCTGCTACTCGAGGCGTCGATTTTGACGGTATCAGGAATCGTGGCCGGGTTGGGTCTACTCTATGGGGCCCTTTTCAGTGCTCGACCATTTTTGGAAGTGGCGGTAGGACTGCAGATCTCGATTGGTCTACCCGGCAACATCGAGCTTGGTTTGCTGGGACTGATCCTGCTGTCAGGTCTCTGTGCTGGAGTTGCACCGGCTTGGCGCGCTTACCGTCACACTCTGTTGGACGGCATGATTGTCCGTCTGTAATTCTGGTCGTCTTTATCGACAGTGTCGGAGAACATATCAACGATCGGTTTTTCTACAAAGGTCTACCTGAACGCTAAGTCATCGTAAGTCAGGGTCTTTTCTCACAAATGACGCCGTTTCGTAACGTCCTTAAAGATTTTTTTGTGTCACAGAATGAAGTCGATCATTAGATTGTTGACGGTCGCCATATATTCTTTGCTGTCTGTCTCTAGCTTCGGCATCTGCCGCAGTGCCAATAAGGCCTCTACTATCGAGTTCAGCATTTTATCGCATCTGCTAATTACGAGCATCATTAGGTTGGAAGTTTCACTATACCTATACACCCGGTTCGGGTGGAGATAGCTATTGAGAGCTTGCCAAAAATCAGCGGAACAACAAAGGTTAGAGGAACTAAAAATATTTAATCCTTGAGATCTATGCCATGCCATTATCAGAAATTCGCCGCATCGTTGCTTCTGTGAAATCCGAAGAGATTGTCACTATTACTTCTGGCCCGATGCGTTCCGCCCTCTCAAACGAGGCCGTTGTCAAAGTCTCCACGATTTCCGTCAATCGTGGAGAATTGCGTCGAGCGGAACGTGCAGCAGATGGAGAGACACAAATCGGTTGGGATTTCGCAGGAACGATAAATAAAACTGCCACCGACGGAAGCGGTCCACCGGCAGGTACTCGTGTTGTTGGATTTTCAACTCGAATGGAGGGCTGGTCAGAATTTGTGGCGGTCCGAACCGATTACTTGGCACCGATTCCGGATGATGTCTCCGATGCGCAGGCGGCGACCTTACCTGTTGCCGGACTGACTGCGCTTCATGCTGTGGACGCCGCGACTGCTTTGATAGGTCGCGAGGCGCTGATTACCGGTGCGACCGGTGGAGTTGGAGCATTTGCAGTCCAACTTGCGGCGATCGGCGGGGCAAATGTCTTGGCACAAATTCGCCGGGCGGAACAGCGTACCTTTATCGAGCGACTTGGTGATTTTCCGGTAATTGTAGCAGCGACAGGCGAAGAATTGGAATTAAAAGCAAACTATCGATTAATTGTCGACGGTGTAAGTGGACCTATTCTGGCTAATGCAATTACCGGCTTGGCGCCGGATGGTATATGTGTTTGTTATGGTGTGACTGATACGCCGGAAGTTTCTGTCGATATAGGGAAATTCATGAGAATTGGGTCGGCGCAAATTCTAGGTTTTCATCTTTATGCCAAAAGCGAATCGTCGCCGCCGAAAGATAATCTACCCAGATTGCTCTCACTAGTGGGTGCGGGTCGTCTGGACTGTGTAATTGAAAGAGAGGTTTCTTGGTTGGAGATCGATCGCGTGGCAAGCGACCTCATCGAGAGACAGTTTTTTGGTAAGGCTGTTCTGCATGTGGACTAGGACAGTTTCAGTTCTCGCTTCCCCACGCTTTCTCTGCATATCGCGTAGTGACAATATCAAACACGACCCCATTCGGATCTCGGAATTTTATCTCTGAGGCACCCTCGGGCGTATTTGGCAAACTCATATGATAGCAGCCTCCGTTATCTTCGATTGTTTTCTGCATCGCTTCGATGTCCTCAACTACGAAACCCATGTGATGCAAACCGTGGAAGTCTTTGCCGCGTTCGTCGCCGGCCTGTTCGTCGGATTTGAACTTAAGGATTGCGAGACTAACCACACCGTCAGTCAGTAGAATTGCGATATCTGACTCCATAGCACGCGTCATTCCAAACGTCTTCTCATAGAAACCCGCGGACTCCTCAAGATCGGGTACGGTTACCGCGATATGTCGGAGCTTAGGCATATGTAATTCCTCTCATTGATGTACGTCGTTCGCCCAATGCTGCATTTAGGTTCAGCATTCTGTCAAGCAACGCCGGGCTCACCAAGCGGCAATCTTCCTATTCAGCAATTCGGAGCGGGAAAAGGGCTGATTGGGGCGCAGGATAAACACATGACTGCGATTAGCGTGAACGAATAGGTGATATAGGGACAGTGAGCATTAAGCTACGAGGAGCAAAACTAATCTCCGGGGGAGTTGATGATAAATTAGCAGAGACGGCGCAAAGGTGATTTTTAATCAAAAACATTTGCGCCCTGAACGTGCGTAAGTCTTCCGATAAAACGCAGTGGCGGGCCGCGCGCGAGCTAACAATTGTCGAGTTACAGAGCCTCTCCTCGGGCGAGTCTTGGCAAGTCGCCGACGACCCCCATTGCGTGGCGCATAAAGAGCCGCTTTAAGGGTGGTGCATTTTCCACTGCTGCTAGGCCAAGTCTACGCGCCGCTCTTACAGGAGCGATATCATTTGAGAACAGTCGGTTAAGAAAGTCCGTCACCGCGACCAACGTCGTGTTGTCAACGCGACGCCACACCTCGTAGCGATTGAGTACAGTCATGTCCGCAGGCTCTAGGCCAAGTCGTATTCCGTCGACAACGGCTTCTGCCAGTGCGGCCACGTCACGAATTCCAAGATTCAAACCTTGACCTGCAATCGGGTGGATGGAGTGAGCCGCTTCACTAATAAGAGCGAGGCGCTTGTCCGTATAGCGTGCTGCGTGCAGCAGGACGAGGGGATAGGAGAAGCGCGGCCCGGTTAGTTCAAGGGCACCCAACCAGTCGCCAAAACGACGGCGAACCTCCCCGAGAAAGGCGTTGTCATCGAGGGCCATAAAGGACGGTGCCAAATCGCTTCGCTCAGTCCAAACAATGTTGGTACGGTCGCCTTTCATCGGCAACATTGCGAAAGGGCCGCTCGGCAAAAATTTTTCAACCGCGACACCTGCATGGGAGCGCTCGTGCTTAACCGTACACACAATCGCTGTTTGAGCGTATTTGAAGTGAAGTGTCGAAATTCCGGCACCACGACGTAACGGTGAATTGCTACCGTCGGCGCCGACGACAAGTGAGCAACGAAGCCTTTGGCCGTTGTCGAGCTGAATTCCCGCGCCGTTTTGCTCGCGTTTCGTGTCTTCGACGGATGCTGGAGCGATGAGGGTCAGCCCGTCAGTTTTTTCAGCCAGTTGCGAAAGCGCGTCACGGATCGCCCGATTCTCGATAATAAATCCGAAAGGATCATCGCCTATTTCCGTGTGATCATAATGTAGAAAAAAAGGTGAGACGCCGCGCGTCGGATGGCTGTCCACTACGCGGATGTCGAGGATCGGTTCAGCCTTAAACTCAAGCAACGGCCAGAGGCCGATCCCCTTTAAAACTTGTACCGAACCGTGGGCAATTGATGTGGTGCGGCCATCGAATTTTGCAGACAGCATAGTAGATGGATCTGACCGTTCGATCACTGCTGTCTTCACGCCTCCGTTCGCTAGGGCGCATCCAAGGGACATTCCGGCAATACCACCGCCGACGATAACGACGTCGAACCACTCGCTCATCAGATACTCCAGTTGAATCTCAGAATAGGTACCTTCGCTTTACAGGTAATGTCCAGCACCTCGGGTTGCCGAAAAATTAGCCAAAACTTCACAATGCATAAAATTTGTTCATAAAGCTATTGATGCATCATTTAATATGAAGCGAGATATTTAATAACAAATTGATAAATAATAATAAAAATAGAAATTCAGAATTCGGCACGATTCTTGGAATATGGGTGTGGATGATAGCGCCGCGCGTCCGGTGCGGCGGGAGTGCGAACAAAAATGTGGAGGACGCACGCATGAAAATGATCATGGCTGTGATCAAGCCCTTTAAGCTGGACGAGGTACGCGAGGCGTTAACCGAGCTTGGTATTGAGGGTATGACGGTCAGTGAAGTTAGGGGCTTTGGGCGGCAAAAGGGTCAGACCGAAGTTTATCGCGGAGCGGAATATGCCATCAGCTTCTTACCAAAAGTAAAGATCGACCTCGCGGTGAAAGATGATTTGGTTGAACGGGCTGTGGAAACAATCGAACGAGCGGCAAAGACCGAAAAGATTGGTGATGGCAAGGTTTTCGTTTTCGATCTCGCTCAGGCGGTGCGGATACGCACCGGTGAATCAGATCAAGAAGCTCTCTAAAAGGAGGACAATTACAATGGTAAGATGCTTTACGAGCATAATGCTGCTTAGCGCCGTTGCTGCGTTCATCATTGGCACGAGTGGTGCCGCCCACGCGGCGGTTGAGGGTGAGACTGCTTTCGTGTTCAATACTTTTTCATTTCTCGTACATGGCTTCCTCGTTATGTTGATGGCAGCCGGTTTTGCGATGCTCGAATCTGGTCTCGTGAGGAGCAAAAATACAGCGGCAATCTGTTTAAAGAATATCGCACTCTACTCGACCGCTGGCATTATGTTTTATTTGATTGGCTACAACCTTATGTATGTTGACGTACCAAAGGGTGGCTGGATCGGCAGTTTTAGCTTCTTGTATAATCCGGCGGAAGCCGAGCTCGCACTCATTGGTGCGAAAGAGAAGACCGGAAAATTGATATCCGCTGTTGTGAAGAACAATTATTCAGTCAGCTCTGATTGGTTCTTCCAAATGGTATTCGTTGCTACAACTGCCTCAATTGTATCTGGAACTTTGGCCGAACGCATAAAGGTCTGGCCATTCCTGATCTTCATTGTAGTTCTCAGCGCCATAATATACCCCATTCAGGCTAGCTGGGTCTGGGGTGGCGGTGTACTCGCTGCAATGGGATTTTCAGACTTTGCTGGCTCAACTTTAGTCCATTCAACGGGTGGCTGGGCTGCGCTGATGGGGGCATTTATCCTTGGCGCACGGAAAGGTAAGTACAATCCAGATGGATCTGTTAATCCGATGCCTGGCGCTAACCTTCCGTTAGCAACTCTAGGTACCTTTATCCTTTGGTTTGGATGGTTTGGGTTCAATGGTGGTTCGCAACTTGCACTCGGTAGCGCGGCAGACGTGACCGCGATGTCAATTGTTTATGTAAACACTAATCTCGCTGCCGCCGGTGGAGTTGTAGCTGCGATGGCTCTCTCGCAGATCCTCTATAAGAAGACGGATTTAACCTTCGCGTTAAACGGAGCGATTGCTGGCTTGGTAGCCATTACTGCGGGGCCAGACCTTCCGAACCACGTTATTTCAATCATTGTCGGCGCGGTGGGTGGTGTCCTAGTCGTAATAGCAGTACCGCTGCTGGACAAGTTGAAGATTGACGACGTCGTTGGTGCTATTTCGGCGCATCTCGTGGCTGGAATCTGGGGTACCCTAGCAGTGGGAATTTTTGGCAACGGTAGTTTCCTAACCCAGCTGTGGGGCGTGCTTTTGATTGGTACGTTCGTCAGCTTAGTTAGTGCGATCGTTTGGCTAATCCTAAAGTCAACCATCGGCATCCGGGTTTCGGAAGAGGAAGAAATGGACGGGCTCGACAAAACAGAACTCGGCATGGAGGCCTATCCGGAATTCGGCAAGGGCTCGCAAACGCTATAAGCACCATGTGCAAGCGGACCGCGCTTATCCGATCGTGTCGCCTGTATACTTAAACCTTATTCAAGTATCCCCAAGCCCGAAAACTATGGGAGGCGTTAGTGCCTCCCACTTTTTTTTACATTTTCGCAATCACTTTTCGAGCAAAGTCTTCGATGAGCCGGTACTGTTGCTCCAAAGTCGGAATGAAGTTGATTCCGTGTAAGCCTTCTCGCTCCAATTCTATGAGGCGTTCTACGATATCCTCTGGTTGTCCTGCTATGCTGAAAGCCCGAATAATTTCGGGTGTAATGAACCGGGCCTCCTCGGGATCGAGATAGCTGTAATGGCTTTTGTGCAGTTCCTGATGTTGGCGTCCCGCATCGCGTTCCTCGAGAAAACGTAAATAGGGTTTCCAAATCGGCTTAATATAGTCTGGTGGATCCTCGCCGGTCTCTTTCCAGCGTTCTACGAGATAGTGGATGTTGACCATGATGCCGGAACCAATTTCGCGCACTACACGTTCCGATTGGAGTGTCTCGCCTAGCTCTAAAATCAGCACATTGACTAGGGCGTAGACCTTGAAGTTATCGAGTGACCGGCCGGCTCTTTTGGCACCTCGGCGAACGTTAGACAACGCTTCTGTGATTGTGCCTCCTCGCGGCAGACCAGTAATGAGGCCGTCTCCCAACTCGCCGGCCAGCGCCTGTGCCCTTGGCCCGAATCCGCCGACGTGCACGGGAATTGGATCTTTGAGATTTATATAACCAAATTCGGTATTGGCGAAGGTTATTAAATGGGTTTTTCCATTGAGCGTAAATTCAACCTCTTCTCCTTGCAGTAGAGCATCGACGACACGAATGTATTCGCGGAACTCGGCGACATTTGCTGGGGGATGCCCCAGCATGCGCATCGCTGTATTGCCCGTCCCGAGGCCAATAAAACAACGTCCTGGGGCTATACGGTTAATCGTTGCGATGCCGTTTGCTGCGACGGGCGCGAGGCGCAGGCCTGGAACAGCTACACCGGTTCCAAGTCGAAGGCGCTGTGTCTGTTGCGCGACCAGTGCCATCACTGCCCAAATGTTCGAGCGGATCATCGGGCTGTCCGTTATCCAGCAGAAGTCGTATCCAAGATTTTCTGCATGGACGGCCACGCCGACCTCATCAATCTTGTTGCAACTCAACCCGAATTCCATTCGCGATGCCCACTTTCTATTCAGTTACCTCAAATTCTCTAAGTTCCCGATCGAGGCGCACCCCCGCGTGCGCACGCGGACGTGCGAGAGGAGCCAAGAGCGAATAGATCACTGGGATCAAGATCAGCGTGAAAACTGTGGCGATGCCGAGACCGCCAAAAACAACCCAACCGATTGCGCTACGCGCCTCTGCCCCGGCGCCACCACCGAGGATCAGCGGCAAGGCGCCGAGTACGGTGGAAAGCATTGTCATCATCACTGGCCGAAGGCGTGTTGTCGAGGCCTCCCGGACGGCGTCCCGGACTGATTTGCCCCGGTCACGCATCTGGTCCGCGAACTCGACGACCAGGATGCCGTTCTTTGCCATTAGTCCGACCAGCATGACCAGACCGATTTGGCTGTAGATGTTTATCGAGGTGCCCGTGAGTTTTAGGGAGAAGATGGCTGCTGCGAGCCCGAACGGGACTGTCAATACGATGACGAGCGCGCTCAAAAGGCTCTCGAACTGGGCGGATAGCACGAGCAGTACCACTAAAATCGCGACGGCGAAGGTGATGGCAACTTGGTTTGACGTTTCTTTCAGAGCCGCGGCTTCGTTGATGAAATGGAGGCCAATCCCCGGCGGCAGATACACATTGGACAGCGCTTCGATCCGTTCGACTGCGGCTTGCATAGTATATCCGGAAGGCAATGATGCTTCGATCTCGATGGCACGCTTCTGAGCCGATCGATCAAGTTCTGCAGCGACGCCTGCCTCGGTGAGTGAAGTAAAGGCGGACAACGGTACAAGCTCGCCGGAGTTTGATCGGACGAAAAGGTTTTTGAGGTCGCCTGGATCGTCTATGGCGCCGGCCATCGATTCGAGTAACACGGGCACCGACCGGTCGTTGACGTTTAACTCCGCGACCTCAAATCCGCCGACCATGGCGCGCAAAGTATCGACGATATTTTCGACCGAGACACCCAAATCCTCGGCTCGCCGCCGCTCGACCTTCAGGGAAAGCTGCGGTTGCGTCTGTTGAAACTCAATTTCGATGTCATCGAGTTCTGGTGCATCGCGCTGAAGCACTTCGACGAATTCGTCTGCGGCCGCCGCGATGTCCCGGTAATTTGGGCCTGTTAGGGTAAATTCGACCCGTCCGCCAGCTCGCCGTAAATTCAAGCTGTTTGGTGTGCGGATACGGGCCGTTGCACCTGGGATTGCTTTAAGGGATTTGCGCAGCGAACGGGCGATTTCAAGCTGACTGCGACTACGTTCCGACCATTTTGAGAGTGGCGCTATGATGTAATTCCGGTTGAGGTCCCACCTTCCAACGATGGAAAGCACGTTGGTTACTTCACCGTTTTCGATGAGCGGTTGTAAAAGAGCCTCCGCCATCGCTGATTGCCGATCCATATAATCAAGACCGACGCCGTCTGGGCCCTGCATCATGATGATAATAGCGCCGCGATCCTCGCGCGGAAGCAGTTCTCGATCGATGGTTGGGAAAATAACAATTGCGGTAGACGCGATGACTATTGCCGATCCGATCACCAGCAGGCGGGCGTTCAAAGTGTAATCCAGCAAAATGCGGTAGGCGGTGGCAATTCGGTTGCCGAGCGTACTGAATGCCGAAGCGGCTCTCTCTCGACTTTCTGGCAGCCTAGAGGCCAACATCGGGCAAAGTGACAAGGCCACGAAGGAGGATATGGCTACGGCGATGGCAAGAACGAAGCCAAATTCCGTGAAAAGTTTCCCTGCTGTACTTGGAAGAAATGCAATCGGAAGGAATACGGAAATAAGAGTTGCTGTCGTCGCCAATACGGCGAAAAAAACCTGTCTCGTACCAATCACCGAAGCCGCGAAGACCTTCATGCCAAGGCCGCGTTGGCGTTGAATATTTTCAATCACTACGATGGCGTCATCGACTATCATTCCGGTAGCCAGAACGAGGGCAAGTAAGGTGAGGATGTTCACGGAAAAACCGAGCAGCCAAATAGCGGCGATCGTCCCGACTAAAGCAATCGGTATAGCGAGGGTCGGTATAAGTGTTGGCCGAAGCGCTCCCATGAAAGTGAATATGACAGCAATAACGACTATTACCGATATTGATAGGCTGAAAATGACCTCGCGTACTGAACTGCGGATGAAAAGAGCGTCGTCTGATATAACGACCAGTTCAACATCTTTTAGCCGCTTGTTCAAACGGTCTACGGCGACGGCTACAGCATCAGAAATAGCAATGGTGTTAGATTGAGCGCGTCTTAAAATCCCGAGGCCAACGACCTTACGGCCGTTGAGAAGACTATGGTTTTCCGCCGCAGCGGGACCATAGAAGGCCTGCGCGACATCGCCAACGCGAATGTCGTTCCTGATAGATAGGCGTTCGACTGCTTCCGGTTGCCACACTGACGCGTCCGCTCGCACCATCAGCAACTGATCGCCCGATTTGAAACTTCCGGCCGGCACGTCGAGGCTAGTACTCGAAAGGACGCCTGCGACGTCATCGATTGAGAGCCAGTAGCTCGCGAGGCGAGTTGGGTCGACAACAACTCGCAGTACCTGCCTCTGATCGCCAAATAATTCTACCGCGGCGACACCTCGAATCGCTGTTAGTTCTGCCGTGACATCATCTTCCGCGAGGCGGGTGAGTGCATGCTGTGAAAGTCGTTCGCTAAGCAGGGCTAGCCGGATGATCGGCAGAGAATCAACATCTGCCTTAACGACAGTTATCTCTTCAACGCCGTCTGGAAGATCTCGCTGTATCGTGGCAACCGCTTCACGGACGTCATTTGCTGCGGTATCGAGATCTACGTCCGGTAAGAACTCAGCCCGTATTCGGGCATTGTTCTCCTCACTGGCGGCATTGATCGTCTTGACCCCGGATACTCGCGCGACGGCGCCCTCGACAACCCTGGTAACTTCAGCATCCATGGTCTCTGGAGAAGCACCGTCGAAAAATGCACGGACAGTGACCACCGGGCGGTCGACATCTGGCAGCTCTCGCACCTCGATACCTTGGAGTGCCCCGAGGCCCGCAATCACAATCAACAAATTTAACACGATTACTAATATCGGCCGTCGTACTGAAAGGGATGGAATATCGCTGAAGCGGTTCATCTGTCGACGCGCTGATTGGTAGCGTTCGAAAAAGGCTTCGTTCGGAGTTGCTGTCCAGGGCGCAGACCTTGGACCCCTTCGACGACGATAGTTTCGCCTTCTTTTAGCGGACCATCGACGAGAATTTGGCCCTTGTTTCGCCGCACGATTGAAATAAAGACCTTTTCCGCTCGTCTATCCTCGACGCGCCAGATATAGGCGCCGTCCCTGCTCCATAAAACCGCAACTTCAGGAATTGTTGCGTAGGCGCGACCAGAAAATTTGACCGCGACGTCAAAAGACGTACCGGGCCGAATTGTATCCTTTGGATTCGGGATTGCCGCTTTGACGCGAAGATTTCGGGATACCGGGTCTATGCGGCTACCTAACGTCACAATCTTGCCTTTGAGTAGTGTCTCGCGCTGCGTCCAGGGGCGTGCAGAAATCAAATCGCCAATTGCAATCTGGTCTGCGTATTGTTCTGACAGGTTGAACTCGACGAGGATTGACGAGCGATCATCGAGTTTTGCGATACTTGTTTGTTCAGAGACACGGTCTCCTTTTTCAATATCGGTTAGGCCGATAACGCCGTCGAAGGGCGCGTATACGGTACGGTCGCGCAATGCTGCCCGGGCCTGCGCAAGGCGGAGGCGGGCGCTTTCCTGTTCTGACTGGGCTGTTTCCAGTCTCAAGATCGAGGCCGCTCCACTGGGTGCAAGTCGTTCTAGTCGACGGACCTGCCGGGCTGCCTTCTTGACGGCGACTTCCGCTAAACTGACGGCTAGTCGTTGGTGCCTGTCATCAATACGAAGAAGTACCGCACCTTTTGAAACCCGTTGTCCGGCCGAAAAGGCAACGTCGATTACTTCGCCTGATGCCGAGGGATGAATCGTTGCGGATTTCAATGCTTCGCCGGTGCCAATGGCACGGATGTTCAATTTTTCTACTGAGAAGTCGACAGTTTTGACCAGAACAAGTGCTGCGCTGCTGTATTTCTGTGTCGTTTTGCTAGGTAAAGCATCGCCATCTTGCGTTAAAAACCACCAACCGCTGCCGACGATGGCTGCGAGAACAAAAACAATGACGAATTGGGTGATTAAACGCATGGCGTTTGTTTGGATAGCCCATCCTGTTGCGGCCTGCTAGTGAGGCATAATCCCAATAGGGTATGCAATTTTAGTTCGATTTGTGGGTTGTATGCCAGTAAATCAGTTTTCATGTATTTTTTGAATAAAACAAAATAGAATTTTATTTATTTTTACTTAATGAATACATCAGATAAATTCGCGAGTTCATTTGATTCGTCACAGTATTGTTGTAATATAGAAAATAATTAAAAGCATAGTAGGACACTATCGCGTTGAAATATGTGTTCTGCAACAGAACGACAAGGTCGAGCATCATGGTCACCGCTAATAAGAGCGCCACAAAATCCGCCTTTCTTCCGAATGGCATGGGCAAGTCATTGCAGTATCGAGCTATCGAATTCGCCGGTGTAGGCATGATCGTATTGGCGCTCGGGCTACTAGCCGCTATCAGCAGTTACACAGCCAGCGATCCATCTTTAAACACCGCTACTTTTAGCGCAGAAATCAAAAATCTCTTGGGTGCTACGGGGTCGGTGACGAGCGATTTTCTATTGCAAACCTTCGGTCTTGTTTCGTTGTTCGCGGTTTGCCTTCTCGCCGGTTGGGGATGGCGCCTGGTGAGTAGCCATCGTATCGATGCCTATTGGCTGCGTCTGGCCATATTGCCGTTAGGTTTCTTGTCTGCGGCTCTGGCACTTTCATTTGTGGGAACGCCGGATAGCTGGCCGCTTCGTGGCGGCCTTGGCGGTATTATAGGTGATATGCTGTATTTTTGGGCACTGGATCTGATGCTCGAACCTATTCCACGCTGGGGATATGGATTTGCGATTACGGGTATTTCGCTGGGTCTACTGCTTTATATTCTAGGCTACACTCTAGGAGAATGGCGATATGGTGCGCGTTGCCTTTGGCGCGGCTGCTATCTTGTAGTCGCCTTGATGATCCGCCTTCGCGGTCGTTTAAGTAAAGAGATATCAACTACGAATAATTCTAATGTGATAGAAACGCATCGGCCCTCGATTTTCCGGCAGTTACACGATTTGCTGAAGTTGCGATCGCTAAGTAGTAATTCCCGAGAAAGGATTGAGCCTACTTTCGGTGAAGGCAGTGACAATTTATCCGTGGAGGTGACGGAGCCGAGACGTATGGTAAACCCGGACCTGGTTGCCCCGAAAGGTGTTGGAGCAAAACCGAGCCGCCGCGCCAAACAGCCAAAGCTTGACCTCCGCAGTCCGGATGACGGTTTTCATCTTCCCCCATTGGAGTTGATCGACGACGCACCACAGAGTGAACGTAGTTCCGAATCAGTGAACCAGGAAGGTTTGCAGCAAAACGCTCGTTTCCTTGAGGGTGTACTCGACGATTTCGGGGTCCGCGGTGAAATCGTTAAAGTTCGACCGGGACCGGTCGTTACACTATACGAACTAGAGCCAGCGCCGGGTACCAAGACCAGTCGTGTAATAGGTCTATCGGACGATATTGCAAGATCCATGAGCGCGGTTTCCGTGCGGTCTGCGGTCATCCGTGGTCGTAATGTTATTGGCATCGAATTGCCCAATGCAAAACGCGAAACTGTGTACCTTCGTGAGCTATTATCATCCGAGGCTTATGAAAAGGCGGGTGGTAAATTGCCGATGGTACTCGGTAAAGATATAGGCGGTTATCCGGTGATAACCGACCTTGCGCGCATGCCACATTTGTTAATTGCAGGTACGACTGGATCGGGTAAGTCGGTTGGCCTTAACGTAATGATCCTATCCCTGCTTTATCGTCTGAAGCCAGATGAAGGCAAGTTGATCATGATTGATCCGAAAATGCTTGAACTATCCATCTATGACGACATTCCTCATTTACTAACGCCGGTGGTAACCGAACCCAAGAAGGCGGTTGTCGCCCTCAAATGGACAGTTCGTGAGATGGAGCGGCGTTATTCCAACATGGCAAAGCTCGGTGTCCGCAACATCGAAGGGTACAACAAGCGAGTTAAAGAGGCGACCAACAAGGGAGAGGAGCTTACACGCACTGTTCAAACAGGATTTGACGCGGAAACTGGCAAACCCATCATGGAGGAGCAACCGCTCGACCTAACGCCATTGCCGTATATTGTTGTCGTCGTCGACGAGATGGCCGACCTGATGCTCGTGGCTGGCAAGGATATCGAAGCAGCTATTCAACGGCTCGCCCAAATGGCCCGAGCGGCGGGGATACATCTTATCATGGCGACCCAGAGGCCTTCCGTCGACGTAGTTACCGGCACTATCAAGGCCAATTTTCCGACCCGTATCAGTTTTCAGGTCACCTCTAAGGTCGACAGTCGAACGATTCTAGGTGAACAAGGTGCGGAGCAATTACTTGGTCAGGGCGATATGCTTTACATGGCGGGTGGCGGGCGAATTACTCGGGTCCACGGACCACTTGTTCATGACGATGAGGTTGAGGCCGTCGCTCAGTATCTGAGATCGCAAGGCGAACCGGAGTATGTAGATTCCGTGACCGCTGATGAAGGTGATGATCCATTCTTAGCAATAACGGACGGAAAGGCGGATGATTCTAGCGATGAATTATACGATAAGGCTATTGCCATAGTTTGCCGGGAAGGCAAGGCTTCGACCAGTTTTGTCCAACGTCACCTCCAGATAGGATACAACCGAGCGGCTCGGATAATTGAGAAGATGGAAAAAGAAGGTGTGATCAGTTCCGCGGACCGAGTTGGCCGTCGTGAGGTGTTAGCTAGCGATCATAGTGAGTAACTAGCTAATTCGTCGATTTATGTTGCGAAAAACTGCGTGTTTGTCCATTTGAATCATTATGCTAAGATTTTCCGGATATTACCAAGTTGCTTGGTTAGTGGGAACACTCTTCTGTGTTCTGATACTACCGGCGACCAGCCTCGCCTCCGATGCGCCGACGACGGCTCAGATTGATCGCATAGAGGCATATCTTAACTCTTTGCGGACCATCGAAGCTCGTTTCATGCAACATAATCCGGATGGCAGTTATGCTGAGGGCAAATTGTATCTGCAGCGGCCAGGCCAGATGCGATTCGAATACGATCCGCCGATTCCGCTTCAACTATATGCGGAAGGTAACATCTTGACGCATGTCGATACCGAACTGGAGCAGGTCAGTCGCTATCCGTTGGACGAGTCTCCAGCATATTTTTTATTGCGCGAACGGATAAGTTTGCGAAAAGGGTTAACTATCAAGACATTCGAGCGGCGAAACAACGTGATCCGCTTCGAATTAGCAGACAATCGTAATCCCGATCTTGGGTCAGTTACACTGACAATTTCTGAGCAACCTATGCAAATCCGATCATGGACGGTGACGGATGCACAGGGGTTGCGAACCGACCTTGCGCTCGTCGAGGCACAGTTCGGAGGCAAGATCGACCAAAACGTATTTACCTTTGTCGATAATTTTAAAGGATCGGGTAATTGAGTGATCCGCGGGCCTCGACAGGTTCCTCATTTAACCCCACCTTTAGTTGCATGAAACCAAATAAAAAGCCATTGATAGGCATTCCTGCGACACCCTACGAAAACGAAGGCCATACATCCCACCGAGTTAGCGAGAAATACATCCACTGTACGGTCGAAATGACGGACTGTGTACCAATTGTTATTCCTGCTGTGGGTGAAGCTGTCAGTGGAAGCTGCCTCGTTGAAATACTTGATGGGCTCATGTTAACTGGTGGGCGACCGAATGTGGAACCGCATCAATATGGAGGTGAACCCAGTTTAGAGGGTACGCCTCATTGCCCTGAGCGCGATGCGACAACCCTACCGTTAATTCGCATGGCTATCGACAAGGCGATACCGGTCTTCGCCGTATGCCTGGGCACCCAGGAACTTAACGTGGCACTTGGTGGGACGTTGCATCAGCGTGTTCAAGAATTGGAGGGAAAGCGCGACCACCGCATGGATCGCACGATTTCCATTGATGAGCGTTTTGAAGATAAGCATCCTATCGCTATTCAGCCCGGGGGCTTGTTAGAAGAATTGTTTGGCGGTGCGCATCAGATCATGGTGAATTCTCTTCATGCTCAAGCCGTAGACAGGCCAGGCGATGGGGTTTTTATCGAAGCGATAAGCGATGACGGTGTAATCGAGGCGATTAGTGTTCCCGACGCACCGGCGCTTGCATTTGGGGTGCAGTGGCATCCAGAACATCCGAATATTCGGAGAAATAAGGTGAATGGGCGACTGTTTAAAAAATTTGGTGAGGCCGTACACGAGCATTTTAGCATACGTACTGGTATCTTCGCAGATACACGGGCCGCTTAGATAATTTGGAAAGAAGGCGGTTATGGGCGGGGTCCGTGAAATCAAATGTGAGGTTGAGTCGTTTGGCCGGCTGACACATGATACGAGGTTGATTCGGCTCGCCATATCCGACGGCAATCCTTTGGAGTTCAAGGCCGGCCAATACGCAAAAGTTGTATATCCGAATGGTGTCGAAAAATATTATTCGATAGCAAGTCTGCCTGGCGACCCCGGTATTGAGTTCCACATCCGCCGTTCTGGCGCCGGTGATAGTAGCAGCCACTATGTGCTAGATCAGTTGAACGTAGGCGATCCCGTAATCGTGACAGCACCGATGGGGAGCTCTTATTTTCGAATTGAACACACTGGGCCGATCCTTTGTGTTGCGGGTGGATCGGGTATGGCGCCGATCCGTTGTATCGTGGAAACTGCAATTTCCGAAGGAAGAGGACGAGAAATCCATCTATATTTTGGTGTTCGTGATGAACGAGATATATATTTCGAGGAACGCTTCACTACTCTCACGCGCGAATATATGAATTTTCATTTCACGCCTGTACTTTCAGAACCGTCAGGCATAACCGAGCGCCGAACCGGCTTCGTTCACGAGGCGGTCGCCGCGGATTTCAACGGATTCGGTGGTTGGAAAGCATATATTTGTGGACCGCCAGTTATGGTTGAAAGTGTAGCTGCACTGCTCAAAGAGCATGGCGTCGCTGAGGATGATATCTACGCCGACGCTTATTGACCGATGGGGCGTTGGTCGTCACGGTGCGCTGCAGTCGTTTTATTTGCGTTATTTTTATAAAGGTGGAAAAATGAGCGACTATGCCATACCGCTGTGGGAGCCGCCGATCATTCCTGTAGTAGGTGATGATCCCTTTCCTGTCCATCGCATCTTTTGTGTAGGCCGCAACTATGCCGCTCACGCGCATGAAATGGGTCACGATCCCGATCGCGAGCCGCCGTTTTTTTTTACGAAACCAAGCAACGCCTTAGTCGCTAATGGGTCGACCGTACCTTATCCGGACGAGACCGCCGATATGCACCCCGAGGTTGAAATGGTTGTCGCGTTGGTTGAGGGAGGTTACCGCATCCCGAAAGAAGATGCTCTGGATAAAATTTACGGTTATTGCGTCGGCCTTGACTTTACTCGTCGCGATATGCAGAGCGGTTTCAAAGATATGGGACGACCTTGGGACATGGCGAAAGGCTTCGATTACTCCGCGCCGATGAGTGATATTCAGACGGTGGAATCTGTTGGTCATATTTCTGGTGGGGCTATCACACTTTCCGTGAACGGCGAAAGGCGGCAATTGGGTGATATCAGCCAGCTAATCTGGAATGTCCCGGAAACAATTGCGTGTCTTTCTAACCTGATCACCTTGTGTCCAGGTGATTTGATCATGACGGGAACGCCGGCAGGCGTATCTGCAGTTGTCACTGGCGACGATTTGGTTGGGCATATCGACGACCTAATCGATCTTAATATTCGTATTAGATAGGCGGAGCCATGAAGCTTGTCACTTGGAATATAAATTCGGTGCGACTGCGCATGCCGCTTCTTGAGCAGTTAACGAAGACGGAGAATCCGGATGTCGTCTGCTTGCAAGAGATTAAGGTTCACGATGATCTTTTTCCGAGGTCTGACATCGAGGAGCTCGGGTATGCGTACCAACATTATAGAGGCATGAAGGGATATAATGGTGTCGCAATACTTTCACGATTGCCATTTGCGTCGACGGACGGGAGAGATTTTTGCGGACGTAGCGACTGTCGCCATCAATCCGTTACTTTCAAAAGCGGTGCTGTTCTCCATAACTTTTATGTTCCTGCCGGTGGTGACGTGCCCGACTCAAAGAAGAACGAAAAGTTTGCTCACAAGCTTGCGTTTCTCGATGAAATGACTGATTGGTTTGACGCAGAACATCGGAGCGGAGATCCAGCTATCCTTGTAGGTGATCTAAACATTGCACCGCTTGCGACGGACGTTTGGTCACACAAACAATTGCTCAAGGTGGTGAGCCATACGCCGATTGAGGTTGAGAAGCTTGACGTTGTGCAAAAAAGTAACGGTTGGGTCGATGCGGTTCGCCATTTTATTCCAGCGGACGAAAAGCTCTACAGCTGGTGGAGCTATCGGGCGCGCGATTGGAACGCTGTCGACAAGGGGCGGAGATTAGACCATGTCTGGGTAACGCCCCCACTGGTCGCCGGTCTCAGGTCGGCATCAGTGCTTCGGTCGGCCCGCGGATGGGAAAAAGCCTCCGACCATGCCCCTGTGATTGTCGAACTCGAAATCCATTGAGGCCTTTGTTCTGTATGCTGCTAACGGAAGTCAAAGCCTAATTTGTCAAGCTGATCGCGCAGGCCTTCTCGGAGCTGAGGATGGAATTTCTTGTCCATTTCATGGCTCCAAGAGTCGGGCGTTGTCTGTTTGCCGTTGCCCTCATAATGTGCACGTAAGGCGAGGTCATAGGCATCAACTGCGGCAGCCGTCTTTGACGAATCGTATCGATTGTGGTGGACGACTAAACCTTGCTCCATCCGTGGTTTTTGTTGCGGCATCTCGGCGGGATAGCCCAGGCACATGCCAAACACGCAGTAAACGAACTTTGGCAACCCCAAGATTTCCGCGATCTTCACTGCATCGTTGCGAACAGCGCCGATCATCACGCCTTTGATACCAAGTGAATCGGCCGCGAGATAGGCTGACATTCCTACGAGTGAGGCGTCAATTGATGAAACCAGGCCGACCTCCATGTTGTTTTCGGCAAGGGTATGGCCACGCTCTTGTAACACGTGTTCGAGGCGAGTTAGGTCGGCGCAGAATGCCAGAAAGACGGGGCAATCGATAATATGTTTCTGGTTTCCGGTTGGAACGGAGAGTTGTTGTTTGATTTTGGGATCGCGAACCACGATGACGCTGTAGCTCTGTATGTTAGAAGATGTCGGAGCGCGGAAGGCGGCGTGTAGGATGGCGTCGACCTGCTCGTCAGTTACGGGCCGGTCGTCATACTTGCGGATGCTGCGACGCTTTAGCAGCGTCTCGATGGTCTCACTCGTTGTCAATGTTTCCCGCGCGGGCGGGGCGGCGTCATTTGGCATGATATCGTTCTGCTCAGTTTATGTAATTTGAAAGTGACATAGCATGCCTAAGGCCTGCTTGTAACGTCTGACTAACGCTTTAGCTTTAGAGAAGTTTCCGAGAGAGGTTTTATGTCTGAAAAAGCGAAAAAGATGTTGTTGCCTGTGCCCGCCGCGACAGTGTTGCTGATCCGTGATTCTGATGAAGGCGTCGAGGTGTTTATGGTTGAGCGCAGTAACCGGATGCATTTTGCCTCCGCTCTTGTCTTTCCGGGTGGTCTCGTTGATCCGGAAGATTCCGATCCTTCGCTTCTGGCTCGGTGCGATGGAATCGAAGGACTTTCCGAGACCGAGGCGGCGTTGCGGGTCGCAGGTGTGCGCGAGACGTTTGAGGAATGCGGCGTCGTTCTCGCGCGTCATTCAGAGGTCGAAACCGTGTTGGAAGGTCAGGAGGCGCAAGACTTTTATAAAAAGTATCACGCCGCACTGAATGCGGGTGAGTTGGAATGGGGGGACATTGTTTCAATCGAAAATTTACGACTTTGCTGCGATCGTCTTGCCTATTTTGCACATTGGATCACGCCGGAAGGTCGGCCGAAGCGTTTTGATACGCATTTTTTTCTAGCCCGAATGCCCCGTCGTCAGAAAGCGGAACACGACGGTAGCGAATCTGTGCATTCGATCTGGGTCAGGCCGCCGGAGGCCATCGCTGCGGGAGAAAGCGGCGACCGTAACGTAATGTTCCCGACGCGGCTGAACCTTGAACTCCTAGAACAGAATAGCACCGTTGACGATGCTATTGACGTGACGACCGAGCGCGATATCGTCACCGTACTGCCGGAGAGCACGCCGCTCAGCGAACGAGACGATCACCGCATCATGTCTATTCCGAAAGCAGCGGGATACGGTTCTGGCAAGTTCCTGGTCGACGGGGATAGTATAACACCGATCGAAGACTGACATCGAAAGAGCCATGTTTGATTTACGCATCTCGCCTCTTGAAACGACCGTCGATGCCTGTGTCGACGAAGGCGACTTTTTCGACGCATTTGGAAAAAAAATATATGCGCTTATTAAAAAGGATTGATGACTATGAGGTAGTCGTCTTGAGAGGTAACCCGATCCGGATCTCTACGTTTAGACGTTTTGCCCACGGCTATGATCCTTTGCCGGAGTGCGTGCGGCGGAAGCATCGACATTGCGAATTTCCTGATCCAACCCGAATGAGTGTTCTTACAGAAGATGGTTCCATAGTTGCTTTTAGTGTTTGTTCGCACCATCAGATGGCTGCCGTACGAAGTCCCGTCTCAAGGTGGCGCCATGCAGTCCGCAGGCGTGTGCAATGCTTTCGAACCGGGCGGTGTGATGCAGAAAAATGCGCTTGACGACTTATTAATCTAAAATCAGCGAACCGCCAATCAGCACGATCCTGACGACTTTTTGTGGGATGAGCAGCTGGATTAAGTACCGTGCGATAGTAGAGGAGTTTGATTGAGGCAATGTCGGTCGAAGTAGTAACAGATGTTTTGGTTGTCGGTGCGGGAGGTGCGGGCATGTATGCTGCGGTTTCCGCGGCACGCAACGGGGCCGATACGGTTTTGGTGGACAAGAGCCTGATCGGTAGGGGGGGTGCGACGATCATGGCTCAGATGACAGTCGCTGCTGCGGTTGGCGAGCAGGAACCTGACCACTGGACGCATCACCTGCACGATACGCTAGAAGCGGGCCGTGGACTTTGTAACGAGAAATTGGCAGCCGTCCTCTGCGAAGAGGCTCCGATCCGAATTCGGGAAATGGAGGACTGGAAGGTCGGCTGGGCTCGTGAAGACAACCATTTGAAACAAGTCATGGCTCCGGGCCATCAGGTCGAACGCTGCGTCTACGTAGACTTTCTTAATACAGGACCAGCGGTAGCTAAGACGCTGCGAATGCAAATCGGGAGGGCAAAAAACCTGCGTCGTGCCAGCGAACTGACAGTAACAGATGTAATTGTAGATTCTGGCAGGGTGGTTGGGGCCGTTGGCTTCGAATTGGAAACTGGTGAAGCGGTGCGTATAGAAGCAAAGGCTGTGGTTCTAGCGGCCGGCGGATTGACCCGTCTGTATAGTCGTAATAGCGCCTCTGTGAACATGGGTGGAGATTCATACGCATTGGCCCTTCGTGCCGGAGCGGAACTCGTCGATATGGAATTTGTTCAATTCTTTCCGATTGGCCATCTAGCGCCACGTATGGTTGGCATGGATCCTATTATGTGGGATCCCTTCCGATATAAGCTCGGCGGCCAATTATTAAATGCGGAAGGAAAGGAATTCATCCAGAACTACGGCCACAATGAAATCACTGACAAATACACCGCACCTCGGGATGTCGTTTCGTTTGCCATACTGCAAGAGGTGGCGGCGGGTCGCGGGTCACCCGCGGGCGGCGCATTTCTCAGCTTCCAGCATATCCCCGAAACGGAATTACGGGCTGCCTTCGGTTCTGTCATAGACCGGTTGGCGGCAAACGGTATAGACCTAACCAAACGTAGTATTGAAGTTGCGCCGATCGCACATTACCACATGGGTGGTGTTCGGGTCGATACGCAGATGGAAACGAAGGTTCCTGGGCTTTTCGCCGCCGGCGAGGCTGTAGGCGGCGCAAACGGAGCGAACCGATTGTCGGGAAATGCGATGTCAGAGGCTTTTGTGTTTGGCGAGCGCGCGGGCCGGTTTGCCGCAGACAGAGCGTCTGATTGCAAAATTGGATGGTCGGACAAGGCGGCGGCAAGTGCTCTTGAAAGGATTAGTGCTAGCCGCAATGTCGCCGCGACGCATTCCGGTTCAGGGTTAGTCGGCATGTTGGTAGAATTGCAAGAGCTAATGTGGCGCGACGTCGGATTATTGCGAACGGGAGCGGGGCTCGCTATGGCCCTTAGGCGTATTGAAAAAATGCGCGATCAGCTTGGTAACCATCCTTCGGAAAGCGATCATCGGTTTGCGTTGTCGATGCAGGATTGGTTCGACATGCGGAATGCGTTGCTGGCTGCGGAGACGATTGTTCGTGGCGCTCTCTATCGCACCGAAAGTAGAGGTGCACACCAGCGAGACGACTATCCGCGGACCGACCCGGGGCAGGCAAAGAATTTGGTTACGTGGATTGAGAATGGTGAAGTTCGGGTCCAGTCGGTACCATTGGTGAAAATGCCATTCGAACTCATTTCGATCGCGACCATAGCATGACACAGGAAACGGCAAAGTTAAGCGTGCAGCGGGGCGGACCGGATGAGACGCCCAGCTATGATGAATTTGAGGTCCCGTATAGTGAAGGCATGTCGGTGCTCGACGCTTTGATCTGGATACGCGCGAATAAGGATTCATCGCTCGCGATTCGCTATAGTTGCACCAATGCTAATACCTGTAAGGAATGCACCGTGAAAGTCGCAGGCAAGACTGTTTACGCCTGCACTGCTCGCCTGGGACGCGAGCCGGTTACCGTTGAGCCGTTGCCTAATAAGCGTCTCTTGAGGGACCTTGTGACGGATATCGTACCGCCTAAGGAAAAGTTGTCTTTATTGTTAGGCCGTGAAGAGAGTTAGAGTAGGATTGCTGGGGTAGTCGGAGAAAATTACTTCAACACGTATGCGACCGTAGAGCCATCGGAAGCTTCGAATTGCACGCGGATAAGCACGTCGTTTGGATCATACCAAAGTTCTCGTTCGAATTCACCGCTCAGACGGAAGTGCTGCGACAGTATCTTTTCGCCCCGAACTTCGATTGTTTTTTCGCCGATATATTCGACCTCGAACTTCTTGAGATTTCCGGATATTGTAGTCAGTGTCTCTTCCCGCTCTAGAACTAAGCGATTCCATAGGCTGGCAGGGATAATTTCACGATCGACGTGCAAATTTCCATCCTCGCCTATGACCATGAGCGAATCTTCGTCCCGGTACACCTGTAGCTTCACAGGTTTACCGTTTTCATTGGTCTGCGATTCGAGGGAAGAAAGGCGTCCGTCTTCCCAGACTTCACGAGACTCATGCTCAAAACGATAGACCGGAATGAAAAGCAGACGGAAGTCAATATCCGTCGAAATTCTGACCTCGGTACGATCCCCAGACCGGTCAAAGCGATAAGTATGTGTGCCAATCGCATCGCCGTTGCGGATTATATCAAACGATAAGACACCACTTTCTGGAACACCATTACTGGAGGCGACACTCCCAAGAGAGGTCACAATAAAAATTGTCAAAACTAATCGGCTAAGGATCCCCATCGGATTATTCGCCCGCCCTTAACACATTATGCCAAGTGAACTTTTATATAGATCGGTCCGTTGCGATTCAAGCTTCTGTCCCTACTCGTAATCGGTGAAAGTGGTTAAAGCAGAAACTTTTTGCCGTGTTTGCTGCTTGGACATGGAAGGGCGAAGCACTCGAACTGCGTGTCCAAACTCCTTGATGTTGAGCGCAAAACAGACATTGACCAGGTTCTTTGGGCGACGACAGTGCTTAATCGTACGCGAAACCAAGACCTTGCGTGTATCCCGGATTTTTGACATCGGGCTGCGCCATGGGGCGCAAGATCCAGCGATTTGACAACGTTAGCCGCAATCAAGGGACGGTGTTTAGTTAGTAAGTCACTTTACACCACGTCTCTCTTCAGCAACGAGGTAGGCTGAGGAGCCGGTATGGTTCCTGCCTGCGCTATTATTCGGCCACTTCGGAAAGCGGTTCGACGCGCTCCGTTGCTGGGCCGTAGCCGCCACCGGTCGGTGTCTGTAGTACGAAGACGTCACCTGCTCTGACCTCGCGCTTGTCCATTGCGGTCATCTCTTCGGTCGAGCCATCGGT
The DNA here is from genome assembly GCA_036337155.1 of Pseudomonadota bacterium. Taxonomy (GTDB): domain Bacteria; phylum Pseudomonadota; class Alphaproteobacteria; order UBA8366; family UBA8366; genus UBA6544. The sequence goes on along the minus strand of JAYZET010000035.1, from coordinate 3,601 downwards.
ACGCTCCACCCAGTTGCGACCGCACTCGCCGGACGCTCCCCCTGCCATGCCGTAAGGTGGAACGATCCGATGGTTAGACAGAATGATCACCTCCATGTCCTCGAGGAACCGGATGCGTCTCAAAGTTCCCGAGCCCCCTTGATTTCGTCCGGCGCCACCGCTCCCTCGGCGTATACCGAAACTCTCCAGCAAAACGGGATAGCGCCATTCCAGTATTTCTGGATCGGTGAGGCGTGTATTGGTCATATGAGTATGGACTGCTGAGGTGCCGTCGAAGTTTGGGCCCGCTCCGGACCCACCGCAAACCGTCTCGTAATATTGATGGTGGTTATTGCCGAAGGTGACATTGTTCATGGTACCCTGGCTGGCTGCGAGAATGCCAAGCGCGCCGAACAGTGTGTCGGTCACTGCTTGGCTCGTCTCAACATTGCCGGCGACGACGGCCGCTGGATACTTCGGCGCCAGCATGCAGCCTTCCGGAATGATAATATCGATCGGCTTGAGGCAGCCCTCGTTCAATGGGATGTTGTCATCGATCAGGCATCGGAAGACATATAGCACTGCTGAGCGCGCTACTGAAGAGGGTGCGTTGTAGTTAGAGGGGCGCTGAGCGCTCGTTCCGGTGAAGTCTACGGTGGCCGAACGTGCTTCCTTGTTGAAGGTAATCTTCACCTTGATCTTTGCACCTTCATCTGTCGGATAGGTGAACTCGCCGTCCTGCATCACGTCGATGACCCGGCGAACCTGTTCCTCGGCATTGTCCTGTACGTGTCGCATATAGGCGTGCACCACATCGAGACCGAACTGGTCAATCATCATGCGGACTTCCTGGACGCCTTTTTCACCCGCGGCGATCTGCGCCTTGAGGTCGGCGACGTTGTGGTCCGGATTTCGGGCCGGATAGGGGTGATCGGCCAGGTGCTCGCGGAGCTTGTCTTCGAGGAACTCTCCGCCATCCACTAGTCGAAAGTTGTCGAATAGGATGCCTTCCTCTTCGACGATCGTGCTGTCGGGCGGCATCGATCCGGGGGTTATGCCGCCGATATCGGCGTGATGGCCGCGGCTCGCTACGAAGAATATTATTTCCTTGGTCGTGTCATCGAAGATTGGTGTGATAACGGTGACGTCGGGTAGGTGCGTGCCGCCGTTATATGGCGCATTGACCACAAACACGTCGCCTGGCTTCATCTTTCCGGTGTTCTCGCGCAACACGGTGCGGATACTCTCGCTCATTGAGCCTAGGTGTATCGGAATGTGCGGCGCATTGGCGACCAGCATTCCGTCTGGATCGAAGATCGCGCAGGAGAAGTCGAGCCGTTCCTTGATGTTGACCGAAAGTGCGGTGTTCTCGAGTGTTAAACCCATTTGTTCGGCAATCGACATAAAAAGATTGTTGAATACCTCGAGCATCACTGGGTCGCAGTCAGTGCCTATGGCAAACTCTCGCCGCAGTTCAACGACCCGCGTCAGAAGAAGATGTCCCTTCGGGGTTAATTCCGCGCGCCAACCCGGCTCGACGATGGTTGTCGCGGTTTGTTCGCGAATGACCGCCGGCCCTTCGATGATTGTGCCGGTCGAAAATTTGTCACGATCGTAGACCGGAGTAGCATGCTTCTCTCCCGCCATGTAGGATGAGACTTTGGCCAATACGGTCGCTTTCTGACTGCCGCTCTGCTGCAACTCCTCTTCCTCCGCCTCTGTCATCATGCCGATCGCTTCTACAACCGCAGCTTCGATGATCAAGGCCTTCTCAGGCATAATGAAGCCATAGCGCTGCCGATGTGCATCCTCGAATCGTCGCTGCATTTGCGCTGGGCTACCGACCTCGATCAAGTGGGGTGTGTCAGTGCCCTCGTAGCGCAGATGGGCGCGGCGTAGCACTTCTATTTGCTCGTCTGCGATACCTTGGCGAATAAGTTCTGCCCGCGCTTCAGCCCCCAAAGCGGTTAGTATTTTTTCGAGCGGTGCTATGGCGTCGGCATCTAATGTTGCCTCCACGGCACGTTCGCGCAGGGCTCGGATGTCCGCGAGGCCCATGCCGTAAGCCGATAGCACTCCGGCAAAGGGATGGATCAGGACTTTTGTCATGCCGAGGGCGTCTGCAACTAGGCACGCGTGCTGTCCGCCGGCGCCACCGAAGCAGTTTAGCGTGTAGCTGGTGACGTCGTAACCCCGCTGGACCGATATCTTCTTGATCGCATTGGCCATATTCTCAACGGCGATTTTGAGGTAACCGTCTGCAACCTCGACTGGAGTGCGGCGGTCACCGGTCGCCTTGTGAATGTCGCTCGCCAGTGCCTCAAACTTCTCGTGAACCACGTCAGAGTCGAGAGGCTGGTCCTGATTGGGCCCGAAAACGTTTGGGAAAAATTCGGGCTGTAGCTTTCCAAGCATGACGTTGCAGTCGGTAGCCGTGAGAGGCCCGCCACGTCGGTAACAGGCGGGGCCAGGATTGGCGCCGGCACTTTCTGGGCCGACCCTATAACGCGTGCCGTCGAAGAAGCAAATTGATCCACCGCCTGCAGCCACTGTGTGGATCATCATCATCGGCGCGCGCATCCGGACGCCCGCGACCTGGGTCTCAAAGGCTCGTTCGTATTCACCATCATAGTGTGCGACATCCGTTGACGTCCCACCCATGTCAAAGGAGATGATGCGTTCGAAGCCGGCCTGCGCCGCTGTCTCGACTGCACCTACAATACCGCCTGCGGGACCTGACAGTATAGCATCTTTGCCTTGGAATAGATTAGCGTCGGTCAAGCCTCCATTAGACTGCATGAACATTAGTCGAGTGTTACCGAGCTCGGCCGCAACTTGGTCGACGTAGCGGCGAAGGAGAGGCGATAGGTACGCATCTACGACGGTAGTATCGCCGCGGCTAACGAACTTCATTAGTGGACTGGTCTCATAGCTCGTCGAGACTTGTGTGAAACCTATTTCGCGCGCTAAGTCAGCTATCTTTAGTTCATGTCTGGGGAAGCGGTATCCGTGCATAAAGACGATGGCGACGGCGCGGATACCGTCGTCATAAGCTTTCTGTAGCAGTCGCCGCGCTGCTGCTAGATTGAGTGGGGTTTCCACGTTGCCATCAGCACGCACCCTTTCCTCTATCTCAACGACATCCTCGTATAGCATTTCTGGCAGCACAATCTCGCGCGCGAATAGTTCGGGTCGGGCCTGATACCCTATCCGTAGTTGATCACGGAAGCCGGCGGTTGTTGCGAGCAGGGTTCGGTCTCCCTTACGTTCCAAAAGGGCGTTGGTGGCGACTGTCGTGCCCATTTTAACGGCCTCGATACGTCCCGACGGTATGGGTTCGTCCTTGGCGACGCCGAGCAAGTCTCGAATTCCTTGCACCGCCGCGTCGCTGTATGCTTCTGGGTTCTCTGAAAGCAGTTTGTGAGTGATCAACTCACCTTCGGGCGTGCGGGCGACTACGTCGGTGAACGTACCTCCTCGGTCAATCCAAAATTGCCAGCCCGATTTCATGGCACCGCTTCCATCCATAATAATCTCTCCCACCTACGCTCGATCGCCTTGAAAAATTTGCGCGATATTGGTGATTTATCGATAAATGGTCAATGAAGGTGGTGCATGTTGC
>JAYZET010000034.1:0-150362 GCA_036337155.1 Pseudomonadota bacterium | reverse complement strand
CAAGCACATCGAGTAAGCCGATAATATCCATCGCCACATGAGATATTCGTAATTCTGCCTGTTCGCCGTCCGCTGTTCCACCATGGCCGCGAAGATCAGGACAAAGTACACGGTAGCGATCTTGGAACGCGGCTATCTGGCTCCGCCAAACAGACCAGTCAAACGCCTGGCCATGGGCTAGCGTCAGCACTGGCGCCCCAGACGGCCCCTCAATTTCATAATGCGTAGAAAGGCCGTTTACGTCGATTACGGTCATGTCCAACGGGCTCCCGTTACCCGGTTAATGGTAGCGAGGAAACTAAGCTGACTCCCAGGGATGTCAGTGCCAGTCCAAAACCTATTTTCCCTGGAGAACGACGGAGGAAGCAATAATGCGCGGCGTATTAGTCGAGGAATTCACTGAATTCGAAAAACTTAAACTGGTCGACTGCGACGAACCCCAACTGGGTCAAAGACAGGTACGAATTAAGACACAGGCGACGGGTATTAGTTTTGCCCTCAGCCTAATGGTCGCTGGCAAATATCAGCGAAAGCCACCGCTTCCCTTCGTACCCGCAGCGGAGATCGCGGGTATCGTGACCGACGTCGCCGAGGGATGTGATCGCATCCGGGTCGGAGACCGTGTCTGCGCCGTGCTAGACTGGGGCGGCCTCGCCGAGATCGGCGTCGCCAACGAGGTCAACACTTTCAAGATCCCGAATGGGCTGACCTTCGACCGCGCTATCAGTTTCACTAATTCTTATGCCACCTCCGTCGCCGCTCTAACCTGGCCGCATCTATTGCGCCTCGAACCCGGACAGACGCTGCTGGTACACGGTGCGGCAGGAGGTGTAGGCCTCGCCGCTATCGAAACTGCAAAGATCATCGGGGCTAATGTCATTGCGACGGCCGGTTCGCAAGCCAAGCTAAACGCAGCAATGGAACAGGGTGCAGATCACGTCATCAACTATCGTGAAGGTGGCTTCCGCGAAGTAGTGAATGACCTTACGAGCGGCAAGGGCGCTAACGCGATATACGATCCAGTTGGCGGAGACGTCTTCGCAGAATCGCTCCGCTGTATCGCGCCTGAAGGCCGGATCATGCCAGTCGGTTTTGCCAGCGGAACAATCCCGCAAATCCCTGCAAATATCTTATTAGTTAAGAATGTGACTGTGACCGGTCTGAATATGGGCTACTACATCGGCTGGAGCCCAGACGACGTGCGTTATGAAATGGCACCGCGTATCCACTCCCTAATGGCTCAGATGTTCGAATGGTTTGAGGCGGGGAAAATTCACCCGCGTATCTGGAAGGCCTTCAAGCTAGAGGATTTCCAGGATGCGATGGCCTCTGTGCTCGATCGTACCGCCATCGGTCGTGTCGCGGTAGTGATGGACGAAGAAGCGCGTCGGCTGGGGCATTAAAACCCGCTCCGGCGTCAGAGAGGATTATTCAACCTCCAAAGCCGCTATAGCTTCCGACAAAGCAACGATCCGCCGTGCTTCCTCGACGTGCAAATATTCTATCAATCGTCCGTCGAGCAATACGACCCCCTTGCCGTCCCGCTCGGCCATTATATGCGCGGTAATAATACGGCGGCTCCAGTCAACTTCCTCCTGGCCCGGCGCGTAGGCCGCATTGGCGGCGGCAAGCGTTTTCGGATGAATTAGTGTCTTGCCATCGAAGCCGAACTCACGGCCTAATCGGCAAATTTTTTCAAAACCTTCTTGATCGTCGAGATTCAAATGCACCCCGTCGAGAACCGCAAGTCCATTTGCGCGTGCCGCAAGGATACACCAGGAAAGGCTAGTCCAAAAAGGCTCGCGACGCGGTGTATGCAGGCAATGTAAATCCTTTGCAAGATCCGAAGTGCCCATCACCAACGCACCTAGACGAGGTGAAGCAGAAGCGATTTCCTCCGCCCGTAACACGCCTTTGGGAGTTTCGATCATGCACCATATTGATAGCTCATCAGGTGCACCCGCAGCCTCCAGAAGGCCCTCTACACCATCAATAATCTGTTTGTTTTCGACCTTCGGGACCAAGACCGCATCGACCCCCGCAGTCGCCATGACAGCAACATCTTCCTCGCCCCACGGGGTCGTCAGCCCATTAATTCGAACGACCAGTTCGCGAGCGCCATAGCCGCCGGCTATTAATATTTCACGCACCTGGCGACGCGCCACATCCTTTTGGTCAGGCGCCACAGCGTCCTCGAGATCAAAAATAAGTGTATCGGCCGGTAACTCCCGAGCCTTCTCTAGGGCTCGGGCATTAGAGCCCGGCATGTAAAGTACGCTTCGCCTCGGGCGCGCCGTAGCAACCATAAACATCCCTCCATACTACTTGGCCGCTGGACATCGATCCGGCAGTGCCGCTGAATGCCGTAATGAGCGTTTTAACGATCCAGTCGCGCGTCGCAAGCGGATACGTCGGAAACTCGGCAGCTGTCCCAGCACTCCAGGCCCTCGGCGTCGAGGCAGTAGCGGTCGACACCGCACATCTCTCTAATCATCCCGGTCACCAAAGCTTCGAGGGTGGCCCCGCCGCAACGGTAAAGGTTGATGCCCTGCTAAAAGGTGTCGAACAGAAGCACGCCAAAGCCGGTTTCAATGCGGCAATCACCGGATATCTCGGTACTCTAGCCACCGGAAACGCCGCACTCAATGCCGTACGCAGGCTGAAATCCTCAGGTCGGTGCGGTTTTTACTGCCTCGATCCTGTCTCAGGCGACAATGGTCGCGTCTACGTAGATGAAGAGTTAGTTGCGTTCTTCCGAGAACAAGCTCTGCCGGCGGCAGACCTTATCGTGCCAAATGCTTTCGAAGCCGCACTACTGTTGAAAACCAGTCTACCGACGATGGATTCCGCTCCAGCAGCGCTTGAATGTTTACTTAGGTTTGGCCCAAAACGAGCCGCCATCACTGGCATCGAGACACCGGACGGATTTGCGACTATAATTGGCGGTAAGGATGGCCTCTGGCGGATTGAGACAGAATGCATCGAAGGGGCGGCATCAGGTGCCGGTGACGCCTTCGCAGCATTGCTGGTAGGCCACCTTGTCAATGGAAAGAGTTTTCCGAAAGCTGTCGCAACCGCTTTGGCAAGCATACGTGACATTCTTGCATTGACCCAGCAGCTCGGCAAATCTGATCTCGCGGTCGTCGAAGGGTTTGGGTTGCTTCGTCAACCGAAGACCCGATACAAGCCAATTCGCATCACTAGATAGTGTCAACTAGCCGTCCGACTTTTTGAGATCCGGCACATACGCGGCAAGTTCATAACGCACTCGGGCGATGACTTCCGGCCAATCGCGTGGCGTCTTTTGACGGAAGAGCCGCACGCTAGGATACCACGGTGTATCGTCACGGCCGTAAAGCCACCGCCAATCCGGGGAATATGGAATTAAAACCCAGGTTGGAACATCCAGCGCACCCGCAAGATGCACGACCGAGGTGTCGACGGAGATCAGCAGATCGAGTTGCGTCAGGAACGTAGCTGTATCTGCGAAGTCTCGCATTCGCTCGCCTATATTAGTCACCAGAGCCTCTGCGCCGAGCTGATTTGGCTGATCAGAACCGTCTCCCTTCTGCAAACCGACAAAACGAATCTTGGGCAGTTCTAGCAAGGGCAGCAACATTTCTAGATTAATCGACCTGTTGCGGTTGTTTTTGTGCGTCGGTTTCCCAGCCCAGACAAGACCGACCTTAAGTTCGTCACTCCCCAACTGAAGACTTGGCCCGTTCTCCGGCGGGGCTATATAGGGGCCTTCCCACGGGATCGTCTTGAAAGAAGTACCGAATACCCGGGCGAGACTGAGGAGCGCGATCTGCCGATCTGCCGGCGGCATCGGACCACCTTGCTCAACCAATTCAATTCTGTCGACGAAGTCACTACTTTGCACCAGGCGCATCAGCGGCAATGGACATTCATAAATCAGGCGTCCCCCAAGCGCCGCCGCCTTCGGGAGATAGCGCAAGAATTGGATTGCGTCACCGAAACCCTGCTCCGTATGGACCAACAACGTCCTGCCATCGTAAGGCTTTCCGTCCCAAACCTCGATATTAGTGAAGCGGGGTGGACTTTCCGGGAGTTGCCACCTCCATTCGTATTCGCGAAAGCCTTGCTCGATCTCACCAGCGACAAGCAATGTCAGGGCGCGGTCCCAAAACATCTCCGAAGACTTAAAACCGCACATCTCGGCCGATTTGAAACCCGCAAGTGCCACTTCTAAATGGCCGAGATCGCGTTGGGCGAGGGCAAGATTATAATGAACGCGACCCTGCCTCGGGTCGATAGCTAAGGATGCCTCATGAGCCGCTACCGCCTCCTCGTACTCACCAATCGCACGCAAAGCATTGCCGAGGTTGGAAAGTGCGCCAGCGTCCTTGGGGTTGAGTGCGATGCCACGCCTTAACGCGCTGACACCCGCAGCAAATCGATCCATGGCGCGCAGCGCCACGCCCAGATTGTTCCATGCTGGCGCATATGACGGAAATCGTAATAGCAGGCGGCGATAAAGATCGATCGCCTGTTCCATCTCTCCGGATTGGTGCTGCTTCGTCGCCTCCGCAAATAATTCACCTACCGTTTCGGCAGGGACTGAGCCAGCACTGGAAGCAGGAGTGGGTATTTTAAGTTCGCCTGACATCGGCCTAGAGCCGGATTAGGCCGCTTTCTTCAGCAGTTGTTGGTCGATCAGCGCCTCTGCAATTTGCACAGTATTCAGTGCAGCGCCCTTTCGCAAATTGTCAGAAACGACCCACATCGCGAGTCCGTTCTCGACAGAAGGATCGCGGCGGATGCGGCTAACATACACATCGTCTTCCGTGGCACTTTCTTCCGGCGTCACGTAACCCTCGTCGTCGCGATGGTCTACCACGACGACGCCGGGTGCCGCAGCCAGTGCCACGCGCGCGGCATCCTCGTCGATTGCATCCTCGAACTCGACATGCACCGCTTCTCCATGTCCGACAAAAACCGGCACCCGCACGCAAGTCGCAATCACGTCGATTTCCGGGTCGAGGATCTTCTTCGTCTCGACTACCATCTTCCATTCTTCCTTAGTCGAACCGTCATCCATGAACGTATCAATATGAGGTATGACATTAAAAGCGATCCGCTTAGTGAACTTTTCAGGTTGCAATGGGTCGTTGACATAGACCTGCCGGGTCTGATTAAACAATTCGTCCATCCCGGCGCGCCCAGCACCCGAGACTGATTGATAGGTGCTGACCACAACTCGTTTTATCTTAGTGATGTCATGAAGAGGCTTGAGCGCAACCACCAACTGGATGGTTGAGCAATTTGGGTTAGCGATAATGTTTCGCGCCACGCAGCCTTCAAGGGCGTCTAGATTGACTTCCGGCACGACCAGAGGTACGTCTGGGTCCATACGAAAATGAGACGTATTGTCGATGACCATGCAGCCGGCTGCCGCAGCGCGCGGGACATGCACGGCCGAGACAGCGCCACCTGGCGAAAAAAGGCCCAGATCCGTCCCCTTAAAGTCGTAATAATTCAAGGCTTGTACCTTAATGGTTTCTTCTTCGCCGTACGAAACCTCCTTACCGATGGACGCCTCCGAGGCCAACGGGATAACCTCGTCCACTGGGAAATTACGTTCCTGCAAGATGTTCAGGATTTCCCGACCTACGTTCCCCGTTGCGCCGGCAATAGCAACTCGATATCCCATAGCTCAATACTCGTACAAATTCAGTTCGTTGGATTATGGTTCTTCATGTCTTAATGCAAGTGGAATAAATTCCCTCTCCGGCAATCGAGAACCGCGCTCTAAGAAAATGGATACCCCCCATTTGAAAGCGGCCGCGCAAATTAGTTATTGCGTCTAACCGACGAGGCCTGCAGGTGTCGTTAGCGTTTGGTTGCCACTCGCATCAACGAGCTGCTGGAAGCGCTCCTAAAGCTATCACCCTAATCACCCATGGTCATCACTGAGTTCGACAAAGAGGTCGCCAGCGCGTGAGCGAGACTGACCTTGGAGATTTACCGACCTTTATAAAGCATAAGGCACGGCCCAAGCACATCACAGAAGTGACAAAATTAAGCTAATCGTTAAGCCTATCTAGTTCGGCGAGCAGAGCGTCGCCCATCTGCTCGGTCGAAACCGCCCTATCGCCATCACCCACGATGTCAGCGGTACGGATACCACTGCGTAGGACATTAGCAACCGCTCGATCGACCAGGTTGGCATCGTCACTAAGGCCAAAGGAATATCTCAACATCATCGAATAGCTAAGCAGGCATGCAAGTGGATTCGCTTTACCCTGCCCGGCAATATCCGGGGCACTACCGTGAACGGGTTCGTAAAGAGCACGGCGACGGCCGACTGCGTCAGGCGCGCCTAGTGAAGCCGAAGGTAACATACCCAGCGAGCCAGTAAGCATCGCAGCGCAATCAGAGAGGATATCCCCGAAGAGATTGTCCGTGACAATGACATCGAACTGCTTAGGATCGCGCACTAGCTGCATCGCGCAATTGTCCGCATACATGTGCTCGAGCTCGACATCCGCATAAATTTCCTTATGCATTTCGGTTACAATCTCGCGCCAGAAAACCCCACTCTCCATCACATTAGCTTTTTCAACCGAGTGGACTCTGCGGTTTCGTTCGCGTGCCAATTCAAAGCCAACGGCAGCAGCACGCCGGATCTCATCTTCAGTATAAGTCTGCGTATCATAACCGCGGCGCTTACCGTCGGACATGGTCTCGACACCGCGCGGCTCACCAAAATAGATACCGCCCGTCAGCTCGCGCACAATCAGAATGTCAAGGCCTCGGATCACGTCTTCCTTCAACGAAGAAGCATCGAGCAAACCCTCGAAGGTCATTGCTGGTCGCAAATTGGCAAATAGGTCCATTTCCTTGCGAAGGCGCAGCAATCCCGCCTCTGGCCTCTTATCGCGCGGCGCACCGTCATACTTTGGCCCACCTACGGAACCAAACAGCACCGCATCCGAGTCCATCGCAGAGGCGAGGGTCTCGTCAGTCAAGGGTGTTCCGTGGGCGTCGTAAGCGGCGCCTCCCACCAGATCTTCCGTTACGTCGAATCCAACAGCCCGCTTGTCGCCAAACCAATCAACAACGCGGACAACTTCCCTCATCACCTCCGGGCCAATTCCATCGCCCGGCAAAATCAACAGCTTCCTATTCGCGGACATGCATGCCGCTCCCAATTATTAATTCTAGTAAAACAGCCGCCGGATCAGATGCCGGTACCTCGGTCCAGCCATTCCATCGACTTCCGGCGCTCACCCTCGAAGGCACCGATCGCATCGTCCTTTTGCAAGGTGAGGCCAATATCATCTAGTCCGTTAAGCAGGCAGTGTCGGCGGAACTCGTCAAAGTCGAACTTTATTACGCCACCGTTCGGTCGCTGAATTTCCTGCTTCTCCAAATTGATAATGAGTTCCGGGTTCTCCGCGTCTTTAGCGTCAGCCATCAGAGCATCCAGTTCCGCTCGGTTGACACGTATGGGAACTAAACCGTTCTTCATGCTGTTATTGTAAAATATATCTCCAAAACTAGTTGAGATGACGCAGCGTATGCCGAAATCGGTCAGTGCCCACGGTGCGTGCTCGCGAGAAGAGCCGCAACCAAAATTATCGCCAGCGACGATTATCTCGGCGCCACGATAAGGTTCCTGGTTAAGAATGAAATCAGGGTTCTCATTGCCATCGACGTCGTAACGAGCCTCCTCGAAAGCAAAAACGCCGAGACCGGTCCGTTTGATAGTTCGCAGGTGTAGTTTCGGAATGATTTGGTCCGTATCTATATTGATGCGATCCATCGGAGCAGCTACGCCCTTAAGTGTGGTGAATTTCTTCATTGACCTTGCCTTTTCTCCTACCCTCGCCGTCGGTTGCGAAGCGCCCAAATAACCGCGGGGTCCGGGCTGGTCTCGGTCGGACGCTTGTCACTCCTTAATGACGGCCAACGGCGTCCCTGTAAAACTGATTCTTCGCCAATAAACCAACCGTCTCGTCGCAAATCACGCCCAAACAGGTGATCTACACCTGTCAGTTGAGTTTCCTGCACATACCTACCATATCGGTTGCTCATGATATCAACTCGCGCACATCGGTAAGCTTACCCGTGATCGCTGCTGCTGCTGCCATTGCTGGGCTCACCAAATGGGTCCGTCCACCGCGGCCTTGGCGACCTTCGAAATTCCGATTAGATGTAGCGGCGCAGCGTTCACCCGGCTGCAGACGATCGATGTTCATAGCCAAACACATCGAACATCCGGGCTCGCGCCAATTGAAACCAGCATCCACCAAAATTTGGGCCAGCCCCTCTTCCTCGGCCTGCTGCTTCACGAGGCCTGAACCTGGGACCACTAGTGTGCGAATACCTTTTTTAACCTTGCGTCCTTTAGCCACCTCAGCAACGGCACGAATGTCTTCGATTCGCCCATTGGTGCAGGCGCCTACAAATACGGTATCAATTTCAATATCCGTCATCCGAGTGCCTGCCTGAAGCCCCATATACTCAAGCGCTCTTTTGACTGACGCTGCCTTATCAAGGCTCGGCGCATCCTTCGGATCTGGCACAACACCGGTTATTGGCACCACGTCTTCAGGACTTGTCCCCCAAGTGACCTGCGGATCGATGTCGTTGACGTCGAGGGTCACTTCCGTATCGTAATTGGCGCCATAGTCTGATGGCAGTGACTTCCAATAAGCGACTGCAACATCCCAATCGTCACCTTTCGGTGCATACGGTCGTCCTTCGAGATATTTAAACGTCTTCTCGTCTGGCGCGATCAGTCCGGCGCGAGCGCCTGCCTCAATGCTCATATTCGAGACGGTCATACGCCCTTCCATAGATAGCTCAGTAATCGCGGGTCCCGTATATTCAATGACATGCCCGGTTCCACCACCTGTTCCAATCTTGCCAATTAACGCGAGTATGAGATCCTTCGCCGTGCAGGCCACGGGCAAATTGCCGTTGACTGTCACCCGCATACTCTTCACGGGAGACTGCAGCAGCGTTTGGCTAGCCATTACATGTTCGACTTCGGAAGTACCAATACCAAAGGCAAGCGCACCGAAGGCGCCGTGCGTAGCCGTGTGACTGTCCCCACAGACCAATGTTACGCCCGGCAGAGTGAAACCTTGCTCCGGACCGATGATGTGAACGATGCCGTTGCGTGGATCGTCAACTTCGAAAAGTTCTACACCAAACTCTGCACAATTGCGACGCAGGGTATCTATCTGCAGTTGGGAATCCGCCGGAATTTTTTCATCTCGATCCGTTGCAATATTGTGGTCAATTACCGCCAGTGTAAGTTCCGGCCGTCGCACCTTCCGGCCCTCAATCATGAGCCCTTCAAAGGGCTGGGGGCTGGTAACCTCGTGTATGATGTGCCGATCGATATAAAGCAAACAGGTCCCATCTTCCTGCTGGTGGACCAGGTGTGAATCCCAAATTTTTTCAAGCAAGGTACGCGGCGTTGGCATATTCCGTCCCTATTGAATTGTCAGACTTAAAAAGTGTTCGCGAACTACCAAAAGATCAATCCTCACTCGCCGGAGCTTCGTTGCCGGCGGCCTTCACTGGTGTGCCCTTCTCCTGCGCTTCGACGTTTCGCCGGGTAGTCCTCTCAGCTATCCGTGCGCTCTTGCCTCGGCGTCCCCGCAAATAATAAAGTTTCGCCCTCCGAACATCTCCACGTCGGACCACATCGATCGATTCGATCCGAGGGCTGTAGAGCGGAAAGACCCGCTCCACACCTTCACCGTAACTAATCTTGCGCACCGTGAAGGCACTGTTAACGCCCGAATTACGCCGGGCGATACACACTCCCTCAAAGGCCTGAACACGCTCTCTGGTCCCTTCGACCACCTTGACATTCACCCTCAGAGTATCGCCTGGACCAAATTCTGGGATCGGCCTTTCACCAGTGAGCTTCTCGATCTGCTCAGCTTCCAATTTTTCAATTATATTCATGACGAAACCCTCACTTCGTTAATTCCAGCGACATACCGAGACCAAAGATCGACCCTACGTTCGCGCGTCGTCTTTAGGGCTTGAGTGTGTCGCCAACGTTGAATCCGTTCGTGATGACCGCTCACCAGAACCTCGGGCACCTTCATGCCCCGCCAATTGGCGGGACGAGTGTATTGAGGATACTCAAGTAATCCCCCTTGAAAACTTTCCTCAACCAGCGATTCGGACGCTCCAAGAACACCCGGCAGCAACCGAACGCAGGCGTCAATTAATGTCATAGCCGCACTCTCACCACCGGAGAGCACATAATCCCCAAGGCTTACCTCTAGCATGCCGCGAGCTTCTATAACACGCTCGTCCAGCCCCTCGTAGCGGCCACAAAAGAGCACCACACCGCTACCCTTGGCTAATTCCCACACGAGGTCCTGGTCAAGACGACGTCCCCGCGGCGAAAGATGAATTTCGGGACGGCCATCGGCGGAAACAGTGTTAAGCGCCGCATCTACCACATCTGGACGCATCACCATGCCAGGGCCTCCCCCAAAGGGGGCGGCATCAACGGTACGACGACGATCTGTCCCTCCCTGCCGGATGTCTTGCGCATCAAGCTGCCATTTTCCCTCAGTCAAGGCAGAGCCTGCCAGAGAATGACCGAGCGGTCCCGGAAACATCTCCGGGAACAGCGTCAAGACGGTGGCCTTCCACACCCTCATCTGTCCACTTCCTCATCGCCACCTTTAGACGGCAAGCCCAATTCAGGATCACCGAACATATTCGGCGGATCAACGATTATCCAACCTTGGTCCAGATCAATCTCGGGGATCACTGCCCGCGTGAAGGGCAGGATGACGTCACCGCTTTCGGTAAGTTCAAACTCGATCATATCTCCAGCGCCGAAATCGTACACGGCCTTGACCGTGCCGTATGCGTTGCCATCCGGCAGGATCGCCGCAAGACCAACCAAGTCTACATGGTAGAATTCATCCTCGTCGTCTGCATCTGGCAAAGCGTTGCGCTCAACAAAGAGCTTTGTACCGCGCAGCTCGTCGGCAGCATCGCGATTTAGAATTCCATCAATCCGAGCCAACAGCACGCCTTTAGCACGTCCAACTATATCGAGGCAAAAAACGCGTTCGCCGGATGCGTCTGTTAATGGTTTATAGCGAGCTATATCGCCTGCAGTCGCAGTGAAGCTTTTCACCCGGACTTGACCACAGACACCATGCGCCGCCGTTACCACCCCAACGCATAGTTTACGATCGGACATATCTATCAACTCGCCCCGCACTTTTCCTTCCTAATCGTCGTCCTTGTTATTTTCACCACCAGAATCTTCTCCTTCAACCGGAACTGTCTTGACAGCGGCCTCTGCAGGAGATGTCTCCTGTTCGCCAGGTACTTCTTGGGTTCCGTCGGCCTCAGGTTTGGGAGATGCAGCCTCCTCAGCCGATTCCTTCAGGCGCTCTTGCGCCTTTGCCTTTGGCTGGTTCTTCTTCGTTTGTTCTGGAATTGACGGCATAGGAATGATCTCCGCACCGCCCAGGAAGCGCGCGACGCGATCGGACGGACGCGCGCCGACCGATAGCCAATGTTGGATTCTCTCGATCTTCAACTCGATCCTGTTTGGATGTTCCTTTGGCAGCATGGGATTATAAGTTCCCAAGCGCTCAATAAAGCGGCCGTCGCGGGGCATACGTGAATCAGCGACCACAATCCGATAAAAGGGCCGTTTCTTAGCACCCCCACGGGCCAGTCTGATTTTTAACGACATATCGTCTTTTCTCCAACTTTGTTAAATTCGTTGTTTCTCGAGAAGGCGTATCTATCAGAAACCGGGCGGTAACCCGGGAATTCCATGACGCATCAATCCTTTGTCCCCCATTTTACCCACCTTCTTCATCATTTTATTCATCATCTGAAACTGCTTAAGCAACTTATTTACATCCTGAACCGACGTGCCCGATCCGGACGCAATGCGGCGCTTGCGTGAGGCTTGAATGACCTTCGGTCGTCGGCGCTCATCAGCGGTCATCGACGACAGGATCGCCCGTTGGCGCCGGATCGATTTCTCATCTAAATTAGCTTCCGCCATCTGCCGCTGCGCCTTAGCAACACCTGGCAACATGCCCATCAAGCTGCCAAGGCCACCCATTTTCTGCAGTTGATCGAGCTGGTCGGCGAGATCGTCCAGATTCATCTCACCCTTTTTCATTTTCTTCGCAAGCTTTTCGGCCTGCTCTGCTTCGATCGTTTCGGAAACTTTCTCGACAAGGCTGACCACATCACCCATACCGAGTATTCGATTAGCGATGCGCTCCGGATAAAAGTCCTCAAATTCGTCGAGCTTTTCACCAACACCCATCATCTTGATCGGACAACCAGTCACCGACCGCATGGACAGCGCCGCACCGCCGCGTGCATCCCCGTCAACACGCGTCAACACGATTCCAGTCAAACCAATCCGGTCATTAAAACTAGTCGCAGCATTGACAGCGTCTTGGCCCGTCATCGCATCAGCCACCAATAATACCTCGTGCGGTTCGGCAATTTTGCTAACCGCCGCCATCTCATCCATGAGTATTTCGTCAACATGAAGTCGGCCTGCAGTATCCAAAATCACTACGTCATATCCGCCGAGACGCCCCGCCTGCATCGCACGAGTGGCAATGTCCCCAGGCTGCTGCCCATTCACAATTGGCAAGGTTGCGATATTCGCTTGTTCGCCAAGTACAGCAAGCTGTTGTTGGGCAGCTGGACGGTATACGTCTAGCGACGCCATAAGCACTTTTTTCTTGTCTCGAGCCGAAAATCTAAACCCGAGTTTAGCGGCGGTGGTAGTCTTGCCCGAACCCTGTAGGCCAACCAATAGGATAGGAACTGGCGCAGTTGCGGCAAGGTTGATACCCGCGGCGCTATCGTCGCCAAGCATTTTAACCAATTCGTCATGGACAATTTTGACTACTAATTGGCCCGGTGTAACCGATCGAAGCACCTCACGCCCAAGGGCAGCGGGCTTGACCTTCCCGATGAAGTCTCGGACCACCGGTAATGCGACATCGGCTTCGAGTAACGCCAGCCGAATCTCGCGCATCGCTTCATCGACGTCCTGTTCTTTCAGGACACCGCGACGGGTAAGGCCATCCAAAATGCCTCCCAGTCTATCACTCAGTGCATCAAACATCGTCGCTCCACGAGGCACAATAGAGAGCAGCACCTAAAGCGCCAGTGCGCGAAAACTCGCGGATTGGCGGAGCCCCTCGAGGCCGGGAATTAGGTGTTCCCTCGAAATTCGCCGGGCTTTTAAACTTACAAACCGCCCAAGTCAAGCCCAGCACGGCAACTTCATACCCGTAATTTTAGAACAGAACAGAAGCTATCACTCGAAATTTAACTCACTTCATCGAACGCACAGCGCATTAGTTAAAAGACAGAGATAGGTTAAAAGTATCTTGCTACCAACCAGAATGGGTAATTCTAAAATAAACCTGCATCCTCACTGGAGATCAGCGACATGAACTAAACCTGCGCCAAATGTTAATGGACAGCGAAATTGGAGTTAACTTAACTTGAGCCAGGAAATTCAATAGCCCACGGAATTTACACCGACCAACCCAGCAAGATACAGCGACGCGATCAGCCCCTTTATCATCGAACTCAATGGCGAATGCAAAAATTACCCCGTGCGTCGTCGAAGATTAAGGCCAAAGTGTGCCAATTCGTTGGACAGCACAGGCCCCATCGCCATATAAGGCGTCATCAAGACCTTTAGTTCCTACGCGACCGCATGAACGGCCTAGGGGCAAAATGAGATGCCAACAATACCGTTTACAAAAATGCATGGTGCAGGCAACGATTTCGTTGTCATCGATTTTCGAGATGGTGGTGCACCGCTTCCGGAGGCACAACTCGCATCCATTGCAAACCGTCACACGGGTGTTGGATGTGACCAAATTGTCCTTATCGAAGAATCTACGAATGATGCCGATATCCGGTTCCGCTTTCTTAACGCAGACGCCTCCGAAGCGGGCGCTTGCGGCAATGGGGCACGTTGCGCAGCTGCGATGATTATGCGGAAAGAGGACCGGAAAACGCTCTCGATCGAAACTATCGCCACGGTGCTACAGGCCGATATGGACGCATCGGGCCAAATTACCGTCGACATGGGGCCAGCGCTAATCGGTTGGCAAAATATTCCGCTGGCCAGCGAGCACAATACACTACATCTGCCACTCGACATTCAAGGTCTCAATAGTCCGGTCGCAGTCGGAATGGGAAACCCCCACTGCGTCTTTTTCGTCGAGGACGCGGAGGCTATCGATATTGAGCGTATCGGTCCCGTAGTTGAGCATCATCCGCTATTTCCCGAACGAACAAATGTCGAGTTCATCTCGCCCCTGACTGATGGCCGATGGCGGATGAGGGTGTGGGAACGGGGTGTCGGAGTGACACTGGCCTGCGGAAGCGGCGTATGCGCAGCGGTGGTATCCGCAACGCGACGCGGATTGCTTGAAGAGAAAAGTGCGGATTTTGTTGTAGATGGTGGCGTCTTATCTGCAAAGTGGCGAGAAAACGGCCATGTCTTATTGAGTGGCCCTGTTGCAACCAGCTTCACCGGCACCTACCGACGCGATTGATAATGATGTCCAACACTCCTGAAATCATTACGTTCGGCTGCCGCCTTAATAGTTATGAATCTGAGGTGATACGACAACATATAAATGCGAGCGGCCGCCACAACGTGGTGGTCATTAATACCTGCGCTGTCACCGCAGAGGCAGAACGTCAAGCTCGACAGGCTATAAGAAAAGCGCGTCGCGAGCATCCCGAAGCGGAAATAGTCATTACAGGCTGTGCGGCACAAATCAGTCCAGACGAATTTTCCAATATGCCAGAAGTCGACCGCGTGATAGGCAATGTCGAGAAAATGGCCCGTCAAAGCTACGAATTGACAGCACCTGTGATGGTCAACGACATCATGTCAGTTAAGGAGACGGCCGGCCACCTAATCCAAGGTTTCGAAAATAGAAACCGCGCGTTTGTTCAGGTACAGCAAGGATGCAACCATCGATGCACTTTTTGCATTATACCTTTCGGCCGCGGCAATAGCCGCTCTGTAGCAATCGGTGAAATCGTTCGCCAAGTCGCGGAGCTCACTGCCAATGGGTATGCGGAGGTAGTCCTAAGCGGTGTAGATATATCGTCCTATGGCAACGATTTGCCGGGCCAGCCAAGCCTGGGCCAAATGGCGCGACGACTACTCACGAACGTGCCAAACCTGAAACGATTGCGTATATCTTCTATCGACTGCATCGAAATTGACGACGACCTTAAACGCCTGATTGCGGAAGAGGAAAGGCTTATGCCGCATCTGCACCTGTCACTTCAATCCGGCGATGATAAGATTCTGAAACGTATGAGACGACGACACAATCGCGCGGATGCGGTAGCGCTCTGCAACGAACTTCGAGAACTGCGACCGGATATCGTTTTCGGCGCCGATCTCATTGCTGGATTCCCGACGGAAACCGAGGAAATGTTCACCAATACGCTTCACCTTATTGAGCAATGCGGCCTGACATGGCTCCACGTCTTCCCTTATTCGGAACGCCCAGGCACTCCGGCGGAGCGAATGCCCCAAGTCCCAAAGTCAGAGCGAAAAGCACGCGCGTTTCGATTACGAGAAGCGGGAAACCTTGCAGCGCAACAATTTCTCAATAGCCGCGTAGGCCAATCTGAATCTGTCCTGTTGGAAACAGCAATAAAGGGCCGGACACCACAATTCGCACCGGTCCGTCTCGAGAAAAACTCCACTTCACATGGAACGATTACAGTTAAAGTCAGCGCGGTCGAAAACGGCAACCGTCTCGTAGCTAAACCTGGTTCGAGGCAACAGCCGTGAGCGATACCAATTGGCTAGCTCGCCTTAAAGCGGGGCTATCTAAATCGTCTTCCCGGCTAGTTGATGGTATTTCCACCGCCTTTACGCGTCGGCGTCTCGATGCCAAGGCTCTCGAGGAGTTGGAAGACGTTTTAATTACCGCCGACCTCGGCCCAACAACGGCGGCGCGTCTAACCCGCGCTCTCGCAGATCGGCGGATCGAGCACGATGTCAATGCAGAAAAGGTGCGCAGTCTGCTCGCCGACGACATTGCGGAGATTCTGAATCCCACCGCCATTGGCCTCCAGATTGAAATCACAAACCGACCTCACATCATCCTCGTGATCGGCGTTAACGGAACCGGTAAGACAACCACGATCGGCAAGCTCGCGCATCATCTTTCTGAAAATGGACATTCAGTGATGTTAGCGGCGGGTGACACCTTCCGCGCTGCGGCTATCGAACAACTCAGCGTCTGGGGCGACCGTACCGGCTGCCCAGTCGTTACGAAAGAAAGCGGCAGCGACGCATCGAGCCTTGTCTATGAAGCGATAGATCAAGCGCGCGCGGCAAAGGCCAATGTTCTCTTGATCGATACTGCGGGTCGGTTACACAACAAGACCGACCTGATGGCCGAACTTGAAAAAATCCAACGCGTGATCCGCAAGCTGGACGCTGAGGCGCCGCACGAAGTGTTGTTGGTCTTAGACGCCACCACGGGTCAAAACGCTATAATCCAGGTCGAGACCTTTCGCGAGATAGTTTCAGTCACGGGGCTGGTTGTCACTAAACTTGATGGTACCGCAAAAGGGGGCGTTCTGGTCACTCTCGCCGACCGATTCGGTCTACCTGTGCGCGCCATCGGCGTGGGAGAGGAAATTAGTGATCTTAGACCTTTTTCTGCACGTGCATTCGCACGCAACCTTATGGGACTCGGCGATGATATCCCAGAGATCTGATTAGACTAAACAGTCTTAGCCGACCCACCCTAGTATTTCTTCTTCGCAGCGCAGAGGCTTTGCAGAAGTTACTCGTCAATCTGGCCACCGGATCGCTTCAAACGGTACAGCGGAGCAGAATGTTTTCCACCGCTTTCTTCCCTTATTTGCACGAAAAGTAATTCCGCATGCCAATCTACTCCGCCACGATCCGAGGTACACTGTGCAGGAACTTATTATCTTCCATCAATACGGCATAAAATGCGGCCAAAACGATAACCAACGATCATTATGGGCCTAATTGAGCCCCCCGTCATCGTTGGTCAGGAGTGACATACCAGCGATTCGTTAAATTTTTATTAACCTGAAATTATTCATATATCCGTCCATACCCGCCCAACTTTCAAACGAGAATGTTCAGATAAAAACCCGGCGGTACGTCCATGCGCGGTCCATCGGTATCAGTGGACAGCAACTGGGTCAGTCGGTCGATCGCGGCTTCGATATCATTGGGATCGACGAAATAGCGACGGCCAACCTGAGCTCCAAGCGAGGTCGCTCCCCGCGAACTACGTTCTCGCGGACGCGACTGCCCCACCGGGCTGGGCCCGGCATTAGCTGGCGAAATTCGAGGTCCTTCGGACGGCATTATGTATAATAGGCTGCGTGTGTAGCCGGCGGCAACCACTGATTGGGCTGGCCTGTTCGGCAACAGAAAATTGGCATACGATAACCAATCCTGCAATTCCAATGGTTTATCGCATGGACCTCTCCATCACCACCGTCGTTCTTATCTCTGCGATGATGCACGCGAGCTGGAACGCCATCGTGAAGGGTGCAAGAGATACTCTCGCAACGCAGGCTGCTATTGTGATTGGCGGCGGGCTCTATGCAGTGCCTTTCCTATTCTTCGTTCCCTTTCCAAATTCGGAGACGTGGATTTACCTTGGATTGAGCTCGCTGATACACTGCGCATATTTCGCCGCGCTGGCTGCGGCCTACGATGTCGGTGACCTGGGCTTTATCTATCCCATTGCGCGCGGCACCGCGCCTATTCTTGTTGCCGTACTTTCGGCCTTGACGATTAGCGAATTTCTAACAACGGTGCAAATCACGGGCGTTTTGATTATCTGTTTCGGTGTTTTAACACTAGCACTAACTGGGCAACACGGCAGCGGCCACAAGCCTTTTTTTTTCGCATTGGGGGTCTCCTTTACCGTCGCCGGTTACAGCATCACTGACGGCGCTGGCGTTCGAGTCGCCGAGACACCTTTCTCCTATATTTCTTGGTTGATCGCAATTCAAGCCTTGACGTTCGGCTTGTTCGTAATCTGGCGTCGCCGTTGGCAAGTCTATCACCTAATCCATGAGCAAGGCCGCACACTATGGCTCGGCGGTCTTTTGATTGGCGCTTCATACGGTATGGCGATTTGGGCCTTCTATGCCGAGCGGGTCTCCGTGGTGATGGCGCTGCGCGAGACTGCAGTAGTTTTCGCAGCGATTATTGGCACCATCGTTTTTAAGGAAGCCTTCGGCCAGAGACGCGTTCTTGCCGCTTTACTGATCGTAACCGGCGCCGTCTGGCTCAATGTGGCCGGATGATGAGTTTTTTTATCGCCCGAACGGATTGAAGCCGATATAACATCGCCATGAACAAGCCTGTGCGCCATTGGCTCAAACCCGTCGTTGACTACGTCCCATTAGCCATTTTCCTAATTTTCTATTGGCGCACAGACCTGTTCACCGCGACGGCCGCGCTGATGGTCGCTGTCACATGCGGCATTATCTTATCCTATGTATTGAGCCGTTCAGTCCCCATCATGCCGCTAGCGACCGCGGGTCTGGTTCTGATATTCGGCGGATTGACGCTCGCGCTCGACGACGAGCGCTTCATCAAGATGAAGCCAACTATCGTACAAGGAATTTTCTCTGCGGTGATGTTCGGTGGCCTTTTGTTAGACAAGCCGGTTTTAAAGCCACTCTTCGGCAAAGCCTGGCAATTGCACAATGAAGGTTGGCGAAAGCTGACCCTGCGCTTTGGGCTATTCTTCGCCGCTGCCGGGGTACTGAATGAAGTCATCTGGCGGACACAGAGTACCGATGTCTGGGTCAATTTCAAAGTATTCGGCCTGATGGGCCTAACCTTCATGTTCGTGATGACTCAGATACCGTTGATACAGCGCTACCACATTTCCGAAGGCGACGACACATCCTCTGGTGATCCAGCGGATTAAATTTTGAAATTGCCAAGATCTCCCTGCGGGTTGGCATGCGGCGCAAAATCAATTTTACCTTCAACTGCTTTGAAGTGATCAAGTGCCCAATGTACAGAAGGAAACGCAATGTCGCCGCGCGGTATGTCATTCCAGGGGAAGAGCACGGCCTCCTGAGTTTCCTCTCCTGCACCAAATTCCGGCCTTGCCAGCGTCGCCCGATAGATGATCTGAACCTGACTAATTCGCGGTACGTTGTAGATACCGAGAACCCGATCGATCTCAATTTCGGCGAGAGCTTCTTCGCGCGCTTCGCGACGGGCTCCGTCGATCACCGTCTCATTGAGCTCGAGATAACCCGCCGGGATCGTCCAATATCCACGCCTGGGTTCGATGTCTCGCCGACACATAAGGATGTCACCTTCATATGCGATCACCGCGCCAACAACGATCTTTGGGTTTTCATAATTGATAAAACCACAGTCTGGACACACCAGCCTTTCGCGGCTATCCCCGTCCGGAATTTTAAGGATGCGGGGGCCGTACCCGCCAGTCTCCGATGGATCGCTCATCACACTAAACTGGCCGCGTGTGACCACAGCGGCAAGGACAAATATTGACCGCTAAACGAGTATATCGTTCAAGAAGCTGCTGGCCGAAGTATTGCCGGAGGCAAACAATGCCTCCGCACCATGCTCGAGGTTGCTCCCGGCTGATTGGATCAGCTGTGCCGGCTTGGATGCTGTTTGAGCCACCGTCGCCAGTTAGCAGGCCGCGTTGGTGTTGAGAGTGCTACAAAACACGTACCGATAACGGATGCCGAATCGATCATTTTAAGTCCGATCGATATTGGCACGATTTTCATCGTGCCACGCCAGGCTCACAAAAAATTTAATACCTTAAGGCCGCCACTCCTGGCAGTTCCTTGCCCTCGAGCCATTCGAGAAATGCACCCCCCGCAGTAGATACATAGCTGAAATGATCTATCGCGCCGGCGTGAGAGAGTGCGGCCACCGTATCGCCACCGCCTGCCACAGAGACGAGATTTCCGGCGGCCGTCAGCTCTGCAGCACGTTGAGCAACTGTGCTCGTCCCTAAGTCGAATGGAGCAATCTCAAAAGCGCCAAGCGGACCATTCCACAACAAGGTCCCACACTCGGCAAGATGAGCGTTTAGGGTTGCAACGGAAGAGGCGCCGATATCCAAAATCATTTGATCCGGCGGAACGGCAGCAATCGGGACTGTTTCCGCCACCGCTCCTTCCTCGAATGCAGCAGCGATCACGATGTCTTGTGGCAGAACAATGCGGCAGCCAGCTTCATCAGCTCGAGCCATAATTTCCCGTGCGCTGTCCGCAAGATCCCTCTCGCAAAGACTAGCACCGATATCCGTCCCAAGGGCGAACAGAAACGTGTTGGCCATTCCACCGCCGATAATCAACGAGTCAACCCGCTCGAGAAGATGCCCTAAAACCGTTAACTTTGAGGATACCTTGGCTCCACCCACTAGCGCGGCGACCGGTTTGCGCGGCGTCTCTAGCACAAGAGCAAGCGCCTCCAATTCCGCTTGCATGCCCCGGCCTGCAAATGCGGGCAACCGAGAAGCGATCCCGGTCGTTGAGGCGTGTGCTCGATGAGAGACGGAAAATCCGTCATTCACAAATAAATCACCGTTGGAGGCCAGCGCATCCACAAATCCCGGATCATTAGCCTCCTCGCCCGCATGAAATCGCAAATTCTCTAGCAACAGAATGGAGCCTTCCGACAAGTTGGCAACTGCCGTCGCAGCTGGCTCGCCTATACAATCTCCGGCGAAGGCTACGGGTCTTCCACCAAGCACCGACGATAAGGCATCCGCAATCGGTCGGAGACTCATTTCTGGAACTGTCCGACCCTTGGGACGCCCAAAATGCGAAAGCACCACAACCTTGGCGCCCTTCTTTGACAGCTCGGTCAGGGTCGAGACCATACGTTCAAGCCGGGTAGTGTCGGTTACCGCTCCGTCGCGGACGGGCACGTTGAGATCGCCGCGAACCAGTACACGAAACCCACGACAGTCGATTTCGTCCAAACTCTTAAACATACAGCCTCCTGGAAATTACTTTTCCCGATCTATCCGATTCGGTACGGGTGAGCAATCTACTCCCTTGATCACTGCCCTTCGGTTTTGCACATTTGTTCGAATATAGGGAAGTATCCGCCATGGCTTCGAAGTTCGATAAATGTTTATATAGTGCAGTTCATTGCGTCCGAACGCTCTGGTATTCTGCGCACTACGCCGCAACAATGAGCCTTACACCAAAAATTCAGGCAACCTCGAAAGGTAAATTGCCAGGATGGCATAAAATCTATGCTGATTTAGGCCAGCTGCTTCACCAAGATTGGCAAAACGTGAAAGACGGTCTTTACCCAGTACCCGAATTTGGCGGAACAGATCTCGTCCGCTCAGCCGGACGTTCAATTTCATTTTTCCGCGACCTGGCCGCAGTAAACCATCGCAGGGAAAATCGAAAAGCAGATGAAGTCTTCTTTGCTGAAATTAAAGAGTATTATCCGCGCTACTACCTGCAGAACTTCCACTACCAGAGCGGCGGCTATCTGACCCGTCAATCGGCGAATCTTTACGATCATCAAGTGGAAGTGCTGTTTGTAGGAGGTGCGGATGCTATGAGGCGCCAAGCCCTCGCCTCACTTGTCCGCTATTTACGCCAATTCGGACGACGCAAAACAAATCATCTCGACGTCGCCTGCGGCACAGGACAGTTTTTAAGGATGTTGAAGCAGGCACGGCCGCATCAGAGAACAGACGGGCTTGATCTCAGCCTACCATATCTTCGGGAGGCCGCACGGATATTAAGACCTTGGTCGGGCGCTAGTTTTTTGCAAGGGAATGCCGAGCAACTGCCCTTCGGCGACGAAAGCTTTCAGACCGCAAGTTGCATCTTTCTTTTTCACGAGTTGCCGAAGAAGGTCCGAGTAATCGTTGCTCGAGAATTATTCCGCGTACTAAAATCGGGGGGCAGACTTTTCTTTCTTGATTCTATTCAACTCGGCGACAGACCCGATTATGATAGCTTGTTGAAACGCTTTCCCAACGCTTTTCACGAACCCTACTACGACGACTTTATACGCACTGATTTAAAATCATTATTCGGTAAGGCCGGATTCCGGGCTGTCGAAATAAAACAAGTTTTCTTCGCCAAGCTAATGGTATTTGAAAAACACTCGGTCGACACAACATGACAAGGTAACTTTAATACTTTGTCATACTTCAATCTGGATCTAGACAAACGAAGCCGGTATACGCCCAGATCCGGTTGGTTATAATTCGTTTATTAAGAAGGATTAGTCTCAGACATTGATGGCAATCGTATAAATTTTGGATCTTTCACGCGCAGATTTTGGATTTACTGTGATGTTGATGCGGCAGGATAAATGCGTTGTCACCATTTCAAACATCAATTTTGTCTATGTTGCGATCGCTATAATTTGGCCAATAAGCTTGTACAAACGCCGGTTATACAATCAGCAAACCGCCCATCATTTTAGCCACAGCAAAAAAATTTTAATATGTCTGCGGTGAATTCACCTGACCCACTCTGTCACACGATTTCTCTACTTTAAAAAATTTCTGTTAAATTTCATTAAATGTCTCCACGCAATTAAATTTTTTTCATATTGTTATAAAATCATTTTTATCCCTTTTTAAACTATCCAACTATTATAGCTTTGTGTTTCCGCAGAATTAGTAGAGGCTTTGATGCCCCTATAAAAGAATTTTGAATGCAGATTGTTTTGTTGACACCTAAATTTTACCCAACTGAATGGCTGCAAAATGGATTACGCTCGGACACAACACGAAGAATATCTTCGTATGATGGATCAGGTTGGCGAGCATTGGCTTGCAGTATTTCGAAACGATGCCGCGTTTTGGTCAACTGTCTATTGGGATCTGTTCACCAAG
Source organism: Pseudomonadota bacterium (assembly GCA_036337155.1). Classification (GTDB taxonomy): domain Bacteria; phylum Pseudomonadota; class Alphaproteobacteria; order UBA8366; family UBA8366; genus UBA6544. The sequence continues at coordinate 127,419 of JAYZET010000034.1, read as the reverse complement.
TTATGGCGCGTGGGAGGCGAAGTCCGCAAGACAGACGCCCTGCGGTACATAACAACGGTCAAGAGTCCACATACCGCCGGAAAGTATTTGGAAACGGCGATCCGGCGAGGATTTATCGAGGAACACGACAATCCGGCAGATGCGCGCTCAAAATTAGTCGGCTTAGCACCCGATTTTCGGGTGCGCCTAGACACTTTTTTCGATGCAGCCGTGGGTGAAATGTGCAGATCGGCAAAGCGCGTTGCACTACCATCCGACTAATTGTATTGAGAATTGACAGCCACCTAATTACACGAAAGCCATATAATTTATTTATATAATATCCGCAGGATAACGTATAAATTTGGATAAGGCGCTAAGAGTCTGAGGGGAGATTCGGGTTGCAAACAACTTCGACAAGAGCCATAGCAAAGCGAAGCCATGCGCAAGCAAAAATTGTGGACGCCCATGTCGGCCAGAGAATTCGCGATAGACGTAACGAGAGAGGTCTTAGCCAAACGGAGGTCGCAAAAGCTTTAGACGTCACATTCCAACAAGTACAAAAATACGAGCGTGGAACCAATCGGGTTGCTGCATCGCGACTTTTCGACCTTTCCCGAATTCTCGAGGTGCAAATTCAATACTTCTTCGATGGCTTAGAGAATAAGATGAGCATTACCGAAGATTTTACAGAAAACATGGCAATTTTAATTAAAAATGACACGGTCGAGTTAGTTGAGGCCTACTACAAGGTCACCAATCCGCACGTCCGGCGTCACATCTTGTCGACTATCAGATCAATTTCATTCGGTCACTAGCCTCATTTAGAGCAAACTCGGCCTCACCGAATTGTTCACATTCTCAATACACCCCTCCACTTTCTTAAACCCCCATTTGTTAGCAGTAAGCGATTCAAGCCATTGACTAATACTGCTAGATCAATTCTCTATAACGCGCACGCGACTTCGAGACGTTGCTTGTTGCTTATCACGGTTTTATTAAGCCGTTTGGCGCGCCCGAGAGGATTCGAACCTCTGACCTTCGGCTCCGGAGGCCGACGCTCTATCCAGCTGAGCTACGGGCGCGAGCTAATAACCGGCTAGCAACTTAGGCCAAGCTGAGAGTCCACGCCAGGCTCTTGTGTGCTTGGTGCAAGCTCATCAACAGAAGTGAGTTCGGAACCCGACGGCAGCAAGCCTTTCGGATCACCCATCCATGTGACTAAATCATCCAGCACAATGTCAGCCTTTATATCCCGTAACAGCATGTGATAACCCGAGGAATATTTAGCAACACGCACGCAGCCATGCCGCGGTAACGATGAAAGCAAAGCATGCGTCACCTCGTTCAGCATGATGTCTTCCTTCTGTCCGAGCAGAACCAAAGAATGGCCGACCAATCGGGGCACCGCATTAAGCGCCGCATCCATAAGGTTGACTAGACCGTAAAGAGTATCAATCCGAGTATGTTTAATCACCAATGGATCACGTCCACGCTTGCGCAGCATCTCCATATTGTCGGAAGGAATACGATTGAAACCCTGACCTGAGACATGAAACAGTGGAATTGTGTGCGCAAAAAATTCCAATGCCCACCGCTGCCACCACGGCATGATGCGTCGCCCCCAGACTGCAGGAGCAGAGAGCACGTACCCGTCGGCCACTGGCGGCGGACTGTCCTGATTCATCGTCGCAAGAATCACTGCCGCACCCATGCTTTCGCCAATTATGTAAAACGGTGCGTCGGGATGAGCTGCGCGGATCAATTTGGCAGCAGCCCGCAGATCGTCTGTCATACCATCAACACTCGACCAGAACCCTTTATTGGGGGCTTTCCCAAAACCTCGCTGGTCATAAGCATATGTGACAACACCCGCATTTGCGAAATACCTTCCTGGTTTCGCGAATGCCTCCGAATAGTCGTTGAACCCGTGCAACGCTAGCACTACCGCCCGAGGCTGCTCAGCAGGACCCCAACGACGCAACGGCAGCGCGATACCATCGGCTGCTAATATGGCTTCGGAAAGTAGCTCCGGCTCCTGGCGTGACGGCCCTGGAGGTGTGTGCCAAGGCGCACACCCGACGGCTAAAGCCCCGATCCAGCCGATCAGTAAAAATCGCTGCAACATGCCAACCTGGAATATTGATTACCTAGCCACTTTCGGTATCATCCTCGCAGTTGTGCGGTCAAACCGCGCAGAGGGGAACCTATAGGAGGCGGGAGCGAGAATGGAACCGGCGGAAACAATCGAAGTCGAGGAGACTCGGGTGAGTTGCGACGGTGGCGGCAGCGCACTTGGCCATCCGCTCATCTATCTGAATCTGGGTGAGGGAGGTGTGGTTGATTGCCCATATTGCGGCCGCCGCTTCGTCCTTAAGGAAGACTCGATTCCGTCATACCATCACTAAGGTCTATGTTACCAAAGATGGGACCGGACGACCGCACAATCGGACACCGACGTGTCCCCTAGCCGAAGGACTAACGGCATGCCTGACGCCCCGTTGAAGCATCTTTACCTCGTCGATGGCTCCGGTTTCATCTTTCGAGCGTTCCATGCTATACGCCCACTGAATCGACCCGACGGAACGCCGGTCAATGCGGTCTTCGGGTTCACCCGTATGCTTATGAAGTTATTGCGCGATACCAAAGCCGACCATATCGCAGTCATCTTCGACGCCGCCCGGCGCAACTTTCGAAACGATATTTATCCTGATTACAAGGGACACCGCCCGGACGCACCGGAAGAACTGATTCCACAATTTCCGCTGATTCGTGAGGCTAGCGAAGCTTTCGGTCTACACACGATCGAGATTGAAGGCTACGAGGCGGACGACATCATCGCGACGTATGCCCGCCAGGCAACAAACGCAGGTGCGGATGTCACCATTATATCTTCAGACAAGGATCTGATGCAGTTGGTCGGCGACAAGGTCGAGATGTTCGACGAAATGAAGAGCCGGCGCATCCGTCGCGACGAGGTGGTCGAGCGTTTTGGCGTCGGCCCCGAAAAGGTAGTCGAGGTGCAAGCGCTCGCCGGTGACGCCGTCGATAACGTTCCGGGTATTCCCGGCATCGGGGTCAAGACAGCGGCTCAACTGATAAATGAATACGGCGACCTGGAAACACTCTTGGCGCGGGCAGGGGAAATCAAGCAGCCGAAACGTAAACAAAACCTGATCGAACATGCCGAAAAAGCACGCATCTCACTCCAATTGGTGACGCTGAGAGACGACGTCCCCGTCGACCTCCCTGTCGACGAATTAGACGTGCCGCCGCACGATTTAAAAAAACTTGTGCCCTGGCTAACGATTCAGGGGTTTGATGCAATTCTTGCCGAATTGCGCAGTACTCTCGACACATCCGACGAACGCACCTTCGATGAAATTTTCGAGGCCGCTTTTGCCGATCTCCCGATCGAAAAGCGAGACCGGGCGCTGCGCAAAACGGTCGCGGCGATCGAGGCGGATGGCAGCCATACTCTTGCCACAGCAGCGACGCCAAGCAAGGTCGCGTACGAACTAGTGCTCAGTGAGGCGGCGCTCGAGAAATGGATCGCGAACGCACAAAATGCGGGGATTGTTGCTATCGATACGGAAACAACTTCGCTTGACGCTACACAGGCCAAACTCGTAGGGCTCTCATTTTCAGTGCAAGCAGGCTGCGCCTGTTATGTGCCGGTCGCACATAAGGTTGAGACCCATCAGGGCGCGCTCAATCTCGACGATGAAAACAACGAGGACAAAAACAGACCCGAGCAAATTTCTCTTGAGCGGGTGCTCGATCTGCTGGCGCCCCTCCTGGAAGACCCTTCAGTGCTGAAGGTCGGACAAAACATAAAATACGACGCTCTGGTGCTCTCACGTTACGGTGTCGACGTCGCTCCGATCGACGATACTATGCTGCTGTCTTTCGTGCTTGATGGCGGCCGCCATGGCCACGGCATGGACGTGCTGGCGGAAACCCACCTCAATATGACGACCGTAAAATACAAGGAAGTGGTCGGAAGCGGCAAGAAACAGGTCACATTCGACTATGTACCGCTGGAAAAGGCGTGCGACTATGCGGCCGAAGACGCGGATGTGACCCTACGTCTTCATCAGATGCTGAAGCGACGGCTCGTACAGGATCGCATGATGACCGTCTACGAGACAATCGAACGACCGTTGGTCCCTGTGGTCGCAGCGATGGAAAAGGAAGGCATTGGTGTCGACCCCGATAAGCTGCGGGGTCTTAGCCGAGACTTCACGCAGCGGCTCGCCGGTCTCGAGAGTGAAATCTGCGAGTTGGCGGGGGAAAAATTCAACGTCGGCTCGCCAAAGCAACTCGGCAAAATCCTGTTCGAGAAAATGAACCTGCCGGGTGGGAAGAAGAACAAGAGCGGCGGCTACGGCACCGACGCGTCAGTACTGGAGGACCTCGAGGCAGCGGGCTACGACCTGCCGAAACGGGTTCTTGAATGGCGCCAAATCGCTAAGTTGAAGAGTACCTATTCCGACGCCTTGGTCGAACAGATAAATCCCGCGACAGGCCGCATCCACACCTCCTATGCAATGGCCGGCGCACAGACTGGAAGGCTTTCCTCGACTGACCCTAACCTGCAAAACATTCCGGTACGTACAGAGGAAGGTCGCAAGATTAGAGGCGCGTTCGTAGCCCGCGAGGGCTGGAAGCTGCTTTCGCTCGACTATAGTCAAATCGAGCTCCGCGTGCTGGCGCACATAGCTGGAATCGGTGCGCTCGTCGACGCTTTTCGTGACGGTCAAGACATTCATGCAATTACCGCGAGCCAAGTATTCAATGTCCCCGCCGAAGGCATAGACCCGATGGTCCGTCGGCAAGCTAAGGCGATCAACTTTGGCATCATCTACGGCATCAGTGCGTTTGGCCTAGCGCGCCAGCTCAGTATTCCGCGGGGCGACGCAAAGAATTACATCGACGCCTATTTTGAGCGTTATCCCGGCATCCGCGATTATATGGAATGTGCGGTCGACCAATGCCGTAAGCACGGCCTGGTCGAAACACTTTTTGGCCGCCGCATTCATCTTGACCAGATCAACGCCAAGAACCCGATGCAACGGAATTACGCCGAACGCCAAGCGATCAACGCGCCTATCCAAGGCTCTGCCGCGGATATAATTAAGCGCGCAATGATCCGCGTCCCGAAGGCGATTGCGTCGGCCGGGCTCGGCGCCCGCATGCTGCTGCAGGTGCACGACGAGCTACTATTCGAGGCTCCGGAGGAGCAGGCCGACCGCACGATCGAGATCGTGAAAGATGCGATGGAGGCGGCGACCTACCCGGCACTTGAATTAAAGGTACCACTCGTCGTCGAGGCTGGCATCGGCGACGATTGGGCAACCGCACACTAACAGCCTAAGTACACTTCCATCCCAAATTGGTTTTCCCCGTACCATAGGAGGAAAAGACGACGTGATGCTGATCGATCACGAGACCCTACGCCGCGTGACGCGCGCCATCCTGGAGGCTGGTGGCAGCCCCCCCAGTGAGGCAAAAATCGTTGCTGACCATCTGGTAGAAGCGCATCTGAAGGGACATCCAAGCCACGGCATCGGCATGATCCCCCGCTACTTCGAAGCGCTACACCGCGACGAGCTAAGGGCAAACATGACCGTATCGGTCATTACCGATAACGGGCCACTGTTGATCGTCGACGGCAATCGTGGATATGGCCAGGCCATCGCCAAACAGGCGACCGAAATGGCCATAGACAAGGCATCGGCGGATGGCTTTGCAATCCTCGGATTGCGCAACTCCTGTCATATAGGCCGTGTCGGAACCTATGGCGAGATGTGCGCCGAGGCGGGTTTTGCCTCAATTCATTTCGTCAACGTGATCGGCCGCACAGCCATTGTCGCACCCCACGGTGGCACCGATTCGCGCCTCTCGACAAATCCAATGGTCTTCGCGATACCAGCAACCGAAAAAAACCCACCCTTCGTCCTCGACATGGCTACCAGCCGCATCGCCATGGGTAAGGCAAGAGTCGCGATGATGCGCGAGGAAAAACTGCCCCTCGGCTATGTCATCGATCCAAACGGCAACCCGTCGCAGGATCCAAACGTTATGTGGGCCAATCCGCACGGCGCGTTGCTGCCACTCGGCGAGCACAAGGGGTACGGACTCGCGATGGTCTGCGAATTCTTCGGCGGCATGCTGACAGGCGGTGGGACATTGCAGCCAGAGAACCAGAATTCCGACACCACGACTAACAACATGTTGGCAATTCTAATGGATCCAAACCGCTTCGTGCAGAATAACTATATGAAGCGCGAGGTTGATGCGATGATCGCTTACGCAAAAGCCTCGCCTGCAGCCGATCCGGACAAACCCGTGCTGATCCCAGGGGAACCCGAGCGACTCAAGCGATCTGCTATGCTGCAAAAAGGCATCGATATCGAAGAGAATACTTGGGAAGCGCTAATGGCAGCGGCGCAAACGGTCGGACTATCGCGGCAAAAGGTTGCTGAAATTCAGGACAAGGAAAACTGATCTATGCTCAAAATACTGGGACGCAGCAATTCGATCAACGTCATCAAGGTGCTGTGGTGTGCGGCGGAACTCGATCTTGACTTCGAGCGCACCGATATCGGCGGCGCGTTCGGCGGCAACGACCGGCCTGAATATATCGCAAAAAACCCAATGGGCCGCGTGCCAACGATCGAAGTCGGGGACTTTTTCCTTTGGGAATCCCAGGCCATAGTGCGTTACCTCTCAGCGACCCATGGGGCAGGGACGTTGTGGCCTACCGACCCCAGGGAACGTGCCATGAGCGACCTGTGGATGGATTGGTATACGGCGCACCTGCATCCTCCGATGACGACAATCTTTTGGGGATTAGTCCGCACGCCCGAAGCAGACCGCGATCCTGACGCCATTGCCGCAGCGGAGATCGAGGCTGGCAAGCTCTGGTCTATTCTCGACCGCCACCTCGGCGGGCGTGCTTTCGTCAACGGAGAGCGGCTGACCATCGGCGATATCCCGGCGGGTGCGGCAGCCTTCCGTTATTATTCTTTGGTGGAGGATCGGCCAGCCCTGCCAAATTTGGATAAGTGGTATGCCTCGCTAAGGGAGCGACCTCCCTACCGCACTCATGTCATGAAGCCGTTGAGCTGACGACTTGCGCTACCGCCTTCAGAGATTCCATACTAAAGCAATGAGGGTACTGGAGCGACACATGAGCGAATTGGGAAGACGTCATCACGATATGGGAGGCCTCGAGGCCGGAGCGATGGAACCGAGCGAACATGACTACGCCTATTGGGAGAAGAAGATTGACGCTATCCGTCGCCTACTGGCGGATGAGAAGCGCAATATGTTCACCGTGGACGAGATGCGCCGCGGCATCGAAGAGCTAGGCGCCAAGGCCTATGACGATATGTCCTATTACGAGCGTTGGGCCGCATCGACGACCAACGTATTGATCGAGAAGGGCATTATCTCCATCGACGAATTGGGCCGCCGTATGTCGATCATTGAAGCGCGACTCAAGTCAGAGGCGTCGGAATGAAGGCAAAATATGCCGTGGGCGATGCCGTGACAGTGCGACGCGCTTATCCTCCGGGCCATGTCCGCACACCGTATTTCATCCGCGGCCACCGAGGCATAGTTCAGGAAGTCGTGGGTGAATTCGCCAATCCAGAGGAACTAGCCTACGGCCGAGACGGTGAGCCAGCTCTTACGCTCTATCGAGTGCAATTTCGACAAATTGACGTTTGGACGAAGTACGACGGCTCGCCGAAAGATACGGCTATGCTTGATCTCTATGAAAATTGGCTCGAGCCCGCCTAAAGGAGCAGTCCAATGAATGAACAACACGACCATGACCACGAACACCCAAAACAACCGGATCTCGAGGATCAGCCGATAACCTATTACAAAGTTATGACGGAGGCGCTTGCGGAACTGCTCATTGAAAAGGGCGTTATAACCGCCGACGAGATGAGGGTGCAGATGGAGGAGCAGGATTCGCGCAGCCCGGTATTTGGAGCCAAGCTGATAGCACGCGCCTGGACAGATGAGAAATTCAAGACACGCCTCGTCGCGGACGTCAATGCAGCTGCGGCCGAAATGGACATCGATGCGGGCGATATACCAATTCGCGGACTGGAAAACACTGACGAGGTTCACAACGTCGTCGTCTGCACGTTGTGTTCGTGCTATCCACGCTCGCTTATTGGACTGCCGCCAGATTGGTATAAGTCGCGCGCCTACCGCAGCCGCACCGTCCGGGAACCGCGCACGGTGCTCGCAGAATTTGGAACAAAACTGCCGCACGACATCGATGTGCGTGTGCATGATAGTACAGCCGACCTTCGTTTTCTGGTGATTCCCAAGCGACCAAAAGGGACCGATGGCATGAGCGAATCGGAATTGGCTGCGCTCGTCACGCGCGACAGCATGATCGGTGTCTCGGTTGCCAAGTCGCCTGCTTAGAAAAGCAACAGCGCCTTGAAACGAATTGCTGTCTTGCTGCTCGCCTTTAGCGCGATCAGTAGCTGCTATTTCCCAAGTGACTTCATTGCCGATCTGCAAATTGATCAGGAAGGCCGTTATCGGTTTACCTTCGTTGGTAAAATTACAGACTTATCGATGGCGCGACGAATATTTAGCGGTGAGTTGGAGGGGCTCGAAGTCCAAAAGCGCGTCGAGATGACTGAGCGTGATCTCCGGCGCGACAAGTCATTCAAGGATATTGTATACGAAGGCAAGGCACGCTTTGACGTCAAGTATCAACGAGAGGGGTATATTGTAGGCGAACGCTCGTTCAATTTCATCCAACCCAATTCCCGATTCCTGACGCTCACCTACAACAAGAATACTGGCGAAATCACCATGACCGGCGGTAAGCCTAACAAGAAGCATGCCGATAAACTGGAGGAAGCTGACCTCAAATTTAACGGTACGCTCAGGATATGGACGAACGCGCAGCCGAATAAGCACAACTCAAAACAGGTTGAGCCGCGGGGCCGTCTGATCGTTTATTCATGGGATATTAAAAACATCCGCCAGCGGGTGCCAATCTTTCGCTTTAAACCCCAGCCCCTTCAATAGAAAACCGAACCAAAGATGGAGGCGAGCGGCTACAGCTCAATATTCCTCTCGGCCTTCCTTGCAGCAACAATCCTGCCGCTGTCCTCTGAAGCCGTCTTAGTGGCTTTAACCGCAAGTGAAGGTTACGAGCTCTGGATGCTAATAGCACTGGCGAGCGTCGGAAATACGGTCGGCGCCGCGGTCAATTGGACGCTCGGCCGCTACTGCCTGCGCTGGCTCAACCGGAGTTGGTTTCCCGTCTCACCTGACAAGTTAGAAAAGGCATCCGTTTGGTTCTCCCGCTATGGCCATTACACGTTGCTATTCGCCTGGCTTCCGATTGTAGGCGACCCACTGACCGTTGCCGCCGGCCTACTGCGCCTCAACTTTACCCGCTTTCTGCTCCTTGTCGCCACAGGCAAGACCCTCCGCTACGTCGTCGTCGGTCTGACAACGCAGGCAATATTGACATGAAAGTGGCGGCAACTAGCGCTCGCGTATCCCAATCTTTCGCCATCAAAGGTCAGACGGCATAAATGCCCGCGGCCTTCACATTGACGTCAACGTCCCCCTCAAACTGCTTGAAGTTAGCCTCGAAACGCTGAGTCAGATCACGCGCTGTAGAATCGTAAGCACCCTTGTCTCCCCAAGTCTCGCGCGGCTGCAAAACCTCATTCGGCACATCAGGGCAAGCCTGTGGCACGTTGAGACCAAAATTAGGATCGGCGGTCATGGCTACTTCGGCGAGGCGGCCATCGAGTGCTGCCCTAACCATCGCCCTGGTATATGCGATCTCCATCCGCTTCCCGGTCCCGTATGCTCCACCAGACCAGCCAGTATTGACAAGCCAACACTTAGCATCGGTCTTGGCTATCCGTTCGCCAAGCATCTTCGCGTAGACCGCCGGATGGCGCGGCATGAAGGGGGCACCGAAACAGGTCGAGAAAGTCGCTTGGGGTTCCGTCAGACCGCGCTCAGTGCCGGCGACGCGGGCGGTATAGCCCGACAGAAAATGGTACATCGCTTGATCAGCAGATAGGCGGCTTATCGGCGGCAGAACGCCGAAAGCATCGGCGGTCAGCATCACCACGTTCTCTGGCTGTCCACCCACACCGCTCATCTCGACGTTCGGAATGAAAGAAAGCGGATACGACGCCCGGGTATTTTCGGTTAGCGATCCATCGTCAAGATCTAGTACCCGTGTCGCTGAATCCATCACGACGTTTTCCAAAATCGTCCCGAACTTGCTACACGTGGCATAGATTTCCGGTTCTGCCTTGGCCGAAAGGTTAATCACTTTGGCGTAGCAACCTCCCTCGAAATTGAAGATGCCATTGTCCGTCCAGCCGTGCTCGTCGTCTCCGATTAAAGTGCGAGTACCGTCAGCGGAGAGCGTCGTCTTACCGGTGCCGGAAAGGCCGAAAAAAATACTTACGTCGCCCTTCTCGCCGATATTGGCGGAACAATGCATCGGCAGAACGTTGCGATCGGGTAACACAAAGTTCAGGTAACTAAACACCGATTTCTTGATCTCACCGGCATACCGAGTACCAGCGATCAACACCATACGTTCCTTGAAATTAAGCATGATCGCACAGTCGGAATTAACGCCATCCCGTTCCGGCAAGGTCTGGAAATACGGAGCGTTCATGATCGTGATCTCGGGCGTGAAGTCCGCCATCTCTTCAAGTTTTGGCTGCCTGAACATGTTGCGGGCGAATAAACTATGCCAAGGGCTTTCACTAATCACACGAACCTTCAATTGATAAGCCGGATCGGCACCTGCGATCAAATCCTGCACATAAATATCGCGGCGCTGAAAATAAGCCAGCATCTGAAGCCGCAACGCTTCAAAGTGCTCTTCCGTATTAGGCTTATTAACCGCCCCCCACCAAATATTATCGCGGGTCTGCTCTTCATCGATTATGAACTTATCGTCAGCCGAGCGTCCGGTATATGTGCCAGTCTCTACAACGAGGGAACCGCCCAACGCCATTACACCGCGACCTTCGCGGATAGTTGCCTCGTAAAGCGCCTCAGGTCCCAGATTCCAATGCACTGACGCCTCATTGTTAAGGCCGTGTTTTTCGAGGCCGAAATGACTGTGTTGCTGCAACTGTCCTATTCCCTTTGAGCACAAGGCGGGCAATGACCCGCATCTCCAAATATGCCGTTTTTATAACTTCGTTACACGACTGATATCAGCCGTGACCTGACCTAAGATTGCAGATTTTTCTCACTGCAGTGTAAAAAATTCCATTTGCTTATTCCGTTTACGCGCCTGCAGCGTGATTTTCCACATATTTATTGATCGCTTTCGACATTACGCCCGGATCGGTGCCGCCACGAAACATCGAAAGGAACTCTCCGTTTGGTCCAATCAAGTAAATGAAGTTCGAATGATCCATCATATACTCATTCATGCTTTCGTCCTTAACCTTTCGGTAGAAAACCCGGTAGCGCTTCGCTACATCCGCAATTTCCTGATTCGTCCCCGTCAAGCCTACCATCGCAGGATGGAACTGCGCTACGTAATTCGCCATAAACGAGGGCGAATCGCGATCCGGGTCGACAGTGATGAACAGGGGCTGTACCTCAGAAGCCGCTTCACCCATATAATCGATTGCCGCCGCCATATTAGCAAGCTCCGTCGGGCAAACGTCAGGACAGTAAGCGTAGCCAAAATAAACTAAAAGAAATCGACCTCGGTAGGTCTCGTCAGAAACTTTTTCACCTCGATGAGAAACCAACTTGAAGGGTCCACCAATCTTCACAGCCGCTGTAAAGCCCCCACGCCCAGCCGTTTCGACCATTCGTGAACCAGCGATAAACTGCCAGGCAACCACCGCGGTGATCCCAATGGCGCCAAGCGCCAAGATCATAACGCTGATCAACGCTAAGGTCGGTGTGCGTCTCATCTCAACTGTCCCGATTGGGCCAAGTTTATTTGCCGTTTTATCGTCACTAGAGACTTACCACGCGAGTAGACATATCGACGCAGCGAGCCGGTCTCCTTAACTTGTGACCAGCTCGGCCGCACAAACGCTCGCCGTAAATCGCCCCAGTTTTGCCTCATTCTTGCCCAGAGTCATTCCGATTGTAGGCTCACATGGGGAATTGCTATACTCTGAGGTGGAAAGTCAGATGCATCAAACTATCGCCCTCATCGACGACGATCAGAACATACTAACTTCTGTTTCGATGGCGCTCGAAACGGAAGGTTTCCGTGTTCACACATATAAGGACGGCGAAGACGCGCTGCGCGGACTAACGCGCCAACCTGTGGACCTGGCGGTGCTCGACATAAAGATGCCGCGCATGGACGGAATCGAATTGCTGCGACGACTACGAAAGTCATCACATATGCCGGTGATATTCTTAACTTCCAAAGACGATGAAGTGGATGAGGTACTTGGCCTTCGTATGGGTGCCGACGATTATATTAAGAAACCGTTTTCACAGCGCCTACTAATCGAGCGTATCCGAACGCTTTTGCGGCGGTCGGACGGCGTAATCGACGCTGATGGAAATGGAGAAAATAGTATGGTGCGCGGCGATCTAGTTCTCGATTCGGATCGACACCTCTGTCGCTGGCGCAGTGAAGCTGTCTCGCTGACGGCAACCGAATTTTTACTCTTGCGTTCGCTCGCACATCGACCAGGGCATGTAAAGACACGTGACCAATTGATGGACGCCGCATACGGCGAAAGCATTTATGTGGACGACCGAACGATCGACAGTCATATCAAACGGCTAAGAGCCAAGTTTCGTCAAATAGATCCCACGTTTGCGCAGATCGAGACACTCTACGGGATCGGTTATCGCTATAGCGAATCGTGACCTCGCTCGATCCTGTTCAAATTGAACCACCGCCTTCGGTTCATCATAAAAGACGACGGATATCGCCGATCACTCGTCGGATTCTCACCATAAATATGGCAACCCTTTTGATCCCAGTCGCCGGTCTGCTCTACCTCGGCCCATATCGTGACGGGTTGATAGATTCGGAATTGGAAGCCTTGCGTTTGCAGGCTGAAACTTTTGCAGGTGCGATTGGCGAAGGTGCCATCGAAACCGCTCCAAGCGGTCAACAAATCGTCAATCTGCCCATCGCACGGCAGATTGTCTGGCGCCTCAGTTTGCCTGGCGGGATACGGTCCCGGTTATTCGCAACAAATGGCGAACTCATCGTCGACAGTCGTTACCTCATGGGAAGTCGTTATGCCGTAATGGTCGAGAAATTGGACGATGCACCCTGGCTTTTTCAGGTAATTTCACGGTCGATGAAAGCGATATCCCAATTGGTGCCGGAATTGCACAGCCTGGAGCGCTATGCAGAGACACAGCCCAAAAGCGCCAGCGACTTTGTTGAAGTGGGTCACGCCTTGCAGGGCGAACCGACAGGTTACGTGCGGGTAGCAGAAACCGATCGTATGATTCTGTCTGCGGCGGTACCAGTGCAGAGATATCGCCGCGTCCTAGGCGCATTAATGGTATCGAAAGACGGCACCGCGGTTGAAGCGGCAATGCAAGATGTCCGTGTCACCGTTTTCACGGTCTTCGCTGCTGCACTGGTGGTCACTATCTTACTTTCCCTCTATCTAGCAGGCACATTGGCACGACCCGTACTTCGTCTCGCAACTGCCGCTGAAAGGGTACGGCGAGGTCTTGGCCGGGGCGCCGAGGAAATTCCTGATTTCACCAGACGCGGTGATGAGATCGGCGATTTATCAGGCGTACTTCGAGAAATGACCAGAGCGTTGCATGAACGAATGGACGCCATCGAGCGCTTCGCCGCAGACGTCAGCCACGAAATTAAAAATCCGTTGACTTCGCTCCGCAGCGCCGTAGAAACCGCGGCTCGAATTAACGATCCGATGCAACAAAAGAAGCTGATGGCCATCATACAAGAGGACGTGCAACGCCTTGATCGTTTAATCACCGATATTTCGAACGCCTCAAGGCTCGACTCGGAATTGAGCCGCGCTGAGCCCGAAATCATTGATGTTGCCGATATGCTAATGACATTGCAGGAGATCTACGCTGCCGGAGAAACAGACGTGGAAATTATTTTGGACGTTCCCGACAAATCTCCCATTTACGTCTCCGCTATCGAGGACCGGCTGGTTCAGGTCTGTCGTAATCTATTACAAAATGCGATCAGCTTCAGCCCACCCGCGGGCAAAGTGACGATGCATCTCTCGCAACAAGATTCCGAAGCCAAATTCATGGTGAGCGATCAGGGTCCCGGCTTGCCCGAAAGCAAACTCATAGCAATTTTCGATCGCTTCTATTCTGAAAGACCGAAGGGTGAGAAATTTGGCATCCATTCGGGGTTGGGGCTATCAATATCAAAGCAAATAATCGAGGCACACGGAGGAACGCTCTGCGCCGAAAATCATTATGGCCTTGACGGCATAGTCCGCGGTGCACGCTTCATCGTGCGTCTGCCGCTAAGCGAAGATTGACAGCACACACCTCGGGTCGCAGGGTTCATATGATGCAGACGATACACGCAACCGCAGTCGCGATCGAAGACCACGGAGTTCTACTGTGCGGACCGTCGGGGGTCGGAAAGTCAGACTTGGCACTGCGCCTGATCGATAGTGGCGCCGTCTTAGTAGCTGACGACCGGGTCGAAATCAGGTGCGATACGGATGTTTTGATGGTGCATTGCCCAGCAGCAATTGGTGGCAAGTTGGAAGTACGTGGCATCGGCATACTAACACTGCCTTATGTTTCGCCAGTAACCATAGAGATGATTGTCAGCCTGGTCCCACCTGAAGAAATAGAACGCCTACCCGTATACGAAAGCATGGTCCTACTCGGAAAATCAGTCCGAAAGCTAGCCCTAACACCATTCGAAGCTTCTGCTCCGGCAAAACTACGCTCTGCCGTCAATGCTGCGATCCGAACGAGTGGATCATGAGCTGGTCAGCGCCTAAGGAACAAATTGTTCTGGTCACTGGGATGTCAGGTGCGGGACGGACATCAACTCTTCACATATTCGAGGATATTGGTTTCGAGGCCGTTGACAATCTTCCACTTTCGCTCTTGTCCGATTTGGTCCGAGGCGCAGCCTCCGGTCGGGCCCTAGCGATCGGGGTGGATATCCGAACGCGCGATTTCGCGGGTGACGCCGTTGCCCGCGAACTCCATTATCTGCGTACGAACGTCTCGGGGACAGTCACGACGATATTTCTTGATTGTGACGACGACGTACTTATTAAACGTTACACCGAGACCAGACGCCGACATCCACTCGCCAACGATAGGCCTCTGGCCGATGGCATTGAGTTGGAACGCCGGTTACTCGAAGCGGTCCGCGAACGCGCAGACCTCATGATAGATACAAGCCAATCGACGCCATGGCACTTAAAGCGCCAACTTACAGCGCGCTTCAGAAGCGCCAGCTCAACAGGTTTGTCGATCTGCATAACATCTTTCTCCTATCGCTTCGGCCTTCCTCGTGAGGCAGATCTAGTTTTTGATGTGCGGTTTTTGCGTAATCCTCACTATAAATTGACATTGCGGCCGTTGACGGGACTTGATTCACATGTTGCAAATTATATTGAAGAAGATGAAAGTTTTACTGCATTCATGAATAATCTTACTGGCATGCTGGCCTTGCTGTTGCCCCGCTTCGAAGCGGAAGGCAAGAGCTACTTAACCGTCGCGGTTGGCTGTACAGGTGGACGCCACCGTTCAGTATTTATCGCAGAGCGCCTGAAGAATTGGCTTGAAGCGAAACACTCTAACATACAACTACACCACCGAGATCTAGTGCATACCATGGAAAGAAACGCAAGATCCGGCGGAAGATTCACAAAATGATTGGCGTTGTACTGGTAACTCATGGCCGGCTGGCAGAAGAATTTATCGCGGCCTTGGAGCATGTCGTTGGATTTCAGGACGCAATGGCGCCCATCTGTATCGAATCAGACGACGACATCGACAGTTGCCGCACGAACATCCTAGCTGCGGTGGCTAAGGTCGATTCTGGGGATGGTGTGATACTTTTAACTGACATGTTCGGAGGGACGCCTTCCAATTTGGCAATTTCAGTCATGGAACAAGCAAATGTCGAAGTAGTTGCAGGTATAAACCTACCGATGCTGATCAAGCTGGCAACAGCGCGGTATGACGGCTCTCTCTCTGAGATCGCTGCATGCGCACAAGCAGCTGGGCGAAAGTATATCAATGTTGCTTCAACATTGTTGGCCAGCCGAGACGCGGAATGAGTGCGGTGTCTCGCAAGATCGAAATTCTAAATCAGCGTGGCCTACATGCCCGAGCGGCAGCGAAGTTCGTTAAGGTTGCTGGGGCCTTCGAGGCCAAGATCGGTGTCTGCTATGGCGGAGCCGAAGTATGCGGCACTTCGATCATGGGTTTGATGATGCTCGCCGCTGGCAAGGGCACGGTTATCTCCATATGCGCCGCAGGTGCGGATGCGGAAGATGCGGTCGAGGCCCTCGCAGCTCTTGTCCAAAACCGTTTCAATGAAGATTAATGCCTACAAGCAAGAAAACCGATCAGCAGCAGCTAGTATTCGATGGCGTAGGGGTCGCCGCAGGTATAGCTATTGGTCCAGCACACGTAATTGAAAGGGGCAGCCTGAATATTCCGGAATACAAGCTGACCCGAAACCAAGTAGCGAAAGAGATTGAGCGGTTTCATGCCGCCTTGATAAGTTCTCGATCGCAAATCGAAACGCTTCGGCGAAAAACGACCGCCCTGCCGCCAGCCGTCGCGGAAGAACTGGGCTTTCTGCTCGATGCCCATCTTCAGATGCTGACAGGGTCTCGCTTGGTACGTGGGGTAGAGCGACGCATTTGCGAGAACCGCCGCAATGCCGAAGCCGCCATCCAGGCCGAGATATCGGAAATTGTGCGCGGTTTTGCGTCACTCGACGACACTTATATGGCTACGCGCATGCAGGACGTCCGTGATGTCGGCACCCGAGTGATCCGCAGTCTCGCAAAAGCAAATTTCCAAGAATTTAAGATGGCACCGAAAGGTAGTGTCATAGTTACTGCTGAAATCACACCTGCAGACACTGCGCTCATGGATCCGCGCGAGGTGGCGGGCTTTGCAACTAACATGGGTGGGGTCGAAGGCCACACAGCGATCATGGCACGGTCGCTAGAGTTGCCTGCAGTCCTCGGCATCCCTGACCTCACTGAGTCGGTTAGTTCGGGCGACATTCTCGTCGTCGATGGTACCTCAGGTAGATTGATCATAAATCCAGACGAGAAAATTTTACAATTTTACCGCAAGCAAAGGTTGCACTTATTGCGGCGGCGACGTCGCCTCCAGCAATTGCGCGACTTACCCGCAGTTACCTTAGATGAAAAGCGAATTGCATTGCACGCCAATATGGAGTTGCCGCGTGAGATCGAACTCGCTGTTGCATCGGGCGCCGAGGGCGTCGGTCTTCTTCGAACCGAATTTTTGTTTATGAATCGAGAAAAACCACCCGGAGAAGACGAGCAATATGAAGCTCTGCGCATTTTGGTAGAAGGGATGAATGGGCAACCGGTCACTATTCGAACGCTTGATGTTGGTGGGGAAAAATTAGCCTACTCTCTAGGTGAACGTATTAACGACGCTGTAAACCCTGCCTTGGGTCTTCGAGCCATAAGATTCTCAATACGACAACCGAAGCTTTTCGAGTCACAAATTGCAGCGATAGTTAGAGCCAACGCTCATGGCCCTGTCCGTATACTCCTTCCGATGATTTCCAACGTAACCGAGGTCGTATCAGTTCGAAAGTTAATAGAAAGAGTGCATCGTCGCCTACGCCGCCGTGGTGTAAATGTTGGTGACACACTGCCAGCTGTTGGGGTCATGATCGAAGTGCCCGGCGCCGCGCTTGCGGCGGATGCCCTTGCCGAGGTCTCCGATTATTTTGCCGTGGGGACAAATGATCTGACTATGTACACACTGGCTATCGACCGAGCCGATGAACAGGTAGCTCACCTATACAATCCACTTCATCCAGCGGTTCTACGATTGATACAGTTTACTGCTCAGGCCGCGTTGCGGGCCCGCATTCCTATTAGCGTTTGTGGGGAAATGGCCGGAGACCCTCGCTATACGGCGCTGCTTCTAGGGCTCGGTGTTCGGGAGCTATCGATGTCCCCGGCGAGTCTACCACATGTCAAGAAACGCGTGCGCTCATTAAACCTCGGAGCAGCGACTCGGCGTGCCGCAATGATCATGGACCAAGCTGATACAGATCGAATAGAGACACTGCTGGACGAATTCAACGCGCTAGTTTGATCTCCACGATGTGTTGGTCGCTTGTGAGCGGCTTAGCGACTTGTTATATCCTCACCCTAATCGCCCGATGCGGCGGCTGTGTGATTAATACGAAAGAAGGAAATGATCGAAACCCAACAATTCAAGGTTGCCGATATTGAACTTGCGGAATGGGGCCGTAAAGAAATTGCTATTGCAGAGACGGAAATGCCTGGTTTGATGGCTTTGCGGGAGGAGTACGGCACGGCGAAGCCATTGTCCGGCGCACGTATCGCCGGTTGTCTTCACATGACTATACAGACTGCAGTTTTGATAGAGACGCTTACCGCACTCGGAGCAGAAGTCCGCTGGTCTTCTTGCAATATATTCTCGACGCAAGATCATGCCGCAGCTGCAGTTGCCGCTACCGGCATACCGGTTTTTGCCTGGAAAGGCGAAACGGAAGAAGAGTTCTGGTGGTGCATCGACCAGACCATCGAAGGACCGAACGGGTGGTACCCAAACATGATTCTCGATGATGGGGGAGATCTCACTGCGGTCATGCATAACAGAGCGCCGGCACTTCTTGACAATGTCCGCGGCCTCTCAGAAGAAACCACAACCGGGGTGCTCCGCCTTTACGAAATGGAAAAAAACGGCTCTTTGAAGGTGCCGGCGATCAATGTCAACGACTCGGTGACTAAATCTAAATTTGATAATAAATACGGTTGCCGAGAAAGCTTAGTCGATGGAATTCGCAGAGCAACGGATGTAATGATGGCCGGTAAATTAGCTGTGGTGGCAGGTTTTGGTGACGTTGGCAAGGGATCGGCCGAAAGCCTTCGCAGTGCGGGTTGTCGTGTCTTGGTGACGGAAGCGGATCCGATCTGCGCACTGCAGGCAGCAATGGAAGGCTTCGAGGTCGTAACCATGGAAGACGCTGCGCCGCGCGGCGACATTTTCGTGACGGCAACAGGCAATATCGACGTCATCACTGTCGAGCACATGCGTCAAATGAAGGATCGAGCCATAGTCTGCAATATTGGGCATTTCGATTCTGAAATACAGGTTGCTGCACTGCGCAACTACAAATGGGACAACGTAAAGCCTCAAGTCGACGAAATTGAATTTCCGGATGGCAAGCGGATGATATTGCTTGCCGAAGGTCGGCTAGTAAACCTTGGTTGCGCGACTGGACATCCAAGTTTCGTTATGAGCGCTTCCTTCGCCAATCAGGTGCTAGCACAGATCGAGCTCTGGAAAAATGGGAGCGATTACGATTGCAAGGTCTATGTACTGCCGAAACATCTCGACGAAAAAGTCGCGGCGCTTCATCTTTCCAAATTAGGCGCTCAGTTAACAGAATTGACTGCGGAGCAAGCTACATATATTGGCATTGGCAAAGACGGACCATTCAAAGCGGAACACTATCGTTACTGAGAGGCCACGTCTCGCCGATCAAATCCTTGTCGGGTAATAGGCATCAACCTAAACTTCGGGCTGTGAGGCGCTTTCAGCTAATTCTCTTCGCCGCAAATTGCGGAATGTTATCCGGTTCTGTGATCGGTACGATCGCACAGCCCGATCTGGTAACTGCATCACTTTTTGCGGCCGGCCCATCGCCAAAATCAGTGAAGCCTCGGACACCGGAATGATTAACGCGATAGACCGAGATGTCGACTTGGGCGTCATCACAACGTTAGTTTCAAGCTGCGAAACTGATACGGTGGACCTAGGCGCCACCCTCGGCGCATATCTGCGCCAGGGAGACATTCTTACTCTGGAGGGGGCGCTCGGCATGGGAAAAACAGCGCTTGCTCGTGGGTTGATTCGCCGCCTATGTGGCTACGAGACAGTAGTTCCCAGTCCGACATTCACCCTGGTGCAGATTTATGACGGACCCGACTTCCCTATCTGGCATTGTGACCTGTTTCGCATAGAAACGTCAGACGACGCAATTGAAATTGGCTTTGACGAGGCCTTTACAGATGCCGCAACCTTGATTGAATGGCCCGAACGGCTGGGCTCAATGCTTCCAGAGCGGCGATTGCGGATCCGGTTCCTAAGCGAAAAAAATGACGGAAGTCGCATGGTCACGCTGGAGGGCGATGCCGATTGGAAGCAACGTATTGAGGGATTGTCAATCGATGGTCGCCCGTAAAGAATTGATAGACGCCTTTTTGGAAGACGCAGGATGGGCGGCCGCAAACCGTACGCCACTTGCTAGCGATGCATCCTTTCGTCGCTATGTGCGCTTGTCGCGGCAGTACAAAGAAACCGCTCTCCTGATGGATGCCCCACCCCCGCAGGAAGACGTTTGCCCATTCGTCGACATCGCTAACCGCCTGTTAACGCTGTCGCTCAGCGCACCCCGAATTCTCGCCGCTGACTATAAGGCTGGACTCTTGCTGATCGAAGATTTTGGAGATGATACCTATACCCGACTGCTAGCTGACGGCAACGACGAAGCGGAGCTTTACCATCTCGCAACTGATACGCTAATTGAACTGCATCGTTGTTTCTCTGACGGAGTTGGAATTCTGCCCTATGACGACGCAAGCCTGCTTAATGAAGCCGCCCTACTGGTCGATTGGTTTTTGCCTGCGGTCCGAGCCGAAGCGACCCCACCGGCCGTGCGTGAGGAGTATCTTGATCTTTGGCGAGCTGCCATCTCAGTGGCTCGGAGCGTACCGGAGACCCTAGTCTTAAGGGACTATCACGTGGACAATTTGATACACCTGCCAAAAAGACCCGGCACGGCCGCTTGTGGTCTGCTGGATTTTCAGGATGCCGTAATTGGTCCAATTAGTTACGACTTGGTTTCCTTACTCGAGGACGCTCGGCGCGACGTCCCACACAGCCTCGCAACAGAATGTTTCGATCGATATCTCGCCGCGTTTCCAGACCTTGAACAATCGGCTTTTCGCACCTCATACGCCGTTCTCGGAGCTCAGCGCAACTCAAAGATCATCGGCATATTCGTTCGACTCGACCAGCGAGACGGCAAGTCGGTCTATCTCAAGCATATTCCTCGTGTCTTCCGTTGGCTCGAGGGTAATCTTAGCCATCCGTCGCTTTCCGATATTAAAATTTGGTTCGACCGAGAAATTCCAAATATGCTCCGAACAGCAATGCCTGCAAAAGTTCGATGAGTCGCGTCGATCGAGCCATGATTTTGGCTGCCGGTCTCGGTTTGCGGATGCGCCCCCTAACCAACGACAAGCCCAAGGCACTTGTTACCCTTCGAAACAAAACATTGCTTGACCGGGCACTGGAGAAATGCCGCGCCGCCGGCGCCACCTCCCTCATCGTCAATACCCACTACAAGAGCGAAATGATTATCCGTCACGTCAGCGCAATGAGAGATGTCGCAGTCTCTGAAGAAACTGAGCTTCTCGAGACCGGCGGCGGCGTGGCCAAGGCATTGCCAATGTTGGGAGGCAACTCCTTCTTCGTCGTTAATTGTGATTCGGTTTGGTTGGATGCCGATACACCAGCGTTGCTGCAACTGGCCCGGCATTGGTGTGAAACAAAAATGGACGCCTTACTTTTGTTACACTCAACCACCCGCGCCGTCGGGTATGATGGATCAGGGGATTTCAATCTTAACCCCGATGGACGTTTGAAGCGGCGCACCGAAGGTTCGAGCGCCCCTCACGTCTTTATGGGGGTTCAAATCCTTCATTCTCGTCTCTTCGAGGGATGTGCGATAGGGCAGTTTTCTCTTAATCGTCTGTATGACAGGGCGCTGGAAGCACGTCGCCTGTTCGGGCTCAAACATGACGGTACATGGTTCCATGTTGGTACTCCCGAGGATTTAGTATACGCGGAACGTTGGATGTCGGCAGGCACATGACAAAGCGTCACAATGTCATGACGATTTCCGCCGGATCGTCCTTTGTCGATGCCCTTGCGGGCGGACTTATTGATGGAGCCGGCGGCGACCCCTTTCATCTGTCAGATACTCTGGTTTTGCTTCCTAATAGGCGTGCTTGCCGCGCGTTGAGAGATGCTTTTCTGCGCGTTACCAACGGTCGCCCCACACTGCTACCGACGATGCGGCCGCTTGGGGATACCGATGAGAATCATCTTTCAATGACGAGAAATCTACCGGGTGAAACCGCAGAGTTTCCACCGGAAATATCTCCGCTGCGCCGTCTGCTGCTAATGGCGCAACTGATTCGTAAGCATTCTCCTGACGGTGAGCAATTATCCTTCGATCATGCCGTCCGCCTTTCGAAAGATTTAACGCGGCTTATCGATCAAACCCAAACCGAAGGCCTCTCGTTCGACCGCCTAGATAAACTTGTGCCGGAACGATACGCGACCCATTGGCAGAGAACTTTAGAGTTGTTGCACGTCGTAACCTCGTATTGGCCGAAGACGTTGGCCGCAGAAGGTTGCATCGATCCTGCCGACCGCCGCAACCGCTTGATCGACGCACTAACCGAACTCTGGCAGCGTGAACCTCCGCAACGTCCCGTTATCGCCGCTGGGTCGACTGGTACTATTCCAGCGGTCTCGCGATTACTTAAATGCATCGCCGCTTTTCCATCCGGCCTAGTCATACTGCCCGGCCTCGACCGATCTCTCGACGCCAATTCAACAGTAGCAGCCGCATCAGACGAAACACACCCACAATACGGTATGCTGCGCCTTCTAACCAACCTAGGCATCACCACACAAGAGGTTGCAGAATACCGACCCAATTCCGCATCCCACCAATATACTGATCGGCGGCAGCTGCTAAGCGAGATTATGCGTCCTGCTGCAACGACCGACGCTTGGCGGGATTTGGAGCCTTTTCCCAAGAAAACATTCAATGGTGTTAAACGGATCGTTTGTCCTAACGAAGCCGAGGAGGCAAGGGTTATAGCACTCGCGCTGAGACAATCTTTAGAGGATGCATCAAAATCCGCTGCGCTTGTGACGCCGGACCGCGGGCTCGCGCGTCGCGTCGCGGCCGCCTTGCGGCGTTGGAAAATTGAAGTTGACGACTCGGCTGGACTGCCACTGGCTTATACACCACCTGGCATGTTCCTAAACCTGGTTGCCGCCATGGTATCAAAACGCTTCGCGCCGGTTGCAACCCTTGCCGCAATGAAGCATCCGCTGGCGGCCTGCGGACATGATAGAGATGTTTTTCGCGACAACATCCGGTTGCTAGAACGCCGGGTACTTCGAGGACCGAAGCCCGAACCGGGACTAGAAGGACTACGCCAAGCCGTACCGGAAGATCTCGATACCAACGCGGCAGGACGGATCGTCGCACTGCTGGAGGCGCTTGAATGCGCCGTCGGGCCATTTCGGGATCTGATGGCTTTACCGGAACGGCCGCTTCCGGAATTAATTGCAGCGCACGTCGCTGCGGCCGAAGCCGTCGCCTCCCAAGGTAGCGTGTCAGGTGCAGAACGACTTTGGCTGGGAGAAGCCGGCGAGGCCCTTGCCGAGTTCATCGAGGAAGCGGTACAGGCATCGATTGTCACCGAACCAATCTCCACCATGATATACCCCACCTTGCTGATAACAATGATGACCGATCGTGTCGTTCGACCTCACTACGGGCGTCATCCCCGTCTGCATATCTGGGGGCCGCTTGAAGCGCGGCTTCAGAACGCTGACTTCATCATCCTTGGTGGATTGAACGAAGGCAATTGGCCCCGTGATCCTGATCCTGATCCGTGGCTCAGCCGCCCGATGCAGGAAAATTTTGGATTGCCATTACCAGAGCGACGGATAGGCCTGGCGGCTCACGACTTCGTAATGGCTGCGGCAGCGCCCGAAGTTCTATTAACCCGTTCCGAAAAATCTGCTGGGGCACCTACTGTGCCGTCACGTTGGCTAGCACGCCTGGACGCAGTAATGCTCGCGGCGGCGCCACAGGCAGAGCACGGGACAGCGCACCATTGGCAGGACTGGGCCCGTGCCCTCGACGCACCGGGCAAACTGACGCCGTCTTTACCGCCCACGCCTCGCCCGCCAGTCTACGCTCGCCCTAAAAGACTATCCGTAACGCGAATCGAGGCCTGGATGCGCGACCCCTATTCGATCTTTGCGCGCGATATCCTGAAACTTAGACCACTCGATCCCCTAGAGGCCGATCCAACCGCTGCCGATCGCGGAACGATCATCCACGCGACTTTGGACCGTTTCATAAGCGAAACAACAGGGGCTCTGCCTGCCGATGCGGAGACCCGGTTGTACGAGATTGGCCGGAGTGTCTTTTCCAATCTCGCCAAACACCCCGTAGTACACGCGTTTTGGTGGCCGCGGTTTGAGCGCGTTGCCCGTTGGTTCATCGACATCGAACGCCGACGGCGAACGGATATCACGATCTCGGCAACCGAAGTGCGCGGCCAATTAGCCCTCGCCGTGGGTAACTTAGAATTCACTCTTACAGCGGTAGCGGACCGGGTGGACCGACTTACGGGCGGCGGATATGCCATTTTAGACTACAAGACCGGAAAGGCGCCCACGAATGCCGATATTGCCGACGGGTTTGCGCCACAACTGCCCCTTGAAGCAGTCATAGCCATGGCCGGAGGCTTCAGCAATCTGCCACCCGAGCAGGTCGAATCCCTGTCGTTCTGGCGCCTTTCGGGAGGACAGCCAGCGGGAGAAATTCAAAACATAAAAGGAGACATCGGCGAACTTGCTGAAATAGCGCGGAACGGCCTCGTCAAATTAATTGCCGCCTATAATGACGCGGAAACTCCCTATGCGGCGGTGCCAAATCCAGCCAAAGCGCCACGCTTCAATGATTACATGCATTTGGCACGCCTCCCAGAATGGCTGGGCTTGCCATCGAACGATGCATCATGAGCAATACTACGGCCCTCGATCCAGATGCCGCTCAAAGGGCCGCAGCCGAACCCCTGGCCAGTGTTTGGGTAGCAGCGTCGGCGGGGAGCGGAAAGACTAAGGTCCTGACCGATCGCGTATTGACACTGCTGCTATCGGGAACGCCAGCTAACCGAATTCTTTGTCTTACCTTCACGAAAGCAGCGGCGTCGGAAATGTCTAACCGCGTGGGGCGGGAACTCGCCCTCTGGACCGTCACAAACGACCAAGAATTAGCGGACCGGCTCTCAAAGCTCTTAGGCACATTTCCTGACGCACGACTGATCCGCATCGCACGAAGACTATTCGCCCAAGTGCTCGATACGCCTGGCGGACTCAAAATTCAAACCATACACGGCTTCTGCGAATCCCTACTTGCCCGATTTCCCATAGAATCAGGGGTAACACCGCAAACCCAAGTGATGGACGAACGCAGCGCCGCGGAACTGATGAGGACCGCGCGCGACGCGGTTCTTATGGCCTCAAAGACGCAACCTGCTTTGTCGGAAGCGCTCGAAGAAGTTACTTCCCATCTCCAGGAAGAACAATTTACCGAGGTAATGTCGGTTCTCTTACGAGACCGGGGACGCCTTGCTGATTTAATTCATCATAACGGAGGACTTCTGGGTGCTGAGGACGCGGTTTTTACCAAGATCGGCATCTCCCGTCACGCTACCATCGAGAAGACGACACGCTTAACCTGCAGCGATGCCGCGTTCAACGGCGACGCCTTACGTGGCGCAGCGGCAGCGTTAGCACAGGGAACCGGCAAGACGGATCGAGCCCGTGCCAACGTCGTCGCCAGATGGCTCAACGCTACTACCGAGGACAGGATCGCACAAATAAACGACTATCTCGACGCCTTCTTACGTAAGAGCGACCGTCAACCTCGTGCGAACCTAGCAACAAAAAGCGTCTTAAAGGCAGTTCCCGGAATAGATGATGCGCTCCAACAGGAGGCAACCCGGCTAGCCAACCATTGCGATACCATCCGCGCTATCGCAAGCTCTCACGGAACGGTGGCCTTGTTGCGCCTCGGGGCGGCGATGCTGGAAGCCTATAACGCCGCCAAACGCGCTGAGATGCTACTCGATTACGATGACCTGATCTACCGCACCCGTGACCTCCTCGCGGGCAAGGACATGACACCATGGGTCCTTTTCAAGCTCGACGGCGGTTTGGACCATATCTTAATCGACGAGTCACAAGACACCAATCCGGAGCAATGGGAGATAGTCCGCGCGATCGCTGACGAATTTTTCGCTGGCGATGGCGCACGTGACCGCGATCAAAGAACGATTTTTGCCGTTGGAGACAGGAAGCAATCTATCTTTAGTTTTCAGCGTGCAGACCCGTCGGTCGGTGAGCAGCTGAGGCAATACTTCACCGAACGCGCTGCCGCGACAGGCCGCGATTGGCGGACAGTCTCTCTCGATACGTCTTTCCGCTCGACCGAGGCCGTACTCGCTGCAGTGGACGCCGTTTTCGCAGAAGAGCCAGCGCGTACTGGCGTCGTCGCCGAAGGCGAGACCTTGTGCCACAATCTACATCGACGCGGCGCCCCGGGCAGGGTAGAGGTCTGGCCTTTGTCCGCGCCAGCCGACCCAATCTCGCTTGCCCCTTGGACCCCACCGCTGCGCCGTCGCCCCGCTGACGATCCGGAGAGCCACCTAGCCAACGTTCTTGCTGGTACGATTGGAAGTTGGATTGGGCGCAAAACACTCACGTCGCAGGGCCGTCGGATACGTGCCGGAGACATCCTGATCTTAGTGCGACGTCGCCGACGCTTCGTAGATCGTCTGGTTCGTGCTCTTAAGGAGCTTAATCTGCCAGTTGCGGGCGTCGATCGATTGATCTTAACCGATCAACTCGCCGTCATGGATCTGGTTGTATTAGGCCGCTTCCTTCTATTACCAGAGGACGACTTGAACTTGGCCACGGTACTAAAGGGCCCCTTAGTTGGTCTCAATGATGAAGACCTTTTCCGACTTGCTTATGATCGTGGCAATCGCAGTCTGTGGTCCTGTCTCGTCGCTGCGGCTAGCGACAATGCGCGCATAGCGAATGTTTGGAATTGGCTCTCCACGCTTCTTACTCGTGTCGATTTCACTCCACCATACGAGTTGTTCGCCGACATCCTCACCCAACCTTCGGTCACGGTCTCAAGTGGACGGCGCGCGATGATCGCAAGGCTTGGTGCAGAAGCCGAAGATCCGATCGATGAGTTTCTCAGTCTCGCTCTTACTTACGAGCGGACGACAGTCCCATCCCTTGAAGGCTTTCTGCACTGGTTCGGCGCGGAAGACACCGAGGTCAAACGAGATCTTGAGCAGAGCGACCGAGACGAGGTCCGGATTATGACTGTGCACGGCGCGAAGGGATTACAGGCACCAATCGTCATTTTGGCCGACACCGTCTCTGCGCCCGGGGGCTCGGGCTCTCGCCCAACCATCCATTGGTGGGATGGCGTGCCAATTTGGGCGCCCCGGCGCTCCATGGAAGCGCCGATCGCACGTAAGGCCCGCGAGAGCGCCTTGGCGAGGGAACTTGAAGAGTATCACCGACTGCTTTACGTCGCGCTAACTCGTGCCGAGGATCGTCTTTACATTTGTGGTGCGCGAGGTCGTAGTGACCCTCCGTCGGATTGTTGGTATAATCTTATCTTAAACGGCATCACGAAAATCGGTGAATGTGCAGAATTTGACTTCTCGTCCGTTTCGCCAGAGGGATGGAAGGGTAAGGGTTACGTTCTATCGTCGGGGCCAGACCTTGCATCCGATTCGGCGATTTCACGAAATGAATCATCTTCTGGACGCAATCCACTTCCAGATTGGGCTTTGCGCTCCGCGCCTGTGGAACCGGCGCACGGGTTGAGCCTGACCCTCCCCTCGGCAAAAGAGCCACCGTTACAATCCCCAATACTCCATGGAAGAACTAATCCATTCCGTCGTGGATTATTGGTTCATCGGTTGCTCGAACTACTACCCGAGACCGAGCCAAATCAAAGGCGCGATGTCTGTCACACATTCTTATCGCATCCCGCGAATGACCTTGACAATTCAAGTGTTGGAGATCTGGTTTCGGAAGTGATGAATATTCTCGAACACTCTGATTTCGAACCTATATTTGGCGAAAACAGCCGGGCAGAAGTCGCCCTTACCGGAAAGGTCGAAATTGCCGGAAGCGTCGAGTGGATCAGTGGACAGGTCGACCGATTGGTGGTCAGCGAGAAGAACGTACTTGTGGTTGATTTCAAGACGATGCGGCCGGTACCGCCGACGGCAGACGCCGCGCCGGAGGCGTATCTGCGTCAACTTGCAATCTATCGCCTATTGTTGCGGAAAATTTGGCCGGACAAACGTTTCCGAGGGGCTTTTCTATGGACCGAGGTTCCCATCTTGATGCCTATCGACGATGGGCTCCTTGACCGTTACACACCGGCTTCCTAAAGTCGAATGTAACAATACAGTGGCCCATTTAAATGGGGCCGTTATCTTAATTGAAGGGATCCAAGCATGAGCACCATACAGGTCAGCGACGATGATTTCGAAAACAATGTCTTGGGAGCCGGTGGTCCCGTTCTAGTTGACTTTTGGGCCGAATGGTGCGGGCCCTGCAAGATGATTGGCCCTGCTCTTGAGGAGATCGCCGGAACTCTGAGCGATAAGCTGACCGTCGCGAAGCTGAACATAGACGACAATCCCTCAACACCGGCTAAGTTCGGCGTCCGTGGAATTCCGACCTTAATGCTTTTCAAGGATGGTGCCGTCGCAGCTACGAAAGTCGGTGCCTTACCGAAAAGTCAGCTTGAAGAATGGGTCAAGTCTAACCTTTGATTTCCTGTTTCCGTCAGTCGTGGAGCGTCGGGACGACTTAGAGCCCGACGCCTTTCTGGAGCGTACCGTTGCGCCGTCGCCAACAGGCCTATAATTACGATATTTCCCGTGGTGAATGTCACGGAAAGGGCAGCGTGCGAGCCGTACTTGGCCCTACTAATACTGGCAAGACACATTTCGCCATAGATCGGATGTTGGGCCACTCCAGCGGTATGATTGGTTTTCCGCTGCGCCTACTAGCGCGCGAAAACTACGATCGCATCGTAACAATTAAAGGCGCCAGATCAGTCGCCCTAATAACCGGCGAAGAGAAGTTGATCCCATCGAACCCGCACTGGTTCGTCTGTACTGTCGAGTCGATGCCTCTCGATAGGCCCGTTGAATTTCTGGCAGTAGACGAAATTCAGCTCTGTGCAGACGTAGATAGGGGTCATATTTTTACCGATAGATTATTGCACGCTCGTGGGCTATCCGAGACCATTTTTCTCGGTTCCGACATAATGGGGCCAATTTTACGATCTTTGGTCCACAACATTTGGATCGAAAATCGCACACGGATGTCGACCTTGTCTTATGCTGGGGCCGCTAACCTCTCGCGGCTACCACGGCGCAGCGCCATCGTCGGCTTCTCTGTCGACCGAGTATATGAGCTAGCAGAGCGCGTTCGCCGACAGCGGGGTGGAGCGGCGGTTGTCCTAGGCGCGCTGTCACCACGCACCCGAAATGCCCAGGTGGCGATGTATGAGGCTGGCGAAGTAGACTATATGATCGCGACTGATGCCATCGGAATGGGTCTTAACATGGGCGTAAACCATATCGCGTTTTCCGGATTACGGAAATTCGACGGACGCCACACCCGAATGCTTTCACCGGTAGAGGTTGGCCAAATCGCAGGAAGGGCGGGACGCCATATGAACAACGGTAGCTTCGGCACCACGGCGGGTCATGGACCCTTGTCGCCAGAACTTGTCGAAGCCGTCGAATCTCACCATTTCGACCCCGTACGGGCGATATTTTGGCGTAGTCGGGATCTCGATTTTGCCACGCCGAAACGATTGCTCCAAAGCCTCGGTCACCGCCCAGACCGTCCCGAATTGACGCGCGCGCGCGAAGCGGAGGACCAAAGCGTCCTAGCGGTGTTGGCACGCGACAAAGAAGTGACGAGCCGCGCCAACAATCACACAGCGGTAAGTCTTTTGTGGGACGTATGCCAAATTCCTGATTTCAGGAAGATCATGCCGGATCACCACGCCAACTTCGTACGCCAAGTCTATTTGCATTTGACCGGAGATGACAGCCGTTTGCCAGAAGATTGGGTGAGTTCGCAGATTGATCGCCTTGACGCCATCAGTGGCGATATCAACGCACTTACGGCAAGGCTCGCCGACATCCGGACCTGGACTTATATTTCACATCGCAGCGGCTGGCTCGCAGATCCCGCTTATTGGCAAGGCCGCACCGGCACCATCGAGGATACCCTTTCGGACGTCCTCCACGAGAGACTGACCCTGCGGTTCGTCGACCGCCACGCCGCCTCGATCGACCGCAAGAAGAGCAAGGGCTCCCAATTACTTTCGGCAGTCACGGCAAAAGGCGATGTGATCGTTGAGGGACACCTAGTGGGTCGCATTGAGGGGTTGGAGTTCGCGCCCCTGGCAGAGATCGGCTTTGAACGCAAATCGGTGTTAGCAGCGGCCCGTCGGGCCGCATCGGAGAGCATCGGCGCGATGGTACGGAGACTACTTGACGCCCCTGACGAAGACTTGGTTCTTACAGATACGGGCCGATTTCTTTGGAAGGGAGCCGCGATTGCTCAGCTGGTGGCAGGGACAACGCCCCTCACTCCCGAAGTTCGCGTTACAAGGAGCGAACTCCTAAACAACATTATGAAAGTCCGGATCCGCGCACGCCTCGCAAAACGCCTCAAGGTGGAAATACAATCGCGGATGAAGACGCTAACAACGGCGCGGAACGAAAATTTACCGGGTCCGGCACGAGGCATCATATATCGGTTGGCCGAACACCTCGGCTCCCTACCGGAGCCACTCCAAATAACCGAGTGGCGGATGCTCGATAAGAACTCCCGGTCTCTCCTATCCCGCCTTGGCGTGCGGATAACTCCCGCAGCAGTGTATTTCCCTGCTTTGCAGGAAGCAGATGCAATTCGAATACGCAGATTGCTTTGGACCACTTTTACGGGCCACCCTACTCCCACAGCCGACAACGAAGAAGCCGCCTGGCCCGCCGGTCAACTTTCGAAGACTGATTGGGCCTGCCTCGGTAGATGTTGCATCGCCGGGCTTGCAATTCGCTTCGATGCACTCGATCGCCTCGCGCGAATGGCATATCAAAGAGCCAATCAAGGTGACTTCGTCGCTTCTCTCGAGATGATCCAAGCCGTTGGCCTGAAAGGCCCCGCATTTGATAAATTGCTGGTCGCTTTGGGTTATACTGCGCTAAAAGCGGAAGACGGGTCGACAACGTTCCACACCAAGGCGAAAAAACGCAACCGACGTTCGGAGCGACGAATTGCGAGGCGAAAAAACGAACTAAATTCACCTTTTGCTAAATTGCGCGATCTTGCCAATGCTAAAGAGGCTCAGCATGACAGACCCCGCGACAACTCGAATTCGCATTGATAAATGGCTTTGGCATGCGCGGTTTTTTAAGAGCCGCACAATCGCTGCCAAATTAGCTGGTTCTGGTAAATTGAGACTCAATCGCGAAATCATCCGCAAACCAGGAGCCACAGTCAAGCCTGGCGACGTACTGACGTTTGCCAAGGGTGCCCACATTCGAGTCATAAAAGTTGTTAAAATCGGAGAAAGACGCGGTCCGGCAAGCGAAGCACAGGCCTTATACAACGATCTTAGCCCGCCCTCATCCAAGCCCGAATCGCCTACCCTCGGTGCCCGCCCTCGCGGCGCTGGCCGGCCGACGAAGAGCGAGCGGCGCGCCATTGACCAACTGAGAAAGCACGCCGACTAGTTGGTTCTCGAAGGCCGGGCCCTCAGGACAATACAGAAATTATTGGATGGCATATCGACCACACGTTCGAGACAAAGGCCGTTCGCAGCACCCTCGCCTTCGAGTTCGCTCAAGTCTCGAACGCCCCAATCAGCATTCTGCCTTTTTAAAGAAGCGTCAAAGTAGGCATTGCTTGGTGCCGTATGCACGCCGCCGCGACTAAAAGGCCCATAAAGCACTAAAGGACCCTCTTCGGCCAAGACAGCTCCTGCTCCTCGCATTAATCCTTCGCAACAGTGCCAAGGCGCAATATGGACCATGTTAACGCAAAGTATCGCGTCCACACTCTTGACCGGCCATTCCACGTCGGTTACGTCGAGCTGAATTGGTGCCATTAAGTTTTCTAGACTTGCCAACTGGCGATACGCATCAATGCTAGCCAAGGCTTCGTTATCTATATCTGACGGAATCCAAGATGCATCCGGAAAGGCGCTGGCGAAATCGCGAGCGTGCTCGCCAGTGCCACTAGCAATTTCCAGGATTGTTCCACTTAACGGAAAGACCTGTTTTAGGACAGAGAGTATTGGTTCTTTGTTGCGCAGCGTCGCTGGCGCGTGACGGCGGGCGTCTGCTAACATGAGTGATTTTATAAAGGCCTCCGCAAAATTGGGCAAGCGATGCCAATAATTCTCACGTCGGCTATTGCTTCGCTAGTCGCTTGTTTGTATTTGACTGATAATCGCTGGGGTGCTGAAGCACTTTTGCCAAACGTTGCCGGACGGTTTTGTTGCTGGTAAGGAAAAATTACCCGTTTGGCTGAAACCAGCGTATTGGTAGTGCTAAGGAGAGAATTACCATGACCTATGTCGTCACCGAGACCTGCATCCGGTGTAAGTATATGGATTGCATCGAGGTATGCCCCGTCGATTGCTTCTACGTCGGCGCAAATATGCTTGTTATTCACCCCGACGAATGCATCGATTGCGGTGTGTGCGAGCCCGAATGCCCAGTCGAGGCTATAATTCCAGACACCGATGGCGAGGCAGAGAAGTGGTTGGAATTAAATCGAGATTACTCGGAAAAATGGCCGAACATTACACGCAAGGGTACATCGCCGGTCGATGCCGACTCTTTTAAAGACGAAGAGGGCAAGTACGAAAAGTACTTCGACGAAAGCCCGGGCGAAGCGTAACGCACCTTAACGTTCTAGTTGCGAAATCTCCTGAAGATTGCCAAACCTAGCACTGTTGCCACTTTGGCACTTGTGGTATGAAGTTGCTCCTCATAATTCGCTTAATGATTGGAGCGACTTGGCTTAATTAGAAAGGCATGATGTACTGGAAAACTCTTTTTGGCGTTTTCCGGAGCAAATTGTTATTTGCGTTAGATGCCGGTGAGCAAAGTAGTTCTACCTGATCGATAACATCGGTAATGGAAAAGTTTAAGAGGTTAAACGTGACGAAGAAGAAAACGGTGAAGAAAGGATCAGATTATAAAGTCGGAAACTGGGTCGTATATCCGACACACGGCGTCGGTAAAGTCATGGGCGTCGAGAATCAGGAAATCGCTGGAACCAAGCTCAGGCTTATCGTTATCAGTTTTGAAAAGGATCGCATGACATTGCGCGTTCCGGTCGATAAGGCAAGCGATTCGGGCCTTCGAAAATTATCGTCGCCAGAAGAAATGAAAGGCGCCTTGAAAACGCTGAAGGGCCGAAGCCGTGTGCGTCGCACCATGTGGAGCCGCCGGGCCCAGGAATACGAAATGAAAATCAATTCCGGGGATCCGGTATCGATCGCTGAGGTCGTGCGCGACCTTCACCGCAAGGAAGATCAGCCAGATCAAAGTTATAGCGAACGACAAATCTACCAAGCCGCTCTTGACCGTTTAGCGCGTGAGTTAGCCGCCGTAGAGGATATCGACGAAGAAGCCGCTACCGAGAAATTGGAAAAGCTCCTGAAAGCCGCCTAACTACAAGCGAGCTGCCTGCAAATAACTTTAAAGGCGGGATTCAGCCCAAGAATGTCTCAAGGCAACTCGTTTGCGGTGCTGAAAGGAGCCGGTCGAATTTGGGCAATCGGCTCCATTCATGGCGAAGCCAATCGCCTCCAGATCTTGCATGATTTGCTCGCTACCCGTTTGCAGCCAAACGATCGGCTTATTTATCTCGGTAACTATCTGGGCTACGGCCCGGATGTCATTGGGACTGTAAATGAAATCGTTTCCTTCAGACGCGCCTTTCTTGCCCGACCGCCTTTTACCAATGTTTCGGATTTCGTATTACTCCGCGGTAGCCAAGAGGAGATGTGGCAAAAAGTTCTGCAACTTCAGTCAGCGATTGATCCAATTGAAGTGATGACTTGGATGGCGGAGCGGGGCTTGGCCGCGACTCTTTCTGCCTATGCTCGAAATAATAACCAAGGCATTCTTGATCATCACACCAGCGCACTAACCATTGCCCAGTGGACTAGTTCCATACGTGACGCTATGCAGGCGATTCCGGGCCATGTGCCATTTATGAACGCCCTTAAACGTGCAGCCTATACCGTGGATGAAAGTCTCCTGTTCGTCAATACGGGGATCGATATCAGCCGTCCAGTAACAGAGCAAAGCGACGTGTTCTGGTGGGCCAGTAAAAGTTTCGCACGCATTACATCACCTTATCGAAATTTTACCCGGGTGGTGCGTGGATACGATCCCGATCACGGCGGATTTGCCGAAACTGAATTCACCATGACGGTGGACGGCGGTTGTGGCTTCGGGGGTCCGCTGGTCGCTGTATGTCTCGAGTTAGATGGGACAATCCTGGACCGTCTCCAATCATAATATAATCCTATCTCATTCATCCGGACAAATTTTAAAATTTGTCCGGATGAATTCTCTTGCCTCGGCAATTCGAATTAAATAACCTCTGGGAAGAATAAGAAAAAACTTTTCGTACTATCCAGGGAGCACGCTGGGAACGGCGTCAAGGGGAGGGAATGGCTTACATAGACGATCCGCAAACTCAGCGGGCAAATCTCAAATTCATTAAAACCTCGATGCAGGAACCCCTTTTGTCTCGGGAGACGGAATACGAACTCGCGAAAAGATGGCGTGATAATCAGGATGAAGCCGCACTTCACAAATTGGTGCGTGCCTATACGCGCCTCGTTATCAGTATTGCGTCGCGCTTTCGTAATTATGGTCTACCGATGGGCGATCTTGTCCAGGAAGGCAATGTGGGGCTGTTGCAAGCCGCGGAAAGGTTCGAGCCGGATCGTGGCGTACGCTTCTCAACCTATGCATCGTGGTGGATTCGCTCAGCGATGCAAGACTTTATCCTTCGAAATTGGTCAATCGTCCGAACTGGCACGACAGCAGCACAGAAATCCTTATTCTTTAACCTCCGGCGTCTGAGGGCGCAGATTGACGATATCGGCGGCGAGCAACTGAGCGAGGAATCTCGCGATTTCATCGCCAACGAACTGAAGGTCAATGTCCACGAGGTCGAGGCTATGGAAATTCGGCTAAACGGAGGTGACCAATCTCTTAATGCACCGGTTTCTGATGAATCGGAGGACAGCTGGCAAGATTTTCTCTCTGACCAGCGTCCAACATCGGAGGAAAATGTAGTCAATGTGCACGATGGCCGTACACGGGCCCGATGGTTAGTCGAAGCCATGCGCGAGTTGCCCCAGCGCGAACAAACGATTATCCGCAAACGAAGACTTACGGAGAATGGTGCCACGCTAGAAGAACTTGGTCGGGTACTCGGCGTCAGCAAAGAACGAGTGCGTCAGTTGGAGCATCGCGCGCTCACAAAGCTACGGAAATCGATTAGCGAGCGGACAGAGGAGCCCAGTGACCTGATGATAGAAGCCTGAGCGTCACTAACATCAAACAACTAGGCGGACAGTGTCGTCCGCATTAAACCGCCTACCGGATACCAAGCCGTTCAGCAATTCAAACCAACTGTCGGCGTGCGAATCGACCTGCATCTGTGCGACCAGGTCTTTCAAATTTGCGCCTCGGCGCTTTTGTATACTCAATCGATGGGGCAAAATCTGCGCTGCTTTTTTTATCGACAATTTTCGGAAACTATAGGTTGTTCGACGAAACGATTCGGCCAAGCGGTCGGTCACAGCGAGCGGAGAGATAAACAAAAACCGAAATATCTGGTTTGGTTCGCCCCGAATCGCTAGAAGCCGTACAACCATTCGCCCCCTCTTTGAGTCCGATATCTGCCAACCAATCGCAGCGGGCAAGCCATTTACTGATAGCCGTTCGACATCGCGGAGCCGCCTTTTCGCCCAATCGCGAACGATATAGCCAGTGAGTGGACCACCAACCCGCCGAGTATCGATGTCAAAGACGATGGTCGAGCGTATTGATTCATTCAGAGCAATTACAGCCTGAGGTCTATTAATTAACCTAAACCCTTCGGGCACCTCGAAACGAAAGCGGAGCGCTCGATGCAAGAACGAACTACCTCGTATCACACCGAAATCGGGATCGTCGCCGAAGACCATACCGTCGATCGCTGCATGAAATGCCTTGCTATGCAGGTTGCGCGCATGAGGCGGTTTGGGTCCTGCTGCTTCCGCCGCTCGACTTATCCGGTCCAAGGTCCGTGGATGCGTGGCCATAATGTCGAATTCATCTACAGAGCCCGCTGGTCGCCCGTCAATACGCGCACGCAATGCCGAATGAGAGCGTAATTGAGCAAGAAATGACCCCATCGCTTCAGGATCGTAGCCCGCACGCGACATATACCGTATACCAAGTTTGTCCGCTTCGAATTCCTGCCGACGGGAAAAACTCTGTAGATGCATTGTAGCCAGGGCGTTAACGAAGCGACCCGTGCCGCTAGGCAGGCCGGCGGCACTACCAAGGATAGAAAGCCCAATCAGGCCAAATTGTGTTACCTGGGCTCGGCTCGCTCGAGCTGCCGTATGGCGCGCGACTACATGCCCAATCTCGTGGCCAATAACGCCAGCCGCTTCCGCCTCGTTCTGCGCGAGCGCCAGCAGACCGCGGGTCACATACACATAGCCGCCCGGCAGTGCCATCGCGTTTACAATGGGACTGTTTAGCACAGTGAACGTGAAACGGGCATCGGCCAATTCCGTCGTGGCTGCCAGTCGGCCGCCGATAGTAGCGATATAACCGGACACCTTGGGGTCCTCATAAGCGCCACCAAATTCCTTCAAGATTTTCGGGTGTTCCGCGGCACCAATACGGCGTTCTTCCTCGGTCGACATCAAAATAATTTGTTGATCGCCAGTCACTGGGTTGACCGCGCATCCGGAACAAAAAGAGCCAAAACTCCCAGCCAAAACAGCGCCAAAAGTACGCCGAGGTATCCGCCAATCAAAGTTTTTTGAGCTTTCATGAAAAACGGTCGGAGTCATAACACCACCTCAAATTGATATTTTGGACCACATTGACAATCGGTCCTTTGTGAGACCTCAGCCAGCCTCGCACCTGAGTCACAGGATGTTAAAATAGGGGTGGTGTCGTTTCCATGAATGTGCCTGCGGCTCCGACTCGAGACTGTGGCGTAAACTCGCGCCGCTCGTCAACACCCAAATTTTGATAGTTCCAAAACCTACAAGTCGCAAAAGCTCTCGCCTGGTCCTCAACAATCTGAAAACTGGTAATTTTGCAAAGCAAGTCTTCAATTTTGAATTTATTATAGACGGGGGTGTTCCAAATTCCACGCTTTGCGCAACTGAAGATCTTCTCAGCTTTTTCAGAAATGATAAAATCTGAACGCCGCCCTGGCGCAGCAACTAACTTCGGACACCAATCACAACTTCCGAAAGCCTTTGCGACCAGTATGATCGTGCTTGAGTCTGTGGAATCAGAGCTGTATCCGATTTACCGCGGTCAGCAGTCTTCTTCTCCTCGCCGAACGGATGCGCCTTGGATTTGGACCGCCCAATCGGCAGTCTCGGAGCCTGCGTGACGACTAGGCAGCCTTTTGTTAGCCACTGAGGAGAAGCGTGTCGCTGTCGTTGCATAGAACATATAATTATATGGTGGCTTAGGCGAAATCTCTGAGCCAAACCATCGCGTAGAGAACAGTGTGTCCAACAAGGAGAATGCAGCGACCGAAGGTCGTCATGATAACAATATGACCCGACGTACCCTATATCCTGAAATCGCACCCTACGAGACCGGACGTCTCGTCGTCGACAATCCGCACAATCTTTATTGGGAGCAAAGCGGCAACCCTAAAGGCGCGCCGGTCCTCTTCCTACATGGTGGACCGGGCGCCGGCGCAGTGCCCACGCATCGTCGGTTCTTCGATCCCCGCCACTATCGGATTATAATATTTGATCAACGTGGCGCGGGGCGCTCTGCGCCGCTTGGCGGACTTTCAAACAATACCACCGGCGACTTGGTGAACGATATTGAGACGCTACGCGGACACCTCGGCGTTGAGCGTTGGTTCATATTTGGGGGATCCTGGGGCTCGAGCCTGGCGCTCGCTTATGCCGAGGCCCATAAAGAACGCTGCCTCGGCCTTGTGTTGCGCGGCATTTTTTTATGTCGCCGCGAAGAGATCGACTGGTTTATGACGGGCATGCGCCGTCTCTTTCCTGAGGCATGGCAAGAATTCTCAAATTATTTGCCAAAGGATGAACGCGACGATCTCTTGTTTAACTATCACCGCCGTCTTGTAGACCCCGATCCCTCCATACACATCCCGGCGGCGCGGGTCTGGAGCAAATACGAAGGTTCCTGCTCCACTCTACGACCCAACCCCGAAGCAGTATCTTCTCTTTTAGAGCCTACGTCAGCGCTCAGTTTGGCTCGAATTGAGGCACATTATTTTATCAACGCCTGTTTTATGAACGAAGGCGAGCTGTTGGATAATATAGAAAGAATTGCAGATATCCCCGGGGTAATCGTACAAGGTCGTTACGACGCCATCTGTCCGGTGATCAGCGCAGTCGAACTCGCGGCCGCTTGGCCTCGAGTGGACCTGCGGGTCATAGCCGATGCAGGGCACTCAGCCATGGAGCCGGGTATTCGCTCCGAGTTAATCTCGGCCATGGAGAAATTCAAGACACCTCTTGCGGATTAAAGCGGGTACGCCTCAGAGCGTTGCGCTTTAGCTCGTTTCGATTATTATGCATCCTAATAAAAAAAAGGGAGCCGGGGTGTGAAAACGTTCGGAAAGCTTACCATAGCGCTTATCGCAGTTGTAATTTTTTCTAGTCCCGCAGCAGCGGATAAGGAGCCCGCGTTTATCTCTTTGGCGACCGGGGCGACCGGGGTGATTGCCGACCGTGCCCAGGGGGCAGCATTCAATGTTGAATATCGCTCTGATTTTGATTTCTGGAAGATTCGGCCTTTCGTCGGAGGGTTCGCAACCTCAGATGCTTCCATTTATGGATATTTCGGCTTATTAGTTGACATCTATTTCGGCCGTCGCTGGGTTTTGACGCCGAATACCGCTGTTGGCGCTTATGCGGAAGGCGACGGCCAGGACCTCGGGCATGTCATTGAGTTCCGTTCCGGCTTAGAATTGGCCTATCGTTTCGACGATCGCTCGCGCCTCGGCTTTGCAGTCCATCACCTATCGAATGCAAGCATCGGCTCCAAAAATCCTGGCACTGAGACGGCGCTGCTCTACTATTCGATACCGCTGGATAGCTTGTTCGATTAAAGAACTCTATCTGTTGCCCGGTCTCATTTTTTAAAGTCACGATCATGAGCCCATTGCTAGGTCGGATAGATCATAAAAGACGTAAATATGGTTACATATTCAAGACCAATCGTTTCTATAAGCTAAATTTTATGTTTCCACTTATAAAACTGCCGGTGATCTAGCCTTTTGCACAAAATAAACATAACCCGTTTGTGGAAAATTGGATAACCGTTTTGACAATTTCCAACCACTCAGTCGAGTGATAGCATGATCTCGGTTTGCGCCCGTAGCTCAGAAGGATAGAGCGTTGGATTCCTAATCCAAAGGCCGCAGGTTCGAATCCTGCCGGGCGCGCCAATTTCGATAATCCCTGTGTCCCCCGCAGAGGATTCTAGCAGGTATTCCGCGCTCTTTGCACGGAGAAATTTGATGACCTTCGCCCGTCGCTATAAATTCTCGCCTTATTAGACGAGATGCCTTCCTGAGGTCCTAATTCAGCATCAGAATCATTTATCATTCAATTACAGCTTGGTGTTGCCGCAAACCATTGAGCCCAAGCAGATGGTAGACGTTTTTTTTCAATGAAGATTTTATTTTATGCTAGACAGCTAAAAACATGAAACTTTATTTCAGAGGAATTTATTTAATTTTCTCCGGTGCATCGGCGGACGGATATCAACCACTAAAATCACTATCAAGACTCCCAGAGTCTTTAGCATAGACGTCTCACATATTTTTGAGATTCCCCCCAATAAACTGGCTATCGGAGAAAATTGTGCCAACTAGAACACAGTCCGGTCATGGCATTATGAACTAATTAGCTCACTTCATATGAATCGGTTTGGATTAGAACCATAGTCTCTGAAATGTTCTCAAAAAAATGCCCCCCGGATAAAGCCGGGAGGCTATATCAAAAGACATCTGATTTTAGTTTTCTTGTTAGTACCCTATTTATTAATTAGGTAAACGACTACGCCAGCCGCAATCAACCCGATAAGCCCTGCGCCTGAAAATTGATTCAGCAGGTTAATTAAGTTTCCAGCAACGTCAGCATTTATAAAAGCCAGTGCGCCAGGAAATAATATTTGCAGGACGACACCTAGTGCAATTAAGGCTAGTCCCATTTGAGTAACAGTCTTAAAGACACCAGTTACTGAATCTAACATAAGAACACTCCTAGTTTGTTGAGGTACTTTATTAACCGATCGTTCACTATTGACAGGCTAAGACACTTACCCATCGACAAGATAACATCCTAACTTCAAAACATTTGCTGGTCGTTATTTCCTCCGTCTGTCTCAGATTTAGAACGATTTTTAACTATATAATAGGCCACAATAGATGCTGCTATAACCCCTACTAATCCAGCATTACCAAATTTTGCAACTAGGTCACCAATATTGCCTACTACGTCGATTCCGAAAAACTCTTTAACATCGGCACCGAAAAGTATTTGCAGCAACACAAGAACTGCAACAAGCCATAAAAGCAGTTCTAACACCTGCCCCATCCACTTGCGTGTTTCCTCAAACATTATCTAACTCCAATTCGTTAAAATCCGCAGATCACGAAGTACGAATCAAGCGTCGGATGTAAGGGTGATATATTTTCCATTTGCTTGGCAATAATAATTTATTAATAATTATTTTCAATTGGTTGTAGACACATATACATCGCTAAATTTCTATATATTAACATTTGATTCGCATCCGTGCGAATTATGTTTGGAATGGGAATTAAATATTTTTCACTCATTCCACTATCGATTTATTAGCAGCCCTACACCAATCTCAGGACAAAAGTTAAGCTAAAAACTATCGTTCGTACTCGACTTGTGCTAGAGATTAAAAATACCAAGCTGTTACATGATCATATCTTCCTAAAAAATTTAACTCTATGTTTGATCCTGGGTTAATGCCAGACGTCAACGTTAGCTTGTTTAGTTAAAGTACAATTACGAAATTTAAACATTCTGTAAAATTATTGTCTATTTTCCTTCCGATTTTTTAACCCCTTTTTTGACAAGACGATTACGATAATAATCGTTTAAGGTGATATATTCAAAATTTAATCCCACCAAATTACCCTCAATATATACGTTTCAATAATGGAAAAATCATTAGCCAGTTTTTTATTAGATCCAGAAGCAAGTGCACTCGAGACTATTTAATTTTGCTATTAAAATCTCTTACTTTATCACTAACAAAAAATGCCTAAATAATATTACAAGTAAATAGTTTCCCGTTTATTATTTAACCTCTCCTTGTTACTCTTGACTATCGGCGGGTTTCCTAATTAAGTCATATTTAATGGATACTGAACGCAGTTTCAGGAATGTGGTCTGCCAACTTCACAGTTTCAAACCACTACTCGCCCACGGTAACTGCTCCGCCCGGATCGGCACGCAACCAGACGGCAGTATCATGGAAGGCAGATCCACCGGCTGGTGGTACAGGGGCTGCGTCGGTTAGTATATTGATACCTATACCATCGTCATAAGCATCGTCAGGCCAAACGCCCTCGGCGATCACCACACCGGGCTTTGCCGTGGCCGCAATCGTCGCCCGCATGCGGATATCGCCCTTGGCGTTGCCGATCCG
Organism: Pseudomonadota bacterium; assembly: GCA_036337155.1. Classification (GTDB taxonomy): domain Bacteria; phylum Pseudomonadota; class Alphaproteobacteria; order UBA8366; family UBA8366; genus UBA6544. Next base: position 85,264 of record JAYZET010000034.1, on the reverse strand, counting down.
AATCCAACCACCGTCAGTCACACCATATCGGGCAGCATCTTCCGGGTGGACCGTCGCGGTCGGCTTGCCTTCGCGCTTTTGCGAGCCGGGCGTCTCCGTAAAGGAGGTGTTGAGATACGCGCGCGGCGGAGGCGTCACGAGGCTAAGCGGCCGCGCATCGGTGATTGTATCCGTCACGGCCCAATGGTCCGGCATAGCGGGCATGCCCTGGTGATAGGGACCGATCGCCGCCCAATCAGGCTTGAACCGGAAGCGTCCGTCTTCGTGCGGGAAGCCCGAGAGAAAATGCGCGTCCTCGAAACTTGGTGCACAATCGATCCAACCGCGTTCCGCAGCCGCCGCCAGCGAACCCTTGCCCGATGCCTGGAGCGTCGCGTCGACGAGTTCGGCATCCGACAAATCGAAGCTCGGATGATCGCCGCCGAGGCGCTTCGCCAATGCGTTCACGACATCCGAATTGCTCCGGCATTCGGCGTATTGGTCCAACACCCGGGGCCCGATGGTCAGGGCCGTATGGCCCCATCCCATGTAAATATCGTCCAACTCCAGGAACATCGCGGCTGGCAGCAGGATATCCGCATAGCGCGCCGTCGCGGTCATGAAATGCTCGTGCACACAGACGAACAGGTCGTCCCGCGAAAGACCGCGGCGCACCATTGCCGTATCCGGTGCGACCATAGCCGTGTTAGAATTCTGAATGAGCATCGCCTTGACCGGTGGGCCGTTCTGCAGCGCGTCCACGTCGCCGCAGAGGGCCGGACCGATGCGCGATTGATCGAGCACCCGGGTCAGGTTGTCCGCCCGGTCGGCCGCATGCGCCAAGGTCGTATCGAGGCCCCAGATGTCGAAACTAGCGAAGTACGCGCCGCCGCCTTGGTGCCGCCACGCCCCACTGACCGCCGGTAAACAACTGGCCGCATGCATGTTAGCAGCACCGTTCCGGCTGCGCGTGAAGCCGACGCCAAACCGCAGAAAACTCCGCGGCGTCTTTCCGTAGAGCCGGGCAAACTCGACAATCTCTTCGACCGACAGGCCGGTGATATCCGCCGCCCATTCGGGCGTCTTTGCCGCCAGATGCGCCTGCACGTCTGCATCGAAATCGGTGAGCTCAGCAAGATATGCTTCATCCGCGAGCCCTTCCGCGAGCATGACCTGCATCACCCCGCAGGCGAGCGCCCCGTCCGTGCCCGGCCGCAACACGAGCCCGATATCGGCGGCCGCCATCGTCGACGTTCGGTAGACGTCCACGACTGCGAGCTTCGAGCCGCGCTTCTTGCGGGCCTTCTGGATGTGGTTCATCAGGTTAACGTTAGTATGGACCGGATTGCCGCCCCAAACGACAATCAGATCAGCATCCTCGATTTCCATGGGGTCAACGCCGTGCTGCGCGCCGACACCGGCCTGCCAGCCGGAAACGGCGGGGGTGACGCAGATAGTTCCCTTCATCCCGGAATAGCCGAGGGTTCGGCTCAATCGCTCCATACCGAACCGCTGGACGATGCCCAGGGTACCGCCCGAATGATAGGGCCAGACCGATTCCGGCCCATGCGCCGCCGTCGCGTCTCGGAAAGCGGCGGCGACCGTATCCAGGGCTTCGTCCCAACCGATCCGCTCGAACTTGCCCTCGCCCTTGGCACCGACCCGGCGCATGGGCTGGGTCAGCCGGTCTGGGTGATGGACACGCTCCGCATAACGGCCGACCTTCTCGCAAACCACACCCGCGGTGAAAGGCAGGCTTGCATTGCCGCGCACCCGGCCGATTTTTGTCGGCGACAAACGCTCGACCTCAAGCGCGCAGGCGCTCGGGCAATCGTGCGGGCAGGCGGTTTTGACAATTTCTGTGGTCATTTCGGCTCTCCCGGTTCGGACACCAGTAAGTATAGGTCTTTCACAACGAGCGGTCACCGCGTTCCGCGGAGGCTGGCGTCAACGGGCCTCGTTTTGTATTCAAGTACTCTCCCAGTAAAAAGGCTATTCGAAAGGATCGCGAAAATGGAATTCGCCCCCCGCATGAGCCGTTTCAAACCGTCGCCGAGTCAGGTCGCCTCGGCGCGCGTCCGTGACTTGGTGGCGGAAGGGCACGACATCGTCAAACTGACGGCCGGGGAGCCCGACTTCCCCACGCCGGATCATGCGAAGGCCGCCGCCATCGCGTGCATGGACGCCAACGAAATCCGTTACACACCGATCAACGGCCTCCCGGAGATGCGCGTTGCGGCGCAGCTCAAGTTCAAACGCGACAACAATCTGGACTACGGGCTCGACCAGATCGCCGTCGGCTCCGGCACCAAGCAGATCCTCTTCAACTGTTTGATGGCGACCGTCTCCGAAGGCGACGAGACCATAATTCCAGCACCCTATTGGGCCTCCTACCCCGACATGGTGCTGTTGGCAGGCGGTACGCCAGTGATCATCGACTGCGGGCAGAACAACCTCTTTAAGATGCGCCCAGACCAGCTGGAAGAAGCCATCACGCCAAATACCAAATGGCTGGTCTTTTCCTCGCCGAGCAACCCAACGGGGGCGACCTATTCGCGCGACGAATTACAGGCGCTGGCTGACGTCCTGAAGCGCCACCCACATGTCTATATTCTGACTGACGACGTATACGAACATCTGATCTACGACGGCCGGACGTTCCATACCCTCGCCGAGGTGGACCCTGCAATTTACGACCGCACGGTCACCTGCAACGGAGTCTCAAAAGCCTACTCGATGACCGGGTGGCGGGTCGGGTTCGCGGGTGGGCCAAAAGACATTATCAGCAACATGTCGAAGATGCAGTCGCAAAGCACCTCGGGCAGCTCCGCAGTCAGTCAGGCTGCCGCCGTTGCCGCCCTCGAGGGACCGCAGGAATTCGTGAAAGAGCGGACGGCGAACCTGCAACACCGCCGCGACATGCTGTTCGAAAAACTGAACAAGGCGACAGGACTGCAATGCGACCTTCCGGAAGGAGCCATGTATATCTTCTGCTCCTGCGCCGGGACCATCGGCAAGACGGCGCCGAACGGCAAGGTGATCGAGACCGACGACGATTTCACCATGTACCTGCTCGACTCGGTTGGTGTCGCCGTAGTGCAGGGCAACGCCTACGGCCTCTCGCCCTATTTTCGCGCGAGCTTCGTCGCCCCCGAAGCCGACTTGCTGCGCGGCGGCGACAAGATACAAGAGGCCTGCGCCGCGCTCAGTTAAGGCTCCAACGCTCGCTACGAAAGACGCGAAGCACGGCATTCTCCCTATCTGCCATGGTGAGCCCATCGAACCACGACGGACGCGCCATGGTGCCGGCGCCACCCTTCGACATGATCAGGATGACGGCTCGTTAGCTAGTTGCGTGAACTATAGCTGGGCGTGATTTGCTGAACGATCACGCAGACGATAACTCCTGTTCGACTAGGGTTGCCCAGTAGCTAGCACCATAGACCGCGGCTTGATCGTTGAAATCGTAGTGCGGGTTGTGGACCACACAGCCGCCGTCCTCGCCCTCGCCGTTGCCGACACGGATGTAACACCCGGGGCGTTCCTGCAGCATCCAAGCGAAATCTTCCGATCCCATGGTTGGCGGATGGTCGGTGTTGACGTTCTCCTCACCGGCGACAGCGATCGCCGCCTTCGCAGCCTTAATCGTTTCCTCAGCCGTGTTGACGAGCACCGGATAACGCCGGTCGTAGACGATCTCAGCGGTTAGGCCGTGCGCCGCCGCAATACCGCGCGCGACCTCTTTCAATCGCCCTTCCACCGTATCTTGTACCGTCCGGCTGAGCGTGCGGCAGGTACCCTTGATCACCGCCGTCTCCGGAATGACGTTCATGTTCGTGCCCGAATGGAACTGAGTCACGCTGACGACGGCCGCTTCAATGGGATTTGTGACGCGGGATGCGATGCGCTGCAACGCAGTGACGATTTCCGATCCGGTCACGATGGGGTCGGCGCCGTGATGCGGATGCGCGGCGTGCGACCCTTTCCCCGTGACCGTGATCTCGAACATATCAGCAGACGCCATGGACGGTCCGGCGCGCAAGCCAAATTTGCCAAGCGGGAGGCCCGGCTGATTGTGCATGCCGTAGACAGCCTCTACGGGGAAAAGATCAAAAAGCCCATCTTCGCACATCAGGCGCCCGCCCGCTTCGTTCTCTTCTGCCGGTTGGAAGATGAACTCAACAGTGCCGTTGAAGTGGCGTGTCTGAGACAGATATTTTGCCGCGCCAAGCAACATTGTCGTGTGGCCGTCATGACCACAAGCGTGCATTTTACCCAGAATGGTTGAGGCATGCTTGAAGGTGTTCTCCTCGTGTATATCTAAGGCATCGAGATCGGCGCGCAGACCGATCGCTCGGTTCGAATTACCGACCGTGAGTGTGCCGACGACGCCAGTCTTAGCAAGGCCACGATGTACTTCTATACCGAAGGATTCGAGCTTCTCTGCCACGAGACTGGATGTCCTTGTCTCCTCGAAGGCGGTTTCGGGATGGGCATGTATATCACGCCGCCAGGCGCGCATTTCGTTCGCAAACGCAGCGATTTCATCCTTGATTGGCATGCATTTCCCTTTTCACATCTAGATCCGAAACCGCGCCACAACTTCTTCATCCAACTGCAATCCGTGTCCCGGTAAATCGAGCGGCACCAACTTGCCGCATGTCGGAACCGGCAAGTTTTGGAGAATTTCCATTGAACGCGGCATGTATTCGACCATATGTCCCGCAGAAACGGAAGCCAGAAGATGAACATGAACCTCCGGCACGACATGACCGCAGACGGGAACGTTGAAGGCCTGGCAAAGCGCCGCCATCTTCCGCCACGGCGTGATGCCGCCGACCCGCGCCAAATCGAGGATTACAACATCGAGAGCGCGCTTCTCCAAGCAATTTCGCAGTTCCACAAGTGTATAGTAGTGCTCGCCACCCGTCACCGGAATATCGAAAATATCGCATAACTTGGCGAGACCTAAATAATCCTGATGATCGATAGGATCCTCAAGCCAGCCAACGCCAGCCTCTTGCAGGGCACGCCCATTCTTGACCGCTTGCTTGTAACTCCAGCCGGTGGTCGCATCGACCATTAATGTGACCATGGGTCCGGCAGCTTGGCGGGCAGCACTAACACGCGCTGCCTGTTCTTCGACAGTGGCGGTATGGCTAAGCCGCAGCTTTACCCCCGCATAGCCTGCCGCTGCATACTCGGCGACTAACCGCTGCAAATCGTCGATGGGAACGCTGTACCACATCCCGTCGCTGGCGTAGGCCGGGACTTCGCCCCGATAACCGCCGAGAAGCCTGATGAGTGCCTGTCCAAGCGACTTGCCTAGCGCGTCCCACACGGCAATATCAAGCGGCGCTAACGACCAATGAAGCAATCCACCCGGCCCTACCCAGGCAGCGCGATCGGCAAGCGTATACCAGATCACTTCAGGTTCCCTAATGTCCATGCCGGGAAGGTACTCAGCAAGTTCCGCAGCTCCCGATGCAATGGTTTTCATCAAATCGCCCCTCGGCTGGACGATATAGCCAACACCCTCAACACCGTCGGTGGTTCTCACCCGGGCCAGCACGTGCCAATTCGCGTCGATCATGCGTCCAGCGGTTTGGTAACTGCCAAACACCGGAATTTTCATTAATAGTTCTCGAAGCTTGTCTGTAGACATATGGTCGACCGTTAATTTAAGGCTTCAAGAGAATTTTAGATTTGTTCACATTTTCGGGTATGCATTTTTGGCCCATACAACGTATTTGGAGACCATGAGACGAATATTGTTTTGTATAGTTATTTCCTTCTTCCTGACAGGCACCTTCTGGTTCGAAGAATTGTTCGCGCCGGACGCAGAATTGTGGCCGCGCTGGAAACGACATACACCCGAATCTGTCGCCAAAATTGACCATTCGAACTGGGATTTTTTACTGAAAACATATGTTCGCAGTGGTCAGGATGGTGTTAACCGATTCGCCTATAGCCGACTTTCGGCCGCCGATGCACAGCAGCTGCACAAATATGTCCAAAACATGGCGTCAGTGCTGATATCCAAATACAACCGTCGCGAGCAGTTTGCTTATTGGATCAATTTGTATAACGCACTGACAACGCAAGTGATCCTGACTCACTATCCGATCTCCAGTATCCGTAAGATAGATCTCGGGAACGCCGGTTGGGCAGGTGGACCATGGGCTGCGACACTCATTGCCGTTGAAGGTGAGAAGCTGAGCCTTCACGATATTGCGCATCGGATCCTAAGGCCGGTTTGGCGCGACCCCCGAATCCATTATGCAATTACCTGCGGCTCAATTGGGTGTCCCAACCTACGACGGGACGCATACGAGGGCGATACCGTTAACCGTGTGCTCGAATCGGCGGCTCGGGATTTTGTCAACAACCACCGCGGCGTCAACGTCGAAGATGGAGACCTAATCGTCTCTAGTATCTACTTCTGGTTTCAAACAGATTTCGGCGATTCGGACGAGGCCGTGCTCGAACATCTTCGGCGGTATGCAGGACCCGGCCTGCGATCGGAACTAGAAGGTCTAAAGACGATAACCAACCACCGCTTCAACTGGAGTTTGAACAGCATCGACTTGGTTCTGGAGGGCTGACGCATTGTATCTTAATCACGCACGAGTTTACTCAGCTATACTTAAAGAAAGAACTGAAAATGGATGACCCGCCAGCCAAAATTTACCCCTCCCGGTCCCCGCTCGACGTCCCACCCACAATCTATAAGTGGCAAATATCGGGAAAAGACGGTACGGTCGACATAATTTCATGCTTCAGAGCTAATTCTCGCTCTATGGATTAACGCGTGAAGCGCGCAATGCCAATAAGCGCATCAGTTATCCCCTTAAGGTAAGCCGGTAAGAGCTTTCCTGATCTGTAAAAAAATTAGACCCTCATCGAATTATTTTGGAGGTAACATCGTGTTCCAGTGCTGTTTGCCTTCGATCGCTACTGCTGCAAAGCCCTTAGCTTCACATATCTTTAAAGAGCTAGGATTAGGCGCGGCGGAGTGAAAATTAAAGTGATCCGTCGAAAAGCTCCGCTGATACCTTTTATAATGATAACCTGCGGAGCATGAACGAAACACCGCATTTCGGTCTGATGCCTGATGGCAACGCCAAAAAGATCACCCGCGGCGTCATCCGCTTCTTCGTCGAGCAGGGAAATGCTTGCCTTACCGAGTTCAGCTTCAAGACGGGTCGACGCGCCGATATCATCTCGCTTAACCGCAAGGGTGCGATTGCGGTGGTGGAGGTCAAAACATCGGCGACAGATTTCCGGTCCGACAAAAAATGGCATGAGTATTTGGAGTTTTGTGATTTATTTTATTTCGCCGTGGCGATCGATTTTTATCGCGATATCCTGCCGAATGATTGCGGATTGATAGTGGGGGATGCCTACGGCGCCTCGATCGTCCGTCATGCGACGCCTAGAACCCTAAACGCGGCGCGTCGAAAGGCCGTCACTCTCCGATTTGCACGGGCAAGCGCCAAGCGGTTAATTCGGTTCACCGACCCCGATTGGATTCGAGGTTAATAGTCTCTGAAGCTATGCCAAAATTACCTTAAAGACCTCAGGACTGATTTGAGCCTCCGCACCCTTACTATTTAGCCGGTTTAATTTATAAGGACGGCAAAGGCTGCTTGTTGCGGCCAATTATAATTGCGAACCGTCGCGATCTATTGTCGATTGCACACAAATCGGTAACCGTTTTAGACGAGTGGTCTCCTCTTCGCAGAAATTAACGCTAGTATTCATAGCGCATCGCATGTCCTTCAGCACACCCACAACTTGAGATAGGCGTCTAGCTACAACTGATATACCGTGTAGCCTTAGATTAGTAATTATGCGATGGTCAGCAGTGCAAATACGATTCAGATGGGTTTTTTGTCAATTGCCGCCAAGACGTCGAAGAGTCGCCGTCGTGCTGTGTCCTTCCAATAGCTCCGCAAGTACGACTTCGCCGCCCCAGCTATGGACGTCGTCTGCACCGACCACTTGTCCCAACGTATAATCCGCGCCCTTTACCAAAACGTCAGGTTTGAGGGCGCTAATGAGATTACGAGGCGTATCCTCATCGAACACCACGACGGCATTGACATCTGCAAGCGAGGCGAGAACTGCAGCGCGGCTCACCTCATTCTGCACCGGCCGGCCATCACCCTTCAAGCGAGCCACTGAGGCGTCACTGTTTAGGCCAACGACCAAACAATCACAACTGCGTCGCGCTTGCCCGATCAGTGAGACGTGTCCTGGATGCAGCAAATCGAAACAACCGTTGGTGAAGCCAACCCTTAAGCCTCGTCGACGCCATGCTGCAACCCGTTCCATCACGGCGACCATTGGTAGAATCTTCACTTCCGCATTGTACCGGTCATCTTCGTATGAGGCAGCAAGGATCTCTTCTGGTCGAGCAACCGCTGTCCCAACCTTGCCAACAACGACCCCGGCGGCGGTATTTGCAAATTGGGCCGCTTCGCCGAGTGTCATTCCAGCCGCAATTGCCGCAGCCACCGCCGCCACCGACGTATCGCCCGCCCCCGAGACGTCATATACTCCTCGCGCTCGTGCCGGATAATGGTGAACAGACTTTCCGTCAACCAGGGTCATTCCTTGCTCGCTTCGCGTCGCCAAGACTGCACCAATTCCGTTGGATGCTATCAATTTTTTACTGGCTGCAATAACGGCCTCATCATCCCCGGTGGGCAAACTCGTTGCAGCAGACAATTCCTGGCGATTTGGCGTGATCACGCTTGCACCAGTGTAACGCTTATAATCCGTTCCCTTGGGATCGACGACAACTGGGCGATCAGCGTCGCGCGCCAAACCGATCAAACATTCAACCAAGGAAGTGGTCAGCACACCCTTGCCATAATCAGATAGAAGCAAAGCACCAGCATTCTCGAGCTGTCTAACGACTGCTGCTACAATCTGGTCGGCCACATCATCCGGAATTTCCTCAACTGTCTCCCAATCAGCTCGCATCATTTGTTGGCCGGCGGCTATGTAGCGTGTCTTGATTCCTGTTCGACGACCCAGCACCTCGTGGAGGCCCAACGTTGACTGGCTTTCTTTTGAGATCAGGTCCCGAATTTCGAGACCGGCCTCATCCGCACCGACAGTCGCAGCTAGATAGACTTCACCGCCAAGCGCCGCCAAATTACGCAATACATTGCCGGCACCACCAAGCATTGACGTTTCGTGCTGGATGGAAAATACAGGGATCGGCGCCTCTGGAGAGATCCGTTCGACCAAACCCTCCACAAATCGATCGAGCATAATATCACCAACAATGACTATTTTCGCCCCTGTGAGACGTTCTACAAGAGCTGCGGTAGACGTATTGCGAGTCATAGCCTCCATCTCCCACAAATTTCCGCGATTACCTTTGCAAGTGTGACGACTATTACCCCAAAATGCCATTGCCGTCAGGCAACCACTCCAAACAGCATCGATATCCTAGTTGATCCAAAGTGCCCCAAAATCCGAACTTATGACCGCCTAGCGCCAAGTTTTTTTCCACGACCAATCCATCTTTAAATCGAGAACGGGACGGCAGAGCCACAACATATATTCCTCCGTCCGCCTCTTCGTCAGTTCCGGTTCTAAAGCTCATATTTGCCCTTAACTATATACCTGCACTAGCCCGCATCAGCCAAAAATGGTCATCACTATTTATCTGACATCACAACTCGGTCTAGTACAGGCAAGTACAACAGCACTATAAACGGAGATCGGCACAACCGTTCCAAGTTATCGAAGATACGGCCGAATCAGTTGAGGTCGAGAAGCAATACGCCATTGAATAAAGGCAATCCTGAAGAATAGCATCAACTTCGAGGCGCGTGCTTGTTTAGAATGCGTTGCAAAGTCCGTCGGTGCATTTTCAGACGCCGCGCAGTTTCTGAAACGTTGCGCCCACATTGTTCGAACACTCGCTGGATGTGTTCCCATCTGACACGATCTGCAGACATAGGATCCTTGGGTGGCGCCGGCAATGGGCGCTGGGTCTCCAACAACGATGCAGCAATATCATCGGCATTGGCGGGCTTTGGAAGGTAGTCGACCGCACCTGCCTTGATCGCGGCAACGGCTGACGCAATATTGCCGTAACCGGTCAGCATCACAATGCGACAATCGGGTTTCGCCTCTTGGATAGCTTCCACCACCTCGAAACCATTACCGTCATCGAGCCGCAAGTCAACGATGGCGTAGGAGGGAGGACTCTCCATTGCCAATTCGATCCCTTCGGCAACACTAGCAGCGGCGGTAACCTTAAATCCACGGGATTCCATTGCTCGTGAGAGCCGCATACGCAATGGCGTGTCGTCATCGACAAATAACAAGGTGCGATCATTAATCCGCACATTTATATCACCCATCAATGACCCACCTCTCTTTGTAACAGTCCTGTCCAGTATTGGATCATGCCCAACCCGATTCCAGCATTATCCTTGGCCACGAGATAGTAATCTCAGCGCCCCCCTGATTGCGGAATTTTAGACTCGCCCCGGAGCGTTCAAGCAAAGTCTGGGCTATAAAAATACCGAGCCCCATATGTTCGCCACGGCCGCTTCGGGTCGATATATATGGCTCTCCGATCGCGGCCAACACAGAAGTCGGGAAACCAGGGCCGTCGTCCCGCACAACCACGCGTACCACCCGCGCATCCCAATGGGCGACAATTGTAACGCGAGCGCGAGCGAATTGCCCTCCGTTTTGGATCAAATTCCCAAGACCACGTAAAATTTCTGGCCTCGGAGGTAATCTCGGTTCCGGGCTTTGATCGGTTTCCGCCAGTTCGACCGCCGTCTCGCAATCCATCTCTCCTGCTTCTTCCAATACTTCTTCCAAAAAAATGGAGAGGGGCAGTAATTCAAACGGCGGACCACCGCGATCCTCGGGCTGGGCAGCGATATCGGCCAGAATGTCTCGACAGCGCTCAGACTGGTCCGCCAACAATCGAATGTCTTCCGCGATAGGATCATCAGATGCGACATCGAGCGACAACTCATTCGCAACCACCGAAATTGTCGCTAATGGGCTCCCTAGCTCATGTGCTGCCGCGGCTGCCAATCCATCGAGTGCAGCGAGTCTCTGTGCACGTGCCAAAGCCGCCTGCGTCTCAGCCAACGCTCCCGACATTCGCCTAGCTTCCTCCGCGACAGACCAAACATATGTCGAGATGAAAACCGTCGCAACCGCAAGCGCCGTCCATATCCCGAGTATGTAGGGCAGTGGCAAATTTAGTTGGTTTGGCGCCCAGGGCAGAGGCAAATGAAAATATGAGAGCACTGTGATGGCGAGGATCACGATCCCAGTCAGTGTTATGGTAGCTCGACGCGACAAGATCGTCGCTGAGACAAGGACCGGAGCTAAAATCAATATTCCGAACGGATTCGCCAGCCCACCAGTAAGGTAAAGCAAACAAGCAAGCTGTATGGCGTCAAATCCAAGCAACAACAGCGCTTCACCATCGCCAATCCGGCCACGCACAGAACGGAACCGAATCATAACCAGATTTGAGACAGCGAGGAAAGCGATGGTAATGAAGCACAAAACAAGAGGTAGAGGATATTCGAGGCCGAAGCGGACAATCAGTACTGTAAGCAATTGCCCGGCGGCAGCGATCCACCTTACCAGCAAAATCGCACGTAATCGAACCGGCGTTGCCAGCGTTTGCTGTCCTGTATTGCGGTCCGGCATAACGCTAGCCCAGCACGGTGACGACGATCGCGCAAGTCCCCTGGAAACGCCTAATTAATCGATGCCCTTGCTGAACGCCGGCAGATACCCCAATAAATAAGTGTGAACGAAGCAGCAGATACGGCAATCCGCGAAACGCGTTGGTGGTGGATTAGACACGCGCCGGTGACTAGTCATACCGGACGCATTTATGGCCAACAAGACGTTGCAGCCAATTTCGACGGTACGGAGATTACCATTGAGGCACTGGCTCGGGTCCTGCCCAAAGAGCCAGTGATGGTAACAAGCGATCTTCGCCGTGCAAAAGATACCGCGGAAAGAATCGCCACGGCTGGCGTCAAGTGGTCGCATAACGAATCCGAACCCGCATTTCGAGAACAACATTTCGGTGAGTTACAAGGTCTTTCGACCAATGCGTTTGCGGATCTATACGACAGCACTCGGCTTTCTGGATGGTTCGCACCGGCATTTGTGCGGCCACCCGGTGGAGAGAGTTTCGCTGACGTCATTGGTCGCGTCGCGCCCGCTGTAATTCGCCGGACCGAAGAAAACTCCGGGCACGATGTGGTAGCCATCGCACATGGTGGTTCTATTCGGGCCGCAATTTGTTTTGCGCTTGGCCTTGACCCGGGGACTGCGCTTTCCTTTTCGTTGGATAATCTGTCTTTGACCCGCCTCGACCATATCACAACAAATGGTACTACCAGTGTATGGAGAATTGTATGTATCAATCGACTATTTGGCTGAATAGGTGAAAATAGCCCGATGGATTTGCCTATTTTGTCTCAAAATATATTCAGCTTGGCAATTCTTGCGCTGATCGTTGGCTTGCTCGCTTGGGTCCATTGGCGACGACCCCACTCGGTTGTTCTTCGACCAAGAGCTCCGAAACTGGGCTTGGCTTACGAATGGTCCTCAACGCAAATGGCCAATGCCAAGCCTAACATGCTGTCCCGATTTCCTGAACTGCAAACCGTCGTCAGCGATTCATGGTCCAACGATATAATACTTATTCGTTTTGGCCTCTTCAATTTGACTGATCGGTATCTAGAACGAGAAAATATTCTTTGCCCAATAGAGATTTACTTTCCCTCCCAAACGACCATAGTCTCTGCAACTTTTGGCGAGGCGCTAAACACCGAATGGCATGGTGGGGCGGAGCCGATGATCGAAGGCAACCTCGTACGATTATCCTTCAAATCTATGTCTCCACGATCCACGTTAATTTTCAACTTCATCGCGAAGGGCGACATTACATCGCTCAACGTCCGCGGCGAAACGAGAGAACATGGAGCCATAACGCGTATCAGATGAATTAATTATTCAATATATTTCGTTAGTTCATTTAATCATAACACTATATATAGTGCACACTACCACTGCCTGTATCGCTAATGGAGGTCCCAATGGCCGTCGTACGCCGCTGCCTTTTTGCGTTAAGCATGCTCACCACTGTCATGTCGCCCGCAGTGGGACTTGCGCTTACCGACCAGGAGGAGATGGTCCAGCTTTCGCATATAACAGTCCATAAAATTATGCAAAACAAGGATATCGGTCCGATGGTAAATGACCTCCTCGGTCGAGCCAAAGCGATCATGATTTTCCCCAAACTTTACAAGGGAGCCATCTTGTTCGGCGCGGAGGGCGGCAGCGGCATCTTGATGGCGAAAGGGAGCGAAGGACGTTGGAGCTATCCCGCATTCTACTTCCTGGGCTCTGGAAGTTTCGGGCTCCAGTTCGGTGCTCAAATAGCCGAAGTGATGCTTATGATTATGACAGAACGGGCGCTCAACGCTATACTTAAGCAAAAAGTTAAAATAGGCGGTGACGTGAGCGCCGCAATTGGACCTTACGGCGTTGGAGGTAAGGCGGCGACAACAGTCAACTTGGGCGCCGACATATTTACATATTCGTTGAATCAGGGGATGTTTGCAGGATTTAGTGTCGAAGGCGCTGTAATTTATCCGCGCAAGGAATGGACCCGTGGTTATTACGGCGATCCCGCTGCAAGGGCCCGCACGGTCGTAATAGAAGGGCGCTTTCGCAATGAACAGGCCGACCGTCTGCGGGAAAGTTTAATCCTTCCACGTTAGACCTCAATCGAGAGAACGGCCAAAAGTATGATCCGGGCTTGCATTTCCGAACCAAGATAGTCAGAGGCCTTCGACTGCGTTTGCACCACCGAGTCCACAAAAAACAAGGCACCTGCGCAAGCCGTTGCCAGTCAACCGAAGGGTCGGTGTCGGAAATCGGAATGCTGGGCCATGCAGCGACCATCTGCGCCGTTGTGCCAAATACAGGGGCCAATACGATGATCTGCTCCCCAATCCAGCCAACTAGCCAGTCAAAAATTTCACCGCATTCTTAGCGACTTGCTAAGCTTCAAGAGGTAACGATTTTGGTGGAATAAAGAAGCAGTCCCGATAGCTCCAGCACAAGATTCTAAAATTTCGGTCCTACCAGATGACGCCTGAAGGAGCCTACCAATTGCTCTCTAAACGCCCCGCAAATTCCACGGGCCTCAAAAAGATAGAATTCTCTTCGATGAAACCCGGCAGCGCAATTACGCGCCTCTTCCAAGTCTTCACGGTTTAAAACCCGAGCGATGCTCGATACGTCGCCTTAGGTGCCACGTTGACTTATCCATAGGGTGAGCAGGATAAGATTGAAAATTTGGGCAATCGGTGTGCCGGCTGTTCAGTCTTACAGAACCTATCCGATGAAGAGGGAAAGCGATATAAAACACAGAAATAAAACTGCGCCCCGCACAGCAAATACGTCAATCCCCGATTAGATTTATCACGTTGGTCTGTCAAAATTCCGGCGAGATACCCCAGAAGCGCATCCGGATGTGGAGCTATTAGAAAATACAAGTCATTTGTCCAACAGCGTTTTATGGGAAATGCGCACTACAAACGAGAATTTATCGATCAGTTTCACGAATTATAATTTTACCTAGCCCATCCATCGCCACCGAATTGAGTCGAACTCATCCGCCCGTCAGTCCGCCTAATACCCAGACCTGACAAAAGCGAAGCAATCGTTTAGTTTTGCCAGATGCCGAAATTCAATTCATTCCTGATGGTCGACTGGAGCGCCGCGAACAAACCGACGCAGGGTAGCAACAGTATCTGGCTGGGCCTCACGGAACACCGACGCAATGGTTGCGTTCTGGCAAAACTTGAAAACCCGCCCACCCGCAACGAAGCGACAACTCGCATAATTGAACTAGCCTCACAAACGCTTCGTCGGGGAAGGCGGATGATCATTGGATTCGACTTTCCATTTGGCTTTCCTACCGGAACAGCTGAACGTCTCGGCTTCAACGGGCTTGCTTGGCGCAAGCTATGGCAGATGCTGGAAGATAGAATCATCGATGGTGAGGACAACCAAAACAATCGATTCGATGTCGCCGAGGCCCTCAATGTGAAATTGACAGGCGAAGCCTTCCCGTTTTGGGGTTTGGTGAAAGAAGAGAACCGCGCTAACCTAGTCCGTCGGGGTCGGAGAGCGCACGGTCCGCAGGATCTTGCCGAAAGGCGTTTTTGCGATATTCGGGTTCCTTCCGCGCAACCAGTATGGAAGCTCGCGGGGGCCGGCTCCGTCGGCGGACAAGCTTTGACCGGAATTCCTCGGGTCTGGCAAATTAGAAAATCGCCTGAATTAGCTTTTGAAACGCAGATTTGGCCATTCGAAACCGGCTTTCGTTTTGATCCGACTGCCTCGATCGTATTAGCGGAGGTATATCCTTCTCTTGTGTCACCCAAAAAATTAAAAGGTCGGCCAAAGGACGCAGGTCAAGTGGCTGCGATAGGCCGTGCGCTCGCTAAATTGGATCTGGAGGGGAAGCTTGCACCACTGTTCGGCGGCGATGCCGATCTGCCCGCCAAAATCCGCCACGACATTGAGACAGAAGAGGCTTGGATTCTTGGCGTTACGCGAGAGAATGTATTGACAGCGACTTAATCGCGCGCCCCTAAAATTTTCAAAAATCGAATGATACGAGTGTCACGGCCTTGCTTGGCCCAGCCCAATGGACCACGCCCCGTATAGTCGCGCAAAGTCAAATCGGGAAAATGCTCGGCCATCATCTCCAAGATAACTAGCCGCGCATCTTTCGCCGCCAGCATGAAGGGCGTCATCCCTTGACGATTCGGAATATTGGGACTGGCTCCAGCAGTGAGCAGTACTTCGACTATTTCCGGATACCCGTGGATTGCGGCCAGACCGAGCGCCGTGTTGCCCTGATTGTCCTTTGTGTCAATAAACTTGGTGGCGGCAGTGATAGTTTCTGCCATTTCAAGGCCACCGGCCTGCACTGATATCATTAGTGGTGTTTGCCCGTTCTGGTCGCGTACCTCTGGCGACTCGCCGCGTGCGAGATAATCTCTAACTGCGAGTAATTCGCCGGTTCGGGCCGCCACGATGAAGGGGTGTTCGAAAATTATTCTCGATCTCTGTGCCCACGCATCAGAGCCCACTAAAAATGTCAAAAATAAAATTACAAACCGGACCACGGCTTCCTCAGCCCGTTCGCGCATTTTGCTATTCTTCCCCGAGCGTTCTGTCATCGGGATTCTATATCCTTACTGACGATAGATTTTGGAATTAAATTTAGTCCATTTGTCAAGTGAAGACTTCGAATTGCAACTCTGGATAGCTAATTTGATTTAGATGGGATAGTTTTTAAACGGTTGCTCTACGGCCTTTTGGAGGATTTTTTACTGTCCACGCACCGACTTAGTCTTAGGCAATAGATTTATTGGACAGCACCAATGCCTTAGTGACGCTTAGAACCCTCCGGAACGAATTCTCCACCAAATTAGTCGTAGCATTGACGAATATTCCTTTACGTGAGTTACTAATTAGGCGTAACGAAATGAAAGGTGCGGCTCGCCGATTGAGCCGCCCTCGTCCTAATGCACGGGTTTAGCGTTCTCATGAATCTTGCCAACATCGCCGCGAAAGTTGTCGTACTTCATAGGCTCGCGCAATGAGGGGGTCGCCCTTTTGGCGTCGCAAGCGCCTTGATCAGATGACGCGGAAGGAATGGGAATCACTTTGCGACGGTTGCGGCAAGTGCTGTCTTCACAAGCTAGAAGATTTTGATACGGGCGAAGTTGCGATAACAAATGTCGCCTGCGCATATCTGGAGCACGATACCTGCCGTTGTAGTGATTATGCGAACCGACAGACCAACGTTTCAGACTGCGTGAAGCTTACCCGCGCCAATATCTCAAAACTGAAATGGCTACCGGATACTTGTGCATATCGATTAGTCTACCAAGGTGATGAACTGCCGTTATGGCATCATCTCGTTTGCGGCGACCCGGAGGCGGTTCACCAGTCCGGCCATTCCATTCGAGGACGCGTCGTCTCCGAAAATGATGTCCAGGATCTCGAGAGCTATGTGGTTGATTGGCTCACAGATCGGGACAACAAATGGGATTTGATTACCGTTCCAGATACGGAAATCATCTAATTTAATTAATAAAAAGAGATATATATCATGTATATTTTAATTGTCCGGCACGCTTAGCGCCCCTATGTTTGGCTGTCACGTTACGTTCGAAATGTTTTACTCATATCGGTCCCATGCAAGAAGCAAGACCTAACCCCTTCACACTTGAGAGGCTTAAGAAAGCTGGCCTTCGTCCGACGCGGCAACGGTTGGCATTAGCTAAACTCTTACTTGACACTGGACATCGCCATGTGACCGCTGAACAGCTTCACAACGAAGCGGCTGAGAAAGGTATTAAGGTCTCTCTCGCGACCGTATACAATACGCTGCATCAGTTCACTGAGGCTGATCTACTCCGTGAAGTCGTCGTCGAATCGGGCCGCGGCTATTTCGACACGAACACCAATGGACACCATCATATCTTTCATCAGGACACCGGTGAGTTGCGTGACATTCCAGATAATGCGATTTCTGGATTGATTCTTCCAGAAGCACCCGAAGGAACGGAAATTGAACGTGTCGAGATTATTGTGCGAGTAAAATCCTCTATTCGATAAATTGCCGCACCGCTATACTATTTTAATTTAGAACGATTCTAATTTATTGACTTGAATTCTCCTAACCCCATATACGGATGAGGGATTTATCTCCCTAAAATGTGCCAATAGTGCACTCAGTAAACTTTAGGAGTGAGGAGAAAAAAATGGCGTCCCTTAAGGGCTCGAAGACCGAAGATAATTTGAAAGCAGCCTTCGCCGGCGAAAGTCAAGCCAACCGCCGTTACCTCTATTTTGCACAGAAAGCCGACGTCGAGGGATATAACGATGTCGCGGCTGTTTTCCGCTCAACGGCGGAAGGCGAGACTGGTCACGCGCATGGCCATCTCGAGTATTTAGAAGAAACTGGCGACCCTGCGACCGGTGAACCGATAGGCGGTACGTCCGACAACCTAAAAGCGGCCGTCGCCGGTGAGACGCACGAATATACCGACATGTATCCGGGCATGGCACGCACTGCGCGCGATGAGGGTTTTGACGAAATAGCGGATTGGTTTGAGACTCTCGCCAAAGCGGAGAGGAGCCACGCCGGACGCTTCCAAAAAGCGCTCGACACACTCGACTCCTAAACAACATGCGGTGCGCTCAGAGCGCATCCAATCGGGCCGCGCAGGAGCGCGAGGCGCTCGCACTAAGCGCTCCTGCGGAATCCCAAAGCCACAAAATCGGATATCTAGTTATGAGAGAAGGCAGTCTCGAAGCGCCCGTTCGGCAATCTTTGTCCTGGACCGAGGATAAGTTCTTCGACGAAGAAGAACTCGATGAAGAAATCCGTCGGGTTTTTGACATCTGCCATGGTTGCCGGCGCTGCTTTAATTTGTGTGACAGTTTCCCTCGTCTATTCGATCTGATCGACGATGCACCTTCGGGTGAACTTGATACGGTGGACAGCAAGAATTTCAAACCAGTCGTCGACGCTTGTACACTCTGCGATATGTGTTTCCTAACGAAATGCCCTTACGTGCCGCCACACGAATTCAATCTCGATTTCCCCCATTTGATGTTACGCTATCGAGCTGTCGAATACCGTAAAGGTATGGTCGGGACCATCGACCAAGAGATCAGTAAGACAGACCGCAACGGCCGCATGGCAGGCCGAATGTCGACCTTCGCCAACTGGGCGTCCGACACCAGGAATGGACTGACCCGCCCCTTCATGGAAGCTGTAGCCAAAATTGACCGCAATGCAAGTCTGCCAACCTACGAAGGCAAGACCTTTGAAACTCGCGCAAAAAACGCGCCGCCAGAGGTCAACGCCAAAGCACCCTCTTACGGTCGAAAGGCGGTGCTCTACGCGACCTGCTACGGCAACTACAATAGTCCCGAGATAGGCGTGGCCGCGCAGAGTGTGTTGGCACTGAACGGCATCGAAACGCAGGTCGTTTACCCGACTTGCTGTGGTATGCCGCAATTAGAGCATGGCAACATCGCAGCGGTTGCGGAGAGCGCACGCAAAGTCGCAGGCGAACTTGCTCCCTGGATCGAAAAAGGGTTCGACGTTGTTGCTTTGATGCCAAGCTGTGCATTGATGATGAAGTTCGAATGGCCACTCATCCTTCCGGAGGACGAAAGCGTTAAAACCCTGGCGAACGCCAGTTTCGATATTACCGAGTACATCATGGACATCGACAAAAAGACCGGTCTTGCCTCAGGCTTATCGCCACTCAATGGCGGCATCGCGGTCCATTTTGCTTGTCATGCCAGGGCGCAGAACATGGGCGCCAAGGCAGCAGAGATGATGCGGCTCATCCCCGACGCAGAGGTTGATGTGATTGAGCGATGCTCAGGCCATGGCGGCTCTTGGGGTATTAAGAAAGACAATTTCGAGACAGCCATCAAAATCGGCCGTCCTACAGCGCTTCAGGCGCTCAAAAGTGGCAAAAAACATATCGTCTCGGAATGCCCTCTCGCCGGAGTTCATATCAGCCAAGGTCTTGACCGACTGGCGGATGAGGATGCTCCGACACACCAAATTACGGCGCACCCTATTGTGCTGTTTGCACGCGCCTATGGTGTAGACGTTTAAACTTCGGGGTAGGGCACAAAGGAGTAGACGAATGACCCGGAAAATCGAGTTAAATCAGAATGACATCATGCCCATGGCGGAGTACGAAAAGATCCGCAAAAGCCGTCGTCGCAAGAACCTCGCGGCGAAACGTGACCGGCGAATGGAGATTGGCCCGGTTGCTGTATGTCATTTTGAGAGTTATGACAGCATGTGGCATCAGGTACACGAAATGCTGTATATCGAAAAAGGCGGCGAAAACCAAATCGCTGACGAGCTTGCAGCCTACAACCCTTTAATCCCTAAAGGCAGAGAACTCATCTGCACGGTGATGTTTGAAATTGATGAGCCCTCACGTCGTAAGGCATTCCTCTCAAAACTCGGCGGTGTCGAGGATACCATGACGATCGAGTTCGCCGGCAAGACCGTGACCGGCATACCTGCCGAGGATGTTGATCGCACGACACACGACGGCAAGGCGTCTTCAGTACAGTTCATCCATTTTCCATTCTCATGCGCTCAGATCGAGGCGTTCCGGCAATCTGGTACTCAGGTCATTGTAGGCTTTCAGCATCCGCAGTACTCCCATCTCGCGGTCATGCCCGAGACGACTCGCGACGCCTTGTCGAAAGATTTTTTATAGATTCAGGGAAAAGTTTCGTTCTTTCGGAGTCCCCAAAACCCTTCCCGCCGCAACCATCCCTCGTAGCCGTCGACCTCAATGCGGCACCAGGCAGGCGTGCACTTATCTAATTTCGCGACGATGCGACGGGCCAGCCGGGCGACGACCGGAGCGTCGTCGCTCGAGCGCCGGCGCAATGTCACGCCGCGGCCGGTAATGATGATGCTACGTCGGCTCGATAGCATTGCCTTATGCACCCAACCTTCTGCACCATCCCAATCGCGAATCTTTCGCCAAGTGTCATATTCCTGTACGACCTCGACTGGAATAAATTTTTGGCGAAACTCCCATTTTATTGGATAGCGCACGCCGGGTCCGACGCGAACGTTAACTTTATCCGACCTAAGAGAGACAAAGCGACGTCGTGTCAGTTGATTGGGTCGGGCCCGCAGCGGATTCTCCAATTGCGCTATTCGAACGAGCTCGCTCGAATCTGACGTACTCGGATCCACGAACACCGCTAAAACGGCCGTAAGTACGGAGAACCATGCAATAAGCTTCATTTCGGCTTGCGTCCAGGCGCGCTGGACAACCAGCGCTTCCGCCGTGTAAATGCGGAACGATTGTGATAGCCGGACCAGGGCATGAACGCTAAGAAACCTCTCGTCATCGTCACTCGCAAGCTTCCCGATGTCATCGAGACTAGGTTGATGAAACTGTTCAACACCCGCCTCAATCTTAAAGATGCACCACTGTCCAAGGAAGAACTCGTGGCGGCAGTGTCAGAAGCGGACGTATTGGTGCCAACCGTAACCGACCGAATTGATGCCGAGATATTGTCTCAGGCGGGAAGCAACCTCAAGCTGATTGCTTCGTTTGGCACAGGTATCGATCATATCGACTTCGCCGCCACAAAGGCGAATGGCATTATGGTTACCAATACTCCAAGTGTGCTGACTGAGGATACCGCTGACATGACCATGGCGTTGATCCTGGCAGCTCCGCGCCGCCTTTCGGAAGGTGAACGGCTAATGCGCGCGAAAAAATGGGCGGGATGGGCCGAATCGGTCAGGCAGTCGCCCATCGGGCGCGCGGCTTCGGCCTTTCTATCCACTACCACAATCGACGTCCCGTTCATGAGGAGAAGGAGGCCGAGCTTGAAGCAACCTATTGGGAAAGCCTCGACCAAGTGCTTTCCCATATGGACATTATTTCTATTAATTGCCCACATACACTAGCAACCTTCCACCTACTATCGGAACGCCGCCTAAAGCTTATCAAACCGCACGCCTATATCGTCAATACCAGCCGTGGAGAAGTGATCAACGAGGCGGTGTTGACCCACATGCTTGCCAATGGTGAGATCGCCGGCGCGGGACTCGACGTCTTCGAGCATGAACCCGCAGTCAATCCGGATCTTCTAAAGCTGGAGAATGTGATCCTTCTGCCGCACATGGGGTCAGCGACATTGGAAGGCCGTATTGACATGGGTGAGAAAGTAATTGTCAATATTAAGACATTCTCTGATGGTCATTCGCCACCGGACCGTGTCATTGAAACCATGTTCTAAATTCGCCCTTTAATTAGCGGATTCTGCAGCGCCAAGCGTGGTAATAGTCGGGTTGTCACCACAAAGTGCGCATGCAGGATCACGACGGACCTTGAGACTTCGAGTATCTGAATTAATGGCATCGTACAGCACCAATCGGCCGGAAAGGCTACGGCCAAGCCCAAGCAATTCTTTCAGTGCCTCCGTCGCCTGCATTGTGCCGAGAACGCCGGCCACCGATCCGAATATACCTGCTTGCTCACAGCGCGGAACTACTCCGGGTGCTGGTGGATGGGGAAAGATGCAGCGATAGCAGGGCGCATCACCGCCCTTGTACGCCTTAATTGTCGTAATCTGACCTTCGAATCGCAGCAGTGCCCCTGACACCAGCGGCGTTTCCGCCAAATAACAGGCGTCGTTGATCATGTAACGGGTCTCGAAATTATCGCTGCCGTCGAGTACCAAATCATACTGTCCTATAAGTTTGAGGGCATTGTCGGGCGCTAGGCGGAAAGAATGCTGGTTCACTTTTACTTCTGGATTGATTGATCCTAATCGTATGGCAGCACTCTCTACTTTGGGGCGGTCGATATCCTCGGTACCGTGGACGATCTGGCGCTGCAGATTCGTAATATCGACTACGTCATCATCAACTACTCCGAGTCTACCAACGCCAGCTGCGGCGAGATACATCAGTATGGGTGATCCAAGTCCCCCGGCACCAACCACGAGAACGCTCGATTCAAGAAGTTTGATCTGCCCCTCCTCGCCGACTTCGTCCAAAACGACATGACGGGCATAGCGCATCAGTTGTTCGTCGCTGATTTCATCCATGTCACCTCACAACTTGTCGAATAGGGCAGTCGAAAGATAGCGTTCCGCGAACGACGGTATGATGACCACAACCCTCCGCCCATTCATTTCCGCCCGCTCGCTCAATTCAAGCGCAGCCGCGAGAGCGGCCCCTGCAGAAATACCGACCGGCAGACCCTCAATCGATGCAGCACGCCGAGCTACGCGAAATGCCGTCTCATTTGCGATTGGGATTACCTCGTCAATCAATTCTCGATCCAATACTGACGGCACGAATCCTGCGCCTATGCCCTCTATCATATGCTGACCCGGACGACCTCCGGATAATACTTGGCTATCCTCCGGCTCTACAGCAATCATTTGGATCGCGGGATTGCGCGACTTTAAGACCTCGCCGCAACCAGTCAAAGTACCTCCGGTGCCCACGCTGGTCACTAACGCGTCGATGCGTCCACCGGTATCACGCCAGATTTCTTCCGCCGTGGTTTCACGATGAATTTTTGGATTGGCCGGATGGTTGAACTGTTGAGGTATAACTGCATCCTCCATTGCCTCGGCCAATTTTTCCGCCCGGGAGATCGCGCCGCGCATGCCCTCTGCTGCTGGAGTCAGTTCAAGTTCCGCACCAAGCAGAAGGAGCATACGGCGCCGCTCGACGGACATAGATTCGGGCATGGTCAGGATCAACCGATAACCTTTGGCCGCCGCGACGAAGGCCAGAGCGATCCCTGTATTGCCTGATGTTGGTTCGATGAGCACCGTATTCTCCGTGAGCCTACCGGAGTCTTCGAGCGCTTCAATCATGGCGAGACCGATCCGGTCTTTTACCGAGCCGAGCGGATTGAAATATTCGAGTTTAGCGAGAATTTCGGCTTCTATCCCCTCCGCCGCGGCAAGGCGCGAAAGACGAACCAATGGGGTGCCACCGATCGTTTCGAGAATGCTTTCACAGATTCGCTCGTCCCGGGAGTATTCTTTCCGCTTACCGCTCCACATCTCGATTAGATCGCGAAGTCGAGGACAGTTGGCTCGGATTCCTCCCTGACACCCGAGTCGCGGGCGCGCCGGCATAAGTCTTCAATACTGACGTTATCGAGCTTGGCCAGTGCTTCGTCTTGCAAATCCTGCCAGATCGGCCGCAGTAACTCCCTACCCAAATCTGATCCGGTGTAACTCTCAACGGGGTCTATCATCTCCTCCATAGCAGACACGATCCGTGTAATTTGCCCGAGAGTCACACGCCGACGTTCACGCGCGAGCCGATAGCCACCTCGCGGCCCCCGGACACCGCTTAATAAACCCTCACGAACGAGGCGCTGCAGGACTTGCTCAAGGTATCTGTGCGGAATTTCCTGTCGCCCAGCGATATCCTTGCTCTGCACCGGAGCGTCCGTCGCATTGTAGGCGATATCGACGACCGCCTCGATCGCAAACATCAGTTTTCGGGAAGGCCGGAGCATCCCCGCTCACCGTGCCGCCGTGCCAGTGGAACCGAAACCGCCCGCGCCTCTCTCACTCTCGTCGAGCGACCGCACGGGGTTCCAGGCGACCCGTAAGACCGGGGCTATAACCATCTGGGCTACCCGCATACCCCGTTGGACAGTAAAGAACGCTTGACCAAGATTTACCAAAATTACACTTACCTCACCGCGATAGTCGGAATCAATTGTGCCCGGCGAATTCAGCAAGGTTATACCGTTCTTCAGTGCGAGACCGGAGCGAGGGCGAATCTGAGCCTCGTAACCGCGCGGAAGGGAAAGGGAAATTCCCGTCGGAATCAACTTTCGCTCGCCAGGAGCAAGCAAAAAATCTTTCTCAATTGCAGCAAGTAGGTCCACACCAGCGCTATCGGAAGTAGCGTAGGCCGGTAACGGAAGGTCGGCGCCATGTGGTAGCTGCAGGATATCAACGGCGACGACACTCATTCGCTCGATCCCAGATGGGCTGCAATGCGATCAGCCAAGCGCGCTGCTACCTCCTGCTTGGTAAGCAAGGGCCAATCTTCAACGCCGTCCGCATGAACGAAATGGATGCGATTTGATTCACCTCCGAAAGTACCCGTCCCTGGCGAAACATCATTTGCCAACATCCAATCGCATCCTTTGCGGTACCGCTTCTCGACTGCGTGTTCTAGGACTTTTTCCGTCTCAGCTGCGAACCCTACAACAAGGCCAGGCCGCCGATTCTTCGCCTGGGAGAGTGATTTCAAGATGTCAGGATTCTCCGTAAGTTTCAAAAAGGGCGGCCCCTCACCATCTTTCTTCAGCTTCTCCAGCGCCCGGTCGGCAACTCGCCAGTCCGAGACAGCAGCGGCACAAACCGCCACATCTGCTGGCAATGAAGTCTGGCACGCTGCCATCATATCGTCAGCCGACTCAACGCGAACGACTTGTACGCCGTCCGGGTCCGGCAAATCTACCGGACCGGTAATCAACGTGGTCTCTGCCCCGAGACCTGCAAGAGCGGCGGCAATCGCATGTCCCTGCTTTCCTGATGAATAGTTGGAGAGATAACGCACCGGATCGATTGCTTCGCGCGTCGGTCCACTAGTGATAAGCGCACGCCGTCCCGTGAGCGGCCTGGCAACCGATCCAGCAAAAAAATCATCTATGGCGTCGACGATGGTCATTGGTTCCGCCATGCGGCCAAGACCATATTCGCCACAGGCCATATCTCCAGTGTCGGGGCCGATTTGGATTAAACCTCGTTCGACAAGTGTTTTGATATTAGCTTGGGTAGCCGCATGTTCCCACATCCGAATGTTCATCGCCGGCGCAAACATCACTGGTTTATCAGTTGCAAGCAACACAGTCGTCGCCAAGTCGCTCGCAAGACCGCTGGCCATACGCGCTAGAATATCCGCGGTTGCCGGAGCAACAACCAGTAAATCGGCACTCCTCGACAATTGGATGTGACCCATCTCTGCTTCGTCAGTGAGGGAGAAAATATCACTGTAGACTTTGTTTTCACTAAGTGCAGAAAGCGAGAGCGGCGTTACGAATTGCTCGCCCCCTCGAGTCAACACGCAACTGACGGCTATACGACGCTGGCGCAAACGGCGTATGAGTTCGAGGCTCTTGTATGCGGCGATCCCACCGGAAACGATCAGCAGGATGCGACTTTCAGTAGACATGGGCAGAATCCATTCCCCATGACATATTTTTACATTTCGACACTGTATTTAATGTGCTATTTCCGAATCGGCAAGATCAGTTCAATAAAACTACTTCTAGAATATATTGGCCCCGATCAGCAGACCCACAAGAATGCCAAGTGCAACCCAACCCAGCCATCCCCAAAACCCATTGCGGCTAGCGCCATTAAGGGCTTCAACGGTATGGGGATGCAGTTTTAGTCCTCCGGCAGTGACCATTTCCGACAAAGCCGCGAGCTTTAAGACACCGTGCGGCAAGCGTTCCACCCCTCGCGCTACTTCGGTTGCGAGATCGCGCAGTCGTGCTTCCGGCCCCCGGTTCTCGTGCATCCATTCGACTATCAACGGTTCCGCAAGAACCCACATATTGCTCTCAGAATCTAGCTTCCGCCCAACGCCTTCAGCGACCAACATTGTCTTCTGCAGTAAAAGTAGCTGCGGTTGCGTCTCCATTTCGAAGGCATGCGTAACATGAAATAACTGGCCGAGGAGTCGGGCGATTGAAATCTCGTTTTGCGACTTGCCGAGGATCGGTTCCGCAATGGCCCGGCAAGCCTGAGCAAAGGCACCCAGAGATTTATTACTAGGCACATAGCCAGCCGTGAAATGCACTTCCGCTACTTTCATATAATCGCGCTCGAGAAAGGCGATCAGCATATCCGCCAAAAAATAGCGCGTTTTGCGGTCAAGACGGCCCATAATGCCAAAGTCGACAGGGCTTAGTACACCATCTGCTGCCACAAACATATTGCCGGGATGCATATCGGCGTGGAAGAATCCGTCGCGAAAGACCTGATTGAAAAAAATTCGGGCCGAGCGGGCGAGCAAATCGCACGGTACAATTCCGGCTGCTTCCAATTTCGCTATCTCGTCTATCGGAATTCCGTCAACCCGTTCCAACGTCAGCACCCGACGGGAGGTCCGCTCCCAGTCCACTAAAGGTACCCGAAACTCTGCATCTTCCGAGAAGTTCTCGGCTAACTCTCCAGCCGCTGCCGCTTCGAGTCGGAGATCCATTTCGAGTCTCACCGTCTCCTCGAAACTACGAACCACATCGCGCGGCTTCAGTCGCCGCGCAGCCGGAAAGAATTTTTCGACCAGGTTTGCGATCCAACGAAAAAAATCGATATCGCGGGCAAAATCGTCTTCGATGCCGGGACGAAGTACCTTCACCGCCACTTCGACCCCGTCGTGCCGCTCTGCGAAGTGCACTTGGGCGATCGACGCGGCTGCGGTTGGCACTTCATCAAAGTGGGAGAACAATTGTTCGAGGTCACAATTCAGTTCTCGCTCGATGGTAGCGATTGCCTCCAAACTCGAGAATGGCGGCAGATCATCGTGGAGCGCGGACAGATCGTCAGCGACATCGTCGCCAATTAGATCTCCCCGCACCGCCAGTGATTGGCCAAGCTTAACGAAAGTTGGACCGAGTACCTGCAACGCGGACGCGAGCCGCGAACCCGGTCGTTCTGCGCCTTTCTTTCGTTCCAAGAATTTAAACCCAAAAACTAGCCATCCTGGCGCCTCGAATGCCTGTAGTGGAAACAATGCACCATGCCGCGAAAGAGACCAGAGTACGCGAACTAAACGCAAACCGTGAACCACGCCCAAGCTCATGTTAAGGCTTCCGTATAACCTGAACGGCGCCTCAAACTCGCCAACCTTGATGGATGGCAACAACGCCGAACGATAGATTCCTATAATTGGCCCCCACCAAACCGGCTTTGCACATCCGGTTTACCAATTCATCCTGTGGCATAAACCGACGAATACTCTCCGCGAGGTAACGATAGGCCTCTTCATCACGAGCCACAAACCGACCCAACAACGGCAGTACTCTAAAGGAGAATTGGTCGTAGACTTCGGCAAGTAAAGGATCCACAACATTGCTGAATTCAAGGCAAAGGAACCGCCCTCCTGGGCGCAGTACGCGTCGCGCCTCGCAAAGAGCCGCGTCGATATGCGTTACGTTACGCAATCCGAATGCTATGGTATAGACATCAATTGAGCAGTCTGGCAGTGGTAAAGCTTCAGCATCGCCGACCATCCAGTCGATACCAGCCGCCCGATTTGTATCGATCATACGATCGCGACCGACACCGATCATGGTGTCATTTATATCACAGACAGTAGCACGGCCGCCTCCAGCTGCTCGAAAGCGGGTTGCGATGTCGCCCGTTCCGCCCGCAACGTCGAGCAAGTGCATATCGGACCGGGGGCGCAATTGGTCAATCAGGCTCGATTTCCAAAGACGGTGAACTCCGCCGGACATCAAGTCGTTCATCAGGTTGTAACGACCTGCGACGCTGTCGAAGACGTTCCGCACCAAAGAGGCCTTCTCAGACGCGGCCACTTCCCGATAACCAAAGTAAGTGCGCTCTGTCGTCTCCTCATCCAAATATTTTTTGCTTCCCATCGTCAAGACGATAGCCTAGCCGATTACACTTTGCTAGAACGGGAACATGCCCGAACTGCCGGAAGTCGAAACCATTTGTCGCGGTCTACGTCCGAAAGTTGAGGGACGTGCATTGATCCGGGTAATTCAGCGGCGTATTGACCTGCGCTTTCCGCTACCAAAGAATTTCGCAGCGCGATTGGAAGGGTGCGTCGTCAAGCGGATTGAACGTCGCGCTAAATTCATGCTCTTCCATCTTGACGAGGGCTGGACGCTAATGGTTCATCTCGGCATGTCGGGCAGGATGACAATCATCGAAAGCAATCCGACACCTGCCAACAAACACGATCATATTGAATTTATAACGGATGACGGGTGCACAATTCGATTTAACGATGCGAGGCGCTTCGGCTTTATGGACCTGGTCGAGACAAAAGAATTAGCCGTACACCCAATGCTAAGGAATCTTGGGCCAGAGCCAATGTCGAACGAATTTAACGCTGTTTCACTTAGCAAAGCGCTGACAGGCCGCCGCACACCTATAAAAGCTGCGCTACTTAACCAGAAGGCCGTCGCGGGTCTAGGCAACATTTATGTCTGCGAGGCGCTATTTCTGGCTGCCATTTCACCACGAAGAGCGGCTCGAAGCATTCCCGGTCGACGCGCTGAAAGACTTGCCTTAGCTATTCGAAACGTACTCGATGCAGCGATTGCAGCCGGCGGTTCGTCGTTACGCGATTATGTCCAGGTAGATGGCGAACTTGGATATTTTCAGCACTCCTGGCGCGTTTATGGTCGGGAAAACGAACAATGCTCCTTCAAGGATTGCGACGGTACCATCAGACGTATAGTTCAATCGGGTCGTTCGACTTTCTATTGCGGAAAACATCAGAGATGATCAAAGTGCTACCTACCATGCGCCAAATCGCTGCCATATTTGCTGTTCTGGCCACCATTAACCCACCGGTGGCGGCACAAGATTTCGTTCCAGGTTTTGAAGATTTACCCCTGATGGAGGGTCTTAGACCGATCACTGGATCAGGGCATATCTTCGATTCGCCTTCCGGCAGACTAATCGAGAGCCACGCTCGTGGCTCGGTCGAGCATTTCCAGGTCGAGGCCTTCTATCGTAAAAGTCTCAAGGCTCTGGGTTGGACGCAAGCGGGTGCGGGCCGTTATCGGCGTGAGAATGAAATCCTTCGGGTCGAGGCTTCCAAGCAAGACGGTGGCCTTAACGTTGTCTTCCGCTTGACTCCTGATCACCACTAATCGTCAAAACAGCCCATGCAGGAGAGCCCCAAGAAATGGCATATGAACACATACAGGTCGAAACCCGCGGATCAGTTGGAATAATAACGCTCAACCGACCCAACTCAATGAACGCGCTCTGCGCCAAGCTCGCCCGGGAGATTGCAGAGGCGGTCGACATGTACGAGGCAGACGATGCAATCGGCGCACTAGTTGTTAAAGGATCCGAAAGAGCCTTTTGCGCTGGTGCCGACATTAAGGAGATGGTCGATAAGAATTATATGGACGTCTATAAAGAAGACTTCATCACTGTTAACTGGGAGCGCCTTTCGCAATGCCGCAAGCCGGTGATCGCCGCGGTCGCAGGCTACGCGCTCGGCGGTGGCTGCGAAATTGCCATGATGTGCGATTTTGTTCTCGCCGCCGAAAACGCAAAGTTCGGTCAACCAGAAATTCTCATCGGGACTATCCCAGGTGCAGGTGGAACCCAGCGCCTCACACGTTTTGTTGGAAAGGCGAAGGCGATGGAGATGGTGCTGACCGGACGCATGATGGATGCTGATGAGGCAGAGCGTGCGGGCCTGGTCAGCCGGGTCGTCCCGCTTGACGATCTTATCGACGAAGCCGTCCAGACCGCCGAAAAAATAGCCACTCTGTCACGTCCTGTCGTCATGTTGGCAAAAGAATCCGTCAATCGCGCTTACGAAACGACCCTGTCCGAAGGGATTCGGTTTGAACGCCGGGTCTTTCATTCAACTTTTGCCACAGATGATCAAAAGGAAGGGATGGCGGCTTTCACCGAGAAGCGCACCGCAGAATTTAAACATCGTTGATTGAGCCTGCCTTAGCGGCGACTTGACAACAAGGAAATGGGGCTGAAAGGGTAGAATTCCAGAGGTTCCGGACTTGACGTACGACGTAGGCACATCTATAAACCGCGCGGCTCACCGGTTGTGAAGAACGGAAATCAATATGGCAAATAGCCAATCCGCAAAAAAACGAGTCCGCCAGAATGGGCGCCGGACCGAGCGCAATCGCGCGCGACGAAGCCGCGTGCGCAACTATATTCGCAAGGTGGAGGAGGCGATTGCCCGCGGTGACAAGTCGGCTGCCAAAGAAGCATTCAAGGCTGCCATGCCGGTGCTGCATCGCGGCGCGCAAAAGGGCGCGTTCCATCGCAATACCACAGGACGAAAGCTTTCCGGTCTGTCCCGACGTATCAACGCTATGTAAGATCCCCACACACGTATTACTTATGGACCGTTGCAGTATTACAACCGGCCATCGCTCACGGTCGATGGGGCCGGTGAGAGCGATTCTCTAGAGAGTCAATCAATTTATTTC
Source organism: Pseudomonadota bacterium (assembly GCA_036337155.1). Lineage (GTDB taxonomy): Bacteria > Pseudomonadota > Alphaproteobacteria > UBA8366 > UBA8366 > UBA6544. Next base: position 54,425 of record JAYZET010000034.1, on the reverse strand, counting down.
CGGTGTTCTCTTTTCAGTCCCGTTGCCGGTCCGATTAAGCGCCGCTAAAGTTGCCGGTAAGGTTATTGTATGGAAAATTCTGAAAAGTCGCGTCGGTCCAGGTAGCCAGAGAACACGAATTAAGATGAAACCGAAAAAAGCAATAAAATTAAAGGTGCAGTTGTAGCTTCGCCAATTACCTACTGATTATTCGCTAAGTATTAACATTTGTTCCGTTTACAGGCACAGGGGGGTTAGAGCTTGTTTTGGCAATCTTTTAAAGACGCTTTGAGGTAAGTCAGCTGAGCGGACTAATGATGTGGAAATTTAGCCGTACGCAAACCGCGGCGGCATCAGTTCGGAGTTACGGATCCAAATGGCTGACAAAATTGCAGCTCAATGGGCGAGAATCCGGGGGCGGCTGAGGGCAGAGTACGGCGAAGCCGCTTATCGCAGTTGGCTGAAACCGATGACCCTTGTCGGCGTTAAAAGTCGTCGCGTAAGGATTTCCGTTCCAACCCAATTTATGCGAGACTGGATCGAATCGCAGTATATTGAGCGCCTGGTGAATCTTTGGGCGATCGAGGGAAAAACTATCGACGGTGTCGATCTTGTCGTTTCCGGCAACGACATGGATGGCCAAACGACCTCACAAAATACACAGCCCGCAGCCAGACGCGTAGCCGACTCGCCAGATGCACTCGGTGCTCCGCTGGATCCTCGTTTTACTTTCGAAAACTTTATCGTCGGCAAGCCAAACGAACTCGCATTTGCCGCCGCGCGTCGTGTAGCGGAAACTGAGGTTGCACCTTATAATCCGTTATTCCTTTATGGCGGCGTCGGACTCGGTAAAACCCACCTGATGCACGCCATCGCTCTGCACCTGCGGCAGACACGGCCGCAGAAGCACGTAGTCTACCTCTCGGCTGAAAAGTTTATGTATCAGTTCATTCGCGCGCTTCGATTCCGGGATACCGTCGCCTTTAAAGAACAATTCCGGTCGGTCGATATCCTGATGATCGATGACGTCCAGTTCATCGCAGGTAAAGACAGTACTCAGGAAGAATTCTTTCACACATTCAATGCCTTGGTTGACCAAAACCGCCAGGTAGTAATTTCTGCCGATAAGTCTCCGAACGACCTTGAAGGCATGGAAGAACGAATGAAATCGCGACTCGGTTGGGGTCTGGTCGCCGACATTCATCCAACCACATATGAGCTGCGCTATGGAATTCTGCAGTCTAAAGCGGACGATCTTGACTTCGAAATACCTGAAAAAATCCTTGAATTCCTCGCACATAAAATTGTCTCCAACGTGCGGGAGCTAGAGGGCGCACTCAATCGCATTGTAGCCTATGCCCATCTCATCGGGCGACCAATTACGCTCGAGACGACCCACGATGTCCTGCATGACATCCTCAGAGCTAATGATCGCAAAGTAACGATCGAGGAAATTCAGAAACGTGTCGCCGAACATTTCAATGTCCGGTTATCTGAAATGTATTCGGCGCGGCGCGCACGCGCCGTTGCGCGGCCGCGTCAGATCGCGATGTATCTCTCGAAACAATTGACAGCAAGATCACTGCCAGAAATTGGCCGAAAATTTGGCGGTCGAGACCACACAACTGTTATGCATGCAGTGCGCCGAGTAGAGGAACTCAAGTTAACGGATCGCGGGTTCGGAGAGGATGTCGAATTGCTGCGTCGGATGCTGGAGACCTGAATTAGTAAGGGATCTGGATATCGCTCGTTCCGGTTGTTATTTTGCGGAATATATTGTCGACTCACCTTCTAAACATGTCGCAGAATTCTGCGCTTTATGTTATAGATTAAACTTATTAGCGTAAACGGCGCAATCTGAGGCATTTAAGTAATGTCTGGGCGGCGTCGGTTCGAGGCACCTGCATTAACACTCCGAACGGCATATACAGACAACCATGAAACTTACAATCGAACGCGCCGCGCTCTTCCGATCCCTCGGACATGTGCAAAGCATTGTCGAACGGCGGAATACCATTCCGATTCTTTCTAATGTCATGCTAGAAGCGGCAGATGGCCGTGTCGGACTGACGGCAACGGATATGGATATCTCCATCGTCGAATCAGTACCTGCGGTAATTGAGACGCCAGGTTCAACCACGGCACCCGCTCACACACTCTACGATATCGTGCGTAAGTTACCAGACGGCGCACAGGTTGAACTCAATACGAGCGGCGGTGACGGGCAAATGACACTGCGTGCTGGTCGCTCAGAATTTACGCTGCAGACTCTGCCGATGGAAGACTTCCCACAGACCGCCGGAGGCGACCTGCCTCATCGTTTCGGACTGCCCGCAGTCGATATGCGGGGATTGATCGACCGCACGCGATTCGCAATCTCAACCGAAGAAACGCGTTATTACCTAAATGGAATTTTTATACACACAACACCGGGTGACACCGGCGAAGTGATGCGCAGCGTAGCGACCGACGGCCACCGACTTGCCCGAGTCGAGATGCCAGTGCCGGAAGGTGCATCAGGGATGCCAGGGATCATCCTTCCACGCAAGACGGTTGGTGAGCTTCGAAAGCTTATTGACGAAATTTCCGATGACATTGACGTGGCACTATCTGACACAAGCGTACGCTTTGCGTTCGATAACGCCATACTGACATCCAAATTGATAGACGGCACATTCCCTGATTACGAGCGCGTGATCCCGAAAGGCAACGACAAGTCTTTAAACGTTGACTGCCGGAGTTTCGCGGATGCTGTCGACCGGGTCGCAACGATTTCGACCGAGAAATCTCGAGCAATCAAACTTGCGGCAGCGGAAAACAATTTGGTCTTGACGGCGTCTAGTCCCGACAATGGAACGGCCCGCGAAGAGATCGAAGTCGCCTACAGTGCAGACGCCATCGAAATCGGCTTCAATGCCCGCTATCTGCTGGATATTGCACAGCAGATAGAAGGCGGTGAAGCTGAGTTTTTAGTCGCTGACGCGGCTTCACCGACTATCGTCCGCGACAGCAGAGATGACAGCGCCTTATATGTGCTGATGCCGATGCGAGTTTAGGAGGTGGGATTTCAGTGAACGCGACATTGCTGGCCACAGCTACAACGGATTTGATCGCCGTTACAAGGCTGCGCCTCACCCGATTCCGTAACTACGGTTCGCTCGCTCTCGACCTGAATCGTTTGCCGGTGATCGCTACAGGGCCGAATGGAGCTGGCAAGACAAATCTTTTGGAAGCAATCTCTTTCTTGGCGCCAGGCCGCGGCCTGCGCGGTTCTAAACTATCGGATATAGATTCGACACCCGGTCATCACGATTTGGTCGAAACAGGCGGATATGGCTGGGCGGTTGCCGCAACAGTGGAGGCCGGCGAAGGCTCGATCGAAATCGGTACCGGCCGCACGGAGAGCGAAGAGCGGCGCACAGTTCGAATTGCCGGCATAGCCCACAAGAGTCAGGCGGCACTCACAGAGTATGTCAACGTAATATGGCTGACACCTCAGATGGATCGAATTTTTATAGACGGCCCTTCCGGACGCCGCCGCTTCCTCGATCGCCTCGTCTTCAGCTTTGATTCGGCCCACGCTGGCCGAGTCAGCAGCTACAACAGCGCAATGCGTCAGCGCGCACGACTTTTGAGAGACAGAACCGCCGATGCCGTCTGGCTAACAATTTTGGAAAACACCATGGCGGAACGAGGCATCGCAATCGCTGCAGCTCGGCGGGAGGTTACCGATCGCCTCAACCGTGCCTGCATGCAGAGCATCGGCCCGTTTCCCAATGCCGAACTCGAACTCGATGGATTTCTGGAGAAATGGCTTAATACCCTCCCTGCCCTCGAAGCTGAAGCACGCATGCGCGCGGCCTTGGAGGCCGGGCGGCAAGCGGATACGGAACCTGCACGCACACCGGTTGGGCCACATCGCTCTGATCTGAAAGTACGCCACGTAGAGAAAGGTCAATGGGCATACCGATGCTCAACCGGAGAACAGAAGGCTTTGCTGATAGCTATCGTCCTTGCGGATGCCCGCCTGCAGACAGCCGAGCGAAATGCGACCCCTTTACTGTTGTTGGACGAAGTTGCAGCACACCTCGACATGCGACACCGAGTAGCACTTTTCCATGTCATACAGGATCTCGGAGCGCAGGTTTGGTTGACTGGAACAGACCGGTCGATATTCGACGAATTGCAAAATAACGCGCAGTTTTTAGAAGTCCATGACGGACACGCGCACCTGCTATCGTGATACGAAATAAGGACAGCCGATGAGCGAGCAAGTCGCCGATGATTTGACGGGCGAAGTCTACGGAGCCGATTCCATAAAGGTTCTGCGCGGTCTCGATGCCGTGCGCAAGCGGCCTGGAATGTATATTGGCGATACCGATGATGGAACTGGCCTTCACCACATGGTTTTCGAGGTCGTCGACAACGCCGTCGACGAGGCTATGGGCGGCCATTGTAATCAGATCGAAGTGATGCTGAATGGTGACGGCTCTGTCACCGTGGCAGATAACGGTCGCGGCATCCCTGTCGATATACATGCGGAAGAAGGCGTCTCGGCTGCAGAAGTCATCATGACGCAACTGCATGCAGGTGGAAAGTTTGACCAGAGCACCTACAAGGTTTCCGGGGGGCTGCATGGTGTGGGTGTGTCAGTAGTGAACGCATTGTCCTCCGAACTCAACCTCACTATCAAGCGCAATGGTAAAACCCATTTCATGCGCTTTCACAACGGTGATTCTGCAGCCCCGTTACAAGTCATTGGCGACAGTGGTGGGGAGAGTGGGACGGAGGTGTGCTTTACTCCTTCCTCGGAAACATTCACACGAACGGAGTTCGATTACTCGGTCCTTGAACATCGCCTGCGCGAACTTGCTTTTCTCAACCCGGGCGTCCGCATTGTACTAACCGACGGACGTAAACCGGATGCACCGAGTGAAACCTTCCACTACAAAGGAGGTCTACTGGAATTCGCGAAGTTCCTAGACCGTTCGAAAACGCCCGTCTTCGAAACGCCTATTTCCATTAAAGGTGATAAAGACGAAATAGTCGTCGAAATCGCCATGCAGTGGAATGACAGTTTCCATGAGACGATGTTATGCTTTACCAACAATATCCCACAACGTGATGGAGGCACACATCTCGCCGGCTTCCGGGCCGCATTGACCCGGCAGGTCAACAGCTATGCAACCGACAGCGGAATGACCAAGCGTGAGAAGATTGCAATAACCGGAGACGACGCGCGTGAGGGCCTGACCTGCATCATGTCAATCAAAGTTATGGACCCAAAATTCTCTAGCCAAACGAAGGAGAAGTTGGTTTCCTCCGAGGTGCGTCCCGCGGTTGAATCTATCGTTAACGAACACCTCAGGCGGTGGTTCGAAGAGCATCCAAACGAAGCACGCAGAATTGTCCAAAAAGTTGCCGAGGCCGCCGCGGCACGCGAAGCCGCGCGAAAGGCACGCGAGTTGACAAGGCGTAAGGGCGCACTCGATATAGCCAACTTACCCGGCAAACTTGCCGATTGCCAAGAACGCAATCCGAGCTTATGCGAGCTGTTCATAGTCGAGGGAGATTCCGCTGGCGGGTCTGCAAAACAAGCGCGTGATCGACGGCACCAGGCCATACTTCCACTCAGGGGTAAGATATTGAACGTCGAACGGGCACGATTCGACAAAATGATCGGTTCTGCAGAGATCGGCACTTTGATTGCGGCGCTCGGCACCGGGGTAGGTCGCGAGGATTTCAATCCCGAGAAAACTCGATATCACAAGATCATCATCATGACAGACGCGGATGTCGACGGCAGTCATATCCGGACACTTTTGCTGACCTTCTTCTACCGTCAAATGCCAGAACTGATTCAACGCGGTTATCTTTATATTGCGCAACCGCCGCTTTACCGCGTCCAAAAGGGCAAGTCAGAAGTTTACCTCAAGGATGACGGCGCGTTGGAAGAATTTCTGATGCGGGAGGCTCTCGGTATTTGTACTCTCACAATTGGCGAGGGAGAAGAAGCGGGGCGTGATGAGCTGCTCGAGATAATGGAGCTGTCGCGCCAATCAAAACGTGCAATCGAGCCGCTAACTCGAAAAGTTGGTAATTCTGATGTTGTTGAACAGGCTGCAATCGCGGGTGCGCTCAACGCAGAAGTTTTAGACAACACAAATCAGGCCCAACAGGCGGCAGAATATGTTGCTAAACGCCTTGACGCCTTAGCTGATCCGTTGGAACGAGGCTGGCTGGGTATTCCACAGGACGGCGGAGGGTTGATTTTTTCGCGTATCCTGCGAGGTGTTGAGCAGATCTGTGTTATCGACGGCGCCACAGTGCGTAGTGTAGAAGGGCGTCGACTCGACACGATAACTCCTGCGCTACAGCGCTATTTCATTCACTACCCAACGCTTCACACGAATGATGAACAGTTTCGTATTGCTGGCCCGATTTCTCTTGTAGACAAGGTAATGGAATTAGGTAGAAAGGGCATTGGTATACAACGCTATAAAGGCCTCGGCGAGATGAATCCCGAGCAGCTGTGGGAAACCACCATGGATGAGAACGTGCGTACTCTGCATCAAGTAAAAGTAGGTCATACCGATGAAGCTGGCGAGCTGTTCTCAACCCTGATGGGAGATCTCGTAGAGCCGCGACGAGACTTCATTCAATCGAATGCATTGAAAGTTGAAAACCTCGATGTCTAAACGCGGTATATTGCTGGCATTGTCTTACCTGCCTTGCTGCGATAAAGGTATCGAAAATGTATTATAAGGCGATGCGTTGAAGAGGATGCCGGCGTGACATTCGATCGAAAAAGCAGCTACACATTCGACGAGCTGCTGGAATGCGGCCATGGTAGATTATTCGGCGAAGGCAATGCACAATTGCCTCTGCCGCCGTTCCTCATGCTCGACCGCATTACCGAGATCAAGGCCGATGGTGGCGATCACGGTAAAGGTGCAATTGTTGCAGAATTAGACATCAGTCCCGAGCTTTGGTTTTTTAAATGCCATTTCGAAAACGATCCGGTAATGCCCGGATGTCTCGGGTTAGATGCGATGTGGCAACTGGTCGGTTTCTTCCTCGGTTGGCTCGGTGGCTTAGGCAGAGGTCGCGCTATTAGCGTGGGCGAAGTTAAATTCACTGGACAAGTCCTTGATACGGCGAAAAAGTTGACCTACCACATTAACATGAAACGGGTGATCATGCGTAAGCTGGTAATGGGCATCGCGGATGGCGTGATGAATGTCGACGGTACACCCATTTATGAGGCGAAGGACATTAGGGTCGGCCTTTTCACCCCCAGTGAACAATCTTGACGGAGCTGATATGCGACGGGTAGTCGTCACCGGACTGGGCATTGTTTCTTGCATTGGAAATAATAAAGCCGAAGTCCTAGAAGCCTTAAAGACCGGAAAATCGGGCATCGAATTTTGCGAGAAATACGCGGAACTAGGTTTTCGAAGTCACATCCACGGTGCCATTAAGCTCAATATCGAGGAGGTCCTGGACCGCAAGACTCGCCGGTTCCTCGGTGACGGTGCAGCATATAACTATATTGCCATGCAGGAGGCGATCGAAGACTCGGGCCTTCATGAATCCCAAATCTCAAACGAACGCACTGGCCTAATTATGGGATCAGGCGGACCTTCGACAAAAAACCTACTCTGGTCTTGGGACACACTTCGCGAGAAGTCAGCGAAACGCGTTGGCCCCTATATGGTTCCACGCACCATGGCAAGTACAAATTCTGCAACGTTGGCAACTCCTTTCAAAATCAAAGGCGTTAACTATTCGATCACCTCCGCCTGCGCTACTAGTACTCATTGCATTGGTAATGCTGCTGAACTTATTCAGTTCGGTAAACAAGACATCGTCTTTGCCGGCGGCGGCGAAGAGTTGGACTGGACGATGACCTTGCTGTTTGATGCAATGCCAGCCCTTTCCTCTAGATATAACGATACACCGCAAACAGCGAGCCGTCCTTATGACATCAACCGAGACGGTTTCGTAATAGCAGGAGGCGGGGGCGTTGTGATACTCGAAGAGTTGGAACATGCGCTAGCCCGTGGTGCGAAGATTTATGCCGAAGTCGTCGGATATGCAGCAACGTCGGATGGCCACGATATGGTCCAACCTTCCTCCGAAGGCGCCGTCCGTTGCATGCGACTGGCTCTTGCAGGCCTCAATGATCCAGTCGCCTATATCAACACTCACGGCACTAGTACGCCGGTCGGGGATATCAGTGAATTAAAGGCCATCCGAGAAGTCTTCGGTGACGACATACCAAAAATCAGCGCTACGAAATCGCTTACCGGTCATTCACTTGGTGCGACAGGCGTCCATGAAGCCGTCTACTCGTTACTGATGATTGATAACAAATTTATTGCAGCGTCTGCCAATATCGAGGAATTAGATCCGGAAGCAGAGCCTTTTCCGATTGTGCGCGAACGGGAGGACAACGTTGATCTTGATGTTGTTATGTCAAATAGTTTCGGCTTCGGCGGCACCAACGGCACTTTGGTCTTCCGGCGCTATCACGCCTAGTGGGCGGGGGAACCCTTAAGTTGTCTGACACTCCTACAGCGAAAGACGATTCTATACCGAGCGAGCAACCTTTACTAACTGGCAAACGCGGCCTGATTATGGGTGTCGCCAACGATCATTCTATTGCATGGGGCATCGCGAATCATCTTCACCTACACGGTGCGGACCTCGCTTTCACTTATCAAAGCGAGGCGTTAGGTCGACGGGTAAAGCCTCTTGCAGAGTCGGTCGGAGCAAACATCGTCATCCCTTGCGATGTTTCAGAGCCGGGCTGTATTGAGGACGCTTTCGACATTATTGCCAATAGCTGGTCGACGATTGACTTCGTCATCCACGCCATAGCTTATTCCGACAAGGAAGAACTTAAAGGTAGATACATCGATACTTCGCGGGATAACTTTTTGCAAACATTAGATATTTCGTGTTTTTCATTTACCGCTACAGCTCAGCGCGCCGCCCGTTTGATGCCGAACGGCGGCAGCCTGGTAACCTTGACCTATGACGGCTCACAGCGCGTCATGCCTAACTACAATGTCATGGGGGTCGCTAAAGCCGGCCTTGAGACCAGTGTTCAATACCTCGCTGCTGATCTTGGTAGCCACGGCATCCGGGTCAATGCCATTTCAGCAGGTCCGATGCGGACCCTGGCAGGTTCTGCCATTGGGAGCGCCCGCTTCGTCTTCAAATGGCAAGGTGAAAATGCGCCACTAAGACGCAATGTATCCCTCGATGATATTGGTGGCGCAGCTGTATATTTGTTATCGGACCTATCATGCGCTGTTACTGGTGAAACACTATACGTCGACTGCGGTTACAATATTGTGGGTATGGCCGCGACACCGGCCTGAGAGCCAGCTCAAGCAATTCAACAAGTGCCCGGTATTTCTTTACCAGATTTCTTAGTACAGCGACCTAACAAAGTCAGGCTTAATCGCCAGCATGTGTCCGGCCGCGACGCGACCGATTCCCGCGATCACCACGCGGCGGCCGCGGTTCTACCGGAAGTTCCTCGCCAGTCTCTTGGTCAACCGCACGCATGGACAGCTTAACCTTGCCACGATCATCGAGGCCAATGACCTTTACCTTAACTTCATCTCCCATGGCGACGACATCGCCAACCTCTCCGATGCGCTCCTGCGCCAATTCAGAGATGTGAACCAGGCCGTCCTTGCTACCAAGGAAGTTTACGAAAGCACCGAAGTCCATCAGCTTCACAACCTTGCCTTTATAAATCTTTCCAACTTCAGGTTCCGCTACGATACTGGTTATCCAGTCTATGGCCCTCTGGCCTGCGTCACCATCGATCGCCGCAACCTTGATCGTGCCATCGTCTTCAATATCGACTTTGGCCCCCGTCACTTCGCAGATTTCTCGAATGACCTTACCACCCGTACCGATAACTTCCCGAATTTTATCGCGCGGAATAGAGATAGTAGTTATCCGCGGTGCATTATCAGAGACGGTTTCACGGGCCGCCGTGATCGCCCGTTCCATTTCACCAAGAATATGTAGCCGCCCATCCCGCGCCTGATCGAGCGCAATCCGCATTATCTCCTCTGTGATCGAAGTGATTTTAATATCCATCTGGAGTGAGGTGATGCCTTTCGATGTGCCCGCAACCTTAAAGTCCATATCTCCCAGATGGTCCTCGTCGCCCAGAATATCGGAAAGGACCGCGAAGTCATCCTCCTCTTTGATAAGGCCCATGGCAATGCCAGCAACCGGGTTATCAAGCGGTACACCTGCGTCCATCAAAGACATTGAAGAACCGCAAACCGTTGCCATAGAAGACGATCCATTCGATTCGGTGACTTCAGAGACAACACGGACCGTGTAGGGGAATTCTTCCTTCGACGGCAGCAGTGGCCTGACCGCCCGCCATGCGAGTTTCCCGTGGCCTATTTCGCGACGGCCAGGAGAACGTAGGAAAGAAGCTTCACCCACCGAATACGGTGGAAAGTTATAGTGCAAGAGAAAACTTTCCCTATATTCGCCCTCAAGCGCGTCGATGATCTGTTCATCCTGACCGGTACCAAGAGTAGTCACAACCAGGGCTTGCGTTTCTCCACGAGTAAACAGAGCAGAGCCATGCGCTCGCGGCAGAACGCCTACTTCGCAATTTATTGCGCGGACCGTCTTGGTGTCTCTCCCGTCTATGCGTTGTCCGGTCTTCAGGATGCCGCCACGTACGATACCTTTTTCGACCTTTTTAAAGACGTCAGAACCGATTTCAGTATCGAGTTCCTCGTCTGAAAGGCTTGCCATAACTTCCTCACGCGCCACACCTAGCGCTTCGACCCGTTCCTTTTTGACATTCAACTTATATGCCGCTGTCAGCGGTTCCGTTGCCAATTCCTTAACCCGCAACTCAACCGCGTTGTATTGTTCAGGGGTTTCGGGCAGATCCCACGGTTCCTTGGCGCATGCCTCGGCCAAATCGATGATCATGTTTATGACGGCCTGGCTTTGTTCATGGCCGAAGGTCACCGCCTTCAGCATCGTTTCCTCCTCTAGTTCCTGAGCTTCAGATTCGACCATGAGCACACCTTCACGGGTACCTGCAACTACGAGATCCAAGGATGAACCCACCAGCTCATCCTGTTGCGGATTTAACACGAAATTACCGTCTAAATAACCCACCCTGCATCCGCCGATGGGTCCCATGAAGGGAACACCAGAGATCGTTAGAGCCGCAGAGGCCCCAACCAGTGAAACAATATCAGGGTCATTTTCGAGATCATGCGCCAGGACCGTGCAAATAACTTGTGTCTCATTCCGGAAACCGGCCGGGAACAGGGGTCGGATGGGTCGATCAATCAGCCTCGACGTGAGGGTTTCCTTTTCTGAGGGACGCCCTTCGCGCTTGAAAAAGCCACCCGGTATTTTGCCAGCAGCAAAAGTCTTTTCCTGATAGTTTACAGTCAGCGGAAAGAAGTCCTGGCCTGGTCGGACCGATTTATTTGCAACTGCGGTGCACAGCACCTGGGTGCCTCCATAAGTCGCTAGGACAGCGCCGTCCGCCTGACGAGCGATCTTCCCCGTCTCCAAGATCAGTGGCCGTCCGCCCCAATTGATTTCCTTACGTGTGATATTAAACATCCTTATATTCCTTCGAATTCGCCACGGCGTTTTCGCTCGCACGCCAATGGCTGTTGGCGGCCGGGCCATCCCGACTGCTCTTCATTCATTTACCTCTTTAGATTTTTTTCTTTCCGAACGAACATTGCCCCACGGATTGAAATAGCCATTCCTTAGGTACGCCATCGTCCCATTGCTGTCAGGAAAATTCTTGCCGACCACAATTAGCGCCGTAGACCCAATCCCTTGATCAGCGAATCATATCTCGCAGTCTCCGTTCGCTTGAGGAAGTCCAACAATCGCCGCCTCTTACCAACCATAATTAAAAGGCCCCGGCGAGAATGAAAATCCTTCTTATGGGTTTTCATGTGTTCGGTGAGGTTATTGATCCGTTCCGTAAGGATCGCGACTTGCACGTCCGCAGAACCGGTATCTCCTTCAATTGTCGCAAACTCCTTAATGAGTTCCTGTTTGCGTTCTGCTGTAATCGACATCGTATACTCCATTCGTTTACAGATTCAATACACGAACCGGACGAACCTCCCCGGCACTGTATTTGGTGAGAGCCACCGGTTTACCGCCTACAGTTGCGAGAACCGTTTCACCGTCTCCAAACATACCAGAGCGTTCAAGGTCGGTCTTCTTCAACAGCGGCACTACCTGCCCAGTTCGTAACCGAGCTGCCTCCTGCTCCGTCAAGGCCAAGGCCGGGATGTCGTCCAGCGCGGTCTCAATGGGTAACAGAACTTCTAAACCAGCCGGACATTGCCCAAATCCATCCAATTCGTCCAGTGAAATCGCATCGTTCTCAGAAAATCCCGCGACGGCAGTGCGCCGCAGTTGAGCAGTATGACCAACTGTCCCAAGGTAGCGCGCAAAGTCACGCGCGAGACTACGCATGTAGGCCCCCTTACCGCTTACCACAGTAAAAACCGCGTGATCCAAATCAAGGACTTTGAGTAGCCGAAAACTCTCAATCCATATACGGCGAGGCTCCAGCACGACTAAATCTCCCCTGCGGGCAATGTCGTAAGCTCTCTCTCCGCCCACCTTAATCGCAGAGTAAATTGGCGGAACCTGTTCGATCTCCCCGATGAAATAAGATAGCGCGTCTTCAATCTCCGCCTGGCTTGGACGAACGGAGCTCTTCTCAGTCGTCTCTCCTTCCTCATCTTCGGTTAACGTGGCAATACCCCACCGTAGCGTGAACTGATAGCTTTTATAGCTATCGACCACGTAAGGTAGTGTTTTAGTTGCCTCACCAAGCGCGATTGGCAACACACCGGTCGCCAAGGGGTCAAGAGTTCCAGCGTGCCCTGCCTTTTGGGCATCGAGTCGTCTTCGCACAACCTCGACAGCTGACGCCGACGTCATACCAGCCGGTTTATCAAGAATAATCCAACCGTTAATGGGTTGGCCGGTTTTTCTACGCCGCGCCATTTTCAGACCCATCACACCGCAGGTCACGCACTACTCCGGGTTCCCGAAGCAAATTGTCAATCCTGGAAGCGTAATCAAATCGATCGTCAAATGAAAATGAGAGGCGTGGAGTAAACTTCAAACGGACACGCCGACCCACTTCTTTCTGGAGAAAAGAAGCGGCACGGTCGAGACCAGCAAGCAAATTTATATCAGGTTCGACACCAAGAGGTGTCAGATATACTGTAGCCCGTTTTAAATCTGGACTAGCCCGAACTTCCGTAACGGTGAAGGCGCATCCACTCAGCGCCGGGTCACGTAATTTGTTCTTACCCAAGATTTCGGCGATCGCGTGGCGCAATTCCTCGCCTACCCGAAGCTGCCGGACCCTCGGCTCCTTGTTCCTCGACATTTTAGTTTCCACCCACCTATTGGGGCATGATATTTATAAGGTGCGTGCCACTTGTTCGGACTCGAAACATTCAATGACATCGCCTTGTTTGATATCGTCGTAGCTCTCGAACGCCATGCCACATTCGTAGCCTTGCTGGACCTCGCGGACATCATCCTTAAACCGCCGTAAAGTTTTCAGGCTCCCTTCGAAGATCACTACATCGTCGCGCAGCAGTCGAACCTTGTTTCCTCGTTTGAACAAACCTTCAGTAACCATGCAGCCCGCCGCCTTGCCTGCCTTTGAAACTCCAAAGACCTCTCTGACCTCAGCGTAACCGATCTGCCGCTCATTAATTTCCGGCGCCAACAAGCCCTCCATTAATTGCTTCATGTCATCGATAGCGTTGTAGATGATCGAGTAGTAACGGATATCCACATGATCTTGCTGGGCCATTTGCCGAGCTTGCGGGTTGGCGCGAACGTTGAAGCCGATGATGATTCCACCAGCCGATTTAGCCAGAATAATGTCGGATTCGGTAATCCCGCCAACCGCGCTGTGCATGACCCGCACCTTCACTTCATCGGTCGAGAGTTTTTCTAGTGAACCAACTATAGCCTCGATTGAACCCTGAACGTCGCCACGGATAACGATCGGCAACTCTTGGACTTCACCAGCCTTAATCTGATCGAACATCTGCTCGAGAGTGCCGCGCCCACTGACGGTGAGTGACTTCTGCCGCTCAGCCCGTTGGCGGTATTCAGTGACTTCACGCGCGCGCGCCTCATCTTCGACCACAACGAAGTCGTCACCGGCGAGAGGCGCCCCTTGAAGGCCCAAAACCTCGACCGGCTCCGACGGACCCGCAGCAGAGATCGTTTCGCCGCGATCATTTATAAGAGCCCGCACCCGACCCCATTCGCTGCCCGCAATGAAAATATCACCCTGACTCAGAGTACCGCGCTGGATTAAAACGGTGGCGACTGCGCCACGACCGCGTTCCAGCTTCGCCTCGATCACCGCACCCTGCGCAGAACGATCTGGATTACTTTGCAATTCGAGAACTTCCGCCTGCAGAAGAATGACCTCCTCGAGCTTATGAAGATTGGTCTTTTCAACTGCCGAAACCTCAACATCCAGCACGTCGCCACCCAGCTTCTCGACGACTATCTCGTGGTTCAGTAGTTCATTGCGCACGCGGTCGGGATCTGCATCCGGGCGATCAATCTTGTTGATCGCGATGATGATCGGAACTTCCGCTACTTTGGCGTGGTTCAATGCCTCGACGGTCTGCGGCTGAACTCCATCGTCTGCGGCCACCACCAACACCACAATATCAGTCACTTGAGAACCTCGCGACCGCATCTCAGTAAACGCCTCATGACCTGGCGTGTCGATGAAGGTGATCTTTTGACCACTAGAAATTCCTATCTGATAAGCACCAATATGCTGGGTAATTCCACCCGCCTCTCCAGCAGCGACATCGGTCGCGCGCAAAGCATCTAATAACGAAGTCTTTCCATGATCGACATGACCCATCACAGCTACGACCGGAGGCCTCGAGGTCAAATCTTCATTACGGTCTTCTTCACCTTGGATACCAATCTCGACGTCAGATTCTGAAACCAGCTTTGCTTTATGTCCAAACTCGGTGACGATCAGCTCTGCTGTCTCAGCGTCCAAAACATGATTGACATTGGCCATAATTTCGAGACGCATCAGCGCCTTAACAACATCAATGCCACGTACAGCCATTCGATTTGCTAAATCGGCCACCGAAATTGTCTCCGGGATCACGACCTCGCGGACGATCATGCGAACCTCGCCACTCGAGCGTTCTTCCTTGGCCCGTTGTTTCTCGCGTTCTCGGGCACGCTTAACCGCAGCGAGGCTGCGGACGCGTTCCTCCTCGACACCATCAGCTTCGTCTAAAGCCTGACCGATTGTTAACTTGCGATCGCGCCTACGCGGCTCGTTCCGAGAGCGAGGCACCGGTCGTTCAGCTTCTGCTGGCTTACCGGAGCGACGTGGCAGCGCCGCAGGCGCTTCCATCTGCCCGCTACGACGAGGTGCCGGCTCAGCGCGTTTAGCCCGCCCAGTTGCCTCTTTGGCGGGAGCCGGAGCGGCGGCTGCCTGAGCGGCTGCGGCCTTCCTTGCCACTTCCTCCTCAGCCTTACGGCGTGCTTCATCTTCCTGCCGTTTGGCCTCGGCGGCCTCTCTTTTTTGCAGTTCTTCCGCCTCGCGAATTTGGCGACGTTCCTCAACGTCAGCAGCTCCCTGCAGAGCCCGCATGCGCGCTGCGCGCTCTTGTTCCGTTAGCGTTCCAACATCCTGTTCAACTGTCGGCGTTTTCCCTGACGGCACCGGCTCCGTAGCATCGGTTACAGCACGCATGCTACCCCCAGCGCCTCGCTCAAAGGTACGCTTCTTTTTGACCTCAACCGTTACTGCCTTGGTACGGCCATGGCTGAAGCTTTGGCGAACCTGGCCGGTCTCTACAGTCTTCTTAAGCTCCAATCGGCCCGGCCGGCGAAGAGTCAGCTTTCCGTCTTGTTCATTCTTTTGTGTCATTCGTTAATCCCAATCACCGCCGTCGGCCCGAAATCCATTCAATCGCTTTGTCTCCATGCAAAGCCGTTGCGCGAGACCGCCATTTGCGATTGCCACGTAAACAAGCCGTTCCCGACCGAAAGCACGGCCAAGCTCGGCCGCTTGGAGTACTCTTACCACCATTACATCGCGAGAAAACGTCCTAAATTTTTTCCGCGCATTACCCGTCGCGTCAGCTGCCTGCAGCGAGAACGATGACCTACCCATCAATAACAGAGAACGCGTTTTCTCAAATCCACCGACTGCTTGTCCCGCTCTTCGCGCCATGGCTATTAGGTCAATGCAATGATCTGCCAGCTGAGACTCGATACAGTCGGACAAGTTAGCTGGTACAGTGACCCTTTTTCGCGCGGCCCTCTGGAACTGATTGTTTGCAACAGCTCGTTCTACTAGCGTTCGCCGTGCTCCAACCCAAAAGCCCCGTCCGGGGAGTTTGGCAAAAATGTCGGGAACGACTTCATCGCCGGGGCCAACGACAAATCGAATGCCATCCTCGCGCGACAGGCAACCACCCTCGGCGATACATCGCCGATTGCCACCGTCGCCCCTTTGCCGGGCCGCTGCCTTAACATTTGTGACAAATTCCAGCATCTATCGGGTCTATATACCTCATAACGGAACCGATTCGATCTGCGGTTGTTCGTCCTCTTCTACCGCATCTTCAATCAACTCTGCAGCCAATTCTTCCTCCGTGAACCATCCAGCGGCGATGCGTGCAGACATTATCAGCGCTTCGGCCATTTCGCGGTCGAATCCGAACTCACGCAGATATCCATCTTCTGGATCAGTCAATTCGTCGGCTGCTAAATCAGCAAATTCCTCGAGACTTTTGATCTGGCGTTGACCGAGCGTAACTAGCATCGCGTCGCTAAGCCCTTCAAGTGCCGCCAGCTCCTCCTCGATACCGAGAGCGCGGCGTTCCTCCACGAGGCGAGCACTTTCTGCTTCTAGAAAATCCCTTGCCCGCGCCTGCAACTCATTGGCTATATCTTCTTCGAAACCTTCAATGGACGCGAGATCCTCAATCGGTACATAGGCAACCTCTTCGACGCTTGAGAAGCCTTCAGTGACTAGCAAATGTGCCAAAACATCGTCAACATCGAGTGCCGATATGAAGCGTTCACTGAGGTCGCGGCGCTCTTGTTGTCGGCGTTCGCTCTCTTCTTCTTCGGTCAAGATATCAATTTCCCAGCCAGTCAACATAGACGCAAGACGCACGTTCTGACCGCGCCGTCCAATAGCCAGGCTCAGTTGCTCGTCCGGTACGACAACCTCAATCTTTCCAGCATCTTCATCCAACACCACCTTAGCAACTTCCGCTGGGGCAAGCGCATTGACGACAAATGTAGCAATATCCATCGACCACGGAATAATATCGATCTTCTCGCCCTGAAGCTCCGCCACCACCGCCTGAACGCGGCTGCCTCGCATACCTACGCAGGCACCCACGGGATCAATGCCCGAATCGTGTGATAAAACCGCTATCTTAGCGCGGCTACCAGGATCGCGCGCAACCGCCTTTATATCAATGATGCCGTCGTAAATTTCTGGCACCTCTTGTGAGAATAACTTGGTCATGAATTCCGGATGTGCACGAGACAGGAAAATCTGCGGTCCGCGCATCTCGCGCCGCACATCATATATGTAAGCGCGCACCCGATCACCGCGTCGGAAGCTTTCGCGCGGCAACAATTCCTCGCGCCGTAACACTCCCTCCGCGCGGCCCAGGTCGACGGTGACATTGCCAAATTCGATCCGCTTGACCAAACCATTGACCACCTCGCCAGCGCGGTCCTTATATTCCTCATATTGGCGCTCGCGCTCAGCCTCTCGCACTTTTTGAACGATAACCTGTTTCGCCGTCTGAGCGGCAATCCGGCCGAAATCGATAGGCGGAAGCGGGTCGACAATGAACTCACCAACTATTGCATCTTTTTTCCGATGGTGAGCCTGTTCCAAGGTAAGCTGGGTAATTTCATTTTCAACTTCGTCAACCACTTCGATATAGCGAGCTAAGCTAATCTCACCCGACCTTCGGTCGATCAACGCACGTATGTCATGCTCCTGCCCGTATTTAGATCGTCCGGCTTTCTGAATCGCCTGTTCCATCGCTTCTAAAACTTGCTCGCGATCAATCGACTTCTCGCGCGCAACCGCGTCTGCCACTTGCAGTAACTCAGTCTTTTGAACGGCGGCCGATTCCGACATTTTCTTAAGCTTGTCCTTGTTTGGCTGCTTCAGCTGTTCCAGCCGCTAGCAGCTCATCAGTAATAATTAGCTTGGCATTGTCGATATCTGCATACGGCAACGCCTTAGTCCCATCCTTGGTGACGATGTTCACCAAATCGTCGGCAAAGCCTGCGAGAACTCCGCGGAAACGCCTCTGCCCGTCCAACAGACCCCGCAATTCTATCTTTGCTTCGAGGCCAGTAAATTTGTCGTAGTCCGCAGGACGCAACAGTGGCCGGTCAAGTCCAGGTGAACTGACCTCCAGGGTATAAGAACTCGTTATTGGGTCCTCTACATCCAGGAGCGCCGATACCGTTCGGCTGATCAAAGCACAATCTTCAACCGTCATCGCAGCCGCGTCTTGACGCTCGACCATGACCTGCAAAGTCGGACGTGACGCCCCAAACATTTTGACACGAACAACATCATAGCCCATGCCAGCCATGGCCGGCGAGATTAAAGTTTCAATCGCCTGTGTTTGCAACGAACTCATATCAACCAACTAAAAAGGGTGGACTCGCGGCCCACCCACTGTAATCGATACAGCAAGCAACCGTACCGCAGACAAACAATATAGTTGCTATGTAGTGGATTTGGGCATGACACACAAGAGAATTATTAAATTTGCTAAGTCATTAGGCCCGCTTGCGGCGCCGAAATCGGAGATAGATGCAGGATCTGCCTTCGGCCAGGGCCTTCAATTCATACCTGGTTGCCGGCCAATCAGAAGGCCGCTCCAGCCAATCTTGCGCCGTCCTCGCGGTCCATTCAAATGCCCCATGCTGGCGTACATACCGAAGTGTCCACCTGACATATTCCATA
Source organism: Pseudomonadota bacterium (assembly GCA_036337155.1). Classification (GTDB taxonomy): domain Bacteria; phylum Pseudomonadota; class Alphaproteobacteria; order UBA8366; family UBA8366; genus UBA6544. The sequence continues at coordinate 35,356 of JAYZET010000034.1, read as the reverse complement.
TCGTCGCTGGCAAAACGAAACTCACCACCATCACGCATTACTCGGGCAAGAGCATCTAAATTTTCAATCGAAATGTAACGACGAGATAAATGGCGCTTTTTGGGCCAAGGATCCGGAAATAATAAAAAGACCTTTTCAAATATGGCGGAAGGAATTCGATCTATAAGATCGCGTGCGTCGTCTGGGTAAATTCGAACGTTCCGAAGTCCCTTGGATTCAATCTCACTAAGCAGGCGGGCCACGCCGTTAATGAAGGGCTCACAACCAATGATACTGATCTCGGGGTATTCTTTCGCTTGCGCCGCTAGGTGTTCACCTCCTCCAAATCCAATTTCAAGCCAACAGCACTCCGCATTTCCCGTGACCAAGTCTCCAGCGCTCAATTGCCCTTCGCCCATCTCAATTCGGATCGTCGGCAACAATTCTTTCAGCAATCGTTTGCGGCCGGCACGTAATGGCCGACCCCAGCGACGGCCGTAAAACCTGCGCGACACAGTATTCTCAGCCGTCATCGATGTCCTTGACCTAAATCAAGTCAACGCCGACTTCAGTGCATCGACAAGGTCGGTCCGCTCCCATGAAAATCCGCCGTCCCCATCAGGTTCACGCCCAAAATGCCCGTATGCAGCGGTGCGCGCGTATATTGGCCGACTCAACTGCAAATGCTCACGAATCCCGCGTGGACTCAAGTCCATCACTTCTTGCACGGCAGCGGCGATCTTGCCATCAATCTCCCGGCCTGTACCAGCCGTGTCGACGTGGACGGACAGCGGTTTGGAAACACCAATCGCATAGGCAACCTGAATTGTGCAGCGATCCGCCAACTCCGCTGCAACTATATTCTTCGCAACATAGCGCGCGGCGTAGGCTGCAGAGCGATCGACCTTGGTCGGATCCTTACCTGAAAACGCTCCGCCACCATGAGGCGATGATCCGCCATATGTGTCAACGATGATCTTCCTCCCGGTCAAACCAGTATCGCCATCCGGGCCACCAATCACAAATCGACCGGTCGGATTAACATAAAACTCCTCTTCCGGGCACATCCAGCCGCTCGGCAAAATTTTTAGCACATGCGGGCGGACGAGCTCGCGAACTTCTTGTTGCTCCATGCCTTCCACATGCTGGGTCGAAACCACAACAGACGTAACACCCACCGGCAGCCCGCCTTCGTAACGCACAGTGAGCTGACTTTTAGAATCGGGGCCTATGCCAGGCATTTCCCGCGCATGGCGGGCTTCCGCCATGCTCTTCAAAATCTGATGGCTGAACTGTATTGGCGCGGGCATGAGTTCCGGGGTCTCACGACAGGCGTAGCCAAACATCAAACCTTGATCGCCAGCGCCTTCATCCTTGTTGCCCGCCGCATCGACCCCTTGCGCGATATCAGCAGACTGCGCATGCACATAACACTCCACGTCCATCGTTTCCCAATGGAAGCCCTCCTGTTCGTAACCAATCTCACGGACGCTATTTCGAGCCAACGCTTCGATTTTATCGTGCGTAATATTATCCGGACCACGCACTTCACCGGCCAATACTACCCGATTAGTCGTCGCAAGTGTCTCGCAGGCAACACGGGAATTCTCGCCGCTCGCAAGATAAATATCGACGATTTCATCAGAAATTCGGTCACAAATCTTATCTGGATGTCCTTCAGATACGGATTCGCTAGTAAACAAGTAGTCGCCGTTGCTCACGCCTCGCCCTTTCGCTTCAATGATGTTCGGTCAGACGCTTCCGCCGCACTCAACGGAAGGATTACCCGCCAAAATGCGGATCATCAAATTTTTCGCAATCTTAAGCTCCATCGTCAAGCTAGCACCACAATACACCAATATTCGATTATCTAAATTTTCCGGGGACAACCAATCTAAAACTGCATAAATGCCTATTTAATAATACCGCAAGACCTGTTCCAGCGGCTTCCGTTTAGCAAGGGGGCGAGAATATGCCAACCATATCAGCAATTGTACCAAACGGTTCACCGTTACAAGACCACTCAAGGAAATAGATGATCTAAGATAGTCAATCAAACCTCCCGATATTTCGCTATATAGAATGGTTTTTTTAGCGTCCATACGATGCACAGTACGACCATACGATTGTACCTTTTGGCAAATCAGCTACAAATGGCCGCTACGCATTTTTGCCACAAACCAAGTGGCCTCGACACACATCCCACGATGTGCACCTCAATTGATTTTGAAATAGGTCTTCCGGAATCATCTATTTGCAGCCTCATTACTTTATAGAATTGCATGACTTAACTACCTGAGGAAGTACAGCTTGTGGAAGGTGCTTATGAATTACAAGGCACGACGGAGAAACATCATTTCAAAATTAGCGCCGCGAGAAGACTACAGACGTGACAGCACAGATACCTAGCATTATAGCAAAAATTAGATCGCCGAAGCGGGAGTATAACGGTCGCTCCGGCAAAGCCTTGGGAAGGTGCACATCAAGATAACCTCTCGAATTTAGGGGTATAGTGCCCAAAACTCGGCCGTATGCATCGACTGCTCCCGATATCCCGGTGTAGGCTGCGCGGATAAGCGGTAACCCCTCCTCCACCGCACGTACACGGGAATTCGCAAAATGTTGATGGGGGCCTGCGGAAACTCCGTACCATGCATCGTTGGTGAAATTGATGATGGCCGCCGGCGGATCTGCGCGATCTATCACAGCCCCCGGGAAAATAACCTCATAGCAGACGAGCAAGCTTACCGCCGGCAATCCTGGCAGCCGTAAGGTCTTAACACCGTCGCCTGGCCGGTAGCCAACCGCTCCCTCTGTAATCTTATCGACTGGAAGCAAGGATGCTAACGGTACATATTCGCCGAAAGGCACAAGATGCGCCTTGTCGTAGTGACCCACAATTTTGCCTTTCTCATCAAGAGCAAAAATTGAATTAAATGAGCCTCTAACCCCGCGTTCCCGCCTGGGAGCACCGGTAAGCAGGAGACCCCTGCTCGGCACGATGCCAGCAAGCCATTTTCTCGCTTGCGTATCTTCATCTAAATAAAAGGTTGCGGCCATCTCAGGCCATATCACGTGATCGATCCAATCAGGTCTGCTCTCGCGACTTAAGCGGTAGTGGGCCGCAATATTGCGTTCCCGGTATTGTGTATCCCATTTTTCTCGCTGTGGGATATTGGCCTGTACAAGGCGGATACCAATACCGGTGTTGCGCGGTGGCTCAATAGTGAGGCGAAGCTCTCCATATCCCCAATGGCAACCTAGCAATGCAATTGCTGCAATTCCAAACGCAATGCGGCGTCTTCCAATACCACCGGCCAGTCCAGCAGGTAGCATCGCCGAGAGCAAAGCGAGTAGACCGACGCCATAGACACCGTAGATCGAGGCCGATTGCAGAAGCGGGTCAATGCCGCTCCAAGCATGACCGAATAGATTCCAAGGCAAACCAGTAAACATATTACCCCGAAGCCAGTCGGCCGTTGCAAATGCAGTGGAGACGGCCAAGATGGTTCCCATTCGCCCTCGCGCACCGCTAGCAATTAGGGCCGCCACGCCAGTAAAACCGGCTAGGAAAGCCGGTAATCCGAGCGCCGATAACGGTAACATCCAAGCGTGTCGCTCTCCAAAAATTAATAGCGCATTACCAATCCAATACAGTCCAATAGCGAAGTAGCCGAAGCCAAAAAACCAACCTAATGCGAAACTCGCGCGGTGGTTACCTGCACTCGCTTCCAGTTGCCACACGAAGAATGTCGCTGATACGACGAGTGCCGGGAAATAATCCACCGGCGGTAGAGCGAGTGTCGCAAGTCCGCCACTGAAAAATGCAACAACATACCGCCACCAACCCGACAATTCTCGCAGCCAGATTTCGATGCGATCAACGGCTCGAAAGGGAGCCGTAAGGGCGTTAAAACTATAGGGCAATGTTGGATGACGTCGGCGCGTTGCAGACCCTAACTCGCCTGATCCGTCGCGCGTCCGCATCGGTTATTTCAAACTCAACAGAAGAGGCGTTATGCGCGATGACTTCGCCCCGCGTCGGCACGCGGCCGGCCAAATTAAAGATCAACCCGCCGACCGTGTCATTACCGTACTCCCGCTCCTCATCGGTTAAAATTTGTCCTACGGCTTCTTCAAACTCACCAAGCGGCAGCCTTGCATCGATGTCGTATGTGCCGTCCGCGCGAAGGAGCAACAACGGGCCTTCGTCTACGTCATGTTCATCTTCGATTTCACCGACGATCTGCTCGACTAAATCTTCAATCGTCGTCAAACCGTCGATACCGCCGTACTCGTCAACAACCAAAGCCATGTGAATCCGCTCAATCCGCATCTGCAACAACAAATCAAGAACCCGCATACTGGGCGCAACAAATAAAACTTTGCGCATCAGTTGACGTGCATCGAAATCTTCGCTGGCGGCAATTGATGCCATCATGTCTTTGATATGAATCATTCCAAGAACATCATCGAGATTACCACGATAAACCGGCATCCGAGAGTGCGCCTCTTCTGCAATCAGGTTTAGCAAATCATTGCGATCGATGGACACGTCCACAGCAACGATATCTGCGCGCGGAATCATAACATCCGATACAGTTAGCGCACCCACGTTAAGCAACTTGTCCAGCATCGCCCGCGCCACTGGATCAACTTGCGGCTCCCCTTCCTCGTGCTGTTCGATCAACTCTTCTATGGTCTCCCGAAGATTTGAATCGCCATTGCGCTCGTTGCGTTGGCCACGAAAAAGGTTGCGAAAAAACATAATGGCTTTCGGTGGCTCCACCCCAGACACAACTTCACGCGATAGATTATCATTAAATTTCTCACCGCTCATCGTCCGTTACTCCGCCGCATTTGCCATGATCTGGAAAGGATTCGGATAGCCTAAGGCCGACATAATAGAAATTTCGATTCTCTCCATCTTTTCTGCTTCCAACTCATTGGAATGACAATGCCCCAACAAGTGCAATAAGCCATGGATCACCAAATGAGAAAGGTGAGCTTCCACTTTTTTTCGGTCTCTCGAAGCTTCGAATGCAACTGTCCCGTAAGACAAAACAATATCTCCAAGGTGCACAGAGGCATCCGGTTCCATCTTCTCCCTCATCGGAAACGAAAGCACATTAGTTGGCTGGTCCCGCCCGCGATAATCAGCATTCAATTTTTGAACTGCCTCATCGTCGCTCAAAACGAGATTCACCTCCGCAGCAGGTCCTCTCCCTAGCGAAGCCCAAGTGGTGTGTGCGGCAAGTTGCACTAAAGAGGCGACTTCCGGCAAAGCATTTTCCCACTTATCCGATAGAATCACGAGATTAGTATCAAGAATCCCGGCCATCGTTTACGCTCCATTTTTAACCCCGCCGCCCATTTCATATGCACGAACAATCCGGGCCACAAGGTCATGGCGAACTACATCGGTGTCGTTAAAGCTAATAAAGCACGTGCCCTCAATATCGCGCAGTAAACCAACCGCATCACTCAAGCCTGAATGCACGCCTGCCGGCAAGTCGACTTGGCTGAGATCGCCGGTCACAACCATACGGCTGTTTTCACCTAGACGCGTCAGAAACATCTTCATCTGCATCGGCGTTGTATTCTGCGCTTCATCGAGTATGACGAATGCGTCCGATAGTGTCCGCCCGCGCATGAAGGCAAGCGGCGCGATCTCGATCTCACCTGTCTCCATCTTCTTGGCAACTTGGTCAACCGGCATCGTGTCATACAAAGCGTCATAAAGCGGCCGCAAATAGGGGTCTACTTTGTCTCGCATATCGCCAGGAAGAAAGCCGAGGCGTTCTCCCGCCTCAACCGCAGGGCGTGACAAGACAATACGGTCCACTTGTCCTGTCGCCATCATGGCAACAGCAGAACAAACCGCAAGGTAGGTCTTTCCCGTGCCCGCTGGACCAAGGCCGAACACCAGATCACACGCGGCGATGGCCTCTATATAACGCGCCTGCCTTGGGGAGCGCGGTAGAATACGTTTCTTACGAGTTTGGATAACCGGCTGATCGTCTCGTGACACATCGAGACCACCACGCGCCATTCTCACTGCGGCGTCGACATCAGCCGTTTCGACCGACTGACCTTTAGTCAGCCGGCGATAGAGCGCATTAAGCGCCGAACGAGCGATGCGCGCGGAATCAACCGGACCTGAAATTGTTAGATGATTTCCACGGCTGATGAGTGAAACCCCGAGTCGAAGTTCGATCTGCAAGAGGTGCTTATCATGTTCGCCGTAAAGCATCGGTAACAATCTATTGTCATCAAAGGAAACTCGCAGCGTTTGACGCTCTCCGACACTCGACACCATCGTCACAGCGAGGACCTCCGCTGCGCCAAGTCGACCACCTCACCACGCAGACTGTTAGATAAAACTTCGCGAATGCGGGTCTCCGCGATCAAGCCGACTTGTTGGGCGGGCGCATCAAAATGCACTGGTTGGTTAAACGGCGAGCGGCCGACGACTTGTCCATCCCTTCGACCCTCCCCCTCAATAAGGACAGGAAGAACACGTCCCAATTGCTTTTGATTAAACGCGTCCTGATGTGCACGGAGTAATTGCTGAAGCGATTCGAGGCGATCGCGGCTCACCCCTTCCGGTACTAAGTTTTCTGCTCCCGCCGCAGGCGTTCCAGGACGAGCACTGTATATAAATGAATACGCTTGCGCGTACTCAATATCGGAAATCAACCGCAAGGTTTGGGTAAAATCTTTGTCCGTCTCGCCGGGAAAACCGACGATGAAGTCCGATGACAGTGCCAAGTTTGGTTGAGCTTCACGCAAACGATCGATAATTTTACGATATTCGTCGGCAGTGTGTCGACGATTCATCGCAGCGAGCATTCGGTTCGAGCCAGATTGCACAGGAAGGTGAAGGAACGGCATCAATTGTGGCACATCTCGATGCGCCTCTATTAATTCATCGTCCATGTCGCGGGGATGACTCGTGGTGTAACGAATGCGCCACAAGCCATCAATTTCTGCGAGATGCCGAATTAGGCGACCCAAACCCCAGTCACTGCCGTTCGGTCCAGCACCGTGGTAGGCGTTGACGTTTTGGCCAAGAAGCGTGATTTCCCGGCTTCCTGCTGCTACGAGGCGCCGTGCCTCACTCAATACCGCTGCGACAGGGCGCGAATGTTCGGCGCCGCGGGTGTAGGGCACGACACAGAAGGTACAAAATCGATCACATCCTTCCTGGATTGTGAGGAATGCCGATATACCCTTAGAATCCGTCTCTTCAGGTAAGTGATCGAATTTATCCTCGGCGGGAAACTCAATGTCTATCGCCCGACCATCTTCCTCTTGAAGCGCTTTTTCAATCAGCTCTGGAAGCCGATGATAAGTTTGAGGCCCTAGGACAATGTCAACAAATGGCGCACGCGCCATTATCTCTTCCCCTTCGGCCTGTGCCACACAGCCAGCAACCGCAATCAGCATTCGATCGCCATTCGCCTCACGCTTGCGATTCTGAAGGTGGCACATTCGGCCCAATTCGGAATAAACTTTTTCTGCGGCTTTCTCCCGAATATGACAAGTGTTTAGTATAACAATATCAGCGTCATCCGGTGAATCGGATGTAACGTATCCGGCGACGGCAAGCGAATCGGCCATACGCGCGGAGTCGTACACATTCATCTGGCAGCCGTATGTTTTGATGAAGAGCTTTTTCGTCACCGTGAGACGTCCTGCTCTCCGAGGGCAACCACTACCCAAAGGGTCATCAGTTCAAGAAGCGCTCTGCGCCAGTCATTTTTCCAAAGTCGAAACGTACATTAACACCCCTATGATAATGCTTTCAAGCGGTGCTCGGACCATCCATGGGAGGTGGGCATTTCGGCCGACCGGAGAGTAAGCGTGAGAATCCATCCGTTATGACACGTTCACAATATTGGGCGAGCTCTTTTCGCGAAGAAAACAGATTCGGGGTCACTGGATCGTGCACCATTAAATCAACGCGAATTCGGCCAAACCCAAGTAAATGCCAAAAGTGCGGCACAAATTCCATATCGCCATACCATGCATAAATCGGTCGCATCAAGCGACCCAGCGGCAGGCCATCGAGACGGGTATAAGCGATAGAGATAGGCTGCACGTGAACCGGTGAACACTCAACTGAAATGTCGGTCGCGGCGAATAAGCTGCTTTTAAACGGAAGTATCGTGTTGCCGTCGCTGCTGGTTCCCTCGGGAAACAATATCAGGCGATCGCCCGCGGCGAGACGATCCTTCAATTCGACCATCTGCTGGCGGATGTAGCGTGGTTTACGTTCTACAAAGATGGTTTTTTGCAATTTTGCAAGAAACCCAAAGACCGGCCAATTACGAACGTCAGCGCGAGAAATAAAGCTAGCATTGACCACCGAACCGAGAGCAGCGATATCCAGATAGGAAATGTGGTTCGCGACAAACAAAGCCGAGCCTCTTACCAGAGGTCGGCCGGACACAGTCACCTCCATCCCGACTACACGTCGGCACCAATCGTTCCAAAACACTGGCAAGCGACTAGAAAACGATGATCGCATCAAGATAAGGGAGCCCTGAAATATCAAGATTATTATTGCCAACCCCACCAACTGAGTAACGCGAAATACCGCCAAACAGGTAGATCTGGTCATCCTTGCATAATCTGTTTCACTATAACGCCCCGCTATAGACCCTCGACAGGTTGAGATAACGACTGAAGCTTCGTTCAACGCACCCACGTCGGTCGCGCCCACACAAAAACGCTCTCCAATCGCAAGTAAATCATTAAAACGATTGGCATAATTGCTAATACTTTCTTTTAACTTATGCTCTCAGTCGGTCGCAAGCCGGCCAGGCCCAATCGAGGGAAATTTTTCACAGCCCGATAATGATAACCTTTGGATGCACATGAGCGTTTCCTCACGAGAGTGCATTCAAGAGTATAGTGATTGCGCCTTTCTGCTGAGTGACCCGAGGATCTCGGTTATAAGGCTAATTATTCCAACTTGGTTTTGTAAACGTGACGTGCGCCTTAATTGTACCTGTAATGTTCACTTCGGATTAACGGAAAGACCTTTGCGATGGAATTTTTGATTAACAAACTCTAATCCAGTCTGCCTAAGGACATCAGGCTCAAATTTCCCAACTCGGGATTGATATATTCGATCGCCTCATTCAATTCGGAATTCATAAGATTTTCGCGATGCTCGTTGGGCATCCCTTCCTATCGCGACCGGCCTTCTCCGAATCCAAAAATATCAAGGTGGCAAGCACCCTAATAAAGGCAAACTGCCCTTAAAACGAGGTGGGGTAGTTTTCGTATCGATCCTTATAGCCCAATAATCAAAAAGCTAGGCGATTGCAGGATTATTAGAATTTGAACAAATACGCGCAAAACGTTCCACTGCTAGATCATCGGCGCACAGTATTTTTACTCAATTCCTGAGTGTTCCAGAATGCACCGGGGACACAGAGCACAAAATTTAACAACCAGTTAAACCCAATCAACCGCCGCTTCGACGAGACCGAGTGCCTAGTCCGATTTCTTTCGCCAACCTGCTCCGCTGTTTCGCATAGTTCGGCGAGACCATGGGATAATCTGGTGGCAAACCCCAGCGTTCCCGGTACTCCTCTGGCGTCAGATTATAAGCCGTCTTGAGATGCCGCTTGAGCATCTTCAGTTTCTTTCCGTCTTCGAGACAGATAATGTAGTCAGGCGTCACCGATTGCTTCGCCGGAACCGCTGGAACCGGCCTATCAGGGCGTGATTCCTGATCAGAACCAACATGCGACAGAGTTCTATAGACCCGCTCGATCAGATCTGGAAGTTCTGTCACAGCCACAGTGTTATTCGAAACGTGTGCGGCAACGATTTCCGATGTCAGACCGAGAAGTTCCTCGCGGTTAACACCTTCTTGTGACGGTGCGGACATTGTGTGCTTCCTGTTTCCCAAGGAACCCTCGGCAATGCCCTATGTTCAAATAGGACAAATGATAAAGATCCAGTGGTACTTGTATTCATCTTGTGATTTCGATTATTATTCTGAATTCGTTTAAATAACACTCTAACAAATTGTTATTCGATTCATCAAGTCGTTTAGTATCGTCTATTTATTATTCATATTATCTCATTTGTTAACTCTGCCTTCATCAGAATAGCTGCTACTTGCCGACGATTGGCTCGCCTATAGTAGTTCTTCCGTCGTCCCGTGGCACGAAAGCCAAGCTTGCGGTACAACGCTATCGCGCCAGGGTTGTCTTCGCCAACCTCAAGATAAATCGCGTGAGCGCCAGAACTCCTTGCTGCAATGAAGCCAGCTTTTAACAATGCTATCGCTGCACCCCGGCGCCGGGCAGCAGGCAATACACCAATCGCGAGCAGCTCAGCTTCGTCAAATATAATCCGCACGATCGCAAAGCCGAGCGCGGAGCCATCGACCTCACCAAATGCGAGATGACACCATGCCCCCGGTGTAAGCAATAACGAGGAAGCAGTTGGTTCAGGGTAAGACTCTTCAAAACACACACCATAAAGCGAGACGAGTACTCCAATCTCGCCAGGTCGGATCTCGCGGACCATAATATCACTCATCTCACGCGAACCGAGGGTGGCCTAGCATCGGGTGGTCGAAGGTAAAGCGGTTTTGCGAATCCAATATATGCTTCCTCGGCGCGACCCGCGCCAACCCTACTAACCCAAACCGCATCTGGAAGACCGTCCGGTGATACTACGAAGACAGCTCTGCCCGCTTTACGGAACACTTCAGCAGCCCGCTCCGCCGCATCACCAGCTAACCGAACCTCTGCTTCGGGAAACGCTTTTAGCAGGTCAGCGGCGTTCATGGCTGCTGGATCCGCACCGGTTGTCCCGTCCTTTCGAAACAATTGAACGTAAAAGTCAGAACGTTTGGTCTCCATAACAACAAGTATATCTTCCATCGATGGCCCAATGGCACCGGCAACGGCCTCCAGAGTTGTCACACCAACCAGCGGCACTTGCGCCGCAAGAGAGAGTGTCTGTGCCGTAGAGAGGCCAATTCGAACTCCCGTATACGCGCCGGGCCCTACCGTTACCGCAATTAAATCCAGTTCATTCACTGAACTTGATGCCGCTTTCAACACTCGCGCTATCATTGGCACAAGTGCCGCGGCCTGACGCTTCACCATTGCCTCAAACTCGTGAGCCACGACGCGCCCATCACGCAGAACAGCCACCGAACATGCAGATGTCGCACTATCCATGCCGAGCACAAGCATAAGCTTTTCCAAAGGCCCTAAACGAACGAGCAGACCTCATCGAATTTGAATCTAGGCAGACGTTCACCTATTTTCGAGCTATCAGCGTATCCAAGATTACAAAGAAAGTTGGATCGAATGGTGGTGCCTGATAGGAAAATTTCATCGACCTTGTCGTTATCGAATCCAGACATTGCACCAAAATCAAGACCAACGGCGCGCGCCGCAAACATTAAATAAGCCCCTTGAAGCGATCCATTCCTAAGCGCCGTGGTTTCGATAAGTTTTTCGTTGCCGGTGAACCAAGACCGAGCATCGCCGTACGGAAAGAGGCGAGACAGGTGTTCGGAAAAAGCGAGGTCATGAGCGATGATCGCGGTGACCGGCGCAGCCAGAACTTTTTCGACATTGTTAGATCCCAGCGCGGTTTTTAGTTTCTCTTTGCCCTCGGTACTGCGAACAAAAACGATCCGCATTGGCAAACAATTTCCGCTCGTAGAGCCTAGGATGGCTAAATCATAAATTTTTCGAAGTAATCCTTCATCAACTGGCCGGTCAGTCCAAACTTTCTGAGATCGGGCTTCATGAAAGAGTAAATCGAGGCCGGCTTGATCAAGCATTGGACTTCTCCGTCTCCTGCAGTATCACGCGATGTGTGCGTATTAGCTTGTCGCTGTGGTAACTGGAACGCTAATCTCCAGCTTGTGATTATGTGCTTGCCGCAATTGTGGGCCGAATGCAACCTTCGGTGCCGAATACTATTCAGCGTGGCCATTGTAACTTGGACGTTGGCCCAAAGCACTGCTCATGCCACCAACTCCGCAGTTATTTTGATGTATCACCGGTTTGGCGAAATTGGACACCCAAAAACAAATATTACCGTCGAACAATTCGACCGCCATCTCGACGAACTCGCAAACCCAAAATATACGATCCTACCCGTTCCAGAAATTCTCGCCAAACTCAGAGCGAACATAAAATTACCGGAGCGTACAATCGGCATCACTATCGATGATGCGTTCCGTTCAGTTTACGAGATTGCTTTTCCGAAGCTGCGTGCCCGTAAAATGCCTTTTACCTTGTTCGTTGCGACCCGTGCGGTAGACCGCAAACTATCGGACTACATGACCTGGGAGCAAATTCGCGAACTGCGGGATGACGGGGTTACTATAGGAAGCCAAACACATACACATCTCCATATGGCCAAGCACAACGATGACGCCAACCGAAAGGATATCTTAATATCTAACAAACGTTTCACCGCCGAACTCGGCGAGACACCAAATCTTTTTGCCTATCCCTATGGAGAGGCCGGATTGTCAACAATGTCAGTCGTCCGAGATATGGGATTCAAATTTGCGTTTGGCCAGCATTCCGGCGTTGCGAACACATCCAGCCCATCTTTCTTCCTACCGAGGTTTTCTTTTAATGAAAGCTATAGCGATGATCGGCGCTTCCGTTTAGTTGCCAATGCGCTTCCGTTGCCCGTAAGCGACGTCACCCCTCGTAATCCGTTACTTGAGCAAAATCCCCCAGCCTTTGGCTTTACAGTCGGTGCAATAATCGAAGACACTTCGCGCCTGAACTGTTATCATTCACAACAAGGGAAGGTGCGCATAGAACGGCTGGGCAGCCATCGAATGGAAGTCCGATTTAATCAGCCTTTCAGGTTCGGGCGATCGCGCCTCAATTGTACCTTGCCCGGTCCCAATAATAGATGGCGCTGGTTTGGGCGCCAGTTTTACGCCCCTTAATATTTCTGCAGCAGAGCTTATCCGGTCTAAACATCCGGTCGGATACCCGAAATATGTCTGCCTAACTGCGCGCTATCAAATGGCAGCAAGTCGTTTTCGACTATAATGCTACGTAGAAGTCTGACGTAAGCGTTTCCTTTCTCAGAGTATGCTCTCAACGACGCCGTAAGCGCTAAGCTGTCAAGCGGATGGACACCCGATCCACGCATAGTCTCACGCAAGGTGCGAAATCCCCGATAGGCGCGGTGGGTATTCAGATTATGTATGTAGGATCGCACAGCAGCATAGAGATTGTCGAAAGCCCTAATCTTATGAGTCTTTCCAGTATCTCGCTCTAAGGGCACGATGCCATCAAACGACGCTGTGGTCCATTGTCCAAACGGGGCATTTCCCTCACGTACAAAGCGCGAAGTACCCCACCCACTTTCTATCGCGCTCTGCGCCAACGCGATGGAGACAGGCAGCACATCAACACGCAACAACAAAAGGTCTACGCGCGGTTCGTGGACACCATATTGCGTTGCCATGTTGCGTAAATAGATTTGATCACTATCTCGAAGGTCTTTGCCTTTTTTCAGCGAACGCTTGATACGCAGCAGGTTTTCACGCTTCCTACGAACACTATCATTTGCCTTCAATACCAGTGGCAACATCATCCGCAAGAATAAATGCTTGCGCTCCGCCGGATGACTAATCTGTCCCATACCGTTCGGCACCGACGCAATATAAATGGGCGGAACCATGCGATCACCCTTCCTGACCGCATCCAAATTATAGTCTATGCGCCGAAACATCTGACGCAGTTTAGCGACGGACGGGATGTATGTTACATCGCGTGGCTTAACCAACGCAGATTGGCGAGCGCCATCCCCGAGGAACGCAGGAGACGGCACCAACACGGCCCACAATGAAAACCAGAAACCAGTGATCGCTAGAATCGTTATTCCCGGCCAAGCACGCATCGCGGCGTCGGCAAATTTCCTCGCTAAGCCCGACATTGTCCTGCCTCCAATTCGGTCTGCACACCCAACGCGGACTATCGACTCTACAAGGCGGCGCGTACTTCCGTCACTTCTGGAATATAATGCTTAAGCATGTTCTCAATACCCATTTTCAGGGTCATCGTCGAACTCGGGCAACCGGCGCAAGCGCCACGAAGCTGCAGGTACACCACACCACCGTCAAACCCTTCAAAAACGATGTCGCCACCATCTTGTGCCACAGCGGGACGGACACGGGTCTCGATTAATTCCTTAATCTGGCCAACTACTTCGCTATCCTCCTCCCCCGGTTCGGCAGGGTCCGGCAAATTATCTGATATAATTGGTAAGCCAGTGGTCATATGCTCCATGATGACACCGAGAATAGCCGGCTTCAACACGTGCCATTCCTTCTCAGCGCTTTTGGTTATAGTAATAAAATCAGCACCTAGAAAAACGGCCACAACCCCCTCAATCCCAAAGAGACGCGTCGCAAGTGGAGACTGGCTTTTGGCCTCCTCAGCCGTCGGGAAGTCCGCCGTTCCAGTATCGAGAACCGTCCGACCTGGCAAAAACTTTAGGGTCGCTGGATTAGGCGTCTGTTCGGTCTGAATGAACATCTGGAAGCTCCTTTATGGGCTCCGGGCCCGTAACACATTATGGCTGAGAAATGGGAATTCGACAAATCCCAATCAAGGGATTAAGCCAAACTCCTCGTGTAAAAGTACGACGGCTACCATCGCCAGAGGAACATAAAGTTGCCCAAACCCTTTACCCATCATCCAGCTGGTGACACCCCCGGCCCTTCTTGTCCGTAACGGACGCCAAGACTTGGCTTTAAATACAGGGCTCTTCATCTATAAGCTTGAACCGTTCCTCTCCTGCGTCCCGGGCCTCCTCACGAAGCAGGTAACCGACTGCTATCCAATGCTAGAATTATGTCCTGACCGGTACAAAGAGCAAAGCCACGGCACGGCACTTATAATCAACGGGGTGGCAAGCAAAATCCAGCGCCACTGACATCTCGTCCCTGTCATCTACCACGACGAGAAGGACGCGTTCATCCGCAGGCGGCAATTCCGTAGCTTTGAGTTTCGATATCTAGTTCCCTGGAACGGCTGACATCCTGCCACCAATCCCAGCGACCATCGATTACTAAATAGTGAGCTATTAGCCACGCAAAAACCCGACCGCTTCGAAAACCTCCTCAAGGACGGGCTGGGAAAGCTTGCGTGCTCGTTCGCCACCGTCACGTAAAACGGCGTCAATCTCCGCAGGTTCGTTCATCAGTCGCTGGATTTCCTCGCCGATTGGCCCCAATTGCGTCACCGCCAACTCAGTGAGCTGCTGTTTGAAGCTGGAGAACTGGGCTCCCCCGACATCGCGCAAGACGGCTTCCGGCGTCGAATCACTAAGAGCTGCGTAAATGCCTACGAGGTTCTCCGCTTCGGGCCGTCCTTCCAACCCGCCAACCTCGCTCGGCAAAGGTTCCGGATCGGTCTTGGCTTTGCGAAACTTCTGTGCAATCTCGTCGGGACCGTCATTAAGATTGATACGGCTGTATTCCGACGGATCGGACTTCGACATCTTCAGCTCGCCGTTGCGCAAGGACATGACGCGGCTAGCGACGCCGAGAATGATTGGCTCTGGCAAAGGAAACAAGTCGACCTCGAAGTCGTTGTTGAACTTCTGCGCGATATCACGCGATAGCTCGAGATGCTGTTTCTGATCTTCGCCTACGGGAACGTGGGTCGCCTTATAAGCGAGAATATCCGCCGCCATCAGGACCGGATAACTGTAAAGGCCTACCGAAGCGTTTTCACGGTGTTTACCTGCTTTCTCCTTAAATTGGGTCATCCGATTGAGCCAACCGAGCCGCGCGACGCAGTTGAACACCCAAGTCAATTCCATATGGTCGGGATTACGACTCTGATTGAAGATAACGTTCTTCTTCGGATCGATGCCCGATGCGATGAAGGCAGCCGTGACTTCGCGAGTGTTTTCGCGAAGCTCATCCGGAGCCTGCCACATCGTGATCGCGTGCAGATCGACGACGCAATAAATGCATTCGTAGCTGTCCTGCAGATTGACCCAATTGCGAATCGCCCCCAAGTAGTTGCCGAGATGCAGATTGCCGGTGGGCTGAATGCCGGAAAAAATCCTATTCATGACGCCGTCGTTTCGGACCTGTTTGAAGAGAGCGCGGAGTTATCGCCTTTGAAACCCGGGCGGTCAAGCCGAACGCGGTCGCCTAAGCAATTCGCGCACCTCAGATATTTTAAACACCCCGAGCAGATGACCCACGACACCGTAAAATAGGAGACCAAGTGCGATAAGCAGCGAGAGGAAAAATACCCGCACCGCCGTCGAACTGGTAAAGAATTCCTCCAAAACGTTCTCCCCAAGTAAAAGCGACCCAGCCATTGCAATTGCCACAAGAAGGGCGCGAGGCGCACAACGGCGCAACCGCGCGTCAATCACAAGTTGACCCCGGTGGCCCAATATTGCCGCCAAGGCAAGCGCGTTAATCCAGGCCGAACACGCCGTTGCCAGCGCGATCCCGACATGCGCGAGTACCTGCATCAAGATGATTGCGAGCACGACGTTGAGGGCCATGGCGACCACGGCAATCTTGACCGGTGTCGCAGTATCCTGACGGGCGAAGAACCCGGGCGTCAGCGCCTTAATTAAAACATAAGCGGGCAACCCGAACGCAAAAGCTGCAAGGGCCCCAGCAGTACTCTCCGTAGCCACGGCGTCGAAGGCACCACGCTCGAACAAAACAGAGATGATCGGATCGGAAATCACGATTAGCGCAGCCGCAGCGGGCAGGGTCAGTAAAAGCGCAAATTCGATCGCGCGGTTTTGGCTTTCAGCCGCCGCCGCTTCGTCACCGCTCGACAATTGCCGCGTCAACAGCGGCAGCAGGGCGACGCTAACCGCAACACCCACCACACCTAGAGGCAGTTGATTTACCCTGTCCGCGAAATACAAATAGGAGACCGACCCTTCTGCCAAGGTCGACGCGAGGATCACATCCACCACGAGATTGATCTGCACGACGCCGGCGCCGATCAGTCCGGGCGCCATCAGGCGGAGCAACCGCCTTACGCCCTGCGTTAGACGCGGCCGAGGCAATCGAATCATGACGCCGGCCTGGGCGCATGCCGCGACGATCCAGATTAACTGACCCACACCGGCCGCCGTGACGCCACAGGCAAGACCGAAACCGGCGTGCGGCACGATCCCCGCACCGATCAGTACCAAGGTAAAAATCAAAATGATGTTCAACAAGATCGGCGCTGCCGCCGTCGCTGCAAACCGTTGCAAAGTGTTCAGCATGCCTCCCAGCAACGCTATCACCGCCATGAAGGTGAGGTAAGGAAACGTAATCCGGGTAAGCTCGACGGTCAGAGCGAACTTGTCCGGCTGACCGGCGAACCCGGGCGCGATGAGATACATAAGCCACGGCATGGTGGCCACGGCGAGCAATGTGAATACGAGGAGGGCCGAAACAAGAACGGCTGCAGCCTGACCGGCGAAGTCCCGCGCCGAATCCATGCCATCGCGCTCCAACCGCTCGCCAAACAAGGGGACAAACGCGGCGTTAAAGGCACCTTCGGCAAAGAGTCGACGGAAGAAGTTAGGAAACTTGAACGCGACGAAGAATGCGTCGGCAACCAGCCCGGCGCCCACAAAACTCGCCATCAGAATATCGCGCACGAAGCCCAGCACACGACTGCCCATGGTCCAACCGCCGACAGTCGCAATCGACCTAAGAAGTGACATCGGGCCTGCTTACACCGGGCTTGAGGCGAAATTGGGGCGTCGGCGCGGCGGCATCAGCGTTCTATTCCGCGGCTGCGGGTCTGGCCGCGGACGCTGCAGAGGCGCTTTCTACAAGAGCGCCCATCAACGCCTCCCGCGTCGCCTTTAGTTTTCTGTCGTGTTCCACTTTCATGCCAAACACGTCCTTGACGTAAAATACATCGACAACTTCTTCACCGAAAGTGGAGATTTTCGCCGAAGCGATCTGCAGCCCGACCTCCGACAAGGCGCGGGTCACGTCGTACAGTAGGCCCGGCCGATCGCGCCCGTTGACCTCGATAACCGTCCGCGTGTTCGACGCCCTGTTATCGATCAAGATCCGCGGCGCCACAGTGAAAACCTTCATCCGACTCGGCAGTCCCTTCATCTTCGTCAGTTCTTGGTCGGGTCGCAGTTCGCTGGCGATGGTTTTCTCGATATTCTCAAAAACACGATCCAGCTTGGCTGGTTGCGATGGCGCCGAGGCGTCGCGATCCTGCACCGAAAAAGTATCCAACGCCATACCGTCGTTGAGCGTGTTAATGCGGGCATCGACGATGTTGAGCCCGCTCACTGCGATCCCGCCAGCGATCGCACTGAAGAGGCCAGGGTGATCCGCGGTGAATATCGTCAACTCGGTGACGTCTCGATGCGCATCGACACGCCAATCGAATGCGATCGGCCGGTCATGGCTTCGGGCTTGGCGCACGAACTCGGCCTGGCGCGCCAAGGTCGGTGTGTCGAACACAAGCCAATACCCGGGCGGTCCAAGCAAACGAAACGTCTCAAATTCCTCGTCGGTCCAATCGTTAAGCATCTCGCGCACCCGATCCTGGGCCTCGGTCACGGCGCGGTCGCGACGTTCCGCCGCGAGCCCACCAGTCAAAACATCCTCGGTCCGATAATATAATTCGCGCAACAAGGCTGCCTTCCAGCCGTTCCAGCGGCCAGGTCCGACGGCGCGGATATCCACAACAGTCAAGCAAAGCAGAAGACGAAGACGCTCCGGCGATTGTACCAGCTCAGAGAAATCGGCAATCGTCTTGGGGTCCGACAGGTCCCGCTTGAATGCAGTGTTGCTCATCGCCAAGTGCTGCAGCACGAGCCAA
This sequence comes from Pseudomonadota bacterium, assembly GCA_036337155.1. Taxonomy (GTDB): domain Bacteria; phylum Pseudomonadota; class Alphaproteobacteria; order UBA8366; family UBA8366; genus UBA6544. The sequence continues at coordinate 16,517 of JAYZET010000034.1, read as the reverse complement.
GCGACTGTCTCCGTCTGTTCCGAATTGAGACCAAGCCGCGGACAGAGTTTACGGGCGACCTTCTCACCCAGCAGGGAATGATCGCCGCCGCGACCCTTTGCGATGTCATGCAGCAACACCGAGACGTAAAGTACTTCGCGCGAGAGCACCTTGTGGACGATCTCGCTTGCTAGTGGATGATCGTTGGCAAGTAGACCCCGCTCGATACGGCTCAGAATTCCAATCGCCCGGATCGTATGCTCGTCCGTGGTATAGACGTGATACATGTCGTACTGCATCTGCGCGACAACGCGGCCAAAATCGTTCACAAACTGACCGAATACGCCCGCCTCATTGAGCCGCCGCAAAGTGGTCTCAGGCCCCTTCTTCGACGTCAGCATGCGCATGAACAGCGCATTGGCTTCATCGTCGTACTGAACTGCCCGGCCGATCCGCTTGAGATTGCGGGTAATCAGATGCAACGCGTTCGGATGGATGTCGAAATCATGGCGCTGGGCGACCTCGAATATCCGCAGCATCTCGATGGGGTCTTCTTTGAAGTGGTCCCTTTTGTCAACATTGAGACGACCACTCTCTACCCGGAAGCCCTCGACCTCGCGGGAGAACAGCCCAAAACCTGGCAGGCGCGCCTTCCAGCTGCGCTGCTGCCGCGCTTCCAACGAGGCACAGAATATGCGTGTCAGGTCACCAACGTCCTTAGCCACAAGGAAGTAATGCTTCATGAACCGTTCGACGCCCGACACGCCTTCCCGGTCAAAGTATCCCATCTCGCGCGCCAGCTCCGGTTGCAGGTCGAAGGTCAGTCTCTCCTCTGCCCGGCCAGCGATATAGTGCAGGTGACAGCGCACCGTCCATAGGAACTTCTGCGCCTTGTCGAAGCGTGCAAGCTCAGCCTTCGAAAAGACGCCCTCCTCGCGCAACTGGCCGATCGTCTCACAGCGATAAAGGTATTTTGCAATCCAAAACAATGTGTGCAGATCGCGCAGGCCACCCTTGCCGTCCTTGATGTTAGGTTCCAGGACGTAGCGCGAATCGCCCATCCGGTCGTGGCGCTCGTCGCGCTCCTGCAGCTTTGCCTCGACAAACAGGCCCTTGCCCTTCACCACCTCTTCGAAGAACCGACGTCGCAACTCGCCGTGCAATTGCTGAACGCCCCAAATGTAACGAGATTCAAGTAACCCAGTGCGGATCACCATATCGTCCTGGGCGTGGCGGATACAATCGTCGACCGACCGTGTCGCATGACCGACCTTAAGGCCGAGATCCCACAGCGAATAAAGCACGTGTTCGATGACTTGCTCGCTGCGCGGCGTCGGTTTGTAGGGCAAAAGGAACAGCAAATCGATATCGGAACGCGGCGCCAGTTCAGCCCGGCCGTAGCCACCGTATGCGACAATACAAAGCTGATCCGCGGCGGTGGGATTGGCCGCGGGATACAGCCGTTCCACAGCAATATCGTGGATAACACGGATCACCTGATCGATCAAAAAGCAATGACCACGCACTCCGCCTTCACCGTCCTGACCCCGCTCAAAACGCTGGCGAATCTCTTCAACACCGGCCGCAAGCGCATTGCGATAGACGTCAAGGACAGCGACCGGGCGTTCGGACACCGGCACGTCGCCGTCCAGCACCGCCTCGACACTCTCCTTCAACGAAATCCGGTCGACGATTGCACGTCTGTTCCGCAATGCCTCCATGCCTACAAGCTTCGCCCGGAGCAAAGTCAAATGCAAGGATCAGTCTGTGACCAGCGCCCGCAGTCGATAGAGCATTTCAAGCGCCTGCCGCGGTGTCAGGTCATCTGGGTTGAGGCTACGCAGTTCTTCCTCCGCCTCGGATGGGACCACCGCCTTGGGCGGTGACGCACTTGCTAGATTCGCAAAGAGCGGCAGATCTTCAGCGAGCCGCGTGATAGCGCCGGACTGCTCGCCCCGTTCCAGCGTCTCGAGCACCTGTTCGGCGCGCAGGATCACCGGCACCGGCAGTCCAGCAAGCCGTGCGACATGAATTCCATACGAGCGATCAGCGGCGCCAGCGGCCACCTCGTGCAGGAAGACCACGTCTCCCCGCCATTCCTTGACCCGCATCGTGTAAGGTGCGCACGCGTCGAGCTGCGCCGTGAGGGCGACCAATTCGTGATAATGCGTTGCGAACAAGGCCCGACAGCCATTGGTCTCGTGCAGATGCTCTACCGTCGCCCAGGCAATGGACAGGCCATCATAGGTTGCGGTGCCGCGGCCGATCTCGTCGAGGATAACCAGCGATCGTTCCGTTGCCTGGTTCGTGATCGCCGCCGTCTCGACCATTTCGACCATGAAAGTCGAGCGGCCCCGCGCCAAGTCGTCCGACGCCCCGACGCGGCTGAACAGGCGGTCGACAACCCCGATGAGAGCAGCGTCCGCCGGCACGTAACTGCCCATCTGCGCCAGGATCGTGATCAGCGCGTTCTGACGTAAAAACGTGCTCTTGCCGGCCATATTGGGCCCAGTGACAATCCACAGCCGCCGCTCCCGAGAAAGGTCACAGTCGTTGGCGACGAACGCCGACTCTCCCGAGGCCGCGAGCACAGTTTCGACGACGGGATGGCGGCCACCTTCGACCTCGAACGAAAGCGAATCATCGACCCGCGGCCGCGCGTAGCCCTGTTCCGACGCGAGAGCGGCAAGAGCCGCCGCGACGTCGAGGCGCGCCATGGCAGCCGCGGACAGAGCAATTCCGCCGACTTGCTGCAAAACCTCACCAGTCAGCACTTCGAACAAAGTCAACTCGACGGCTAGCGCCTTATCTCCCGCCTCCGAAATTGCCCGCGCCAAATCGCCGAGCTCCGTCGTCATGAACCGCATCGCATTCGCCATGGTTTGGCGATGAATAAAGCGGTCGCCGAGCTTGTCGGCATTGCGCGCCGTCACCTCGATGAAATAACCGAGGACATTATTGTATTTGATCTTAAGGTTTTCGACACTCGATTCGGACCGATAGCGCGCCTCGAGGCCCGCGACCAATTGCCGGCTTTCGTCGCGCAACCGCCGCAATTTATCAAGCTCGTCGTTGAATCCGGCGCGAATGAAACCGCCGTCCCGCGCTATCAACGGCAGATCGTCGGCGAGCGCCTGCCGCAGCCGGTCGACCAATAGCTCGTGCCGACCCAAGTTGTCCTGGATTTCTAATAGACCCGCAGGGGCTTCGGTCACCGCAGCAAGCACGTCGCGAAGCGCTGCTCCCTGCACCAGGCCGTCATGAATTGCGGCTAAATCACGCGGCCCCCCACGCCCGAGGCTGATGCGGGACAGCGCCCGTTCCAAATCTGGCGTCGCCTTGAGCAAGCTGCGCATTACATCGCACAAATCCGATTCGCACAATAAAAATTGCACCTGATCGAGGCGCTCTTTGATCGCGGCAGGATCGGTCAACGGCGCCGAAAGTCGATTGGCCAACAGCCGCGCACCCGCACCTGTCACCGTCCGATCGATCGCATGCAGCAAACTTCCGGGCCGTCCACCGCCGAGCGTTCTGGTGAGCTCCAGACTGCGACGGGTCGCGGCGTCGATCTCCAACAGTGCGCCAGTACCGAGATGGCGGGGAAGACCGAGGCGCGGCAGTTTGCCGACCTGCGTCAGTTCGACATAGTCGATGAGCGCGCCGGCGGCGGCGAGTTCTGCGCGGTCGAATTCCCCAAACGCATCGAGCGCGGCAACTTCATATACAGCCTCCAGTCGACGTCGGGCATTGTCCGAGTTGAAGCGCGCATTCGGCAAGGGCGTGAGCTGACACCCCCAATCCTCAAGCAGGCCCGCCAGTTCCGGTCGCCCAAACAGCTTCTCCGGCAGCAGCAGTTCCCCCGGCGAGACGCGTGAGACCGCGGCCGGCAAATCGGCGAGGCCGAGCGGCTGCACCGTAAAATCTCCAGTTGACATATCGAGCCAGGCCATGCCGCAGCGACCAGATACCTCGGTCACCGCCGCGAGGTAGTTGTGGGCGCGCTCGTCCAGCAGGGTTTCCTCGGTGAGGGTGCCCGGAGTTACTAGCCGTATAACATCCCGACGCACGACCGACTTCGAGCCGCCGCGGCGTTTTGCTTCCGCGGGATCTTCCATCTGCTCACAGATCGCGACCCGGAAGCCCTTGCGTATGAGCCGCTCGAGATAACCGTCGAGCGTATGTACGGGAACGCCGCACATCGGGATATCGTCGCCCTTGTGGCTTCCGCGCTTGGTCAACGTAATATCAAGCGCCGCCGCGGCCGCAACTGCATCCTCGAAAAACATTTCGTAAAAATCACCCATGCGGAAAAACAAAAGGGCGTCGGGATAGGCGTCCTTGTGCTGAAAATACTGCACCATCATCGGCGTCGCGGCGCTAGGCGGTGTCTTGACGGCGGGCTTGGACATTGCGTCAAAAATAGCATGGAAGCGCCAAATTGACACAGGCCAAGACAAAATTTCCGCTACTCCAGCACGCAATAAGTTGAAAAAGCCTCAGCGATGCGGAATGCTGCGCCCTAAACCATCCAAACAGGAAGAAAAATAGATGGCCGACCAGTCAACGCTCCGTGACGACGCGTTACAGTTTCACGTTGGTGGACGGCGCCACGGCAAGATCGAAGTTAACGCAACCAAGGCGCTGACGACACAGCGGGACCTATCTCTGGCCTATTCACCAGGCGTCGCATACCCGTGCCTCGAAATCGAGAAAGACTCGGCGACTGCCTACGACTACACGGCGAAAGGCAATTTCGTCGCTGTTATTTCCAACGGCACGGCGGTGCTCGGTCTCGGCAATATCGGCGCACTCGCCTCCAAGCCGGTGATGGAAGGCAAGTCGGTACTGTTCAAACGCTTCGCCGATGTCGACGGAATCGATATCGAAGTGGCGACTGAGGATGTTGATGAGTTCGTCGGCTGCGTCAAACTGATCGGCAATAATTACGGCGGCATCAACCTCGAGGATATCAAGGCGCCGGAATGCTTCTTGATCGAAGAGCGCCTCAAGGAAGAGCTCGACGTGCCGGTCTTTCATGACGACCAGCATGGAACCGCAATCATTACGGCGGCCGGCTTCATCAACGCCCTCCATCTGACAGGCCGCCACATCGCGACGACGAAGATCGTGGTGAACGGCGCAGGCGCATCGGCCATCGCATGCGTCGAACTCATCAAGAACATGGGCGTGCCAAACGAGAACGTCATCATGTGCGATAGTCGGGGCGTTATATATCGGGGCCGCGAGGACGGGATGAACCAATGGAAGTCAGCGCATGCGATCAACACCGAATCGCGCGACCTCGAACAAGCCCTCAAAGGCTCCGACGTTTTCATCGGCCTGTCAACCAAGGACGTAGTCTCGCAGGAGATGGTCAAATCGATGTCGCGCAAGCCGATCATTTTCGCTATGGCCAATCCGGACCCGGAAATCACACCGGAAGATGTTAAAGCGGTGCGCGACGACGCCATTGTGGCAACCGGCCGTTCCGACTATCCGAACCAGGTTAACAACGTACTAGGGTTCCCATACATTTTCCGGGGCGCGCTCGACGTGCGCGCTTCCCGTATCAACGATGAAATGAAGATCGCCGCGGCAGAAGCGCTGGCGGCTTTGGCTCGCGAGGACGTACCAGAAGAAGTCGCGGCCGCTTATGGCAGACAACAACTGCATTATGGTAATGACTACATCATCCCGGCGCCTTTCGATCCACGATTGATCGCAGTGGTACCCGCTGCTGTGGCACAGGCCGCAATGGAAACAGGCGTCGCGCAGCGCCCGGTCGAAGACCTAAACGACTATCGCCGGGAACTGTCAGCACGCCTCGATCCAACATCGAGCTCGCTTCATTTGATACACGATTTGGTCCGATCAAATCCACGCAGGGTCGTCTTTGCGGAAGGCGAAGACGACCGGGTAATTCGCGCCGCCATGCAGTTTAAAAACGCCGGATATGGCGAACCCATACTGATCGGACGCGAAGAGGAAGTACGTCGGACGATGAACGAGCTCGGTTTCAATGATCCGTTTCTAGAAATTCGCAACGCGCGTCTCAGCGACCGGAATGACACTTATACCGAGTTTCTGTACAAACGACTTCAGCGGGACGGGTTTCTTGCACGTGATTGCCAGCGCCTGGTAAATCAGGACCGCAACGTTTTTGGTGCCTGCATGGTCGCGAACGGCGACGCGGACGCCATGATCACCGGTGTCACACGGGTCTTCAGCGTCGCCTTCGGCGAAATTAGCCGAGTGGTAGACCCGTTGCCGGACCAACGGCTAATAGGCATCTCATTGGTAGTAGGGTCAGGTCGCTCTCTATTCATTGCGGATACCCGCGTTCATGAAGTACCGACAGCGGAGGAACTATCGGACATTGCAGTCGAGGCAGCACAATATGCCCGCAAATTCGGCCATGAACCGCGCGTCGCTTTGCTTTCTTACTCAAATTTTGGACAGCCGAGCAGACCACACATGGAGCGAATCCGAGATGCAGTAGAAATCTTGGAAGCGCGCAAGGTGGATTTCGAATTTGACGGCGATATGCAGGCCGGCGTAGCGCTCAACTACGACCTTATGCAGAAAGTATATCCCTTCTGCCGTCTTTCCGGACCCGCGAACGTGCTCGTTATGCCGGCCCTGCATAGTGCTAGCATCAGTTCAAGCCTGCTGGGTTCGATGGGAGGTGCAACAGTTATCGGACCAATCCTTGTAGGTCTTTCAAAGCCGATTCAAGTAGTGACACTTGGCTCTTCGGTCAACGATCTGGTTAATATCGCTGCCTTCGCCGCGCACGATGCCATTGTCGCGGATACCCAGAAGGCGTTGCCTGGTGTTTAGAATTCTTTAAGCGCCGCAGTGATGGCGCTAGTAACTTGGGTGCCAAAGCAGCAGAAGACGACCTGGTTGATCGCATCCGTCTTTGCCAGGAATTCGGCAACCGTGCCAACAGCGATACCGGCGGCACGTGGTACTGGAAACCGATAAACGCCCGTCGAAATGGCTGGAAAGGCCAGGGTCCGGACATCGTTCTCTCGAGCAACTTCGAGAGAACGCCGATAGCACTTCGCCAGCAAGTCATCTTCACCCGCTCGGCCACCCCGCCAAACCGGGCCAACCGTGTGGATCACATGTGATGCCGGAAGACCGTACCCAGCGGTGATCTTGGCCTCACCCGTTAAGCAGCCGCCAAGAGTGCGGCATTCCAGAAGCAAGTTTGGGCCGGCGGCCCGATGGATTGCACCATCGACCCCACCACCCCCCAAAAGCGTCTCGTTCGCCGCATTTACGATCGCATCCAGTGCCAACGCTGTAATGTCGCCCTCGACGACTTTCATTTTTGTCATTCCTTCGTCTCTCTATCCGTCAAATCGTAGCGGCGCATTAGCAACCACACCAAATAAAGCCCTGGAAGGGCAGCGACGGTTGTTAGCGCAAAAAAAATAACCCACTCCATTTGATCGGCGAGCCACCCCGAAGAAGCTGAAAATATTGTTCGCACACCGCCAAATACTGACGTAAGCAGGGCATACTGGGTGGCCGTATAGGCCCGATTACACAGACTCGACAAGTAGGCGACGAACGCTGCTGCCCCCATGCCGGTCGCGATGTTTTCGGAAGCCACCGTTAGGCCCAACACGATCACGTCGTGCCCTACCCAAGCCAGGTAGACAAAAACGAGATTCGTCAACGCCTGAAGCAGACCGCAGAACAAAAGGCTGCGAAAGATGCCCAAACCCGCGACCAACACACCGCCAATCAGACCGCCGAACGTCAATGCAGCAAACCCAACTGCTTTCTTCACACCGGCGATCTCCGGAAGTGTAAACCCCAACTCAATGAAGAACGGTGTCTGCATCGCCGATAACATCGCATCGCCCAGTTTGTAGAAGACGATCACCCCGAATATGAGCAGCCAGCCAGGCCGGGCGAAAAAATCAGCCAAGGGTTCAAAAACCGACTTCCTAAATTCTCCACCGATCGAGCTGCTTTCCGACATCTCGCCAGTTTCAAGGGGCTCTGCACAAAACAAAACAGCGATCATTCCGACGACGGCAAACCCTGCCATTAGGATGAAAGCAACCGCCCAACCATAAGCCGATGCCACGACCAGACCTATTGCGGCAACGCCAACTTGACCGATGCGATAACCCAACACCACTGTCGCCGACCCTGCGCCCAGTTGCCGCTCTTCCAAAATCTCCACCCGGTAAGCGTCGACGACGATATCCTGGCTCGCGGAGAAAAATGCGACGACAAGCGTCAGAAGGGCTGCAACCTGGATATCACGCGTGAAATCGACACCGCTCAGCGCCCCGATCGCGAACATCAACGCGATTTGGGTAACCAAAATCCAGCCCCGCCGACGTCCTAAAAAACGGGTAAAGACTGGCAGGCGAACCCGATCCAGGACAGGAGCCCATAGAAACTTGACGGCGTACGGAATGCCGAGCAAACCAAAATACCCGATAGTCTCTTTCGATATGCCATGTAGCTTTAGGACCGCCGAGAGCGGATCGCCGAGAATACCTAGCGGGAACCCGCTCGAAATCCCCAATAGTGTTATTAATAAAACCCGTCGATCTCGATAAACAGAGGCCGCCTCAGCCCAAGGGGCAATCCGCTCGTAAAAATCGGACACGTTCGGTGCCGTGCCTAACCGAGTTCGCGGTCTACTAATTCCTTCAGATTAGTCTCGGGCCGGGCTCCGATGTGGCCGATGACCTCAGTGGCCGCCACAGCCGCAATTTGGCCGCAGCGTTTTAGGTCCATACCCTGCGTATACCCGTAAAGGAAACCTGCAGCATATTGATCGCCAGCACCGGTGGTATCGACAACCGAGTCAAGCGGAAGCGGATCAATGATGTAAATTTCATGTCCCGAAAGGATAACAGACCCCTTTTTGCCACGAGTTATACAGGCAATTTCACAGTGCCCGCGCAGGTGCTGCAAGGCGGTATCGAAATCATCGGCTTGGTAAAGCGATTTGACCTCATCTTCGTTCCCAAATAGGATATCCGTGTGGTCAGCAACCAGCCTCTGGAATGCATGCCGGTGCCTGTCAACACAAAATGGATCCGACAAGGTGATAGAAACCTTCTGACCAGCCTCGTGGGCCAAATTAGCAGCTTGAACGAAAGCGGCCTGTGCTGCAGGTGGATCAAATAGATAGCCTTCCATGTAGACTACCTTCGCCGATTGAATGACACCTTTGCCAACATCCTCAGGCATTAAATTGGATGCAGCGCCGAGGTTAGTACACATAGTTCGCTGTGCGTCTGGCGTTATCAACACCAAACAAGAGCCTGTGGCCGGGCCCGAGCATGCAGGCATGGTGGCGAAATCAACGCCCAGCGCCTGCAAGTCGTTACGAAAAACCTTGCCAAACCGATCATCTCGGACTTTGCCGATGAATGCGGCCTTCCCGCCAAGCGAGGCAAACCCAGCCATAGTATTGCCACACGAACCACCTGAGACTTCCTGGGCAGACGGCATATCACCGTAAATCGCCGAGGACCGCTCGGTGTCGACCAATGTCATTGCACCCTTTTCTAGCGAATGCACTTCAAGGAAAACATCTTCGATCGGCGCCAAGACATCTACCAATGCATTCCCTATCCCCACTAAATCGTATTCGGCCATGCCACACCCCAAACGATTTTTCTGCTTCTTTTGCCCGACGGCTACCCACCTATGCGTAGCGGCGCGCGCAAGGCCCGCTTCTTGCGCGCGCCTCTCGTGCTGGTTACATCTTAACCAGTGAAAGCTCCTAGGGCCCAATTATGTTCGGTTACCTGTCAAAGTCAATTTCGCAACTCGGAGACCCGGCGCTGCGGCGGGTCGCGTTGATTGGGATCTGTGGATCAGCTGTTATTTTCGTTTTATTAAACCTGTTAATATGGTGGCTTTTCGCAAGCCAGGTTGACCTTGTCGCGCTGAATCTTTGGGGATGGCTTGAAAACGCGCTCAATTGGATGGCCGGTTTCGTCATCGGCTTCAGCTTGTTAGTTGTCTCCACCATCCTGTTTCCTGGGGTCTCGACAATAATCGTTGGGTTTTTTCTCGAAGACGTCGTCATTGCTGTTGAAGCGAAGCATTACCCAAACAAGCCACCCGCTCGCGCACAGCCAGTTTCGGAGGTAGTCGCTTCAACGGCGAAATTTGCCTTAGCCGTGGTCGGACTAAATCTAGTGTGTCTACCTATTTACCTAATCCTGATGTTCGTGCCACCTTTAAACCTCGTACTCTACTATCTATTGAATGGATATCTTATCAGCCGCGAATATTTTGAACTTGTTTCTTCCCGACGAATTGACGCAATGTCTGTACTCTCGATGCGGCGACAAAACAGAGGCCGCATTCTCTTGTCAGGTATACTACTTACCTTCATTCTTTCGGTTCCTATCATCAATTTCCTTACGCCCGTAATTGCGACAGCCTTCATGGTGCATGTGTTCCACTCATTACCAAGCCCCAAGAAAATCCCTCCCGCCTAACTAAGCGCAGCGATTTTGGAATACGAACCTCGGACGGTTCGTTTAAAGTAAGACTAATTTTGAAATTCTTCTTTAGGAGCAAATATGGCTGATAATGACGTTTCCCAATCTTCCATCAAGGATTCCAACAAGCAGATGTCTAACATTCCAGGTAATACAAGGCCCGAGCGACTTCCAGGTAGCCCGGTTGACAGTAGACGCCTGATCGTCGGACGTGATATATGCCTGTCTGGCGCGATCACCGCTTGCGATACCCTGGTAGTGGAGGGCCGCGTAGAGGCGGCACTCCAGGAAAGTCATCGCATGGAAATTGCGGAAAGTGGCTATTTTAAGGGCAATGTCGATATTGCAGTCGCTGAGATCAAAGGGGAATTTGAAGGTGAATTAATCGCGCGCGAGCGTCTGATCATTCGCAAAACCGGCCGGGTAACAGGCAAGATCACCTATACAGAAATCGAAATCGAGCGTGGCGGAAAATTGTCGGGTAATATTAAATTGATCAGCGCAAATGAAAGCAAAAATAAAACAAACCTTGTTCCCTCTGATGCAACTAGCTAAAGCGTTTCAATTCGGTTTGGCATTTTTAATTTACTTACTGGCAGCTTGTGCCAAGCATGACGCCTTACCCACTGCCACAACCCCGCCGCCCGAGCCACCAAAGGCAAACATCAATCCTGGCAACGTCGTTTCTTCAGTGCCCAAGTCTAAACCTAAAATAGTCGAGCAGAATATCGACGATGACCCTAATCAATTACTCGGCCTCGCACACCACAACGTCTCCAACCGACTTGGCTTACCAGGTTTCGTGCGCCGAGACGGTTACGCAGAGATTTGGCAATATCTGGCCAAGACCTGTATTCTCGACATTTATTTATACAGCAAAAACAATACCTTCAAGGTCAACTATGTAGAGGTGCGCGGCCGCGGTGGGGTGAAATTTTCTAGGCGCGATTGTTTTGTCCAATTATTGCGGGCACATTTCAACGCAACGCGTGGTTAAATCGTCTTTCCCTTGAAGCGACAAAGGTCGCGCACCTCGCAGACAGGACAATCCGGCCTACGAGCCTTGCAAACGTATCGTCCGTGCATGATCAGCCAGTGATGCGCATGCAACTTATAGTGTCCCGGCGTCACCTTTTCGAGTTTTTTCTCGACTGCAAGCGGTGTCTTCCCGGGTGCCAGGCCCGTCCGATTGCCAATTCGGAATATATGTGTATCTACAGCAATAGTTGGCTCGCCAAAAGCAATATTGAGTACTACGTTCGCAGTCTTCCGACCCACGCCGGGTAAAGATTCAAGCGCGTCCCGATCACGGGGCACCTCACTCCCGTGGTTCTCCATCAGCAAGACGCTAAGAGCGATAACATTTTTTGCCTTCGCATTAAACAACCCGATAGTCTTGATGTAGTCACGCAGCTTGGCCTCACCCAGATCAACCATCTTCTCAGGCGTGTCAGCGACCCTGAACAGCGGTCCAGTCGCCTTGTTTACACCAACGTCTGTGGCCTGCGCGGAAAGCACGACAGCAACAAGCAGAGTATAGGTATTCAAATAGTTGAGCTCACCTTGCGGTTCGGGCTGTTTTTCCTGCAGGCGACCATAAAACTCCTCTATATCAGCTTTCTTCATGCCGCTAACTTAGGGGTTGAGGGTCTTTACGCCAAGCATCGGGCGGAAGGTAGACAAAGAGATTTCGATTAACATATGTATAGCGCTATGTCTTACCTGCGACGCTCCTCCGTGCAATCTCCTGGCAGAGTGTTTTTCGATGCAATTCTGCATCCGCACCGCAGCTTGAGCCCATTCGGATTCAAGGTGCTGATGTCGGCAGCCGCTGTTTTTATGATCGGCGTTGGATTGGTGTTCTTGGTACTTGGTGCTTGGCCCGTCATAGGGTTTTGCGGCGCCGAGTTTCTTTTGATCTACGTCATGTTTAGACAAAATTATAAGGCCGCCCAGGGTTACGAGCGAGTTCGTCTGAGCGACAGCAGTTTCGACGTTCGGAAGGTCGACCCGAAAGGAGACCAATCCGACTATCGTTTCGAGCCCACCTGGCTGCAGGTCCATATTGACAACCCACCCAATCATCACAGCCAGCTCACGGTCACCAGCCATGGAAAGCGGCTTACTATTGGCGCATTTCTGACACCTGAAGAGCGCCTGGAAGTTGCCAATGCACTTCGTGATGCGCTGCATCTGCGCCAGGTTTCACTGCCGAAGATGGCAAACTGATTTTCCTAACTTAATCTTCGAACCCGAGCACATTCCGCATGCTGTAAAGGCCGGGGCTCTGCGCCCGTGCCCAGAGCGCAGCACGGACTGCGCCCGTTGAGAAAACCTGCCGACTTGACGCCTTATGACCGAGAATGAGGCGCTCACCCTCCGTAGCGAAGATGATTTCATGCTCACCCGCCACATCTCCACCGCGAAGCGTCGCAAACCCGATATCGCCCGGTTTTCGCGAGCCCGTCTGTCCGTCCCGCACCGCCTGCTTCACATCTTCCAAATCAACCCCACGTCCACTCGCCAACGCCTCTCCAAGTGCCAGTGCCGTACCCGACGGCGCATCAATCTTGTGCCGGTGGTGCATTTCCAGCACTTCGATATCGTAGTCCTCGCCGAGCATTTGCGCGGCCTGTTTGGCGAGCGCTGCAAGCAAGGTTACACCCACACTAGTATTCGCCGCCCGAATCACAGGGACGTAATCCGCAGCCCTTGCAATCTGATCTTCCTGATTCGTCGAAAGTCCGGTTGTACCCTCAACTAATGCCACCCCAGCCCGAGCCGCAATTTGAGCCGCTTCGACGGCGACGTCAGGCACAGTAAAGTCGATCACGACGTCGACGGCCGCGATAGTCGTGGCCGTATCATCGCTCACCAACACGCCAAGCGGCGCGATCCCCACGAGCTCTCCCGCGTCCCTACCGATGGCCGCACTTCCGGGGCGGCAGGTCACGCCGGTAACAACACACCCCTCGGTCTCCGCTACCTGGCGAATGGTCATTTGTCCCATGCGCCCAGCACCACCAAGAATACCAACCTTGAGATCATTATCCATCGAGCTTTCCCCCAACGTTGCCTTTGGCCATAATCATCTGTCGCCGCGCCGCGTTTGTAAATGAGGAGAAAAGCCTGAAATTACTCGGTCAGGTCTTCCCAAAATTCCTTAACCTTGGAGAAGAACCCTTCCGAACGGGGACTATGCGTTTCGTTGCCCCCGACGCTTTCGAACTCGCGAAGCAAATCCTTTTGCTGTTTCGTCAGTTTGATAGGGATCTCTACTTGAGCATCGATATACATATCACCGCGTGACTTAGATTGCAGAACGGACATCCCCTTGCCACGCAAGCGAAATTGTTGACCCGACTGCGTACCATCTGGAATATTCACCTTGGCGCGAGAACCATCGATCGCTGGCACCTCTATGGCCCCGCCCAAGGCTGCGATGGTCATAGGAATAGGCACGCGACAGTAGATATCGGCGCCGTCGCGTTGAAAGAAAACGTGATCGCTTATGTTTAAGAAAATATAAAGATCTCCGGAAGGCCCACCGCGCAAGCCGGCCTCACCCTCGCCCGAAAGGCGTATCCGAGTGCCATCATCGACACCCGGCGGTACGTTAACGGACAGTTTCTTTTCCTTTCTAACACGCCCCGAACCACTGCATTCTGAACACGGATTCTCTATTACCTGACCTTGTCCATGGCACGTCGCACAGGTCCGTTCGATTGTAAAAAACCCTTGCTGAGCCCGCACTTTCCCAACGCCCTGGCAAGTTGGGCAGTTCGCAGGCTCAGAACCACCCGCAGCACCGATGCCCTCGCAAGATTCGCAACTGGATATCGACGGCACGAGGATTTCCACCTGCCGTCCGGCAAAAGCGTCCTCAAGAGAAATTTCTAGATTATAGCGAAGGTCACCCCCGCGAGTAGAAGCGCCTCGCGTCCCGCGGCGTGCGCCGCCGAAGTCACCGAACATCTCATCAAAGATGTCAGCAAAGCCGGAAGCAAAATCGAAACCTGAGGCGCCGCCGCTAGACCCTTGAGCACCGCTATTCTCGAATGCTGCATGGCCAAACCTGTCGTAGGCGCCTCTCTTTTGATTATCCTTTAGTACTTCGTAGGCCTCGTTTACTTCCTTGAACTTGGCTTCAGCTTCCGCGTTGTTCGGATTTCGATCCGGATGATACTTCATCGCCGCCTTGCGATAAGCCGACTTCAGATCATCAGCGGTCGCTTCTCGTTGGACCCCAAGTGTCTCGTAATAATCGGCTTTCGCCATCGACCACCCCTGACCTTAAGGCTATTTCATACCCGCCACGCGGCGCCAGGGCCGCTTACCCATGCGGACAGCCCCGTACCTTTCCGGTCTATTTATCCTTACTGTTTTCCTCGACTTCCTCAAAATCCGCGTCAACGACGCCATCGCCAGCAGCCTCAGTCGAAGCAGTCTCTCCAATATCCGGTCCTTCAGCTGCATCACCTGACGCCTCCTGGCTCGCTTTATACATTGCTTCGCCAAGCTTCATAGAAGAATTGCTGAGGGCTTCCACCTTAGTATTTATATCAGAAGCATCTTCACCCTCAATTGCGGACTTTAAGGCCTCCAGGTCTGCTTGAATTTGAGACTTATCCTCTTCGCCTATCTGATCTCCGTACTCTGCCAGCGTCTTCTCAGTCGAATAGATCAAGCTATCAGCACCGTTCCGCGCCTCAACTAATACCTTCCGCTTCTGATCATCAGCCGCATGCTCTTCAGCATCCTGCACCATCTGATCAATATCAGCATCACTTAAGCCACCAGAGGCCTGAATACGTATTTGCTGCTCCTTGCCAGTCGCTTTGTCTTTCGCAGACACATTAACGATACCATTAGCGTCGATATCGAAAGTAACCTCGATCTGGGGCATGCCGCGAGGCGCAGGCGGTATTCCAATGAGGTCGAACTGTCCAAGCACCTTGTTATCGGCGGCCATTTCACGCTCACCTTGAAACACACGGATCGTTACCGCTGTCTGATTATCCTCAGCGGTCGAAAATGTCTGACCTTTGCGTGTCGGTATTGTGGTATTTCGATCGATCAATCGCGTGAATACGCCACCCAAGGTCTCAATGCCGAGTGACAACGGCGTAACATCGAGCAACAGAACGTCCTTAACATCACCCTGCAACACGCCGGCCTGAATTGCCGCCCCCATCGCGACCACCTCGTCCGGATTCACGCCCCGATGCGGTTCCTTCCCGAAGAATTGCTTTACAGTCTCCATGATTTTCGGCATGCGCGTCATGCCGCCCACAAGTATTACTTCGTCGATTTCACTCGCCTTTAAGCTAGCGTCCTTTAACGCCTTCCTGCACGGGTCGATTGTGCGTTGCACTAAATCATTGACCAGAGCCTCCAGCTTGGCCCTCGTCAGCTTCATGTTCAGATGCTTAGGTCCAGATTGATCAGCGGTAACAAACGGTAAATTAATGTCGGTCTCAATAGCACTGGAAAGTTCAATCTTAGCTTTCTCGCCGGCTTCCTTGAGACGCTGCAAAGCAAGCCGATCTTCGCGCAGATCAATTCCGTTTTCCTTCTTGAACTCCTGTGCAAGATAATCAATTACGGTCTGGTCAAAGTCCTCGCCACCGAGGAACGTATCACCGTTGGTGGACTTCACCTCAAATACACCGTCACCAATCTCCAGCACCGAGATATCAAAGGTACCACCGCCCAAATCATAAACCGCAATGACGCCCGATCCTTTTTTCTCAAGGCCATAGGCGAGCGCGGCCGCTGTCGGTTCATTGATTATTCGTAGCACCTCGAGACCAGCAATCTTGCCCGCATCCTTCGTGGCCTGGCGTTGAGAATCGTTAAAATAGGCTGGAACAGTAATCACAGCCTGCTCGACCTTCTCACCGAGGTAGCTTTCCGCATCTTCTTTCATCTTCTGGAGAATAAAGGCGCTGATCTGGCTAGGCGCGTATTTGTTATCACGGCATTCCACCCATGCATCGCCGTTCTCGCCTTCAATAATATTATACGGCACGAGAT
>JAYZET010000033.1:0-19762 GCA_036337155.1 Pseudomonadota bacterium | reverse complement strand
GAGCCCGAGTAATACTGCGGAGGCCAACGCCAGCAGTGGCGTTTCACCGACGAATGAAAGACAGCCGAAAGCTACCGCGAGCATCATGGCTCGAAAGGCCATCGCCGCACCCCACCGCGATACTATTCTTCCAGAGAGGAGTCCCGAAAGACTGGCCGATGCGTAAATTACAGCGAATAGGTATCCGACCCATTCTGGGGGAATACCGATGTCCTCTGCAGCGTCGGGTGCGATTACCGTGATGCCGTAAGATGACATTACAATTGTGCTCTGCATCAGTATGATGGCTGTGAGCGGCAGCAGGACGCGCCTATCGAGAAGTTCATGCATCGGTTTTAATCTGGAGTGCGGCGCGGAACCTTAAACGATCGCTTGCTTATTCGTAGGTGAATTCAATAATGTGGTTTCTCACCTAATCGGGTTAGCCGGACCGTTCCACCCTGTATGGCCTTTATCTGCCGGAAATTCACATGTTAAAATTGAGCCGACACATAGAGGTATTCAAGGGAGTTTTTGGGAAATGCGCTATCTCCACACTATGGTCCGAGTTAAGGATCTCGACCAATCGCTAGAATTTTATTGTAATAAACTCGGCATGATTGAGGTGCGCAGGACCGAGAGCGAGAAAGGCCGTTACACCAATTTATTTCTGGCAGCACCGGAGGATCAAGCAACGGCGGAATCGTCAAAGTCGCCGGTCTTAGAACTTACCTACAATTGGGATACAGAGGATTATACGGGCGGCCGTAATTTTGGGCACTTGGCCTTTGAAGTGGACGACATTTACGGCCTGTGCCGGAACTTGCAGGATTCAGGCATTGTCATTAATCGGCCGCCCCGTGACGGCTACATGGCATTCATTCGCTCACCCGATGGCATTTCTATCGAACTACTGCAGAAGGGTGGCGCCAAGGAGGTCGAGGAGCCTTGGAAGTCGATGAATAATACGGGCTCCTGGTAAAACGACTTATATCCATCGGCGGACTCGGCTCTTGTAGTTTCGATAATCTGCGCCGAAGGTTTCTTCCAAATCAGCCTCTTCATGTCGGATAAAACAATGTTGAATTGTCCAAATAAAAACTGGCAAAACGAGTATCGGCAGTAGCTTGCCGAGAGTTAATGCGAGGCCGAACAGCGCCGTTACCATGCCGGTGTAAATTGGATTTCGCGAATATCGGAAAGGACCAATCGTCACTAAAGAAGTTGCTGTCCGGAACGGTAAAATAGTAGTGCCTTGGCGCTTGAAGATTAGATCGACATAGAGTGCAATCCCGAGGCCGCTGACGATTAACAGCCATCCGATATTGTTGAGCGGTGAGTTCAGTATCAACAATTGTTTTGGTATTTTATCGAGGGTAACCATTACAATAACTGCGGCCAGCAGCCAGAACGGAGGTATAAAGGGAAATTTAAAATAATCTCTCATGGCATCTTCGGTATTTCTCAGGCTAATACTCGGTATCCTTGTTTTAAAAAACATCGGATAGATAGAACTCTTTTCCGAGGACTTACGGATCAGAGAACCATGTTAATGTCATAAGACGTGTAATCTGACATCCGATGGCTACATTGTGCCGATGATTGATTGTAACGCAATTGGTGATTAAGAATTCGGATTTCAGCTTTGTCACGGATCTTGGATGTCTTGGTACATATTGGTAATTGATGCCGTGTAAAACCTTTCGTTCCACTCCTCGTGTCTGAAGCGGAGAGGGAGTAATTTGCAAAAATTAATACAACGAGATTTGTCGATTTGATGCTGTCACGACGTTCGCTCCTCTGGTCGTTGTCACTGCCGTTGATCGGGCCCGGCTGCGCAGCTTTGGATCCGAAGGAAATTGTAACCCTGAGAGCTGACCCCATCCAACCGTTGACGCGAATTGCATTTGGTTCCTGTCTACGCCAGAACCGGCCACAACCGATTTGGCCGCGTATTCTCGGCACGGCGCCGGACCTCTTTGTTCATCTCGGCGATAACATCTACGGCGATACTGAAAATTTGTCGGAGCTAAAATTTAAATACGCCCGGCTATGGGGTGATCCTGGATATCGAATGCTTCGCCGGCGTGTGCCGGTAGTCGCAACTTGGGATGACCACGATTTTGGTCGCAACAATGCGGGTCGGGAGTTTCCCGCAAAGGCAGCCTCCAAGCAGGTGTTCTGTGATTTCTTCGGTGAGCCAGCTTCGTCGGAGCGGCGAGTTCGGGACGGTGGTATCTTTACCTCCTACGTATTCGGACCCGAAGGTCGCCGCGTACAGTTGCTAATGCTCGACGTGCGTTACGATCGATCGCCCTTGGTCAAGGTGCCTCCGGAGCAGCGGGCGGACCGACGCGCAAGGAGCATGGGCTATTACAGGCCGAATACTGACCCGAACGCTCGCATACTGGGTGCGGATCAATGGACTTGGCTCGAAGGTGAGTTGCTCAAGCCGGCTGAATTACGATTGATTGCCAGTGGCACACGAGTTCTTGCGGAGGAAACCGGGCACGAGGAGTGGGCGAATTTTCCACGCGAGCGGCAACGATTGTTCGATTTGATACGGAGGACGAAAGCGAACGGCGTTTTGTTCGTAAGCGGAGATCCGCACTTTTCGGAATATTCTCAGATCGCCGATAGCGAAGTACCGTACCCACTATGGGAAATGACATCTAGCGCGCTCAATCAGTATAATCGAAGGATTCGGCGGAACATTCGCCGCGTCTCGGGTCCCTACGGAGAACCTAATTTTGGGTTGATCGAAATTCTATGGGCGGGCAGAAAATCCAAAGTCGTATTTTCGACACGGAACCTCAACGGAATGGAAGTACTGCGTCAGGAAGTGGCGGTTGAGGCCTTAAAAAACCCCGGATCCTAAAATTTTTTCGGCCGTGGGCCGCCGGTCGCCCAGTCGAGCAACTCAGCGGTGTGTGCGACAGGCAGGCAGGTGGCGCTGGCAATCTGGACTATGCAGCCAATATTTCCAGCAGCGACGGCATCCGCATCTGTTGCCTCGATATTGCGAACCTTGCGGTCTTTAAGTAGCTCGGCTATCTCTGGCTGCAGTAGGTTATAGGTACCGGCGGATCCGCAGCAGAGATGACTTTCCTCTGGGCTCACAACCTCGAAACCAGCTGCTGCCAGTAATTGTTTCGGCAGGTTGGTTATCTTTTGGCTATGTTGCATCGAACAGGCCGAGTGATAGGCTATCTTCATTGCTTCGGGCGCTTGGGCTAACGAAAGGTCGAGCGTGGCCAGGTACTCCGTAATGTCCCTTGTGAGTTCCGAAATCCGTCGGGCCGGTTCCTGTAATTCGGGGTCGTTACGGAACATGAAGCCGTAATCTTTAACCGTCGTGCCGCAGCCGCTCGCGTTTACGACAATTGCGTCAATACCTTCGACTGTGGCCTCTCGCGTCCAGGCCCTGATATTTGCTGCTGCCTGCGCGTGGCTCTCGTTAGTTTTACCCATATGATGAACCAGAGCGCCGCAACATCCCGCACCCTCCACGATCACTACTTCGACGCCTAGACGCGTCAACAGTCGGATCGTCGCCTCGTTGATCTCAGGAGCCAGCACTTGTTGCGCACAGCCATTCATCAGGGCAATACGCCTTCGTTTCTTTCCTTCCGCTGGGAACACTTGCGGGCGGTCGACCCGCGACGGAGGTGGCACTGAACTGGGTGCGAGAGCCAGCATGGCGCGTAGTGATTCTGGTAAGAATTTAGTGAATGGCTTTGTGAACGAGGCGCCGATAAGCGCCAAGCGGAAAATAAAGGGCCGTGGGAGCACGATTGAGAGCAATCGACGGATCACCCGGTCCATAACCGGACGGATATGAGTATTTTCGATATGCATACGAGCGTGATCGACAAGATGCATGTAGTGGACGCCTGAGGGGCAAGTCGTCATGCAGGAATGGCAGGAAAGACAGCGGTCGATGTGGCGGACCGTTTCTTTTGGCGCTGCGATATCGCGTTCGAGCATGTCCTTGATCTGGTAAATGCGGCCGCGTGGCGAATCCAACTCATCGCCAAGCAGGTTGTAGGTTGGGCAGGTCGCAGTGCAGAACCCGCAGTGCACGCAAGCGCGAAGGATACTATTTGCATCTGCGATGTTCGGATTGGCGAGCTGGGCCAGAGTGAAATTGGTCTGCAATGCCTACATTCCTGCGTACATGCGTCCGGGATTAAGTACGCCGAGCGGGTCAAAGCCCTGCTTTATGCGGCCGCTGAGCTTGGCGAGACTGTCCAGCTGAGGTTGAAAGACAGGGACTGTGGCTCGCAATTCTTCTGGTGCACGGATTAGGGTTGCGTGGCCGCCGCACTCGATAATGGCCGCCCGAATTTCATCGGCGGACGCGCCGTTAATTTGCGGGGTAGCCAACCAGACGAGCCCACCGCCCCAGTCTAGGAATGCTGTGGAACCGGAAGTTTTGGTCAGTTTATCTACAATGATAGCGCCCGTCTGAGGTGGTACGGAGATCCGCCAGACGAGACGGTTATCGCCTTCATTGGCAAAGGGTAAAACGTCACGCACTTCCGTCCAAAATCGATCGGAATTATGACCGTGTAACTCTTCTGTTTGGCCGAACTCGGCAAGCTCTTCGCGGAGTGTCTTGCACCGGTATTCGACGGAAGGACCCGGGCCCTCGATCCGGATTGCGGCGACGCTGGTACCAGCATCCCGCACGTAGGAGACCGCAGAGCCGACCGTAAGTAATTTTGGGATCCAGGCACCAGCCGTTACGTCATGCGGGCTTTGGAAGGCTCGCGTCATAGCGGTTACTGCTCTAGCCGCATCAAGTTCCATGACCAGAACGGTCCGCGTCTTTTCCGGTGCGGGGAGCACCTTAATCGTTAGTTCCGTCATTACGCCGAGCGTGCCCCACGATCCGGCCAGGAGCTTGCAGAGATCGTAGCCAGTCACATTCTTTACTACGCGGCCGCCGGACTTGTAGTCGTCGCCGCGGCCCGAGATCGCCTTGAAGCCCAAAAAGTGGTCTCGTGCTGCCCCTGCTTTAATCCGCCGAGGCCCGGAAAGGTTGCAGGCGATCGTCCCCCCGAGGGTTCCCTTGCCTGTATCTTTCTTGAGGAGGGCTGAAAAGTCTGGAGGCTCGAATGCGAGTTGCTGGCAGCTTGCTCCCACGGTTTCCTCGATCTCTGATAAGGGCGTGCCTGCACCTGCAGAGAGAACCAGCTCCTCTTGTTCGTAGAGGGTGATGCCAGATAGTGCCGAGACTTCGAGAGTATGGCCAACATTGCCCGGCCGACCCAATTCACGTTTGGTTCCATGGCCAATCAATTCGATGGGTGTTTCATTCTCTGCCGCCCATCGCACCGCATCACGGATCTGTTCGGGTGTGTCGGGCTTCAAGGTCTCCAACATCGCTTAGAACCTAGGGATGTCCGGGAACCGAGTTTGGCCGCCGTGGATGTGCACGCGGCCGAGTTCGGCGCAGCGGTGAAGGGTAGGGAAAACCTTGCCGGGATTCAGCAGACTTTCCGGATCGAAGGCGCATTTGAGGCGTTGTTGCTGCTTAAGGTCGTCTTCGTTGAACATCGTGCTCATCAGGTCTCGTTTTTCGACGCCGACGCCATGTTCACCAGTTAGGACACCACCAACATTCACGCATAGTTTGAGAATTTCTGAGCCAAATTCTTCCGCATTTTCTAATTCGCCTGGCTTGTTTGCATCGTAAAGGATTAGCGGGTGTAGGTTGCCGTCACCCGCATGAAAGACATTTGCAACCCGCAGGCCGTAGTGTTCAGACATCTCGTTCATACGTTTGAGAACGTGCGGCAATTGGTGACGCGGGATGGTGCCGTCCATGCAGTAGTAATCCGGTGAGACCCGGCCGACCGCTGGAAAGGCGGCCTTACGGCCAGCCCAAAAGCGCTGGCGTTCCTCTTCGTTTTCCGAAGCTCGGATCGTCATGGCGTCGTTCTTTTCTGCGATTTGTCGAACCCGATCGATAAGATAATCGACTTCTGTCTCGGGTCCGTCGAGTTCGACGATTAGAAGAGCCTGGCACTCGACGGGATAACCTGCATGAACGAAATCCTCCGCGGCTTGGATCGCCGCGCCGTCCATTATCTCCATGCCTCCCGGTATAATTCCCGCGCCGATGACATCGCTGACGCATTGACCAGCAGCCTCACTGGATGGAAAACCGATCAGGAGCGCGCGTGCGGTTTCTGGCGTTCGCAGAATACGAACAGTAACCTCAGTGACAACGCCGAGTAGTCCTTCCGAACCCGTCAGGACGCCGAGAATGTCATACCCCTCGCTGTCGAGATGCTTTCCGCCAAGTCGAATGATCTCGCCATCGATCATTACCAGCTCGAGACCGAGAACATTGTTTGTCGTGAGGCCGTATTTCAGACAATGAACGCCACCAGAATTCTCGGCTATATTGCCACCTATGGTGCAGGCGATCTGCGAAGATGGATCGGGTGCGTAATAAAAACCCTTGTGTTGCACTGCTTGCGTGATACCGAGATTGGTGACGCCAGGTTGCACGACGGCACAGCGATTGTCGAAATCGACGTCCAGAACTCGGTTGAACTTGCCCATGCCAACCAATACGCCGTCTTCGAGCGGTAAGGCGCCGCCTGAGAGAGACGTGCCGGCGCCGCGTGGCACAACCCGGACGCTATTCTCATTACAATAGCGCAGAGTGCGACTTACTTGCTCCGTCGTTTCTGGCAGCACGACTATCATCGGAAGCTGCTTGTAAGCCGTAAGGCCATCCGTTTCATAGGGTCGGCGTTCTGCTTCCTCGGTAATTACGCCCTCGCCCGGCACAATCTTACGCAATGCTGCCGCGATTTCCTCGCGACGTGCGATCACATCCTTGTCGGTTTCCGGCATCTTAAGCATGAGCCACCTCCGTTTGCATCACGTAGAAACATAGCCGCAACGGTATGGGCTCGAAAAGCAGTTGCGGATCAATTGAGTATAATCAGCCTTGGCTGGTCGGCACACCACAATTCTGAGTGCCATTCGAGGATGTGATTTGCTCTTAGTAGTGAAGTGCTCGGTCGACCACGTTGCGGAGGGGTTTGCCCGCAGCCCATCGAGCGAGATTTTCGAATACCAAATCGATGGTCAGTGGTCCGTAGTTGATTTCATCATCAGATGATACATGCGGGGTCAGGATCATATTAGATGCAGTCCAAAGCGGCGAAGTGGGGGGCAGTGGCTCCGGATCAAAAACGTCGAGGACAGCGCCTCTTAGCCGTCCGTCGTCCAGTCGCTGCCGCAGTGCGTCGTAATCAACGATGCGGGCTCGTCCTAGGTTGATGAGACTAGCTTCGGGCCTCAAGCGTCCGAGGGCATGATCGTCTAGCAGTCCTTCCGTGTCCGGCGTTAACGGCGCGGTGACGATAACAAAATCCGTGCGTGGCAACCACTTGGAGAGAAACTCGGCAGTACCCATTTCGTGCACGTAGCGATGCGGACGACCGCTTCGTCGGATGCCAAGTACATAGAGCCCTAGTTTTCGTGCGGCCTTTGCGGCCGCCGTGCCCATATTGCCGACGCCAATGATGAGAGCGGTTTTGCCACGGATGTCGGTTGAGAACCTGCGTGTCCAAAGCGCGGATCTCTGGTCTGTGACGAGCTCCGGGATGCGTTCATTCAGCATTAGCAGCGCCGTCATTGTAAACTGTTCTGCCTTCGGCGCGTGCACCCCTCTGTTATTGGTGAGAACTGCCGTTTCTGGCAGCCAGTCGAGTGGCATGATGTGTTCGATGCCCGCGCCGGTCATGTGGATCCATTTAAGTTTAGGCGCGAGGCTCGCAATTTCTCTATGCGGAAATCGCCAGCCAACGAGTATATCAGCATCGGCGATAAATCGAGTGAAGTCTTCAGCATTCTCAGTAACGGTAGCGTCGATACGGGCGGCGAGTTCGGGGTATTTAATTGTGGCGGCTGCGTATCTTTCATCTGTTACCTTATAGACCATTGCCATCGACGCGACATTCTGAATATGAAGACGGATTCGATCCGGAGGTGTATTCCATCCGCGTGGCATACGCATGAGGCGTCGCAATTTTTTTGTCATTGTTAAGTCAGGCGGCTGCGACACGCGATGTGTCGCCATCCTTGAGTAATGTCTCGATGATCCAGCGGTCGACCGCGTTGACACCGCGCTCGCGGCGGGAAAGTCGACCGGCCTGGGCTAAAGGCGAAGTGACGCCGGATTGCTGCAACTCGCAAATGTCGTTGTCTTCCTTGTGAGTTAGATCCCATCGGCGGTAGTAACGTTCGGCGACCTCTGCGAAATCGGGACGCGTTATTGTTTCGTGCGGAAAGCCAGAGCCAACCACTAGCCGTATCCGGTCCGGTCCGCGCGGCCTAATTTCCATCCACCAGAAGCAATCGGATGTCGCAACAAGGTAAGTGTTAGGATAGAGGCCTATGAAGTGACTGCCCTCAAGAGCAGGGCCTGAACGTGTTGCGATAGCCGGGAAGGGGGACGTCTCACCCTTTAGGAGTGCGGCGGTTTGATCAACTGGTATCAACGACCCGGACCAAGCGCCGACCGGATCTAACGGCGTTGCGCTCTGGTCTCCTAGCGACTGCCGGTGTACGGCCGGAATATGGTAGGACTCTCTCTGGTTCTCCAAATAAATTTTCCAGTTGCAGGCGACGTCCCAAATTTTTCGCCGGGTCGAGATGAGATTTGGGAAGTCATAGCAATCCAGATGTTCCGGCAAATCGCCAAGTTGATCGAGAAGGGGTTTGGCCTCCGAGTTGAAATTGACGAAAAGGAACCCAGCCCAACGTTCCAATCGGAGCGGCTTCAACCCATAATCCGCCATGTCGAACCCGATTGTGTCTTCCATGCCTGCGGCGCTTATCAGGTTGCCGTCCAAAGCGAATGCCCAGTGGTGGTATGGACACACGATGGCTTGGCAATTGCCTTCACCGGATAATAATTGCGTCGCCCGATGGCGGCAGGAATTAGCGAAAGCTCGCGCCTGGCCGTTCTGGTCCCTTATTAGAATTATCGGGATGCCGGCAACATCTGTTGCCAAATAATCTCCTGGATTAGGCATTAGGTCGTCGCGTCCAACCAAATTCCAGACCCGCATGAAAATGCGTTCCACCTCAAGTTTGAAGAAACGTTCATCGGTATAACACCAGGGCGGGAGGCTTTCCGCTTCGAGCGGTGCCCTCATCACGTTTTTGTAATGCCGCGGGTCGAGCATGTCTTTCATTTCGGGGATATCGTCCTCTTTCGCTTTAACCCTGATAAGTTCATGCCAGTAACTCGAAATGCGCTTCGGCCGGAGTTGCATCCATACCGTTGATTGGGAGTAGGTCCATTGGACACGCGGAAAATACCATAATGCAGTCCATTTCGGCCCGAAAGGAAATGGCGTCACCTGGCGCCGAGACCGGTGCTCGCCAATCGAGTGCGCCGCCTTCCAAAATTGCAATGTTCATGAAGAGGTTGAGCGGGCAAGGCGTCTCTGGCGGTGTCATTCCAACCGCTTCCATCGCCTTTTGCAGGTTTTCAGTGCAGTTTTCGTGGTACCCGATATGTCCGAGCTGCTCGTAACGATGGGTGTCACACGCGGCGATCAGTGTGTCGTGGACGCCCGGACTCGTGTCCGCTGTGATCGTCAAAATAGGTCGCCTGTGGTTCGTGACATAGACGTCACCTGCAGAAGGGGTGGTCTTCCTGAAATTCGCTCTGCTGTGCTCCATTGACATAAACTCTGTAGTATCAGCGGCCACGAACGCCCATGTATCGACCACCTGTTGTCCATACGTATTGATGACTTGGATGCTCTGCCCCTGTTCTATACGCGTCGCGACTCCGCCGCGTTTTGGTATAATTTCCCTCTCACTCTTCATCATCTCACCACACCTTTGCGCATTGTTCGCTTACATTTCTGAAGCCGGTCGGAGCTTACAAGAATTGTGGGACCTGGCGGAAAGAATGCCACATCTGTATGTGCTGGCAGTACTGTGGGAGTTTCGCAGTAATGAATATGTTTGATAATCATGCCATCCCTTAGGGCAGATAAGCGCCGCCGTTGACGTGAATCGTTTGGCCCGTGACATATGCGCCGGCGAGACCACACAACGCGCGTACCATTGCGGCAACCTCTTCGGGCCGCCCCATACGATCCTGGATGAGAAATTTGATGTCGGTTTTTGGGCGGGCTCCAGCAGAGGGTCCGCGGACTGTGTCGATATGGCCCGGTACAACTGTGTTGACACGTATATTGTCTGCGCCAACCTCGTGGGCAAGACTTTTCATGAACCCTATTATGGCTGCATTGGCAGCCGCAACGTGGGTACGGCCGGCAACGCCTGTATGGCTGGAGATACCGCCGAGCGAGATGATTGTGCCTCCTCCGGCGGTCTGCATATGTGGCACAGCAGCTTTCGAACAAATCATGGTCCCCTCAATTGTCGGCCGCGTAACTCGGAGCCATTCATCAAGGTCGAGATCGTTCAGTCGGAGGTTACCCCTCACACCGGCGTTGTTAATCAGGATTGAGAGTTTACCGAATCGCTCAACAACTGCATTAACCATGGCAGTCATTGCGCCACCGTCGGTAATGTCGCCAACGAAATGCATTGAGCGCCCGCCGTTGGATTCAATTTCAGTGGCTAGTTTTGCTGCGTCAGCTCTGGATGTAATTGCGTTGACGCAGATCGCTGCACCAGCCTCTGCAAGTGCCAAGCAGATGGCTCGGCCAATGTTATGGGCCGCGCCGGTGACGATCGCGACGTCCCCTGCGAGTTCCCGGTCATATTGCGGCATGATTGGAATACCCCCTCCCTTTTATTGACTGTAGCGCGCCGGATATGACTTGGCAGCTTCTCTGGGCGCACGGGCCGAAAAGGCTAGGATTATTGAAGGAAACCGCACAAGGAGGCGCAATGATGTCCAGCGATGGTCTAACTTTTGGATGGTTCCTGCCAACCAGTGGCGACAGCACATGCCTCGGTGATCCGAATGCTCGCATCCCGCAAAACACCGATCTATTTGACGAAATTGTTAGAGAAGTGGATGAGGGTGGTTTCAAGTATTTACTGATGCCGGTGAACGCGACTTGCTGGGAGGCGACAGTAGTCGCCTCCTACTACGCGGCACGGACCCGCAATGTGGCGCCATTGATCGCTTTGCGCTCTGGTTATTGTAATCCGACATTAGCGGCGAAGATGTTTGCAACTTTAGATCAGATGTCGGGTGGCCGCCTTTGCATTAATCTGATAGCTGGCCTTAGCGATGATGACACTAAGGCCGACGGCATCTTTGATTCAAAAGAAATCCGCTATGAAAAGATGGACGAAGAAGTTGAGATAATGAAGAAGCTGTGGGCCGCGGACGGACCTATCGATCACCGAGGAAAGCATTATAGAGTTTCACAGGCAATAGAACCAAAGCCAGCACAGAACCCTTATCCACCGTTTTTTTTGGGCGGGGGATCGGACTACGCCCTCGATATTTCAGCCAAGCATTCGACGGTGCATTTATTTTGGGGTGATCGGCCGAATACCATCGCGGAGAAGATCAAAGATATTCGGGCGCGGGCCGACAAATTTGATCGGGGCGATGCCATCGAATTTGGTATGCGGCTGCAGGTGATTTGCGCGGAGACTGAGGACAAGGCTTGGGAAGAAGCATATCGACTGATTAAGGGAGCGACAAAATTCAATTTGGCAAATAACAGAATGGGGCTCGCTGCAGTCGAAGGCATCCGTAAAACCTCGGAAGCGAACCGGCAGGTTTGGGCTCTGTTGGAGGAATCTGGCGACGATATGAAAATTCATCCTCATCTTTGGACCGGCATTTCGCAGGTGCGCGCCGGGGCTGGCATCGCGGTCGTCGGGTCGCCGAAGCAGGTCGCGGATACGTTGGACGAGTTCGTAGAGGCGGGATGCAAAAGTTTCTGTCTTTCGGGATATCCTCACGCCAATGCCGCACGGGTCTTCTCGACCGAAGTCCTCCCCTATTTCAAAGACCGCCTGTCGGACGGTTTGCCCCGGGCAGCTTAGTGATTATCGGAGTTGCAAATTGAAGAAGTATTCGAACCGTGTAGACAATTGGAACGGGTCTGCATAATCGCCTGTAAGCAATTCCTAATTTATTAACAGATCTAAAAAATTGCGTCGCCAAATCGTGGACGAAGCTCTAAGTGACTATTTCATAGTCGTTTTTTAATCGCGCCCGAATAGTTCCTTCTTGGAAGAGATCAATGTCCGAAAGCAAGGGGGTCGCATGGTAAAAGCCATTCAGTTGGAGAAGCGCGGATCGGTCTGGCTATTCGTCATCGATCAATCCGAAAAAATGAATGCCCTTGATTTTGACGGAAACGACGAATTAACCGCCTTATGGCGGGACTTCGCCTCAGATAGAGGAGCGCGAGTTGCTGTCGTCACGGGGGCTGGTAATAAATCGTTCTGTGCGGGCGCTGATTTGAAGAAATACACCATGCCCTTTGCGACTTCTCCTGCGATGGAATTCCGGCATAAGTATACAAACGGACCCGGCTTTGCTGGTATTACGCGAGGGATGGAAATCAACAAGCCGGTGATTGCGGCGGTAAATGGTTACGCTATGTCGGGTGGACTCGAACTTGCACTCGCGGCAGATATCAGATTTTGTTCACCCAACGCTCAATTTGCATTTCAGGACGTGCGATGGGGTTTCCATCCTTGCGATGGTGGTTGCATTCGCTTGCCGCAGATCGTTGGCCTTGGCCATGCGATGGAGCTAATACTGTCCGGCGACAGGGTTGACGCTGAGCACGCCTATCGGATTGGTCTCGTGAACCGCATAATTCCAGCGGATCGTTTGTTGGAAGAGACGCTTAAATATGCCGACACCCTGGCAGCGCGGGCGCCACTTGCACAGCAAGCGGCTAAAGAAGTTGTTTTGGCGGCATATGGTAAGGCGCTGGAGGACGCACTGCGCATGGAGTCGCGTTCGTTTTACGATCTTGGCCAGACAGAAGATCTGGAGGAAGGAACGACGGCTTTTCGCGAAAAGCGGAATGCGCAATTTAAGGGGCGTTGAAAAGATGGAGCACACTATCCTTGGGCCTGGCTTTGCGGTCGAAATTAAGGGCATCGATCTGTCGCAAAAACTGACGCCGACGGTAGTGAGAAAAATGCGCGACCTCTGGCTGGAACACAAGGTTGCGGTGTTTCGGGGGCAAGAACTGGATGACGAAGACTTGATTAGATTTGCTGAATATTTCGGTCCAACCTACGTCTACGTGCGCGACCAGTTCAATGACCAAGAGCGGCCGGCAATTACCGTCATTTCCAATATTCAGGAGGATGGCCGAAAACTTGGTGATTTAGGCGATGGC
The DNA here is from genome assembly GCA_036337155.1 of Pseudomonadota bacterium. Lineage (GTDB taxonomy): Bacteria > Pseudomonadota > Alphaproteobacteria > UBA8366 > UBA8366 > UBA6544. The sequence goes on along the minus strand of JAYZET010000033.1, from coordinate 6,437 downwards.
GAAGTCCATTGGCACACCGACCAGGCCTATTCTATGGAAGGTTCGTTCGGCACAATCCTCTACGGCGTTGAGATTCCGGAGGATGGTGGTGCTACATGTTACGGCGACCTGGCACAGGCTTATGATGCTATGCCGGAAGAATTGAAGGATCTTATAGCGGACAAGTACGTCACATATTCGATCGCTCGAGCAGCGGAAACACAGAAGCTGGGCTTGTCGGAAGAGCAACGCCGCGCCAAACCGCCGCTATCTCACCCGCTTGTTCGGACGCATCCGTATATCGGCCGTAAGGCACTATACATCAGTCCCAACCACGCACTCCACGTCGACGGCATGAATGCTACGGAAAGTTTGCAGTTGCTTGAGGAAGTCCATGGATATGCGACGCGGCCGGAGGCCGTGTATTGCCATCAATGGCGTAGGGGCGATCTCGTGATCCACGATAACACATCGACAATTCATCGCCGCGACCCGTTTCCGGTAAATCAGCGCCGATTACTTCGGCGCACAGGGTTCTTGTTACCCGAGGAGGAGCGCGCGAGATTTTAGGCGATGGTTGCCGCTAATAGCCGCGAGGCTAACTTTTCCCTATGCCTTCCGCGATCCGGCTGGGAGGAAGCAAGGGGGCACTTCAATGGTGGAGCAGGCTTACGATATTGTAGTGGTGGGTGCCGGCAATGCCGCATTGTGCGCGGCGATTTCGGCAAAATTAGATGGAGCGAATGTTCTGGTACTGGAGAAGGCACCTGAAGAGGAAAAGGGTGGCAATTCCTACTTCACTGCCGGTGGATTTCGTTTCGCCCATACCGGCCTTGACGATGTCTGCGAAGACGTCCTGGTAGACTTATCGGAAGCCGAACGAGAGCAGATAGATCTGCCGGCGCACGACCGGGATCATTTTTACGAACAGCTGATGAAAGTCACTCGCCATCAAGCCGATGAAGATCTCGCCAGGACCCTGATCGACGGGTCGCGGCCGACAATGGCTTGGCTGCGCGAACAAGGCGTTCGCTTCGTGCCGATGTTCGGCCGCCAATCTTATATGGTCGACGGCAAGCACCGCTTTTACGGCGGCGTCAACATCGAGGCCGTTGGCGGCGGCGCAGGGCTGGTGGAGTTTCTCTTAAAACGCACGAATAACCTTGGGATTGAAATTCGCTACAAGACCGGCGCGCGAAAGTTGACCATCAATCGCAGTGGCCGCTTAAAAGGCGTCGAGGTCAAAACCATCGACGGCTACGAGGAGATACCTTGTCATGCGGTCGTGCTCGGTTGCGGCGGCTTCGAGGCGAACCCCGAAATGCGTGTCCGCTATTTGGGGCAAGGCTGGGATTTGGCGCGTGTCCGCGGCACCCGGCACAACACTGGCGACGGAATTCAGATGGCCATCGATATTGGCGCTCAGCCCTACGGTAATTGGTCCGGCTGCCACTCCGTCGGATGGGATATTAGCGCACCGCCCTTTGGCGACCGCGAGGTGTTGGATAATTTCCAGAAGCATTCCTACCCGCTCGGCATCATGGTCAACCTCAATGCCGAACGCTTCGTCGACGAGGGTGAGGACTACCGCAACCTCACCTATGTTCGCTTCGGCCGCGCCATCATGCAGCAGCCTCACCGCACAGCGATCCAAATTTTCGACCAGAAGACGGTCGACATGCTGCGCGATGAGTACCGGATCCGCCAAGTAACCAAGGAAGAAGCAGATACGATCGAAGAGCTCGGCGCAAAGCTCGAACTCGATGCCGAAAAACTTAAGCAGACCATCGATGAATATAATGCCGCCTGCCAGCCAGGCGACTATAACCCGGCGGTTCTGGACGGCGTTCGCACTAAGGGTCTCTCGCCGAACAAGACGAATTGGGCATTGCCTATCGATAAGCCGCCCTATGTCGCCTACGTCACGACAACCGGCGTCACGTTTACTTTCGGCGGGCTCAAGATCAACGATCAGAACGAGGTGCAAGACCTCGACAACCGCTCGATCCCGGGTTTGTATGCGGCCGGCGAATTGGTTGGCGGGTTGTTTTACGAAAACTATCCGGGCGGCAGCGGCCTGATGTCGGGCTCCGTCTTCGGCAAACGCGCGGGCGCTTGCGCCGCCGAATACGCGCGCGGGCGAAACACCGCCGCCGCTGAATAAATAGAAAAGAAAAGGGAGAACAGACTATGGCGTCGAACGAAGTGATCGGCTTTATCGGATTGGGCGTCATGGGCGGCCCGATGTGCGGCCATATTGCGCGTAAGGGCGACAACAGGGTTATTGGCCATGATGTAGACATGTCGGCTGTCGAGGCTTGGTCGGGCGACGGCGTCGAAGCCGGTAGCGCGCTCGCGGACGTTGCCGCGACGGCGGATATTATTTTCCTTTCCCTGCCGGGCGAACCGCAAATTCGGGCAGTATGCGAAGGACCCGAAGGCTTGATCGAGTTTTCGCGAGCCGGACAGTTGATAGTCGATTGCAGCACGGCCCCCGTACCGATGACACATGAAATAGCTGCCGCCTTCGAAGAAAAGGGCGTGAAATTCGTCGATGCCCCGGTGACGCGGTCGGCACAAGCGGCGCGCGACGGCACACTCAGCTTCATGGTCGGTGGTGCCACCGAAGATGTGGAGCGTGCACGCCCCTATCTCGACCGCATGGGCCAGGAAGTCAACCACGGCGGGCCGGTCGGCGCCGGTCAGTTTCTCAAACTGATGAACAACATGCTAGTCGCGAGGATCACGCACGCGCTCGGCGAAGCCTTGGTCTGCGCCCGCGAATCCGGTCTTGTTGATGGAGAGACGCTCTTCGAAGCAATGGCGACCGGTTCCGCTGATAGTTTCGTACTGCGCAATCACGGCATCAAATTCATGGCCAAAGACCACCACCCCAACGAATCTTTCCGTATCAGCTACATGCTCAAGGATTTGAACTATGCGATCGACGTTGCCGAGAGCTGCGGGGTCGTAATGGAAGGCGCCTATACCAACCGAGAAGTCCTGGAGCGCGCCAATAAAATGGGGTTTGGCGAGAAGTACCACACCGTCATTGCCGAAGCTATCGAACGCGGCAACTACAAGTAACGCTCAACGCTGAATCATCAGTCGCAGAATTTTATCGTCCCCTGGCTTTGGACTGCCGCGGCCGTCGCGGTTGCTTGTCAACACGTATAGAAAGCCGTCCGGCCCGGATACCACATCCCGTAATCGGCCAAGCGACCCGTCGTGTTCGTTCTTGGCAAACAGGCGTTCGACACTCTTCGCCCGGTACCCCAGCCCCGTGGGCACGATCCCGATGCGGATAAGGGCTTCCGACCGCAGGGTCGCGACGTAGAGATCGCCATTATGGAATGCTATGCCGGCCGGCGGCACCGAATGATCCGGCCACATAACGATGGGATCGATATACGGCGCCTTCCCTGGCGCACCGACGACCAAGGGCCAACCGTAGTTTCCGCCGCGGTTTATGACGTTAATTTCGTCATGCGCGCCGAAACCGACTTCACCGGACGGCCCATGTTCCGACTGGAACAAGTCGCCGGTTTTTGGGTGCCACACGAGGCCTTGCGGATTGCGGTGTCCATACGACCAAACGGCTGAACCTGGGAATGGGTTGTCAGCGGGAATGCCTCCGTCCGGATCGATACGCAAAATTTTCCCACCGAGTGCGCTCAAATCCTGTGCCATATGCATTTCGAAAATTTCACCCGTCGCCGCATACAGCATGCCGTCCGGGCCGAACGCGATCCGGCCGCCATTGTGAAATAAGGCGCCCGGCACCCCACCAAGAATAATCCTGTCGAAGATGGCATGATCACCTCGATCGCGAAGCCGAACAATGCGGTTCCGGACCCCTTCGCGTCCACGCCACGTATACATTGCATAGATAAAGGGCGACGCCGAATAGTCGGGGTGCACCGCCAATCCCATGAGACCACCCTCGCCCCGCGCAAACAGATTGAGGAAAAAATCGCCGACGCCGGACGCCCCCCCCGTCATCTCGAAGACCGCATAAGGATCGTCCTGCAACTGGCCTTTCCGAATGAGACGAATGCGACCGGGCCGCTCGCTCACGAGCGCGCGTCGGTCCGGCAGAAAGACCAGCGACCAAGGGGCCTCTAAACCAGTCACCCAGTTCTCGACGGTGATGCCCACCGGTTGCGGATGGAAGGTATCGTCAACCGATTGCGGCTTTCCGCCGATCATGACATCCGCACAAGCAGGCGCACCGAAACTGAAAACTAACCCAAGAAGCATCCAAATCGAGGCCGTGCGTGCCATACCTATTCTCTTAACAAATTCGGTTCCAATGCTATTATATACCTCATGACAACAGTAGCGGGCATAGGCGAGGAATTTCGCCCCGACGAACGACGCCAGGCTGGGCTGCCGCCAGATGTCGTGAAACAATTGACGAAACTCGATCCGCTTAAGTCGACAATGGGTGTGCTCGAAACGGTCGGTCTCATCGCGGTCTCTCTCGTGGTGGCGCTTTATTTGTGGTCCCCTTGGGCCATCGTTCTGGCGATGATCGTCATTGCCGGGCGACAACAAGCCTGTTTCGTCTTGGCCCACGATGCGGCGCACTACCGCCTCTATAAACCGCGTTGGTTGAACGACCTTGTTGGCCGCATGTTAGCAGCACCCGTCGGCCTGTCGATGCGGACCTATCGCGTGCTGCACCGACTGCATCACAATCATCTTTACGAAGAACGTGATCCCGACATTCCTTTGGTAGCAGGATATCCGCGCGGGCGAAAATATCTTGCAAAGAAACTGATCGCCGACCTCTTCGGACTGAATGCTTGGAAGACCTACGCCTACTTCTTCGGTGCGCCGGCTATCAACGACGACGCCCAAGGGGCCAACCGACCGCTGGACGATACATCCCCCGAATTACGCCGGGCTGCGCGACAAGATCGTTGGACCGTCGTAGCCTTTCACATTGGCGCGCCCATCATCGCACTTGTGACGGGATACATCTTGGAATACCTCCTGCTCTGGCTCGTGCCGATGGTGACGATCCAACAACCGCTGCTGCGCTATCGAGCGATCTGCGAGCACGGGGTTGTACAAGATCACAGCACACCGCTGTCCGCATCGCGAACGAATTTCGCACCGTGGTGGCTGCATTGGTGGATGTTCCCGCATAGGGTCAATTACCATATTGAGCATCACCTTTATCCTTCAATTCCCTTCTACAATCTTCCGGAATGCCATCGTGAAATGAAATCACGTGGGCTGTTGGACGATGCCGAAGTTCGATCGCTGGCTGAAACACACGCAATGATTGCGGTCGACCGGCCAAAAGCCATCTGATGGCAGATGTCCCCTATCTCACTGAAGTTGGATATACATTTCCGACCTTCGAGATCATGATCACGCCGGAAGAGCAGCGGCGCCTCCACGGCCATTGCGATATTCCTGAGAGTCTTTACGGCGGCTTAGCCGATCCAACATTCATCGCACGCGACCCAATCACTCTGAGCGCACAAACGATTCTGGCCAACCATCCGGAACGCGCACCTGTTCATACGGTACACCGGATCGAGCAGCGCCGTCCAATTCGCCTCGGCGAGACACTTGAGATGTCGGGCCGCGTCACGGCTATAGACGATCATCCAAAAGGATGGACGATGACCTCCCTCTGGGAGTATCGCGACATCGCCGACGACGTGGTCTTTGTCACAACACCGGATGTGTTGATGATCGACCCGGTCCGGCCAACGGCGCCTGGCAGTGCGAAGCAGACTTCGAAACTAGACGGCTTCGATCTACTCCTCAAAAAAGAGTGTACGCCAAAGACGACAGTCGGTTATTTAGAAGGCAGTACCAATAAAATTCATCTCGACCCAGCGACCGCGCAAAGTTTCGGCTTTCGCGCCCCGATCATCGCCGGCAATCAGACCGTTAATTTCCTGATGGCTGCGGTGTGCCGAGACGGATTGCCAGGAACCCTATCGATCGAAACCCGCTTCCTGCGCCCCGTCTTTTGGGACGATGCTATCGATATCGAAGGGCGACGCGAGGCTGACGGTACCTATGCCTATTTTCGGGCCGCCAATCAGGATGACAAGACGGTCGCAGAGCTCAGGGTTATAGAAATCGGCAACTAAACCTGGATTGGCTATCTAGACGGAAGCCTCAACGACTCTTTGTGGGTCTCCACGACCGTCTCGAGCTGGTCGCTGGGTGATATCACGTCGATGGCGCGCACACCGAACAGTTTCGGATTGTGGGGAAGCATAGGCTCGATGCCGTTCTGCAGGTCTTTGGCCAGTTGCATGAGTTGGCGACGCGAACTGATGATCGCTTTATCGGAGGTGCCAAGATGTTCGTTCTCCCGATCAACGATGGAACCCATACTCTCGATAATCGCGCGATCTTGGTTGTTTACACCGGGGATACCGGTCGAATTGCCAGCCTGCTGAGCATTGCGGTCGAGCATGTAGTCA
>JAYZET010000032.1:0-17972 GCA_036337155.1 Pseudomonadota bacterium | reverse complement strand
TTTGCAGGCATGGAAAATTATCCTTCAACACAAATCTCTAGTTTGCACCTGAGTTTGTATATGCTGAAGGAACCTCGTTGATATATCAACGAAATTTTTATTGATTTTTATTGTTTGTAGTTAGTTTGTAGTTAGATTAATTTTATAAGTGATTGATTTTATTGAATAAATTTTTCTGACATCTATTCCCACTCTATTGTTCCAGGCGGCTTGCTTGTAATGTCATAAGTGACCCGATTTATACCCTTAACCTCATTAATGATACGGTTAGAAGTGTTGGCCAGAAACTCATGGTCGAAATGGAAATAATCCGCTGTCATACCATCGGTCGAGGTAACCGCTCGCAGGGCGCAGGCATAGTCGTAAGTTCGATCATCGCCCATCACACCGACAGTTCGAACCGGTAATAAAACGGCGAATGCCTGCCAAATTGTGTCGTAGAGACCAGCATTACGGATTTCTTCGATATATATCGCATCAGCTTGTCGCAAGATATCCAATTTTTCTCGGTTAATACCGCCGGGGAGCCTTATAGCCAGGCCAGGTCCAGGGAAAGGATGCCGCCCAATAATGTCCTCAGGAATATCCAACTCGCGTCCGAGATCACGCACTTCATCCTTGAATAGTTCTCGAAGCGGCTCGACAAGCTGCATATTCATTCGCTCAGGCAAACCACCAACGTTATGATGCGACTTGATGGTAACGCTGGGTCCGCCCGTGAAGGACACGCTTTCGATTACATCCGGATATAAAGTGCCTTGCGCCAAAAAATCTGCGCCCCCGATTTTCCGTGCCTCCTCTTCGAAAATATTGATAAAAAGGCGACCAATAATTTTCCGCTTTTTCTCGGGGTCTTCCTGACCTTCGAGTTCCCCTATGAAGAGGTCACTCGCGTCGCGATGAATCAATGTAATATTGAAACGATCTCGAAAGGTATCGACGACCTGCTCAGCTTCACCCTCGCGCAACAAACCGTTGTCCACAAAAATGCAGGTCAGCTGGTCACCGATGGCCTCATGAATCAATACTGCCGTCACGGAAGAATCGACGCCACCCGATAGGCCGCAAATAACCTGTCCATCGCCCACCTGCTTCTGGACCATGGCTACCTTCTCCTCTCGGAAGTTAGTCATTGTCCAATTGCCGGTACAGCCCGCGATTTTCCTCACGAAGTTAGCTAGCAGTTTGGCACCATCGGGTGTGTGGACGACTTCCGGATGGAATTGCACAGCGTAGTACTTTCGCAAATCATCAACGATAGCGGCAAAAGGTGCGCTGTCGGTTTTAGCGACAACCCGAAAACCTTCCGGGATTTCATTTACCGTATCGCCATGGCTCATCCAGACCTGATAGCACTCACCTAACGACCAAACTCCGTCGAAAAGTGCACACTCGCCCGTCACTTCAACGAAGGCTCGGCCAAACTCGCGATGATCAGACGCCTGTACCGCTCCACCTAACTGCGCGCACATGGTCTGCTCACCATAGCAGATACCTAGAATTGGTAGATCCATCGAAAACAAAACGTCCGGAGCCCTAGGTGGGTCGATCCGGAGAACTGAAGCAGGGCCGCCAGAAAGAATTACACCGAGCGGATCAAATTGGCAGATGCTCGTCTCAGTAACCTGATTAAAAGGATGAATTTCGCAATAAACGCCAGCCTCTCGGACGCGACGCGCTATGAGCTGAGTTACCTGGCTACCAAAATCAATAATTAGAATGCGGTCTGTCATAGGTTGGGCAACTTACCTTGCATGCTCCCCCCGTCAACTGGAAAGCATTCGGATCTTCTCTGAATTTTCAGAAATTGAGCAAACCTAATAACGTGACCGTTATTGCGATTCCCAAATATTTGACGCCCATTCCTGAAAATGAAAGGGCACGCTAGGCTAATAGTTGTTGCTGTGTATAGTCACATTTGACACTTCAAAGCAGACGTAGATATCCGTTTGATCTGATCACACAATCTATAAGGTGTAGACATCAACGAGATGAAAATCAGCTGATGGATCACCTAACGAATAATTTCAATGCAGTTACACTGTAATTAGCCAGGATACGTCAACGCAAAAGATAGTCACAGGATGGAACTCGCACAGGAAAAGACGGTCGTTAATTAAACAGCTTAATCAGCTAACCTGTCGGAATTATTTCATAAAGCGTCAATAAATGCCTTTAGTCGTCACATCCCTTTGACAATGCTAACTCACGGCCTTAGTTACTCAGTTTTTCAAGCTATAATTTTAGGATCAAACCCAATGAATTCTATCGACACGTTTGAAGTTCAGAGTTTTATATACAGTGCAAACCATATACCCACCGAGATAGTTAGGGATGCCGTACTCACATCGAACAGCATCAAATGTTATTAACTGGCTCGTTCGCAATGATTAAAATGTGAGTTGGACTTTTGAGCATTCCTGACCAACATGATCAATGTTCCGTTAGCTCTCGGAATATTGTCACAGTTCAAAGCTTGATAAATACCGACACAAGAGAACGGCATTACGGTCATAAAAGTGGCATACTCTGGCTCACTGGCCTATCAGGTGCGGGCAAATCTACCTTAGCGGTAACGCTTGAAAAACAACTTTTCCACAAGGGCTATCAGGTCTGTGTGCTCGACGGCGACAATATCCGCACTGGACTTTCAGTCGACCTGGGATTTTCTCCCGAGGACCGCACCGAAAACATCCGTCGAGTAGGAGAAGTAGCAAAACTAATTGCCAATGTCGGATTTCTAGTGATCACTGCGTTCATCTCACCCTATCGAAATGAACGTGACCGATTGCGTACAGTCACCCCAAATTTGTTCCATGAAATATATGTTAAGGCCGACCTATCGATATGTGAGAACCGCGATCCGAAGGGTCTGTATGCTATGGCTCGACGAGGTGAAATTTTAGATTTTACTGGTATTTCTGCACCTTATGAAGAGCCTAAACATCCTAATCTGACTATAGACACTGGCAAGCTCAGCATAGATGCATCAACCGCTAGACTAACCCGTTATGTTGCCGAAAATTTTGGCCAAAAATAGTTTGATGACGCAATTTTTAATAAACGCTTTAGGCATCACCTTTTAATCAGTCGGAGCTCAATTGATTGATTACCAAATTGATGGTGAGATCCTACTTCTGAATGTGATAACTTACCCAACGGTGCTTATCCACAAATGGAGAGCCTCTCCCTTCGTCCCTTTCTATATATAAACGCAGGAACAACTTTTACACACTAGGCCAATGTTAATCGCGCAAATTTCTGATACCCATATCTCACCTAACAGCGAAGAAGGTCCTAGTCGCCGTCGGTGGCTCGAGCGTTCCGTCAACGCCATTAACGCGCTCGTCCCGCAGCCAGACGTTGTTATACATACGGGGGATTTAACGCATCAGGCGGGCGATGATGAATTCGCGGAAGGCCTAGAAGTCGTCGGCGCACTGACCGCGCCGCTGTTTTTGGTACCTGGCAATAGGGACGAGCGTAGCAAACTACGGTCCTTATATCTTGACCTCAACTATCTCGATCCCGGTTCTCCTTTTGTACAATATACGATCGAGAATTACGATGTTCGACTAATTGGCCTCGACACGATAGCCGTCGGCGACAAGAAAGGCGAATTTTGCGACGCACGGCTCGCGGACTTGAAAAAGGCGCTCAAGGTCGACGATCGACCAACGGCAATTTTCATGCATCACCCACCATTCGACTTGCCTGTGCCTGGATTGGATTTCCAATACAATAATCGCGCAGATGCAGACCGAATGATCGAGGTATTGAATAAAAACGGCCATGTAATTCGTGTTTTCTGCGGACACGCTCATCGCTTGTTTTTCGAAAAGCTCGGTGAAATTACCGTTAGCACCCTGCCAAGCATTGCTATCGATCTACGTTTTGGCGAGTACGTAGACGACCAAGTGGGCGCTCCACTATTTCAATTGCATCAATTCGCCCCAGGCCGAGGTTTCACCACCGAAACTTTAGCCGCCTAACTTAAAATTTACCTTCCGATCCAGCATTACGAAGGCTCTACGCCCATGTTCAAGACGCAATCACGGTAGGTATAGCAACTGTACTAGAGCGCAGTGTATGTAAAACACACTAATCGACTAGATGATAGACGGGAGCCTTCTCCATGGTCCAGTCTCCAGTATCATCATCATACTTAGAAAGTGTGAAGCAGTGCCAATTATCATCGTCAAGGTTCATATGGTCGCCACGATAGTAATAGCCTGGCCACCGCGTCTCTGTTCGAAAGTTGGTGTGCTGCATAACACTTTCAGAAGCGAGGCGCCGGTGCTTGAATTCCCAAGCCCGCTGCAACTGGTGCAGGTCCTCCGCACCGATATGGTCCGAATCTTCCTTTAACATTTCCATAAGTTCGAAGCCACGGTTCAACAACTGCTCATTCGTCATGTAGTTGGTACTTATTCCGCCGCAGTATTCGTCCATCAACTTCTCCAGCCGCTGCAGCGCGTGGATTGGCAGGATGTAGTGTGGCGACACCGTGCCCGCGACGATCTCGTTGCGACCTACAGAGTAGTTTTCAAGCGGCTGGAAAATTTCCTCCTCGAGCCGGGTGATCTCTGCCTCGTCAATTTGCGGCTCGTCACCCATGTCGTTCATGTAATTGACCGCAGCCTTGCCGGCGATGCGACCTTCAGTGAATGAGCCAGACGAAAACTTGTGTGGAGTGCCCCCACTTGCATCACCCGCACCAAATAGGCCATTGACCGTCATCATTCGGTTGTAGCCCCAACGATATTCCGATGGTGCGTAATCTTCCGGACCACTCGCCCAGGCACCCGAACACGTCGCATGGCTGCCCATGACGTAAGGCTCTGACGTCGTCAACTCCGGGTTAACCTCCTTCGGATCAATATTCTGCGAAGCCCAAACCACTGCCTGGCCGATAGTCATACCGAGGAAATTTTCCCAACCTATCGTTTCCTTGTGTGGGTCCTGGAACGCTTCCTTGGTCACCATCCGGATTGGGCCACCGCCGTTCGCGACTTCCCGCAACAACGCGTGGTTACGCAGGCAGGTTGGCACCGGATGACGATCGACGTAGTCGCCGACAAGCAATTTAGTATCGTCGTACCACTTCGATTCGTATTCTTCGCCAGTTCCGTTTTGCGTGTAGGTACCGAGATGCAGGAAGTAAGCGCCAACTGGACCATAACCATCCTTGAAACGGGTGAGAACGATGCGGTTCTCCATCTGTGTCATCTTGGCTCCGACGTCGATCGTCAGACCATAGGCCGAGGCGCTACTCCACGGTGCGTACCACGTCCGGCCCATGCCTTCACCGACCGCGCGTGGCTTGAAAATATGCGAAGCGCCACCCGCCGAGACGATCACCGCCTTCGCCTTAAAAACGTAAAAGTCGCCAGTCCGCACGTTGAAGCCGACGGCCCCAGCGATCCGATTGCGGTCCCGTTTATCCCGCAATAAATGGGTCACCATGATCCTATTATAAACTTCGCTTGCGGCTTTTCGGGCGGCCTCCGCTACGATCGGCTTGTAGCTTTCACCATGGATCATGATTTGCCACTTGCCCTCGCGCTGGTAGCGGCCGGTCTCCGGATCGCGCATTATCGGGAGGCCCCATTCCTCGAATTTGTGGACGGTCGAATCGACATGGCGTCCAATATCGTAGGCGAGGTCCTCGCGCACCAAACCCATTAAGTCATTGCTGGCATATCGAACGAAGTCTTCGGGTTGGTTCTCGCCCCACTGCATTCCCATGTAGCAGTTAATTGCATACAAGCCTTGAGCTACAGCGCCGCTTCGCTCGATATTTGCCTTCTCAACCGTGACAACCTTCAGGTCGCGCCCCCAATAACGGGACTCATAGGTAGCCCCGCAACCCGCCATACCGCCCCCGATTACCAAGACGTCCGAGTCTACACGAATAGTTTTTCTACCCCCAAACAAACCCATCAGATCGCACCCTCTTTAAATTTGTTTGGGTCTGCAACCGGCAATCCTCCCTCGATATTCAGGGCATCCGGCTCGTGAGAAAGTTCCTGCGACTTAAATGCATCTGCCTCAGGACTACTGTATTCCTGCGGTCCTTTGATCGATCCCCACGGCGTGGTACGAATTGGAGACTCAAAATCCTTCTCGCGGCCATCCCGGAACTTAACTTTCCAGGAAATCGATCCCTTTTCCTCTTCGCGTTGAACGCGCACGCTGTGACCTAAAGGAGCAAAATCAGCATACCCCCGATCATCAATTGCGTTTTGTGGGCAGGCTTTCACGCAGGAATAGCACTCCCAACAAAAATTTGGTTCGATGTTATATGCACGGCGGTAGGTCTTATCTATGTGCATAATGTCTGAAGGGCAGATATCGACACAATATCCACAACCATCGCAACGTGTCATGTAAACAAAAGTTGGCATGATTAGTCGTTATCTCCTGTATCTCGGACTTAACTATGGAAGATCAGTAGTGATTGGGCGCGCGACGCGCGCTGCCCAGCGTAGCCGGTTTATCAGATAATGTTGGGAGATTGCTGCGGGAACCGTTGGCGTTTTCGACACGCTTTTGCAACGCCGCCGCTGGTTTAAAAAACATATGTGAAAATTTTGAAAACGGCACTCCCCCAAACAGCACGGTTGATGCTATCAGATAGAGGCCAAGGAATACGTTGGTCCACGCCCCACCAATTGACTGGGAATAGGCCCAAACCAACGCCAACGTAGTACTCAGCACAAGCGAAACTACGAAGAGATCAGCGCGCACGAAGCGAAACGGAGAATTGCCTTCGGCGGAGACATCGACGCGGATGAAAAACCAAAACCAATATCCACCAACACACACCATCAATGCACCAAGTGCCCATAGCGTTGGAAGGATGTTAGGCGTCTCTGTCGCAGGTGTCGGATACGAGAACACCATGATCGCCGTGCTGATGGCATAGGCAATAAAGCCATACATGGTCAAAAGATGTGCTACACGACGCTTCACCGTGCAGAATTCACCCGACGTGGCGACTTCTACCACTGCGGTCTGGACAGCCAACCCAGCCATCTCGCCGCCCCCGACTTGTCTGTCACCTGCGGCATTAGCGTTCCTCCAGTTCTGGAAGAAGTACTTGGCGCTCTTTTTATGCCAGATATCAAATAGCGTCCCAGCCACGACGAAGACGACCATGACGATAACATAGATCTGCATAATCTCAGGTGAAACGGACGCCGATAATTCGGCAAAGGGATTGGTGCCGTACATTTTTCCCTACCCTATTCTAGCCGGTTAGCGGTGCAACCTCGAGTTAATCCCAGCTAGTGGCTACGAGAGTGTCGAGGTTACTTCGCGAACATTCGTTCTTCATCTATCGGAGATGACTATAGTCTCAAGCGCCCATCTGCAAATAAAAGTTTAAAGCCCTTCCGGGACGAGTAACTTCCATAACATTTCCCAACCTAACCAAGACCGTCGTAATACGCTTGCAGCACTTCAAGGACTTCGGGCCGACTGAATTCGCGCGGGACCTCCTCATGGTTCGCAAACATCTCGCGAAGTCGCGTGCCCGAGACATTGAGGCGATCCTCCTCACCGTGCGGGCATGTTCGACCAGTCGCCATGCCATGGCATTTGAAACAATAGAAAGTTATATCAATCTTCAAGGCCTGAGTGATCAGACTGCCCGGCTCTAACGTATCAAAAATATGATGGGCGTCGAACGGCCCATAGTAATCTCCCACACCCGCGTGGTCTCGGCCTACCACCAGATGGGAACACCCAAAATTTTGCCTAAACACAGCATGCAGCAGTGCCTCGCGCGGTCCCGCGTAACGCATCTCGATCGGGTAGCCCGCCTGAATAACCGTACCAGGCACGAAATAGTTTTCCACCAGCTTGTCGATCGCGGCAACGCGCACCTCTGCCGGGATGTCACCCGGCTTGAGCGCTCCGAGCACCTGATGGATTAACACCCCATCGCATACCTCAACCGCAATCTTAGCCAAGTATTCATGACTGCGGTGCATTGGGTTACGGGTTTGAAAGGCCGCCACAGTAGCCCAATCGTTATCAGCAAATATTTGACGCGTCTCCGATGGCCGGAAGTAAAGCCCTTTGTATGTCTTAGGATAATGCCCTTCGGTCAACGTCCGGATAGGCCCAGCGAGTCCGACATCGCCTTGCGCCATAACTTTTTGCACGCCGGGATGCGACCCATCCTTGGTTTGAAAAACCTTCTCGCATTCCATGGATTTGTCATATGCATACTTCTCGAAAACCGTTATGATGGCCGCAATATCGCCACTTTCCTCATCAACAAGGGTCACATCGTCCCCTTCCGCAATCGAGCGACCAAGATCATCAGTACACGTCAGCGTAATCGGGATCGGCCAAAACGTTCCATTGGAGAGCCTCATATTGGTACACGCACCCTTCCAGTCGTCGTGCCCCATGAAACCTTCGAGCGGCGTGTAAGCGCCCATCCCGAGCATTAATAGGTCAGACATTTCTCGGCTCGAAACTGGTACTTTCATCAGGCTTTCTGCCCGTTTTAATTCCTCGGAGCGCTGTTCATGGGAAACCAAGAGCGGTTTCAATTCGCCGCCTCCATGCGGCGGCACTAATTCGGGCATCTGAAGTAACTCCCATTAACTGCGTATTTTAGCAGGCTGTGGCTTTCATACACGTTGGACCTGCAGCTGACCAGAAACCAACGCCTTTGCTATCGCAATTCGCCACCCCGTCTTCGCAGTAATTGACCCGGCAAGGCATCGGTATGGCGTTCGCCTTCAATCACTGGCACGCCGTTAACGATCACCGTTTCAATGCCGGCGGGATAGGTGTGTGGTTCATCGAAGGTTGCTTTGTCTATGATTTCGCCGGCGTCAAAGAGGACGATATCAGCGGCGTAGTCTTCCAGCAGCAATCCCCGATCAACAAGTCCGAGGGCACCCGCCGCCAGACCAGTCATCTTGTGAATTGCTTGCGGCAGGGAAAGGAGGCCGAGATCACGTGCGTAACGACCGATCAGCCGGGGGAAGGTGCCATAGAGACGCGGATGCGGTTTGCCCTGACCCGTTACGCCGTAGGGCGAGACGCAGGGTCCATCGGAGCCCACGGTAGCCGTCGGCTCGGAAGCAATCCGCCGCACATCCTCCTCTGACATACAGCGGACCAGAATTCGCGTTGCACCTTTGTCAGCTATTATTATGTCGAATAACGCATCGAATTCATCGCAGTTTTGCTTGCGTGCTATGTCAGTAATTGTCTGCCCCGGCTCCGCCGCGCCGTGCGGCGAAATGGCGATACGAATGTCGTCCCAACTCTCAAGCCGCCCAAAATTGTTGAACCCAACCTCGGCGATTTTCTGGCGGATACGAGAGCGCTCGTAAGGCTCCTCAAGGCGCTTCAACATCGCCTCAACACCCCCTTCCTGAAGCCAGGTTGGAAGTAAGAAACGCAGTGGGTTTGTGCCCCAGTCGTAGGGATACTGATCACAATGGACATCAACGCCGCGGCTCCGCGCCGCCTCGATCTGGTCGAGCAATAAATGCGCCTCGCCCCAGTTGTCTGTACCGGAAAGCTTCACATGTGCGAGCTGAACGTGGACGCCGCAGGTCTCACCGATGTCGATGGCCTCAGATATCGCGTCGTGGACGCCATGAGATTCGTCGCGGACATGGGACGAGTAACGCCCTCCGTGTTTCTTTAAGATGGCCCCCAGCGCCCGAAGCTCCTCGGGCTCACTGTAACAACCGGGTGCAGTAAAGAGACCGGATGAGAGACCCAACGCCCCCGCCTCCAGCCCTTCTTCCAACATCTCCTGCATGTGGCGAAGTTCGTCGTCTTCAGGCGCCCTATCCTCCATGCCCGTCGCCATCAGCCGCAAGGTGTTGTGGCCGACCTGCATCACGGTGTTCACGGCGACCTCGGGCCAGGCATCCATGTAATCAGCAAAGTTCGTCTCCTCGAACGGCAGCCATGGCGCGCTTCCAGAGAGGTAACGCCGCAATTCCTCGACCTTAGCCGGTAGAGCCGGGGCAACAGAGAAACCGCAATTACCTACCACCTCGGTAGTCACGCCCTGACGGATTTTGCCCTCTGCCTTCGGGTTCAGGGGCAAAGTAAAATCGGAATGTGTATGAATATCGATGAAACCGGGCGCAACGATCTTACCTTCGGCGTCGATTATACGCTCAGCACTGTCCGTGCGGTTCTCCTCTAACGCGACAATACGGCCATTGCGAATCGCAACGTCGGACCGCCGCGCAGCCCTCCCCGTCCCGTCGACCACTTCCCCACCCTTGATCAGAATGTCGTCCATGCTGACTTCTCCTCTAAGCCATTCTCGTAGAGACAGGAAGCCATTACGATAACAAACAGGCCACTGATTTCCCAACTCTACTGGAATAGAGGCTTCTTACCTTCATTGCTAAACCCCTAGCCCTTGCTCTATCGACGCCCTAATTTTCCGCCAAACAAACTGAGGTTATCATTAATATGAGCGGTTGGCGCATTCGGAAGGTTTGTGGGATCAATTTCGCGGAGGCGGGATCGGGCCCAGTCATCATGCTCTGCCATGGCGGTGCTGGTTCGCACACGCACTGGGTGCGCAACATCGACGCATTAGCGGCACATTTCACGGTGCGCGCCGTCGACTTGCCCGGCTACGGCGAATCCGCTCCAATCGACAAGTCCTATACTGCACGGCAATACGTCGATGCAGTAGTACCAAAAATTATTACCCTCATCAGCGACGTCGACCGTTTCCACTTAGTGGGTTTCTCATTTGGCGGCGCGCTTTCAGCCGGCATCGCGGCCGCACTTGGCGAACGCGTTGAAAAGCTGACCCTCATTGCCCCCGGGGGCTTTGGCGACCCTGTCGGCCGCAAGCTTGACATGCGCCGTTTGCCCGAGGGGAACCTTGATGTCGCCAAAGTGCGCGAGACCGTACGGCATAACCTGTTGGAGATGATGATCGCTGATGAGGCCAATATCGACGCCAAGACCCTCGCCCTGCAGCTCGCCAATTCACGCCGTACCCGCTTCAACAGTGCAAAGCTGAGCCTGAGCGACTTGACCCCGGACCACGTACGAAAGGCAACGGCAGACATACAGCTAATCTGGGGCGCCGAAGACACCCTCGCCCATCCAAGCCCTGAGGCGCGCGCGGCCGTATTAAAGGATATACGCCCAGAAATTCCGGTCTACCTCGTGCCGGGTGGCGGCCATTGGGTTGCGTATGAATGCGCGGAGACAGTGAATGAGTTGTTGTTAGGGTTTCATGCGAGTTAGTTCACGCTGAAGCCTGCCATCCTTAGCTTGTGGAAAGAGTCGATGATGCGACAGAGGCTCCTCGACTATTTTAGGTCAAAAAGCTAAAGCTTCGCGTAAATCTCTTTAAACGCCGTGCGGAGGGATGCCTCCGTCTCGCCGGTCTCGTAAGCGGGGCTGATCAGAGGCGAAGCTGATTCGAGTTCGATTACTACAACGCCGTTGAACATGTCGAGCAGTCCCTGATCACGCACCTTGGCAAATTCAGCAATGCATGCATCGAATTGTTCGGTACCACGGGTATGGAAAACAGCCAGCCCTTTGCAACGAAACCCCTTGCGGGCGAGTATGTCGACGAAATTAACCTCGACCGTCGGATTGGCGGCGATGTTCTTTACAGTAGTCGGCGAACGCATCTCACCGAACATGATTTTATCGTCGCCGTAAGGCAGGAAAGTGGCCTTCGGTGAAAGGCTCGGTGTGCCGTCTTTCGCGATGCTGGCGACGTAGCCGAGCGAATGCTCGGCGAGGACCTTCTTCATCTCATCTGTTAATTTTGCCATTTAACGACTCCTTTCAGTCTCTATGTCTTCCGGCGCGGTAAAACCGTATCCGGAACGTAGATCGGACGTTACTATCGTGCACGAACTGGATCCCTGGCTTTCACCCGGCAAACGACGCTATTTGGTTGTTCCCATCTGTTCAGCAATCTTAAATGCGGCAACCATGGCGCCTGGATTGGCGACACCCTTGCCCGCGATGTCGAAGGCGGAGCCCTGCGCCGGCGTCGAGATCGGGACCGGTAGCCCGCCGAGTACCGTCACCCCGTGTTCAAAATCCATCAGCTTCATGGCGATCTGCCCCTGGTCATGATACATAGTGACGATGGCGTCGAAGCTTTCCTTTTTAGCGGAAAGAAACATGGTGTCGGGGGAAAATGGCCCCTCGGTGTTGTAGCCCTTGGCCTTTGCCGTTTCGACCGCAGGCCCGATTACGTCGTGTTCCTCATGCCCGAAGGCGCCGTTATCGCCAGCATGCGGGTTTAGTCCGGCAACCATTATCTTAGGGTTCGACATGCCTGTGCGTTGCAACACCCTGTCGATCAGCTCAACCGC
Organism: Pseudomonadota bacterium; assembly: GCA_036337155.1. Taxonomy (GTDB): domain Bacteria; phylum Pseudomonadota; class Alphaproteobacteria; order UBA8366; family UBA8366; genus UBA6544. Next base: position 5,613 of record JAYZET010000032.1, on the reverse strand, counting down.
ATCGACAATTCCGTCAACGGTGATGAGGTCCGCAACATCACGAAGTGGCACGTGCGAGGTGACGCGAGATGTCCAGAGCCCCTCGATCACATTAAGCTCTGCTGTGTGCCCGGTGTACTCGAGCTGTTGCTCTAGCCAGTCACCCTCATCCGCCGTCGACATGCCACCAATCTTGAGCGTGTACTTATTAAGGGGCGCGAAGCAGATCGCATCGATCCTGCCCTCCTTATAGAGCGTTAGTAAGGCCTTAAAGCAGTCGAGCATATAGCGTCCACCGCTCTCGCATGATTCACCGTAGGGATAGACTTCTGCATCAGGCAGCGCCTGCGGCAGAAATAAAGTTTTGCCGCACTCCACTTCAACATCATTTGCCCCCGCGAGTTCCTTGACCGCCACATCGGTACCAGCGACGGATTGTCCCCGCGACCAATGTGCTGGATCCCCAACAATCAGCACGCCTGTCCGAGGCCCAATCGCCCCACTCGACAGCGTACGCGCGGTCAACTCCGCGCCGATCCCCGCCGGGTCGCCCATCATCATGCCAATACGCGTTGTCATCGTTCCTCTCTAGAGCTCTTATCCTTCTTGCAGGCCAACATAGTTTCGTGGAAAGGCATTAGAAACGAAAAATCTCGGGAGCAAACGTGATGCCAACGAATTGGGACGCCATTATCGACGACTTTCTACCTGAAGACGCCTTCGCCGGAACACTAGTGGGCCGGGTCTGGCGGCCTGATGTCAGTGGCCCATCGGTCGTCGCTATACGAGAAGAAGGCGTATTCGACATCTCTGCAGTCGTTCCGGCGATGTCAATACTTACAAATGCGGAAGATCCCGCGGCATTGGCTGTCGTTGACGGGCAGAAGCTTAGCGACTGGCGTTCCATCGCGGCCAACAGCGTCGTCGCGCAACGCGACCCATCAAAGCCGTGGTTTCTCTCCCCGGCCGATCTTCATGCGCACAAGGCCTGCGGCGTCACCTTTGTTAGAAGCCTGTTGGAGCGGGTGATCGACGAGCGGACCGCCGGTGACCCAACACTGGCTGAGGAGGTCCGTGTAGAATTACTGGAGAGCATAGGCATCGATCTCTCCGACGTAGTGCCTGGGTCACCCGAAGCGGAGAAAGTGAAATCGGCGCTCCTAGAGCGCGACATGTGGTCACAATACCTCGAGGTCGGTATAGGCCCATACGCCGAAGTTTTCTCGAAGGCCCAGCCGATGTCCTCTGTCGGCTTTGGTGCGCAAATCGGCATCCATCCAATGTCGACCTGGAACAATCCCGAACCAGAAGTCGTGCTGATAGGGAATGCCGCAGGTCGAATCGTTGGCTCTGCACTCGGTAACGATGTGAATTTGCGCGACGTCGAAGGCCGTTCGGCGCTTCTGCTCGGTCGTGCCAAGGACAATAACGGATCTTGTGCTGTTGGGCCTTTTATCCGACTGCTCGACGACACATTTACGGTGGAAGATATCCGGGAATCATACGTTTCTCTAACTGTGGAGGGAAACGACAACTTCCGGCTGGAAGACGGAAGTTCGATGACCGAAATTAGCCGTGACGTCGAAGACCTTATGGGTCAGACGCTCAGCGCAAACCATCAGTACCCTGACGGGGTAATCCTATTCACAGGCACCATGTTTACGCCGAACCAAGACCGCGATAAGCCGGGCGGCGGCTTCACCCATCACGACGGAGATACCGTTGTGATGCGCTCGCCGAAGCTCGGCACACTCGCCAACACCGTCGGCCGCACCGACGCCATCGCACGATGGGAGTTCGGGACTTCGGAACTGATACGAAACCTGGCGACACGGGGTATCCTCTAGGCCGCCGTCCAGCCACCGTCGATGGTAATGACGGAGCCAGTATTGAAACTAGCCTCATCGGAAAGCAAGTAGACAATGCCATTAGCGATCTCTCTCGCTTGCCCGAAGCGCGCCATGGCATGGCGATTGCGCGAATAGTAACGGGCCGCCTCGGGGTCTTCAGCACGGGCCATGCTGCCATTCAGCATTGGGGTTTCGATCGCGCCGGGAGCCACAGCATTGACCCGAATTTTATCCGGCGCAAGCTCAAAGGCAGCGGTCTTCACAAGACTAATTACTGCTCCCTTCGAGGCGATATACGCAGCGTTCAACCGTCCGCCGCCAAAGGCTAGCTGCGAGGAGATCATCACAACAGAGCCGCCACCCGCCGCCCGCATCGACGGCAATACCCCGACCAGCCAACGCCAGCACGCCTTCACGTTGACAGTGAAGACCTGGTCCCACTGATCCGGATCAATGGAATCGATGGCCACGCCCGAGCGACTTATCCCGGCGATGGTACCAAGACCATGAATTTCGCCTGCTGCTGCGACCGCCCGTGCTATCGTCTCTTCTGAGGTAACATCGCCGACCACAGGCTCAATCCCCACCGGCATAGCATCGCCGTTAATGTCGACGCCGATCACCCGAGCGCCTTCTGCAAGCGCACGCTCGGCACTAGCCAAACCAATACCCGATGCCGCACCAGTGATGACAATCGTCTTTCCCTTTAAACGCATCAATCCCACTTCCACCACAACTTGATGTTCTCGTAGATACGAATATTCACATCACCCCGCATACCCGGAGTTATATTAGGCGGTGGATTTTCGATGGAAATGCGGACGGGAATGCGCTCCACCTTTCCACCCAGCGTGCGTCCGCCGCCGTTACGCACTGCCAACGCTTCTGGCCCCCGCGTAGTGGTGCTGCCAATATGCTGCACTTGGCCGTAGAAGTCGCGAAATGGGTAGGCATCAAGATCAATCAGCACTTCCTGACCGATACGGACGTGACGTATCTGGCTCTCGTCAACATAGGCCTCGACCCAATACAAATTCGGGTCATGCAACATTAAAATATTAATGCCATCCTCTACGTATTCACCTTTATAATTATGTATTTCTCCCACCATTCCATCAATTGGGCTTTTTATTTTTCTATGGTTAATGAATAATTCCTGTTTTTTTATTTTATCATTAATTCTTTTTTCTTTAATTACAGATATTTTTATTTTATCATTTATAATATCTATTTTGCGTTCAGTTGAATTTAATTGATCAAATTCTCGACGCGCGACCTTAATTTGGCTACGCAAAGAAGCCACCTGTCCCTCCAAAACAAGAGCCTTATCATGCTCCGAATTGAGTTCCGATTCCGGCTTGAGGCGTTTAGAAACAAGCACTCGAACCCGTTTTAAATCTTTTCCGGCGATTTTTAAACGGTCAGCGGCTGAGTTCAAAACTACCTTCAAGGCCGCTATTTTTTCGCGTTGAGTTGCGAGCTTCGTGGACAACTCTTCCTTAAATGCATCGCGCTCCGTGGCCAAGCTCTCGCGGTTGCCACGCTCCAATTTCAAATCCGTCCGAAGCGATTCGATATTCAACTTGATTGACTGATGCTCGAGGGTGACTAGGACCTGTCCTTTCGCTACCTTCTCTCCTTCCTTGACGTGAATTTCTGCAATCTTGCCATTGACGCGGGAAGAAATGTCAGTGAAATCGGTCTGCACGCGCACATCGCTCTCGTAGACATGGGTCCACCAGTAGAATATTTCATAGGCAAGCAGCAGCGCCGCTCCGACCGCAACCACTATGATCAGAGACTTGACCTTCGCTTTCATATCATCTTTTGCTATCATATTGCGCCTACTCCGCGCACCCTCATCATATTACTGCTTGTTCAACGGTATATGGCCCGAGCGGACCCATCGACCATTTAGCCTTAAGGAATGTTTACGGCTATGAGCGAAGATATCGTCACACCAGAGGATGATACCGGGGTCAAGATCCTACTCCGTAGCCCAAACTACCTATGCGTTTGGATCATGGGAGGACTAACCGGTTTCATCCGGTGGTTCCAACTGCTAGCCCTAGGAATTTATACATTTGAGATAACCGGCTCGCCTTTCCTCGTTTCCCTCGTCCCCGTTCTTTGGGGCTTGCCACTAACATTCTGTGGTCCAGTCATCGGCGGCATCGCAGACCGTGTCAATCGCAAAGTTTTACTTACGGCCACTATTACAATGATCTTTGCAGTGGCCGCCACGTTATCTGTTATCTCCTATAACGGCGAACTCACCTTCATCCACATCGCCGTCGCCTCAGTTTTGAGCGGGTTATTTTGGGCAACAGACATGCCGATCCGACGGCGGCTAATCGGCGATGTTTCGGGCGGTCATCTTGCGGCTGCTATGAGCCTCGATTCCGCCACCAACAGTGCGACACGCATGCTTGGTCCCCTTATGGGTGGCGCGATGCTACAACTCGTTGGCATCACGGGGGTATACATACTGAGCGCGGGCGTATACGCGATTGCCTTCCTGCTCATCCTCGTCACACAATTGCCCGACGTCGTGCGCCGTACAGTGACACCTTCGCTGATTAGGGACCTCGCTGCCGGCGTCCGTTTCGTCCTCGGCAATTGGGAATTGCGGCGCGTCTTATCAGTTACAATCGTGTTTAACATGTTTGGTTTTCCATTCACCGCAATGATCCCCATCTTGGGTCGCGAGCAACTGGGTCTACAACCTTTTCTCGTCGGGTTTCTATCGAGCCTTGAGGGTTTCGGCGCGTTCATTGGCGCAATGATCGTGGCAATGATCGCGCGGCCAGCAAATTTTGCTCGAATATTTATTTCCGGATCAGCTCTTTACATGCTGCTCATTCTTTACCTGAGTGCCCTCGCTTACGTTTCTGGAGGACCGCTCCATTCATTCTTCGCGGCGGCCTTGACCTTGACCGCAATCGGCATCGCCGGAGCCGGGTTCGCGGCGATGCAAAGTACACTCACCTATTTGCATGCAGATGCTGAATACCGTAGCCGGGTCCTTGGCGTACTAGCTCTTTGTATCGGTTCTGGTCCTCTCGGTTTCCTCAATATCGGTTGGATGGCTGAGAGTTACGGCCTGCCTCTAGCCCTAGCGATCATGGCTTGCGAAGGTCTCTTCCTAATCGTCGCCTTATGGGCCTATAACGTCCTTAACCGGCCGACGTGATTTACTTCGGTGAGACAAACGCACCATCGCGGAAACGTCCCATTCTTTTTGTATTGTCGGGCAACATCTGAACACCCCATCCGTGCGGATGGCCGTTCTTGAAGTCTCCTTCATACATCTCGTTATCGGGATAACGGATGAAACCCTTGCCCTCTATCAGACCAGCCTTAAATTCCCCGACATATAGAACCCCATCAGCCCAGCGATAAGTGCCCATACCCTCAGCTTTGCCCGCAGTGAATGTGCATTCGCACCGATCAGGTGGGCGTTGATATGAGTACCATTCCGCAACACCGTCTCCATGCGCCTTCCCATCCTTGCACACCCCTTCCCAGCGAACCTTCTGAGCTTCTTCAGGATGCGGATGCCACAGCAAACAGCCGCCATCTGCAGTCTGAATCCACTCGCCCGCCTGAGATGAAACGATAAATAGCACAGACGAAAGGCATATAACGCACAAAAATGAATATTTCATTTTTGCAGTTTAAAACGCCGGCACTGATAATTAAAATCACAAACATAATACTTTCATGAAAATATGTTTGAATATTAACATAATAATAAAATATATTTTAAATAATATTTATTAAT
>JAYZET010000031.1:0-33789 GCA_036337155.1 Pseudomonadota bacterium | reverse complement strand
CCGCCTAAAAAAGTTATTATTTATTTATGAAAATTAAATAATATAAATATAAAGTTATTCTTATAATGAAATTTTTATTTAATTAATAGTTATTTTATTATAATTTTTACTTGATGTTGAGATCCATTTGATTAAAAAGCTTTCAAATTAATGACAGGAAATAAAAAAATAATGCCATGATTCTAAAGAAATTTAAGAATATAAGGTGATGCATAATAGCGATACTTGCAGCTAATCTATATCGAATTGGCACTATCGGCGTGTCTCGTTCGTCAGCTCTATGATTACAGAGGATTATTGTTTGTCTTTGGGTGTTGCTTCGTTGATGACACTTGCTCCGCTAAGGACCAAATCGGATGCCTTGTGTGATTTATTCATTTGCATACGAACATCATCTCACATTTCCAATTCTGACTTAATCCTTATTTAATTACCCCAAATTAACCATTCATTACTCGGTAAAATGGCACCCAATCGCATTTTGACGTTTTATGAAAACGAAATAATTGAGAGCGTGTTGGTTCCGTCTAAGACAAATCGCAACGACAGGAAATATTGAAATTATGGCCCAAGGCCCTTTGGATGGCGTACGCGTTCTCGAATTGGGTTCGACCGTGGCAGGACCGTTCTGTGCGCGATTACTGGCAGATTTCGGAGCCGATGTCGTTAAAATTGAAGTCCCCGAGGGCGATCCCGTGCGCAGCTTTGGGAAACGGTTCGAGGGAAAGTCGCTTTATGCGTCCAGCATTTTCCGTAATAAGAAAATGGCGTCTATCAACCTTAGGGATGAACGTGGGCGAGATTTGATTAAGCGTCTCTTAGAGAAGTTCGACGTGCTGATCGAGAATTTCAAACCTGGAACGATGGAGCGCTGGGGATTGGGCTATGACGATCTCAAGGTTATCAATCCGGGCCTTATTATGGTGCGTATCAGCGGTTTCGGGCAAACTGGGCCCTACAGCCACAAGGCCGGTTATGGCGTGGTTTGTGAGGCGGTTAGTGGAATGCGGCACCTTACAGGCGACCCCGACCGCCCTGCCGCGCGCGTCGCGGTTTCACTCACGGATGAGATCACCGGCACTTATTCTGCCTACGGTGTAGCCTTAGCAATCCTTCACAAGCGTGCGACCGGAGAGGGGCAATGTATAGATGCCGCGCTCTACGAATGCGCTTTCAGTTATATGGAACCCTACGTACCGGCCTATGATAAAACTGGGTATGTGCCGATGCGGCAAGGTGGACGGCTGCCGAACAGCACGCCAAACAATCACTATCCAACGAAGGATGGGTGCTACATTCACATAGCCGCCGGTAATATGCCGACTTGGCGGCGTCTAACCAAGGCAATGGGGCGTGAGGAACTGTTGTCTGATCCGCGATTGCCGGATCAGATGGCGCTAAATGCACATGAGGACGAGATTGACGAAATCGTTAGTGCATGGACTGGCAAACACTCGCTTGAAATCTTAGAAAAGACCTTGGAAGAGGCTGCAGTGCCAGCGGCGCGAATTTATACAATGGAGGACGTGTTCACCGATCCACATTATGCGGCGCGAGGCATGATTGTTGAGGTGCCGGATGATGATTTGGGGACGGTGAAATTGGCGAACGTGGTGCCGCGGTTGACGGCGTCGCCGGGTGAGATCCACAAGGCGGGCGGCCAAGTCGGAGTGGACACGAAATTGGTGCTCGAAGCATTTGCGGGGCTGGACAGTGAGGAGATAGCGGCGCTCGAAGCAGACGGCGTTGTGTATTGCGGGGCCGGTAAGGAGAAGGTCTGATGGCATTTGACGAACTCTACGACGAATATGAGCGCCGACGGGCGAAAGCTCTTGCGATGGGTGGCCCGGAAAGACTTGAAAAAAGACGTAATACTGGGTTGCTCAACGCGCGGGAGCGGATCGACTATCTCGTTGATAAGGGAAGCTGGGTTGAGTCAGGCCTGTTCGCGGTCTCACATATCGAAGGGGATCGGGAATCAACGCCGGGTGACGGCAAGATCACTGGTTATGGCGCCATTAACGGTCGCGAAGCGGTGATAATTTCCAACGACTTTACGGTAAAGGGGGCGTCCTCTAGCGTAGTCAACATGCGGCGAATCGGTCAGATGCGGCGCACCGCCACAGAGCGCGGCATTCCTATGGTGTTTCTTGGCGAATCGTCGGGGGCTCGTATTCCTGACAACATGGGCGCCTACAACATGGGGACAATCCTTGCCGGTGATGGAACGCAATATCGAAGGCTCCGCGAGCAGCCCTGGGCTTCGGCCGTCCTGGGAATGGCCTACGGCTCGGCCACTTGGTATGGCTGTCTTTCTGACTTCAATGTCATGCGTAAGGGCGCGGTAATGGCGGTCTCATCTGAGCGTCTTGTTTCGATGGCGATTGGAGAAAAAGTTGATGGCCAAGATCTTGGCGGTTGGCGCATGCATACGGAGACGACGGGATTGGTCGATCTTGCGGTTGATACCGACGAAGAAGCGCTTGATGCAATCAAGACCTTCCTCTCTTATTTGCCGGAGAACCAGAACCAGATGCCACCGGAGAAACCTGTACCCGCGGGCTCGGACGAGACTGCACGCTCCGTGCTTGACGTCTTGCCGGAGAAACGCACCCAAGTGTACGACATTCGGAAAATCATAGAACGCATTGCGGATAAGGAAAGCGTGTTCGAGTTGAAGGCGAGGTTCGGCCGAACCGCGACGACAGCGCTCGCTCGTCTCGGTGGCCAAACCGTTGGGTTCGTTGCAAATAACCCGATGTTTAAGGCCGGAGCGCTTGATGCAGATGGCTGTGACAAGAGCTGCAGCTTTCTTGTTTTGTGCGACAGCTTCAACATTCCTGTCATCTTCCTTGTAGACAATCCAGGCTTTGTAATTGGCATCGACGCTGAGCGTCAACGCGCGCCCGGAAAGATTATGAATTTCATGAACGCTCTGCAGCTAATGACTGTCCCAAAGCTGACGGTAATGATCCGCAAGAATTATGGTCAGGCTTATATAAACATGGGCGGAGGAAAGAACGCGGCCGAGGTCGCCGCATGGCCTACTGCTGAGGTCAGCTTTATGGACCCGGCTTTTGCAGTGAATGTGGTACATGGTAAGCCTGGAGAACGGCTCGAGGAGGCTGATCCTGAGTTTTTCGAAACCAAGTTCGCTGAATTTCAACTAGAAAGCAGCGTCTACGACATCGCGGCATCCTATGGCGTGCAGCATATTATAAAACCGGAGGACACTCGAAAGTGGCTCCTCCGAATGCTCAAAGTGCATCGTAACCGACTTACCGGCAATCTTGGCAAACACCTGCTTTCCAATTGGCCGACGAGCTTCTAAGTACATGTCAACCCAATTGCGAATTAACATCATTAGAGGACAATAATGGCCCGTATCGAAATCGAATCCGACGTAACTGGAACCGTCTGGAAAATTGAGGTTAAAGAAGGCGTAAGTGTGTCAGAAGGCGACACGCTGATCATTCTTGAATCCATGAAGATGGAAATACCCGTGCTGGCCAGCGACGATGGCAAGGTAGTCGAAGTTATGGTCGAAGAAGAGGAGCCGGTTTCTGAAGGACAAATTGTCGTCGTGCTTGAGGCGTGAGCCGGAGGCGCATTGCCGGTGGCCTGGGAAAAGAATTTCGAAGAGCTGGAGCGTCGCCGAGCGCTTGCCGAGGCGCAAGGTGGTGAGATTAATGTTGGTCGTCAGCACAAGGCTGGCCGCCTCACAATTAGAGAGCGGATAGATCGGCTGGTAGACCCGGGATCGTTTCATGAAATAGGCAAGACCACTGGTGCCGGTGAATACTCAGAGAGAGGCGAACTTGTCGGCCTGACGCCAGCACCCTATGTCGCCGGTTTGGCTAAGATTGACGGTCGGTCAATCGCCGTCGGAGGTGAAGACTTCACTGTGCGGGGCGGCACGACAGCTTCGCTTGACAGGCGCAAGGGTGGGCAGGGGGGGTTTAGTGAAGACCTGGCGCACGAATACCGAATCCCACTCGTTAATCTGATTGATGGTTCAGGGGGATCGGTTACTTCATCTAAACGGCGGGGGCACGCTGTTTTCCCGGGTGTTGACAGTTTTGACCGTTCAGTAGACTTGATGGGTGAAGTGCCGGTTGTAGGTGCGGTACTTGGGTCCGCGGCGGGTGGTCCCGCTGGCCGCGCGATCCTGTCTCATTTTTCGGTCATGGTGAAGGATACGAGCCAGGTATTTGCAGCCGGCCCCGCCGTAGTGAAGCGTTCTCTTGGTCAAGATGTTACAAAAGAGGAACTTGGAGGACCCGCCATTGCGGTCGAGCAGGGCGGGACGATCGATAATGTCGCGGAAAATGAAGTGGAATGTCTCGAATTGGTTCGCCGCTTCCTCTCTTTCATGCCGCAGAATGTATGGGAATTACCGCCTCGAGCCGCCTCGAGTGATCGGATTGACCGTTGCGAAGATGCATTGCGTGATATTATTCCTGAAGAACGTAGGCAGCCTTATGACATGCGGAAGGTGATTGACTTGATCTTTGACGAAGGATCTGCCTTTGAAATACAGCCGGGATTCGGCAAAGGGCTGATTACCTGCCTTGCACGACTTGACGGCTATACGGTTGGCGTCGTTGCAAACAATCCAATGGTCTACGGCGGCGCGATGGATGTAGCAGAGTCTCTCAAGCAGTGCCATTTCGTTGAACTCTGCGACACTTTTCATATACCTCTCGTCTTTTTGGTGGATGTACCCGGCTTCATGGTTGGGTTGCAGGCAGAAACCCGTGGTGTGTTGCGCGCTGGTATGCGGGCGGTTTACGTAGCGAGCCAAGCAACGGTGCCAGTTATCACTTTAGTCGCACGCAAATGCTACGGTATGGCGGGCATGGCTACTTGCCAGCAACGTGGGGTCAACATCAAGCTTGCCTGGCCTTCTGCCGAGTGGGGCTCGCTTCCGGTCGAAGGCGGCGTAGCAGTCGCCTATCGTCGAGAAATCGAAGCGGCTGAAGATCCAAGGGCGAAGGAGGCCGAGTTGGAAGAGGAATTGCGAGCATATGCATCACCCTTTCGCACGGCTGAGGCTTTCGGTGTCGAGGATATCATTGATCCGCGGGAAACTCGGCCATATCTCGCTCGTTATATAGAAGCGATGCAGGCGAAACTTGCGTCGACCCTGGGCCCGAAAACCCGTCTAGGCGTGCGGCCTTAATTTTTATTAAAATGATTTATTAAATATACTCTATCCAAGCTTGCAGCATCTTTCCGGTTCCCGCAACGAGCGGTGTCGATCCTCTTGATTAGGCCGCGTTGGTTCCCCGTCAATTTGGATGAAATTGTCTCATTATTGAGTGTAGGGTGCAGGTCTTCGACCATACGGCGATTAGGTGCTAAGGTTTTGGGCTGAATTTATTTGCCTATCGGGTGATCATAATTTGTACCACACCGCTTGCGATGACGAGTAGCAGCCAAATCGTCCCAAGCGCGAGTCCGATAGTAATGGCCGTATATTTATCGTTAGCCTCCAACGTGGGTAGCGCTGTAAGAAGAATAGCGATGATAGGTAGGGAAGCGACACCAGCGTGGGCACTCGCACTGAGTTGGAGGCTTGCGAACAATGGTGCGGCGTTTAAGCTCTCACCGGTTGCGGTCGCACTCGTCATGAACAAGGCGGTTGACGCGGTGCCGCTCCCAGTGACATAGGAGCCGATTGCACCTAAGACAGCGGTAAGTGAGGCGGCTGAATAAAGTCCGAAGCTCGCCATTTTTGTGGCTAGCAATTCTATGCTTCCGATCTCAATCAGCAATCTTGCCGTCACCAAAAACGCAAAAATGCTCGCTAGTGCTGGCCATGATCGCCTCGCGACGTGTTGAAATATAAGATACCCATCGCCAAAGCGTTTCCGTGCCGGAAAGGTCAGCAAGCAATAAATGGCAACTAGGAAGAGGGCAATGCCGGGTGAGTTAAATACGTGGAAAGAGACCCGGTCGGTCTCGATCACAGGCATTATCCCGGCCTCCGATAGATTTGGAACTAAAGTTTTCTGAAGGACCACCGCGATAATTAACAACCAATAGGGTCGAATCTCTGGTGAAGCTATTGTTTTTTTGAAGGATTGTGTACGGTCAGAAAGCAGGATTGAAAATGCAATCACGCAAAGACCTCCCCCGACGCCAGCTATTTCAACACCTATCCAATAAGAAGACGTCGCAATTCCCGATACTAAAACGAGACCAGCAGACAGCGCGTAAACGGCATCCTTAAACGTTACGTTTGGCATAAACGCTAGGCAGGATAATGGCAGTACCGCTGCGATGGGGCCACTAGTGAAAAGCATTTCAGTCGCTAAGACTTCGGGTGCGAGGCCGGCCATCTCGGCGCCAAGTAAAGCGGTGATAGATAATGCGCCCCAAGACATCAGGCTCATACCAATTAAAGCAAGGTAGATGGCCCGTTTGCGCGTCACCGTCTGAAGGAGAAGCGGAACTGTGACGAACATCGAAACACCATAACCAGTTAGAGATTCCATCATCACACCAATTCCAACCGTAATGAGGATCACTTTCCTTGAAGGTGTGAGATTTAAAGTTTCAATGGTTCGGACAAGGGCATGCTGACCACCGCTGCGATTGGATCCTTCAACAAACAAGATACCCGCGAGGATGACGAACCCAACCAGCAATTCGAGAATAATAGCATCCATTACTGCTCGGCTTAATTGCTGAATTTCGACCGATGAAAAAACGCCGAGACCCCAAATTGTTGCGGCGGTAGCAAACGCTAACATCGCGGCCGTCAGCACGCTTTGCCGAAGGATTAGCACTGCGATGGCGGCGACGGCGCAGGGTAGTAAGGCGATGTAAGCAATCATTAAAGTAACGACGCTTAAGGTTTTTCCGAGGGCACACTATCTCGCTGCATTGTCAAAACCCGTGCAAGCGAGTGTTTTACCTTGGGCCCGGCTATATCTATAGAATTTCTTACGAGAGCTAGTTGCCACGTTTACCTTAAGTGCCAAAAGTTTGGTTTATCGTGATTCATGACATCGATGGCGATGTTAATGGACTTCCGTGTGTATTTTTGGGCAAAACATCGCGTTAGGCCGCCCTTTATAAATTTTATTAACATCCTATGCGCAGCATTTATGCTCGATGCGACAAAAGCACGATACAGTTATAGTATCGTCGGCAATCTTCCGGGCTTTTTCCAGTACCGGTTGGATTGCTTTCAGGGCTTTTTCGTCACCGGACCTTTCGCAACATTCCGCATAGCCGACTAAACTCCAGATGTTATTCGGATGTTGTGACGGCCGGACAAGCGTATCATCCAAACCCAAATCAGCACGGTAGACAGTGGAAGCCTCTTCAATAAGGCCTTGTTCGAGCAGCAGCGCACCTAAGGCATGGCGAGGTGGCATCATCCAGGACCAGGGTTCTGAATAGTTGAGTTTGTCGTAAAGGTCGACCGCCTTTCGTAAATTCGCAAATGCGGAATCGTAGTTCCGACGTCTATATTCTAATTCTCCTGTGAGCATCGGCCCGGCCACCGCAAGAATGTCGCGGCTGTCGTTCTGAAATACGATTCGGCCTTCTGGTAAGGCGGCAACCGCTTTGGTGAGCAGGTACTGCTGTGCCGATGCCTCATCGATGTTCCCGAGGACCGCGTGGGCGATCCCCTTAGCATATTGCCATATCGCATAGGTTACGCAGAATAGTTCTGGATCTTCCGGTAAAGGCTCATCCAAGATTTCCTGCCACTTGCCAAATCGAATTAGGACGTGGGCCTTCATGCCGTAAAAGGCTTCTAGGTAATTCACGAGAAAGGCATGGTCGGAGAGAAGATATTCTGGTCGAACCGTTTCCTGCATCTGCCTCGCGGCACGTATTGCCGGTTCATACTGTCCGGAGAAGAACGAGCCGTAGATCTGGAAGTGGATGTTGTGAAGAAGATAGACGTAGTAAATTCCCAGCTCGTTATCGTATTGGAGGTACTTTTCGTCGGCAGCGGCCGCCTCGATGTTGGAAGCAATCGTCTTTTCATACGCGCCGCATAGAACGTAGATGTGTGATGGCATATGGATTAGGTGCCCCGAGCCAGGAACTAGCGAACGCAGTTTATCGGATGCGTCGATCGCGCGTTCCGGTTCAGGCGACATTTCCATGATGTGAATATAAAAGTGCAGCAATCCAGGGTGCTGTATATCTTTGCTTTGTTCTATGCGCGATAACGCGGATTCGACTATCTCGATCGCTTCTAACGTATCTGTCCCCTCAGCAGGTACGCGGTTCTCCAGATCCCAAAGCTGCCAAGGCGTGCGCACAATTAAAGCTTCAGCAGTCAAGGCGCAGACATCGTAGTCCTCTGGGAAGCCTCGATAGACCTCCCGCATGGCGTTGGCGTAGTCGTCATCCCATTGGCATAAGAATTCTGGGTCTTCGACCATGCTTGCCTGAAACCGTTGGGCGATGGCGCCGCACAAGGCTCTCTCAACCGGGGTCACATTACCGTTTGCGAGTTCGACCGCCTTTTGTGCATTCTCGTAGGCCATTGCGATCGCTACCGGTCGGCCTGTTGGCGACATCTTGTCCCACGGAATATTGTAATAGGGGCCGGTAGCATAGGCGATGCCCCAATACCCCATGGCGCAATCCGGTTCTAGTTCAACTGTCTTCTCAAAGCACCGAATTGCTTCTTTATGATGAAATGCGTAGCACCAGTTCAAACCACGATTGAACCAAATTTCAGCCTCGTCCGAACGTGATGAAATCGAACGTGTGTAGAGGCCAAGCGAAAAATACGGTTCCATCACTCGATCTCCGATCGGTTGCCATGATTAATATATCCTCTTTTTCCATCATGTCAGCTTCGGTAGAGATTGCTGCGGGTCGTCGAATTATTGACTTGTCACAGGTACTCACTTCGTTACAGCATCGGATGCTTGAGATGATATTTAAAAGATTGTGATGCTGGCTTCTTTCAGTTAGCGGCCTTTAAACCTGAGTGAGGTGTTTTGTAAAGTAAAGATGGCTGTATTCCCTCTACCAAAAGCGAAAAGCCATACGATTCAATCGTCTCAGGATCTTAATTGCCTATCACGAAGTTTATTGGCGAGACCTTAACCAATTATCGCAAGCTTCGTTGCTAATCTTGGATGCAGTAATGGACAAAATGTAGACGGAGTTCACTGAGACCATCGAGGAGATGAGCGATAATTTGGAGAGCCTTTTTTTAAGGACAAAGTAAGAGGACGCATGTGCAAACGCGAGCGATGAATTACGCACCAACTTGAGGCGCTAAATTTCACGTATCCCATTGCAGACTCTCTTCGTGAACGAGGCGCTGGAGCGAATAGATCATTATCAGTATCAGTCGCGTAATATGGTCCTCTAATTAGTCGGTCAAGGAGTTGGCATGATGCACGAGCAGAGAAAAATAATGTTTATCTATTTCGACTGAAGTTTATTGAGTTGGGTGAGGGGAGGCTGAGCTAAGTGTTTAGACGATTTATAAACATGAATGACCAATGACAATGATGGAGCTCAAATATTTAAGGCTGAAGTAATGGGCAGCCCTTTGGCACACCGCACGCTTTCTGTTTCACAATGCCGCAATCCATTAACTATTGAACTTAATGTTTTTGACAATCGATAGTGTATTAAATGTGAAAAACCATAGCGCAGCTGAAATAAAGGAGCCTCTAATGTCTGATCAGATCGAACCACTTGTGATTGTCGAGCGCGGAGAGCATGCAGCCACTCTGACCCTAAACCGGCCAGCGAAGAAAAATGCGATGAGTGATGACCTGTTGGAACAACTCATTTTAGCGATTACTGAAGCTAATGAAGATGACGATATCCGGGCCATCATTGTGAAAGGTGCTGGCACTTGTTTTACTTCAGGTCGTGACACCTCACAGTTCGAAGACGCCGCATTACTGCAGGATATGTCCGTAGATGCCGCAGTGGACATATTTTTGGAAATGCTCTCGATGCTTATTGAGTTGCCGAAACCTACCATAGCCGCAATTCATGGCATGGCGTTGGGCGGCGGGCAGGCGATGTCTCTCGCGTGCGATTTTGTTGTCGCAGAACGAAATGCGCGCTTTGGCAATGTGGAGATGATATATGGCTTCCCCGCCGCGATGAATATCGCTCTGCTCACACGCCAAATTGGCCGTCGCCGAGGGTTGGAAATAGCAATGACGGGCGATTTATATAGTGCGGAGCAATATTACGCGTTCGGTTTGGTTAACCGGCTTGCCGAGCCTGGCGCACTATCGGAAACAACTGCTGAATTTGTAAGAACTTTAACCAACCGTATGCCATGGGCGGTCAAGCGCACCAAATCGACTTACCGCCTGGCAGAAGACATGCCCTTACAAGGTGCACTCAACTTCGGTAATCAGCTCAATCAACTTCTCCGGTTAAATGGTCAGCTTGCACCAGTACACAGCCATAACCTCAAGGCGAAACAAGGATTGAAAGCTGATATTACGGAGTGAGCAAATGCGAAAAAATTTTCAGAAGCCCGGCCCTTTCACGGGCGTGCGTGTTGTGGAACTCGGCGCGCTGATTGCTGGCCCATCCTGCGGCAAATATCTCGCTGACCACGGCGCCGATGTAATTAAGGTCGAACGTTATCCCCTGGGTGATATCTCACGTCATTTCAACCGGACTGGAGCCAAACGTAGCCCAATGTTTTTGCAGCACAATGCAGGCAAGCGCAGTATTTGTGTGGATATCAAGCAACCGGAAGGTCTCGAAATCGTGCGTGGGTTGTGCGACAAAGCCGATGTTGTTATTCAAGCCTTCACACCTGGCACCATGGAGCGTCTGGGGCTTGATTACGAGACGCTGAAAAAGAGAAACCCAGACATAATTCTATGCTCTATCAGTGGATTCGGACAAACAGGTCGCAATGCCAACCGACCAGGATACGCCCATCTCGCCCATTCTATGACCGGTTGGCTCAGCATGCAGTTTTTACATCGAGACCCGCCCGAATCGCCGCGCGGGCCGGGCATTGCCATCGCTGATACCACGACCGGCCTCACTGCTTTCGGTGCGGTTGGCGCTGCCCTATATCGTAAGGCGATGACCGGCGAAGGTGACCATCTCGACATCGCACTTTTTGACAGCCTTTACGGATCAAATGATTCCAGTTTGCAGGCCTATCTGACAAGTGGGGAGATCGACGTTTGGTATCACCCAGTACATGCCGCCAGAGATGGTTTCGTCACCGCGCTGGCAGGACCCGATCATGCGTCCTGGCAACGAACTTGTGTGGCGATGGGGAGGCCTAAACTGGCTCAAGATCCCCGTTTCAAAAACCAAAAATGCCTAACTGAAAACCTCGACGAAGCCGCTTCAATCATGCGGGTTTGGCTTGCTTCGCTTTCATGTGCTGAAGCGGAACGGGCACTGACGGAGAACCATGTGCCCTGTGGCATTGCCTATACAATTGATCAGGCCGCTCGGCAACCGCAGGTAATAGATCGCGGACTTACGGTGGAAGTCGAAGATCCCATACTTGGATCGCACGACCAGGTTAATTCCGCTTTTAAATATCAAAATGCTGGAAGTGGTGTCTGTGGTCCGGCGCCGATGTTGGGTGAACACAACGTCGAAGTGTTGCGCGAAGAATTGGGCTACGATAGCGAAAAAATTGCCAAACTGAAAACTCACGCCATTCTCAAACAAGACCGAGTGTGACGTGTAAATTCCTGTGCCTTTTGAAGGCCTACAACAATATTAAAAATTAATCTGTCTCCGGTGCAACGAACAGTTAATTGGTTAAAGTTTTCTAGCCATTTTTTGAAATAGGATCAGCCTAAAGCGGCTAAAAAAGGAAGGTTTAACTGGTCAGGGTTGTGCCAATGAATGGGCTCTCCAGGAGGCTGTGATTTGGTGTTTTCGAAAGCTAACCCCACCTTGACCCTAACAAACCTAACGACACTTAGCCGGATAAACTCTAAATAATGAGCGAGTGAGTACCCTTATCGGATTTGCCAAATTATCGCGGTCATTATGTGTCGGGAAAAGCCAAATCATATGCCGCGGCGAATAGAACGAAACGGGCAAAAAAAATTTAGACCAAGTTGTCATCTGATGATCGGGAATAAAACTGAAAGATGTATAAAAAAGTAATAATTAAGCCCTCAATTTGAGCCACAACTTGACAGAGACAATCAGCGATTTTGCCTGTTGCAACCAATGGCTTAATGTATGGAGTCGACAATTACATAACAGGAATAAGTCAATTAAATGGTTTATTTGTTAGCCAATTAACAGACAACCTAACGTCCATTAAAAATGGCTACCTAATTCACCTGTTACCGCCAGAATGAACTTAATGATTTATGTATACTATTAGCGCTGTGCAGTCGTCGTAGCTTCCAGAATTAACGGCAGCCTTGCATAAGCTTTTTGCTGGGTTCGTATTATTGGATGAGAGGGCGTCGTACAAATAGCTATCGCCCAAAAAATTGGTTATGCCATCGGAAAAGATTGCGATTTTGGTAGTGGTGGCGGTGGCAATCTGTCCGATGTGCGGGCTAATTGGCCTTAGATCATTGCCGCCGAGACACTGCGTAATGATATTTGATGATTTTAGTCCAATGGGCGTGTCGTCGGTACTTAACTGCGAAAAACCATGATGACTTTTTGTGTAGATACGGGTGTCTCCAACGTTGGCCCAGAGAATGACGTCCGATTTTACCATCGTTACAGCAATGGTCGTTCCCATCCCCACGCTATTAAATGTAGGCGCTTTAGATATTATCAATCGATGCGCACATTGAATTAAACCGGCTAAGTCATCAATGTTTGCGATATTTTTTGCACCCCCCGTTATATGTTCTACGGCCATGTGGCTAGCATGTTCTCCACCTTTGTGCCCGCCAATTCCGTCGGCAACGCAAAAGAGCTGTCCCGTCTTGTTAAGGTCAACTTCGCAAATGTTGTGATGTTCCGCGACCGAACTTACTACCCGATTGTGTTGGCCTAAGGCATCCTGATTTATGCGACGCTCGGAGCCCCGCACGGTTGAACTAAAGACTTTTAGTTGCATTCAGTTAATTTTTTTTCAAATGAATACTATTCATTAGGTTACGGATTTCTTCCCGCAGTAGGAGGAAGTTTTGGACCCACTTGCGTGGCTCGATATGAATGCATCGATATATCAAGTTATATAATTCATGCGGCACTTCATCTTAGATTATTTCATTTTACGTCCCGAATGTAGGTTTGCGCTCTACAAAATTTGCCGTGATGGCACTACTTTAGGCAAGGTAACAGTAGAGAAATAGTCAATATTACTTATTTATTCGACTGGGGAAGAGCATGGAGTTTCCACAGCATGTTGATTACGTGGTCATTGGGGCTGGCATCCATGGCCTGTCGTCGGCATGGCGACTTTCGGAACATCTGAGTAAGTCTGGGGAAGATCCGGCAGATCGCATCGTCGTACTAGACAAAGGCGGCGTTGCTGCTGGCGCCACAGGAATTGCATGTGGCATCGTACGCAACAACTACTTTCAGCCGGCGATGCGGAACCTCATGGCCCACTCGGTTGGGGTCTGGGAAAGTGATCCAGAAGCCTTTAGCTACCATTCTGTTGGTTATATGCAAATATCCTGTGAGGCGATGCGAGACGACGTTGCCCAAATATTTTGCGAACAACAAGCGATCGGATATGAAAGCGTTTTAATCGAAGGGGCAAACGCTAGTACCAGTTATATGCGCGGCCTGTTTAACGACTGGCGTGCGAAAAATATTACGTCCGTTTTGCATGAAAAACGTGGCGGATACGCAAACAACAGGAAATCTATGTATGGTCTGGCGAAAAAGGTAGAAGACTTTGGTGTACGGATTTTAACCGGGGTGAAAGTCTTGGGCTTCAAGACCGAAGCCGGCTCAAATTCGGTCCAAGCGGTTGAGACGGATCAGGGTACTATTACTTGCCAACACGTGGTAATTGGCGCCGGACCCTGGGTCCGAGACTTTTGGGGTATGCTTGACCTCCCAAAGGTGATCAGCGTGATGGATTTAGACGGTAATGTCCATCACAATATTGATATGTGGCGCTTCTGGCAGCTTGAGGAAGGTGTACTGGCTGTCGACCCTAAGATACTGCAGACGAATAACGGTGAGATACCGCCGGTTATACACGTTGATACCGATGCGCCATTAATCTCGGATGTCGACGGGTCGGTCATTACGGATGATATGTGGGGAATTTACTATAAACCGGACTGGCACTTCGGTGGTATCCAGGGAGGCGCCGCGCCGTATGTCGTGGAAACACCTGTTGATGATGTGTCCATCGATCCCTATGGGCCGTCCAGTCCTGAATTCATTTCGGGTACCGAATTCGCACACATGTGGGTTTCCGCTTTGTCGCACTGCCATGAGCGGTTCGAGGGAATGATGCCTGAATACAATAGAAAACCTTCTGGTGGTATTGGCTGTTTTACGCCTGACAGTTTTCCGGTAATCGATCATTTTCATGGGAATGTGAGCGTAATCGCAGATAGTAATCACGGTTACAAGATGATTGGCGTTGGTCGCTTAATCGCTGACGAGATCATGGGGGATGAGCAGGATTTGCTAAAACCATTCCGTTTTAACCGGTACGAATCCGGCGATTTACATCCCGTTTCGAACAGTCCATTTCCATGGAGTTAACTGATTACTTTAAGTCGTGATTATTAATAAAAGCTCTAATACGAACCGATTTTTCATGGTGCCGGCGATATGGGTGTGATTTACCACTCGCGCTCGCTGGAGGCATCTATGGAAACCGAATATTTCATGGTCTCTGACCCGTGACAATTATCCAGGGAAAACGCCACGCCCGATTGTTTGGAGATAGTGCGTTTGGCGCTTCTTCAAAAGGTTCGACTTTAACATCTTTAAAGCCGGCATCCTGCATCACATTGCCCAAACCCATTTCGCTCAAAGGCTTCATAAAAGGTTCATTATTTCGTTGGGCGTGTCCAAAATGGATAAATTGGTTGAATGGATCATCATCGGTTAAATAGTCGAGGTGTATGGCATAACCGCCATTATCAAGTAGCCGAAACGATTCTCTAATCAATTTCCGTATCGCTTTTGGTGGCATCTCATGTAACAGCATTGTGGAAGTGACAAGATCAAAAGATGCCGATGAGAAAGGCGTATTTTCGGCGTTGCATTGGTGATACTGAATATTTTGCAATTGGTTCTTATAGGCTGTGAGTGCCGCAAGTTTTAGGCATGGCGCCGATACGTCGACGCCCAAAACTTTTCCACCTGGAAAATCTTCCGCAAACGGCTGAGTGCTTTTGCCAAAACCGCATCCCAGATCCAGTACTCGCTGGGGCTCACAGATTGATTTTACAATTGCGTTGAAACGAGAATGTAAGCCTCGATCCTTGCTTCCTCCCGGCCACATTGAGCGGGAACCCCGTTCATATACAAACCCAGCGAGAGTATCGCCACAGGTGCCTCCTGGGTGTTGGTGTATATCGATTGCAGTAAAATAGGAGGGTGGTTCAAAATTATTTTGGAGGGTTAACAAGTTTTTCGGCAAGTTTTCATCGAGTTTTTGCTCGAGTTCAGGCCGGAAGGGTTCATGCATCGGTACAATGCCGTATCTTCCAGAATATTTCATTCTTTGGAGATGACGTTCTAGATAAGAATAATATTGATAGGTAACGTTGTCTCGACTGGAGTTTTCGATAGCATCAAAACTTTTTTCGTCGTTTTTTGTGTAACACTCGCTTTTTACTTGTGGATAGAGGGTGTTAGACCAATAGGTCTTACAGCCAAGAAGGAAGGCTTGGTAAGCGTCGAACCTACGACCGAGTGGTTTCATGATTTGGAATTCCGTTGTGAAGTAAGGCCCTTAGCTGACTGCTTTCCGCTCAGGTTTGTCATGAGCGCGGCTGTAAACGCATTGCAATCAGCAGCATCAGCTGAGATAGCATCGGAATCCGGTTGATAATCGTCAAGTTCGTTGAACTCGAGAAAACCGCGTGCGGTGAGGACGCGTTCTAGAACGGTTAATCTGTCACGCGTCACAAATAGTTCTGCTGATAATGTCATAATCATACCGACAGCGCGGTCCAATGCTTCATCATTGAAAAATATTTGCTCTGGCCTGTCTTCCATATTGCAGTCACCTATTCATTCTGATCTGTATCCACGAAGTAGTCAGACTACTTAGTTAATGCGTGTTAGTATTGTGGTCCATTGGTCTCTGGTATTGATGGTCTGTATTAGGATGACCGCCTCTTTAGGTGAACTGCCTTTAGATCATTATCTTCGATACGGGTCGTCAATATATGATTCCAAACTGCTAGGAAGCTTATGAAATTCGAAAAATGCGGTATTTATGGGCTGGGTGATGAGATTTTAAAATTAGGCATGGTGGCTGATAAGACGTGTTTTTTCATCCCACCAAAAAAAGAACTATCTGTCGATTGATGTAACATGTGGTTTCATGGGAGGTAGCCTCAACCTCTGATGGTAGGTAAAATCGGTGTATTGTGGGGTTGGGATAAATTCCCGAAATTGCAGATTACTCCCTCGCTCAATACGCTGCTTCCACTTGTAGAAAAAGTCACGAAGTCGATGTGATCCTTAGTCTTTCCGATGGCTTCGAGTGACAGATATTAAGCGGTGCACCCAGCGAAAACCGGTGATGTAGGCAATTCTTTTAGACGCGGAGCTACTTTTTCAGCGAATAGGCGCATGTTTCGTTCAGCTTCGTTGCCCGGCATGCCGGCGTAACCGAAAACTCCGATAAACCCATCGGCGCCTGTCCGCTCTCTGATGTCGAGAATTCGTTCATAGCACATATCTGGCGTTCCCCAGACCTGCAGATTCATGAAGAATTCTGTCGCACTGTTGACGCCATACTTCTGAATCGTTTCTGCGAACTTGCCATAGTATTCGTAGCCCTTCATCGTCTTCAAATGGTCGCCAGAAAATTGGTAGTGCTCAAGAACAGATTCCCAGTAGCCGCCGATGTAATGCACTGCCATCTCTGCTGCGCGATCTTTGTCCTCGTCACAGAAAACCCAACCAGCTGAAATCGGCGGAGGTGCTTCACAGCCATTCGTTTCGCGGAAAATATTGCGGTAGGTCTCTAGTTCATCGGCGACGGCGTCCCATGGTTTTTGCGGTATAATTAAAATGCCTATGCCGAGCTCCGCCATGATCTTGGAAGATTCTGGCGAGACTGCAGCCGCAAATGTTCGATCTCGGAAACTCTTGAATGGCGCTGGTCGAATTGTCGTTTTAGGTTGCTTATAGAATTCGCCGTCCAATTCGATGTAACCGTTTTCAAGTGCGCCGAGTACGGCTTGCGCCGCCTCGACGAAACGTCCACGGCTCTCGGCCATATTCATACGGAAACCGTCAAATTCAACTTTGCCTGCGCCTCGGCCAATGCCGAGGATAACACGGCCGTTAGAAATATTGTCCAGCATGGCAATTTCTTCGGCCGCGCGAAGCGGATCGTGCCACGGAAGTACTATCACCATTGAGCCGAGGCGAGCAGTCCTGGTCCGTCCCGCACAGTAGGACAAAAATTGATACACATCTGGGCACATTGTGTAGTCAGTAAAGTGATGTTCTACACTCCAGATCGATTCGTAACCGAGAGGTTCAACCAGATCGACTAACGCTAGATCGTTCGCGTAGACTTGGCGGTCGGGAAGATCACTCCCGTGGCTCTGAAAGATGACGGAGGCACCAACATGCATAGCCGATCTCCTAATATGATCTCGATTATCCCAATCTAATTTTTAGTACACGGTTCGCCAACGCAAAAAGCGTATGGGTTGGCATGGACGAAATCTATCGGTTTTTATACTTTGATGTTGGGTACGGCGAAGGAGGGGATTGGAATGTATATCACGCAGGCGCTAAAGCGATCTGCTCAAATATACGGTAACCAATTAGCTACCGTCTATGGCGATCGGGAACGAACGTGGGCTGAGGTTGGAGCGCGGGTCGCCAAATTTGCGGGAGCGTTGCAAGAGCTCGGAATGGAGATAGGTGATCGTGTCGCCATGTTATCTCTTAATAGCGATTTGTATTTAGAATATTTTTATGCGGTTCCTTGGGCCGGTGGTGTATTCGTGCCAATTAACATTCGATTAGCATCACCTGAAGTCGCGTTTTGGCTTAACGATTCTGAAAGCAGGATACTGCTTATCGATGAGCGTTTCTTGCCGATGTTGGAGGAGCTGGATGGCCAGCTTGAGACAGTCGAACGCGTGATCTATGCGGGCCAGGGCGAAGTGCCCGACGATATGGATGGGATAGAGGATCTTATTGCTGAAGCGGAACCAGTCCCGGATGCCTTGCGCAGCGATGATGATCTTGCCGGTCTGTTCTATACTGGAGGAACCACCGGGCGATCGAAGGGTGTGATGTTGAGCCATCGTAACCTGGTGTTTAACAACATGAACTGTATTCATACCTTTAACTACTGGCAGGGTATGCGCTGGCTCCATGCGTGCCCGATGTTTCATATCGCGGGGGGTATTGCTATTTTCGGAGTAACCCAGGTAGCGGGCACACATGTAATCATTCCGGCATTTGCCCCGGATCTTGCGGCGAAGATAATTCAACAACGCAAGATAACCGATACATTGCTTGTGCCCACGATGGTGAATATGTTGGTTAATTTGTCTGGCGTTGAAGATTTTGACCTCTCCAGCTTGAATGCGATGGCCTATGGCGCTTCACCGATGCCGGAAGCGGTGATCCGCCGAGCCATGGAAATCATGCCTGATTGCGACTTCTATCATGCCTATGGGCAAACGGAAGCGGCACCATTGGTTACGGCTTGTCCGCCGGAATGCCACGTGTTTGAGGGCCCTAATGCAAACATGTATCGAGCCGCAGGGCTGCCGGCGGTAGGTGTCGAAGTAAAGATTGTCGATGGAAACGACGTTGAATTGCCACGTGGAGAAGTTGGAGAGATAGCTGTCCGGGGACCCAACATTATGTTGGGTTACTGGCAGCAGCCGGAAATGACAGCGGAAGCGTTGCGAGGAGGTTGGATGCATTCCGGTGACGGCGGATATATGGACGATCGTGGTTTCGTGTTTATCGTTGATCGGATGAAGGATATGGTGATTAGCGGCGGCGAGAACATCTACTCTGCCGAGGTAGAGGATGCACTTTATCAACATGAAGCCGTTATTGAATGTGCGGTAATTGGAATTCCGGATGAGCGTTGGGGTGAGACCGTGCACGCAATCGTCCGCCTGCAGTTTGGTGAAGATATATCGGCTGAAGAGCTGATTGCTCATAGCCATAAATTGATTGCGGGATTCAAGTGTCCGCGAAGTATTACCTTTGTTGACGACCCGCTCCCCTTATCTGGCGCCGGCAAAATTCTAAAGACCGAACTTCGAAAGCCATTTTGGGAAGGCAAGGAAAAGCAGGTAAATTGAGATGGGCGACTTGTCGCTCGATCATGTCGGTTTCATGGTCCACGATCTTGACGCCGGCGCAGCCCGATGGGAACGGCTTGGTTTTAAGCTTTCGCGCCGCAGCCCTCAGATGGGTCGGGTTCCTGGCGAGGATGAGATGGCTCCCTGGGCAACGTCAAACCACTGCGTGATGTTCCGAGAGGGATATCTCGAGTTGATAGGCGTAACCAACCCAGAGAATTTCAATCCTTGGACACGGTTTCTTGACCGTTTCGAGGGACCACACATCACGGCATTGCGCTGTCAAGACGCTGATGTAGCCTATGTGGACTTGATTGGGCGCATCGACCATTTTGATCCACCCCTACAGCGGCGACGAAACGCGCCCTATGGCGACGGGGTATGTCTTTTTAAATTCCGAAATATTTTTAGCCAAGACGAACATTATCCAGAAGGTCGGTTTATTATTATTGAGCACCAAACACCGGAAGTGATATGGCAGGAAGAGTTGTTGAAACAGCCGAATGGCGCCATTCGGCTGTGCGAACTGTTATTTGCGGCGAATTCTGGTGAGGGCACATTCGATAGATTGACGCGTATTTCCGGTGAAATAGTAGAACCGGGCAATACTGAACGCTTAAGACTGGGCGGGGGAGGCATTCTTTCTGTTCTAGACTTAAACGAATTTTCGGACCGCTATCCCGGCGCTGACGAACCGGTTCGCCCGGCGGTTGCCGCAGTTATAATTGGTGTCAAATGTTTGGAGGCAGTCGCAGTTTTAATGTCGAAGAGTGGTGTAAATTTTTGGGAGTCTAACCGCCCGAGCTTGTGGGTTGACCATGGTGTGGCTAATGGCGCAATCATTGAATTCGTTGAAGTCACCTAAAGTTCTAGTTATCAGGTCAAATTGCGTTCCAAGGGTAGCTGCAGAAAGGCGCTCTTGCTATCTTTATAGGGAGGCCTGACGATAATAACTATTCCTTTGGGGTGTTGGAGCGCGGCAAATATAATTATTCTTCGCTAACTTTAAGTCGGACAGCCATTTTGGCGGCAATAACCATCTTTTATCGAAATTAGATTATTTTTTCGATCCTGTCAGGGGACCAGCAGAATGCTGAAACATTGCGATATGCTGGTCTATAAGGGATGGTGGAAATGAATTAGGAAGAGTTATATGAAATTGCTTTCGCTGGTTACCGGCGCAGCAGGATTCATCGGTAGTCATTTGGTCGATCGATTGCTTGCGGAAGGTCATCGGGTTATAGGTATTGATAATTTTTTGAGCGGGAATCCCCAGAACATTTCCCATTTGGCCGACGAGAAGTCTTTTGAATTCCGGAAACTGGACATCTGTGATCACGATGCTCTCTCGCATGCAATGCATGGAGTAGACCACGTTTTTCACATTGCCGGTATCGGCGACATCGTTCCTTCTATCGAGGCGCCTCTTGATTATCATCGTTCGAATGTTGACGGCACCGTGAGTTGCCTCGAAGCGGCTCGTGCTAATGGGATCGGGCGTTTTCTATATGCGGCGTCATCGACGTGCTATGGTATTCCCACAACATATCCGACACCCGAAGATCATCCCATCCGACTTGAGTATCCTTATGCATTGACGAAGCATATCGGCGAGGAAATTGTGTTGCACTGGGGCAAAGTCTACGGGCTCTCCGTTGCTTCCTTAAGGCTCTTCAACGTCTATGGGCCTCGCAGTCGAACGAATGGCGCCTATGGTGCTGTATTTGGTGTATTCCTGGCACAGAAGCGAGCTGGGCGTCCATTCACTGTAGTCGGAGACGGTGAACAGACCCGGGACTTTACCTATGTCAGTGATGTAGTTGATGCATTTTTAACAGTCTCTAAAAGCGGTCTGACCGGCGAGGCCGTCAATGTTGGTTCCGGCGGGACATATAGCATTAATCACCTGGTGCAACTTCTCGGAGGTGAAAAAATTAATCTACCGAAACGTCCCGGTGAGCCCGACCAGACCTTCGCCGACGTCTCTAGAATAGAGGGTGCGACCGGTTGGCGCGCAAAGGTTCGATTTGAAGAAGGGGTACAGCGTATGCTCGAGCATATCGATTACTGGCAGGATGCGCCAATTTGGACGCCCGAAACGATTGCCAATGCGACCTCAGGTTGGTTCAAGTATCTGACCAAATAGAGATGCCTGAGGAGATAGATTGGGCAGTTGCGGTTATCCCGCTTTAGCGTCCGCCAGCCGGTCTAACTGCGAACGCAGGACATTGATTAATCCATCGACACCACGTTCACGTATCACTGCGCCAAACTCTGCTTTTTGCGTGACTAGCATGCTGACCCCTTCAACGACGACATCAATGATCTTAAATCGGTTTTTAACACGCCTCACTCGCCAATCGATCATTAGGGAATTTCGTTTTCTGCTGTCTATGCGGGTTCTGACGAATACGTCGGTTGCGCCAGCCTTGATTGTCTTGATCACATTCACCGTCTCACCAGAGTAACCGCCTAAGCGGATGGAGTAGGTTTTTAGAATCCATTCCTCAAATAGCTCATGGTACTGTCGCTTCTGCTCGATGCTCATTGCACGCCAATGCTTACCCACTGCAAATCGGCCAATTTTTTTCATTGCGAAGTCATCCCTGAGAACAGCGCGTAACCTCTTCTCGCGATCATCAAATGTACCACGTTTATCGCTGAGAACCGAGATAGCTTTATCCGCAAGACCCTGAATAAACTGATCTGGTTTCGCAGAACTGATTTTTTCTGCCACAACGGAATGCTGGGGCAGCCAGAAAACTACGAAGGTGAGGCAGACCGATAGAATAAAGGGGAATTTCCGCATATAAGCGACAATCGACGTCATTAAAAAATGCCACCTCATATTTCGATGATCCGATGGAGTGTAGGGCGTCATTTTTTTCGTCGAAACGAAAACCAAACGCCAGATGGCGCAATAACGATGCTAATCGCTAAAGCCACCAGCGCGAGCGAGACCCACTCGCGAATTCCAATTTTCTCCTCTAACAATATGGCGCTGCTGTACACGCCAACCAAGGGAATGGCAAGCGTGCTAATCGACGCAATCGCCGTCGGCAGCATTCCAATCAATGTGTACCACAGAAGATGACAAACGATCATTGGAACGAGCGCTGAATATAGAACCGCCATCAATCCAATTTGTGACAAGGGTTGGTAGGTTATATTCCATTCGAAAATAATCATGCCGATAGCGATGGGAATACCTCCCATAATAAATTGCCAGCCTGTCAGAATGATTATTGGCGTGGTCCAAGATCGTGATTTTATGATGACTGTGCCTGCTCCCCATGAGATTGCTGCACCTAATAACAAAGCCGTGCCGACCGGCGTCTTTCCGAGACCCACAATATCCTCACCGATAAGTACTATTAAGCCCGACAAACCGATAATAAGACCGAAAGATCGGACGACCGTGAGCTTCTCTCTTAAAAAAATAGCAGCAAATATAGTTGCCCACAGAGGCATCGTATGTGCAACGATAGCGCCGCGGCCAGCTTCGACGCTCATAAGTGCGAACGCGACGCACATTTGAAAGCCCGTGATATTGAAGCAGCCAGCTAGTGCGATCGGTAACCATTCCCCTGGTCGAATACGAATTGAATGGCCGAGTATTAGGCGACCAATTCCCAGCAACCCAATGGCACCGCACGTGACGCATAGAACACGAAATGTCCATGGCGGAAACTCGGAGACTGCTAACTTAAGTGAGGGAAAGTTTACGCCCCATAGCACTGTTAGAATCGCAATCATGGTCAGCGCGGTCGCTGAAGGTTGGGCGAATTTTTGATTCGACGATTTATTCACGATAGGTTTTCCGTTGGGGAAATTGGGCGTGCTATAGCCGAATAGCAGCATTCGCACTACACAACAAATGGAGTCAAAGCGATGTGGGAGTGTTTGTCCGACTTGAGGCGGGAATTGCCGATTACCAGAGAGGAACTCGTGCCAGCTGAGGCTGAACAGCGCCCAGGGCTGTTCATTGTATATGAAGCCAATGGTTTACTGTGGTCGGTTGCGTGAATTTGTTGCCGCCGGTAAAAGATCCTCAAGTCACCCAAATGGATGAAGAGAGGGATCAGACGGCCCTATCATTTGAACTGAACTGTTCGCAGGTCCCAGCATTTCTCGACAAACATGAGCCGGATAAACCGGAGCGGCCCAATTTCTCACGGCGAAATGGGGATCGGTTAGGAAAAGCTTACCGACCGAATGAAATTGGTTGGAGGTGGACCAGAATGCGACATTTGTGTGCAAGGCAAGCAACCCTAATGGCGCTAGCGCGACTTATAATTTGCGGGGCGGTATAGGGTGTCGCCTGGCTTGCCGGTCCACAGGAATCTACCCATCAAATGGCGCTTTTCTTCATGGCATCGAGAGGTGCCCGGATAGCTCAGTCTCTAGCGC
Source organism: Pseudomonadota bacterium (assembly GCA_036337155.1). GTDB lineage: Bacteria > Pseudomonadota > Alphaproteobacteria > UBA8366 > UBA8366 > UBA6544. The sequence goes on along the minus strand of JAYZET010000031.1, from coordinate 9,955 downwards.
TTTCGATCTAATGCTAATACTACCGAGTGGTTGTCAGAGCGATGCGGAACCCGTTGCGGTAGATACGTGTGTCTGCTTCGACTTTGCTCCGATTTCCGGAGCGTACAAAACGAGCGGTGCTGATCCATGATCCGCCACGCAATACTCGTTGGGTGCAACGACCCGACGCTATCCATGCGCGACTATCTGATGGGGCAGTCTTATAGTTTTTGTGCCAACAATCCTCTGTCCATTCCCAGACATTGCCGGCCATATCGAATAATCCGAATGCGTTCGGACTGAAGCTACCGATGGGCGCTGTTTCGGCAAAACCGTCGCTGCAATCGTGCGGCGTCATCGACGGAAACGCGCCCGATTTAGCTCCGGTGATATCAAATGTATTTGCGAAGCGACACGCGTCTGCCGCGTTCGTTCCCCAAAATCGTGGTGTCCCCGAACCCGCCCGTGCGGCGTACTCCCATTCTGCTTCACTCGGTAGCCGGTAAGGATTTCCAGTTTTTGCAGTGAGCCAATCGGCATAAGCTTTGGCGTCGGCCCAGCTAATACAGACGGCTGGGTGGTTGTCTTGCTGGACGAACCCCGGATTCCGCCAATCCTTGTCGTTTGAGATCGCGAATTTGTTTCCAGTCCAGTACTTGCAGCCTCCGGGTTTGTAGTGTCCTGTTGCAGTGATGAACGCTGCGTACTGGCGACGCATAACCTCGTATTTCCCAATCGCGAAGGCCGCTATGCGGACGCGATGGACGGGGCGTTCACGCTCGGCGCGCTTAGACGGTACTCTCTCAGATTGAGTTACGGAGTGTGGACTTCCCATAAGAAATTCACCACCGGGTACGTAGATCATTTTCGGACAACTATCACAATCTTGAAATTCGATGATTTCTGCAGTGACTGAACTCGTAACGGTAAAGAAAAACAGAATGGTTGCCTTGGCGATGATATCCGTCATACTACTAACTTAGGCATTGGCGGTTAGCGGAACGTATCGTTGATCCGTCGGACTGGTCTCGTGCTGCTCGCGGCAAATTTCAATTCCAGCCTTACCCCCGTTAGTTGGCACAATCGCAACGTGTGATTTATGCACTCTCTTGTCCTCCAGGCAAAGGACTGCGACTTTTTCTCCTAACCTCAGCAAGCTTGCGATTTCTCCGCTTGCAGTTAGAGATTTTATACCCCTGACGATACGATCGTAGCACACGACCGATCTGTAACGGTCGTTATAAAAGTCGGGCGGCGATGCGACTTTAAGCCTTACGGAGAGAGATAGTTCTTCATGCTCAGTTCCACGATGTCGTAGCAAGCGTAGATCATGAACGAACACGTTATAGTGCAACGGGTGTCGAAATTCAGTGGTCACGTCTTTTCCTCTTATTTGTCTTCCCGTATCACATCCTATGCGTTATGACCCGCGCAATGTGTCGTAAGGATCGGAATACAAGAAATGATATGGCAAGATTGCCCAGGCTGGGGCAAGCGAACCTTGGTAATGGGGATAATAAATGCGACGCCGGATTCGTTCTCTGGCGACGGAGTAGAGGCGATAACCGACGCCATTAGCTTGGCGGAAGTGCAACTGAACGCGGGTGCAGATATCATTGATATTGGCGGGGAGAGCTCCCGGCCGGGAGCCGATCCAGTCTGTGGCTCGCAGGAACGTGATCGGATCCTCCCGGTGATATGCGGCTTGCTGGAGCGGCACCCAGACGCACTCATTTCAGTCGACACCTACCGGGCAGAAACCGCGGCGATGGCGCTGGATGCCGGGGCTCACATCGTCAATGACATTCACGCGCTTACCGGCGATCCCGAGATGCCAGCTGCGATTGCTGAACGAGAAGGTTCGGTTGTCCTGATGCACAACCGCAGCAATAGCAGCGCTGTACGTAATGATGCCGTCATCGGCTCTGAGTTCCTAGAGGCCAAATATTGTGACGTTGTAACGGATGTGGCGAACTCCTTGCGCGAACTAGCTGGTCGTGCTGTCGAGGCTGGCATTGATAGGAACCGCATTGCTGTCGATCCCGGCATCGGTTTTGGAAAGTCGGTGAAGCAGAATCTTGCACTAATAAATCAGGTGGACCACATCAAGCGAATAGCAGACTTTCCGTTATTAATTGGGCCTAGTCGGAAGTCGTTTATTGGCCGCGTGCTTGATCTACCATTAGGAGAACGTCTAGAGGGTACATTGGCCTGTCTTGTAGGCGGAGTATTGCGGGGTGCGGATATTGTTCGCGTCCATGACGTTCAGAAGGCGGTTAGGGCAGTGCGAATGGCGGATGCGCTTAAGGCAGAATCGAAGGAATGAGTAGTGACGATCGCCTATATTGGTATCGGCAGTAACCTCGGTAATCGCGTCGAAAATCTTCGCAGTGCACTAGAATTGATTGACGGGATAATGACCCTCGATCAGTTATCGGGAACCTATGAAACTGCTCCTAAGTACGTCCTGGATCAGCCAGCTTTCCTGAATATGGCGATTGGTGGAGAAACTTTGTGCGATCCCTTGCCACTGCTTGAAAAACTTAAGAGATTTGAGTTTGAGATCGGGCGTGAGCCATCGGAAGAGCGATATGGGCCTCGGGTCATCGACCTTGATATACTATTCTACGGGAACGATATCGTAAACATGCCTGGGCTCTCAATCCCGCACCCGCTTATGGCGGAGCGAGAATTCGTATTACGGCCGTTGGCAGAAATTGCGCCTGATCATCGACATCCTGTGCTTGACCAAACCGTTTCTGAATTGCTCTCTCTCCTCAAGGGTGCTTCCGAAGCCCAGGTTTTTTCGATAGATGTATGAAACTAGACCCTTCTTAAGATTCTAAGCAATCAGTGAATTTAGCCGCTAGGCGACATGGTTTCTGTGCCCACATGCAGAAAGTAATTTTGCCACATAGAGCGCATTTGGGGCTAAATCCCCCTTGAGAGTTAAACAGATTGGAATCTTCCAGTTTCTCGCGGAAGTAGATTGATTGGTGATTGGCCAATCCGTATTTGAACGTCCTTGGAAGGCCTTCAGTAAGAGGTGGATATAATAGGTTGTTCGTTGATAACTGCACACCACCTGCATTGTGATGAGTGGTGTCTCCTTTTAGCCCCCATTCAACAAGACGAACGTCCATTATCTTATTGCGATATTTGACCTGATAATGGCTTTGCTTTTGGTCAAAGGCGTTATAGAAGTGAGTAGATGATCGGATATCGCGGACGGGTCAAAGGATGCTACGCTCTATGGGAACAACTAAAATGAGTCCTCAGGCAATTCAAGAATGACGTCTGCCCCTTCGCAAATAGCAACAGCTAAACTGTTCGCCTTGGGCAGGATGTGGATGGCATAGTATCGTGCTGACGTGAGTTTAGCTTTATAGAAATCGGCGTTCTCAGGTGTACCCGCGAGAGATTCGATGGCCGCTATTGCAGACCGCGCCATCAATGCGCCGCCGGCGACCATCCCGAACAATTCAAGATACTTGGTCGCTCCTGCAAAGGCGCGTGCTGGTGATTTGGAGCCGTTTTCAATCAACCAATCAGTCGCCTGCAACAGGGCCTGGACGGCAGAAGCGAGCGCCCGACCTACCGCATCAGCTGGCGCGCCAAACCTAGCGGCCCGGTCCGCCACTTCACGCAATTCATTGATGTATAATTTCGCAGTTTCTCCACGGTCACGCAGCACCTTGCGTCCCACAAGATCGCGCGCCTGTATGCCGTTCGTACCTTCATAAATTGGTGCGATCCGAGCATCGCGGTAGTGCTGTGCGACGCCGGTTTCTTCAACGAAGCCCATACCGCCATGAACCTGCACCGCACTTGAGGTAAGTTCGACGCCGAGGTCCGTTGACCACGCCTTGACGATAGGCGTTAGCAAATCTAACCGGGCGCGGGCCTCATTTCGGACTTGCTCGTCGGGATGTCGTTTCGAGATATCGAACTCTACCGCCGTATCGTACGCGAGGGCGCGCATCGCTTCTGTTCGCGACTTTATATCCATAAGCGTTCGTCGGACATCGGGATGGTTGACAATGGCTACGTTCTCCGGCCCACTGCCATCCTTTCGGCCCTGAATGCGTTCCTTTGCGAAGTCGCGCGCTTGTTGATATGCGCGTTCGGAGAGTGCTACGCCCTGCAGGCCTACATTAAAACGAGCCATATTCATCATCGTGAACATCGCCTTGAGGCCCTCATTTTTCTTGCCGACAAGGTAACCGATTGCACCCTCATTATCACCGTAAGACATGACGCAGGTCGGACTTGCATGAATGCCGAGCTTATTTTCAAGCGAAGCGCAGCGCAGATCATTGCGTTGGCCAAGTGAACCATCTTCATTCACCAACATCTTAGGTACAAGGAAAAGCGAGATGCCCCTTGTGCCCTCTGGTGCATCGGGTAGACGGGCGAGCACCATATGTATGATGTTCTCGGTCATGTCATGCTCGCCGTAGCTGATGTAAATCTTCTGTCCCTTGAGCCGGTAATGCCCATTTTCGGGTACCGCCCGACACCGCAATTCTGCGAGATCGCTGCCGGCGTTCGGTTCCGTTAGGTTCATCGTGCCCGGCCATTCGCCAGAAACGAGTTTAGGCAAATAAGTTTTCTTTAACCCATCTGAACCGAAACTTTCGAGCGATTCGATCGCTCCGACAGTAAGTAGTGGGCAAAGAGACCATGCCATGTTTGCTGAGGTGAACATCTCCAGCACTGCAGTGCCGACTAATGCAGGAATTTCCTGCCCTCCAAATTCGGCGCTACAGGTTAAGCCATTCCATCCGCCATCGACATAAATCTGATAGGCATCCGCAAATCCGTCGGCCATTCGGACCACGCCGTTCTCGAAGGAAGCTCCTTGTTCATCGCCCAGGTGGTTGAGTGGAGCCAGCACTTCCGATGACAGTTTCCCCGCTTCTGTAAGCAAGGCGTCGACCAGTTCCGGGTCCGCCTCTTCGTAGCCCGGTAGTTTGGATACGCGCGGTAGCATGCCGAGATCGTACATCAGGAACCGCATGTCGTCTTGCGGTGGGGTGTATGGGATCATTGTTAAACTTCCTGTTTTACGCCCAATAAAAAAGAGGAGCACCACTTGTCAGTGTGTCTTACCGGGATTGATAAGAATTTTTTTAGGTTCGACCGTCTCTGCATTGTCGCTCTATCCCTTCTTGCCAACGGTATCTTTTTTAACCAACCCTTGTGAAACATACGGGACAATCAGGCACATATTCTAATCCCTTTTTGTTACCGACGATTTAACGGAAGGACGGGGACCGAACAAGTCAATGCGTAACACGCTAGACGCCTCATGCCGGAACTAAATTTTGGAAAAGTAATTAAAAAGTGAAAGACGAAGCCGTCATCGCCGGTTGTGGTGTAGTGGGAGTAAGAAAAATGGTGTGCCTGTCCCTTAGATCATTCGGCGTTTGGTATGAAGGTTTTCCATTGAGTGCTTGTCCTCGAACGGTGCGCGTCCACAATAATTTACGCATCTATTCAGCCCCATAAGGATTTCGCCCATGCGTGTCGTGATCGCAATGATGAAACACGAGACCAACACATTCTCACCGGTGCCGACGCCGATTGAACGGTTTGCGCGGGGCTATCCGCTGCCGCCGAGAGGCGAAGAGGCGTTGAAGGCGTTTCGGGGGACCGGGTCCGCCATGGCGGCGTTTATCGATATTTGCGAGCGGGAAGGCTGGGAGATGGTAACGCCGATCGCGGCGCAAGCCTCGCCTTCCGCACCGGTGCAAGATGCGGCCTACAAGGAAATGACGGATGCCATCGCGGAGGCGGTGGAAGCGGGTTGCGATGCCATTATGCTGGACCTGCATGGAGCCATGGTGACGGAAAGTCATGAGGACGGCGAGGGCACGCTGCTGAACCGGTTGCGGAAAATCGCGCCGGACGTACCCCTGGCGGTCGCCCTCGACATGCACACCAACCTCTATTCGGGAATTGCCGACAACGCGACGACGCTCGCCGGCTATCAGACCTATCCGCATATTGACAATTATGAAACCGGTATGCGCGCGGGTGAAGCGCTGGTGCGTGCCATCAAGGGCGAAGTGACGCCGAGCCACGCCTGGGGCAACCGGCCAATGCTACCGCATGTCATGCGTCAGGGAACCGACGATTTTCCGAACAAGCAGATCCAGGAACGTGCGGCTGAGATGGAACGGAACGGCGAGGCGCTGATTGCCACACTCTTCTCCGGCTTCCCCCATGCGGATATTCACAATGCGGGGCTAAGTGCTGTTGTGGTGACGGATAATGATCCGGATGCGGCACGGCGGCTCTGTGACGAGTTGCTCGACATGGGCTGGAAAGACCGGGAAGCCTGGGTCTATCAAATCGAAACGTTAGAGGAATCGCTGGCGCGGGCAAAGGCGATTAATGACGGACCGGTGGTTCTGCTCGATCACTACGACAACTCGGCGTCGGGTGGGACCCAGGATACGATGACCGTTCTGGGCGCGATTCTGGATGCGGGTCTTGAAGATGTCGCGGCGTTTGCGATTTGCGACCCGGACGCGGTGCAAGAACTCATTGCGGCGGGGGTCGGCAACGAAGTGACGATTAACCTCGGCGGTAAAATGGATATGCCGTCCATCGACAAAAAAGGGGAGCCGCGCCAAGTGACCGGCCGCGTGAAACTGATCTCCGATGGGCTGTATCGCAATCTCGGCCCGGCTTCGACGGGCTTATTGATGGACATGGGGCCGACGGTCGTTTTCGATACCGGCAAGGTCGAAATCGTCGTGATATCCCGTCAGCAAGAGCCGAACGATAAGAATGCGTTCCTCAGTCTCGGTATCGATCCTGCGCGGAAGAAATATCTGATGTTGAAGAGTCGGGTACACTACCGCGCCGGTTTCCGAGATATTGCAAAGGAAGTAATCGAATGCGCCGGTACGGGTGTCTGCACTTCGGACTATGACCAGTTGACGTTCAATAACGTCCGCCGGCCGATCTACCCGCTCGATCTGATTAACTATCCGGATGCGAGTTAAGCAGGGATCACCCCCATCCTAACTCGCCCCGTTTGTTGGCGAGAGTAAGGTTGGGGGCTCTAACGTTCCGTTGTCCTCACTCGCACTCGTTTGAGAACAGCGCTCGACGATAGGAGCGTGCGTTCCCCTACATAAATGCGGCCGCGCACGAAGGCCATACTGCCAGTTCGACGGACCAATTCGCCGTTCGCTTCGATCAAATCGCCCGCACGGCCCGCATCCACGAATTCCGAGTTCAGCGACACCGTTACAAGTTGTTCGTCCCAGGTTTCCTTGGCGGCGACGACCATGGCAAGGTCGATCATCGTCATCATAAGACCGCCGTGGACGATCTCGTGCCGGTTGCAGTGGCGTGCTTCCGCTTTCAGGACGAAGTGCTGGATACCGTCTTCCAATTCTTTCCAGAAGAAGGGACCGACGTGGTTCTCAAGCGGATCGATGGGATCGTAGATCGTATATCCGTCGAGCGGCGGCGGGATTTCGGTCATGTCTTCTCTCTCGGTTTCTGCGGGTTATTTAAGGCTTAGTTAATCCGTTCCCGCGACTGAGAAAGGCACTTACGATGACCATTGCCGAGCGTTTCGCCGAATTCCTTATGGGTACGCGCTATGACGAGATCGCCGTTCAGGCGGTCGATCACGCCACGATGATTGTTGCCAGTACCCTAGCGAGCGCCGCGTGCGGGCGGCATATCGACTCTTCCCGGATCGTGAGCGAAATCGAGATACAGCGGGGCGGTACGCCGGAAGCGGCAGTATGGTTCGAGAAGGATATCCGCCTTCCCGTCATCGGTGCCGCGCGGGCAAACGCCTTGATGAGCGATGCGGCGGCCTCTGACGATAGTGATCTTCGCAATATTGTGCATGCGGGTACGCCGCTAACCGCGACCGCGCTGGCGGTGGCCGAGGCGACGGGCGCAGGCGGGAAAGACATCTTAGCCGCTATCGTCGTCGGTTACGAAGCGGCGGGACGGATCGGGGAGTCCATCATGCCGAAGTTCGACTATCGCGGGCATCACGGCTGCATGGGTGCAGCATTCGGTCCGACCATCGCGGCTGCCCGTCTCTATGGCCTAACCGCAGAGCAGGCCGCGCATGCGCTCGGTCTGACCGCGACCACGATTGGCGGACTGACCAAGGCCGCAAATACCAGCATTGCGCGGGAGTACCACGCCGGGAATGCGACGATGGCTGGAATCAGTGCGGTACAGGCCGCGATGCGCGGCTACACGGCCGAACTCGCCATCTTCGAAAAGGAGCGCGGGTTCTGCCGACTCTTCGGCGGCAGCGACGGGTCAGTTATTCTCGAGGACCTTGGCACCGATTGGGATATCGTCACCGACATGGCCCTGAAGCTGGTACCGGGCGGCCATCCCTATCATGCGCTCGGAGAGGCGGGCGCCAATGCCGCGCGTGAGGCAGAGGTGGCCCCAGAGCAGGTCGCCAAAATCATCGTCTCTCGGCCCGGCATGAAGAATCTCACGGGGCCGTTGCATCCCAAGAACCTAATCGATATGGCGCATAGCCCGGCCTATTTCACCGCGGCCGGTGTAAGGGACCATGAATTCGGTTGGATTCATGCATCGCAGGAGAAGATTGACGACCCTGTCATCCATACGCTGATCGATAAAGTGATTGTGGGGCCTGAGCCGACCGAAAATCTGGCTGCTTACCGACAAGGCGCGACCGTCGCCATCGAGATGACCGACGGACGGACGGTCGCGAATACGGTGTTCGTGCCGAACGGCGCCGGGTGTTTGGGGGTCGATTGGGCGGATGTCGACGAGAAGTGCCGCGCTTTGATGCCAGCGGCTCCACTCGACGATGTGAAAATCGAATCCGTCCTGTCGAAAATGCGGCAATTCCGGACCCTTAGCCACGCGTCGGAATTGACCGGCCATCTTGTTTAAAGTCCATATATTTTAGGTCGAAACGGCAAGTATATCTAAATATTGTTAATTTGTAACGTTTGTTAATGGTTTGTTCATGGATTGGTCAGGGTTGCGTAAGGTCTGTGGATAGTAGTGCGCTCACTCGAAATTGTTGGGGGGGGTGAGGCGCTCGTGGCGTCGGACGAACATCATCAAAGAAGGCACGAGCGTCGACGGACCATCGACGACGTGCTGACCGCACAACGGATCGCCTGCCAAGGAGGAAACGAGACGCTCGCTAAAATGCTGGAAGCGGCACTAGTCGCTGGTGTCGAGACGATACAAAACGAACGCCGCAATCCGGTTCACAGAATCCGGTTGACCGCAGTTGCAATGAATTATTTCGATCAGGCCTTCAAGCCGAGCGTCGCGGAATAAATTTAGAGATTAAGTCAGCCGGATTCTAAGAGCTCTCGGTATAGGGCGGGAGCGATATATTCGGTAAGTTCGCTTTTTCGTTTTCCACCAAATATTCGGCATACCACCAGTCAGCCTTGGCGTTGACGTCGACCCCTTCCGAGCCGTGTGTCAGGAATGGGGCGATGACGTTGCCCGCGATCGAACCTCCGTCAAGAACCACGCGCGACCAGGCGATTTCCAGGCTCGCGTTTTGGACATAAATTTCCGGCAAGGCCGCATATTGATTCGAGTGCCACGGCGTGCCGTCCAGCACATAAGGCAGAATCGGCGACATCAGAGGGCCGTTGATCGACCACATTTTGCCTGGATGCTGTCCGCAAGGTTCGACCGCACGCAAGGAGTCGATGCCCTCGGTCGCCTGAAATTGCGACCAAGCGCGCTGAATTGTATCGGCCTGTCGGAAGGGACTTGTCGGCCGGAGTATTGCGAAACAGTCCGATGCCCGCCCATCGTCCTTGAGGGAAGATAAGAGGTGTTCGATCCATTGGATGTCTGGAGATTTATCGCCGGCGAGTTCGGTTGGACGAAGAAACGGCACTTCCGCGCCGTAGTGCCGGGCGATATCCGCATAGGCTTCGGAATCGGTCGAAACGATCACAGAGTCGAAAAT
>JAYZET010000030.1:0-24556 GCA_036337155.1 Pseudomonadota bacterium | reverse complement strand
ATTCCGCCGGAGGATGCGGAGCCTGCCGTTGCGGCGTATTGGGAGGCGATCGGCAACAGCACTGCGGAGGATTGGGACGGCAAGTTCGCCAATCCCAGTGCCGGCGCGTTCGCCATGACCTGCTGCCATGACGACGATCAGACCGGGCGCGAGATCGCGACCGCGGGTGCGCGTTGGTATTACGGCCAGAACGATGCAGAGCTGAACCGGCTGCGCTTTGGATCGGCTGCCGGGATTAAGGGTGTCCTGCAAACCGTCAAGGAGAGAACCGACGAGCAGCTGATTGATGACGCTATGGTCGTCGGCGGTAATCCGGATACCTGTGCACGGGTCATTCAGCGTTGGGCGGATGTCGGTCTCGATCAGATCGTTCTCATGATGCAGGCGGGTCACACGACCCATGAGCAAGTCATGCGGTCCATCGAGCTTATAGGTAAGGAGGTCATTCCGCGCTTCCAATAGGGCGCTGGCGCGGGACCTTGGCCAATAGGAGCCTGCAGGCTAAATAGGCTCCAAATAAGCAATTAACGGATGGATTTCCTTTTATGAGCAGTCAGTTGTTCTCGCCCTTTAAGATGCGCGGCCTCACGCTGGACAATCGCGTCATCGTTTCCCCCATGTGCGAATACAGCGCGGTCGACGGGAACGCCCAGGATTGGCATTTGATGCACCTCGGCCAGTTCGCTACCGGCGGATACGGCCTTGTTATCACCGAAGCGGCGGCGGTTGAGGCGCGCGGCCGCATTACCCATAATGATCTGGGCATCTGGAGCGACGACAACGAAGAAGCGCTCGGCCGCGTCATGCATTTCTGCCGGAAATATGGTCAGGCGAAGATGGGCATTCAGCTCGCGCATGCGGGTCGTAAGGCGTCGACCAACCGTCCCTGGGAAGGGCGGAATTCGTTGAGTGAGGAACAGAACCCTTGGGAGACGATCAGCAGTTCCGCCAAGCCGCAGGATGAAGGTTGGCATACGCCGAAGGCGATGGACCGCGACGATATGGACACTGTCCGCGATGCCTTCGTAGAGGCGACCAAGCGGTCCGACCGATTGGGTTTCGATATGATCGAGGTGCACAGCGCGCATGGCTATCTGCTGCACGAGTTTCTCTCCCCCATCTGCAACACACGGAACGACGAATACGGCGGAACGATCGAGAATCGGATGCGCTTTCCCCTCGAAGTGTTCGCGGCGATGCGCGACGTGTGGCCGGAAGAAAAGCCGATAGGCTTGCGTCTTTCCGCGACGGATTGGGAAGACAGCGGATGGACGCCCGAGGACTCGGTGATTTATTCGCAGAAGCTCAGAGAGCTCGGTTGCGACTATATCTGCGCGTCGAGCGGTGGCATTTCCGGAAATACCCGGCTTGAATTGGGTGAAGGCTATCAGATTGAATTTGCCGAGAAGATCCGGCGTGAGGCCGATATTCCGACAATGGCCGTTGGCATGATTTACGATCCACACCATGCGGAGAGCGTCGTGGCCCAAGGCCAGGGCGATATGGTGGCGCTCGCGCGCGGGCTTCTGTTCGATCCGCACTGGCCGGTGCGCGCGGCTGCAGCACTTGGTGTCGAAGCGAGTTCACCGCCTCAGTACGAGCGTGCCTACGGATTCCGGTTCCTGCGGGATAAGGAGGAGGCCTGGATCAAGCCGCAGGCTGCGGAAGTGGCCGAGTAGGACATCGAAATTACGTTGCGGGCACTCTGGCGAGTGGCTTGTCGTCGATGGGCAGATGGATCAGCGCCGTCGCGAATCCAAGCGCAATGGCGATGAGCCAGATCGGGCCATAGCTCTGCGTCACGTCGAAGACGTAGCCGCCGATCCAGACTCCGGTAAAGGCGCCGAGCTGATGGCTAAAGAAGACGACGCCGAACAGCATCGCCATGTAACGCACGCCGAAGACGTCTACGATGATGCCGCTGACGAGGGGCAGCGTGCCGAGCCAGGTGAGGCCGACACCGGCGGAGAAGAACACGATCGTGACTGGAGAGAGCGGCAGAAGAACGAAGCCCAGGATTAGCAACGACCTGAAGGTATAGAGAATGCTGAGAGCATATTTCTTCCGGTAGCGTTCGCCGATCCGCCCGCACGCGTAGCTGCCGATCATGTTGAAGAACGCGACAAGCATGAGGGCGATCGCGCCCATCTCCGCGGAGCCGCCGGCATCGACGATATGCGCCGGCAGGTGACTGCCGATGAACTGGACCTGAAATCCACAGACGTAAAACCCGATTGTCAGCATCAGGAACCCACGATGGCTACCAGCTTCGCACAATGCCTCCCGGATCGACTGACTTGGTAGGGCCTGCTTCTCTGCATCGCGTGCGGCCCCGCTCATGCCAAGGGCAAGCGGCAGGATCATCATCGCGGCCATGGAAAGAATGATGAGGGTTAACACCCAGTCATAGACGCCGAGCAGGTACTGCGCCGTGGGTAGCATGACGAGTTGTCCGCCCGTTGCCGCGGCCGTAATGCATCCCATCCACGTGGTGCGCAGGTGCGCCGGCGCGATCTGCCCGACTACACCGGCGATGAGCGGTACGCCGCAACCGCTGAGACCCAATCCGCCGAGAATCCCCGCGCTGAGGAAAAGCATCTCGGGTGTTTCCGCCCGTGCCATTAAAAAGAGCCCGGTTCCATATAGCCCGCCGCCGAGGGCGATGGTCTTCGCGGCACCCCAGCGTGTGGCCAATGCGCCCGCAAATGCTGCGCCCGCGCCGATCAGGAGGTTCTGCGTCGCGATAGCGAAGGACAACACTTCGCGGCCCCAGTTCATATCCAGGCTGATCGGTCGCATGAAGAGGCCGATACTCTGTCGGGTGCCGTACGAGATCATAACCATGACGATGCAGGAGACCAGAATGAAGATCGGCCTGCGCCAGATGGGTGTAGTCGCCATGTCGGCTCCGGGTTAGTCTGTGGAGGAACGCTAGCGGAACGTATTGTCGAAGTCACGGGAATAGGAAAGTGGCACACTTTCTATTGATTCATGGTGCTTGCCACGGTGGCTGGTGCTGGGAGCACATAGTGCCGCTGCTGGAAGCCGCTGGCCACCGGGTGGAGGCGCCTGACCTGCCGGGACACGGCGCGGATCCGACGCCCTTGTCTGAGCTCTCGATGGAGGCCTGCGGCGCCTTTGTTGCCGAAAGCGCCAGCGGTGCGGGGGAGCCGATAGTGCTCGTCGGCCACAGTATGGCGGGTGCGGTTATCAGCTGGGCGGCGGAACGCGTGCCCCAGGCGATCCGTCGGCTTGTTTACCTCACTGCATACATTCCACGATCAGGTGAATCTCTGGCGTCGTTGGCCCGTCGGGATACCGAAGCGGAAACACGTTCGGAGCGCGTTGAGATTGACGGTACCGAGTGTTTCAGAATTCCAAAGTATGCCGCCCGATATGCTTTCTACCAAGATGCCGACGATCCGACCTTCGACATGGCATTTGATCGGATTGGGCCGGAACCGGTTCACGTTTTTTGGGAGAAGGCGGATTTCACCGAAGAGAAATTCGGACGGGTGTCACGCGCTTATATTCATTGCGCCCAGGACAAGGCGATCGGACCGGCGCTGCAGCAAGAGATGGTGGAAGCGACGTATTGCGGCCCACTTTTCACGCTTGATGGCGGCCACTCTCCATTTCTGACCGCACCTGACGCCTTGGCACAAATCCTACTGTCGCTCGGCGAGTGACACCCAGGCGGTATCGATACTCTTGTCGTGGAATAGCAGATAGGCACCGAGCGCGTCGTCCGGACCGACGCAGTAGAAGTCATCGTCTTCATAGACCGGCGTGATTCCGGCCCCGCTAAGAAATGACCTGGTCGCCGCGAGGTCTTGGCTGCCCAACCCTTGCCCGCACGTGTAGGGCAGGGTGGGGGCGTCGAATCCCTGAAGCATAGCGCCAGCTTGATCCGGCGTGACGAAATGAAAGCGCCCACGAGCAAGATCAAGGGTCTCCAGCCCGCCCATCTTGTCCGCCGCCTTGCCGAAGAACCGCTCGTAGCGGGCGGTCGCTTCTGCGACATCCTCGATACAGATCAGCAAGTCGGTCAGTGTATCAGCATGGTTTGCGTGATCCATGTCGCCGGGCAGCCAAAAGTTCTGCGGTGTATGGCATTTGAGAATTTGCAAACGGCCCTCCGGGAACGTTCCGGGCTTGACCCGTGCCACTGTGAATTCCATGAGGGTTTCGGCACCATCCACCATCACTTTCCGACGCAGGTTGACGGCGTCCTGCATATCGATGCCGGCGTCTCTCAGTCGGGTAGCGGTTCGCACCATGTCGGGATGGGTCAGCGCGATCACATGCAGACCCTGATAGCGCGCCAGCATCGCCAAGAGCTGGTCGGCAAGAGCACTCTCGCCAGTTGCGGCGAGAACTTCGATAAACCCGCGGTTAAGTTTCGCGAGCCGGTTGGATGTGCCGGTCGGGATAAGCTCGCCGGCTTCATTTTCGTTGTATTGGATGTTGATAGCCGACACTTGGAACCCAAGTTTTTCGAGCTGAGCGCCGGCGGTCTCCAAGTTTGGTACGAAGTAACCTATATGGTCGTAAAAAATTTCGTCCCCTTCGGGGATCTGCCGGTCGATCCAGGCCATTATATTTTCTCCCGATGCGTGCTGGACGCAGGATAAATGGGGCCGATACTTATAGCCAGCAAGGGAACGACGCGAACAAGCGAGGGAAGATGGCAGAGGGACGCGCCTACAAGGATTTGTGGGAACATATCGAAGAGTTGGACGCGGCTGGTCTGCTCTACCGGATCGACAAGCCCGTCAACAAGGATACGGAGATGCACCCGCTGGTTCGCTGGCAATTTCGCGGTGGCATTCCGGAGGCCGAACGGAAAGCATTCCTGTTTACCAACGTCGTCGACAGCAAGGGGAGGAAATACGGCATTCCGGTCCTGATCGGCGGCCTCGCGGCCAATCCCGAAATTTACCGCATTGGCATGGCTGCGGACTCGCTGGACGATATTGGACCCCTCTGGGATCGGGGCCTGAACCATCCGATCGCAACGAACGTGGTCGAAGAGGCACCATGCCAGGAAGTGGTCACGACCGGCGCCGAGGTTCAAGGACCGGGTAAGGGGCTCGACGCGCTACCTATCCCGATTTCGACGCCGGGCTACGATACCGCGCCCTATTTCACCGCAGCGACCTGGATCACGAAGGATATCGACAGCAGCGTCCAGAACATGGGCGTCTATCGGGGCAACCTGAAGGCGGCCGACCGCCTTGCGGTCATGATGCAGATATCCACCCAGTCCGGCGGCTATAACCATTGGAAGGGTTACCAGGCGCGCAAGGAGAAGATGCCGGTCTGCATCATTCTCGGTTGCCCGCCGGTCGTGGAGTATACTGGGCCGCAGAAGGTGAAATTGGGTGTCGATGAGCTGACTGTCGCGGGCGGGCTTGCGGGTGGATCGATTAACACGGTGAAGGCAAAAACTGTCGATCTCTACGTGCCGGCGGAAGCGCAGGTCGTGATTGAGGGGTATATCGACCCCGAATACCTGGAACCGGAAGGACCCTTCGGCGAATCCCACGGCTATATCGCACTCGAGGAATACAACAACACCATGGACGTTACCGCGATCACGATGCAGAAAAAGCCCGTGGTAAGTTCGATTATCAGTCAGGTGACGCCCAGCGAATCGAGCGTCATCAAGCGGGTCGCCTACGAGCCGATGTTCAAATCCTATCTGCGGGACACGCTGGGCATACGCTGCGTACAGAAGGTTTCGCTGCACGAGCCGCTTACAAATTTGCGGCGTTTCGTGGCAATTACGGTAGACCGTGACGCCAAAAAGACCGAGATATGGCGAGCACTTATGGGTATTTCGGCCTACCAAGCCGCGGTCGGAAAGTACTGTATAGCAATTAACGATGACATCGATCCGGACAACGCGGACGCTATCCTTTGGGCAATGTCCTATCGGGCTAATCCGGTAAAGGACATCCAGATCATTGACTACAGAGCTAGGGGCCATGGACCGGTCCTTAGAGAATCTTCCGACGAATCGACCATGCTGATTGATGCGACACTCAAATACGATCTACCGCCGGTCGCGTTACCGACAAAGAAATACATGGAACGCGCGAAAGAACTTTGGAATGAGTTGGGCTTACCCCCGTTGACCCCGGAAGTGCCTTGGCACGGCTATTCGTTAGGCGATTGGAACACCAAGTGGGAAGCGATGGCACGCCGCGCTACCGATGGCGATTATCTTGTTAATGGAGAGCGAACGGGGCAGTTAAAGATGAAGCTCCATGACCCACAAGTTTCGATCCGTGAGGTCATGGGTAACGATTTTAATCCAGACGAGGAGTAGATTTTTGATAAATACTCCACAGCGGCTCATAATTGGAATTAGCGGGGCCTCAGGCGTCGTCTATGGCATCCGCATGTTGGAAATGCTGCGGGACTCGCCGATCGAAACCCATTTGGTGATCTCGAAATCGGCGGAGATCACCATCGCATACGAGACAGATTGGAAAGCGTCCGACGTGAAGGGCCTGGCAGATGTTGTTTATCCTATCGCTGATATCGGCGCCCCAATTTCTTCAGGTAGTTTCAAGACTATGGGTATGGTTATCGCTCCGTGCTCGATACGCTCGATGGGAGAAATTGCGAGTGGGGTTACTTCGTCGTTGTTATCTCGTGCCGCTGATGTCGTTCTCAAAGAACGCCGGCGGCTTCTGCTTTTGTTGCGCGAGACACCACTTCATTTGGGCCATATCCGTCAAATGCAGGCGGTAACCGAAATGGGTGCAATCGTTGCCCCACCAGTTCCGGCTTTTTATGCACGACCTAAAAGCATTGAGGAAATGATTGATCAAACGATTGGCCGAATGCTCGATCTTGTTGAAATCGATATCAATGTTACCAAACGTTGGGGAGAGGATATTGAACGAACGAAGTAATAACGGACCACTTGTCATTCTTGCGGGTGCGGGAATGATGATAGAGAAATGGTATAGGCCATCGAGGTTATATTTTTACTAAACAACAATATACACCAGGTAATTTTGCGGGGCAGGGTTTTAAAAATTTCAAATAATCGAGCGGAGAAAAATTTTTGAAAGTTACCCTATACGAATCTGGGACAACTCGGTCAGCACGTTGCCGGTGGACGCTGTTGGAGGCGGGCGTTCCCTTTGAATCGATTGCAAAACCGGGGCTGATCGGCAGTGAAGAATTATCTGCGTTCCATCCACTCGCTAAGCTTCCGGTCGCGGTTATTGATGGGGTGCCGCTCTTCGAATCGGCGGCTATCTGCACCTTTATTTCGGATCATTTTCGTGACGCCAACCTCATCGCCAATCCCGGAACTTGGGCACGAGCGCAACACGATCAATGGGTGTCGTTCGTGTTGACGGAAATGGAGGCGTGGCTTTGGAATACAGCGGTGAATTTATATGTATTGCCGCCGGAGAAGCGGATTGAGGCCGGTTTTGA
Organism: Pseudomonadota bacterium; assembly: GCA_036337155.1. Lineage (GTDB taxonomy): Bacteria > Pseudomonadota > Alphaproteobacteria > UBA8366 > UBA8366 > UBA6544. The sequence continues at coordinate 17,095 of JAYZET010000030.1, read as the reverse complement.
GCAAAACGAGGCTATGTTTAAACGCAGCGCAAAGGCTTTGGACGCTGTAATGTCAGATCGCGAGTATCTAGTGAACAATCGATTTTCGGTGACGGACATTATCGTCGGGTGGACGGTGAATTGGGGGCGGCGGCAGAGGCTGTTGGATGGGCTAGAGGGACTACAAACATACCTTAATCGTTTAATGGCACGCCCTCATTGCGCCCTAGCGAAAGATTGAAGACATAGGCAGTGGCCCGATTTGAGCACTTTAACGGGCGTACTCGTGTCAATCTTTTGAATGCTGCCCGCGGGATTTATTCTGTCGTGAGCCGATAATTATTATTTACTGACAAAGATATGGATTACGGGTTGGGTTAATTATGAGACGTTTTGCAGCCGTTGTTTTTAGTTGAATTGTTTCTCGATAGTAGCTGCAGATTGTGGGGTTTGAACCGACATAATGTGATGTATTACGTCGATGAAGCGCGGTGGGAAACTTCATTTTTTTCGGTATCTCCGAACCTTTAGCGATAGAGACGCAAGGGGTATTAACAGCGCCTTGGACGTTTGCGAGATCATACGAGGGCCGGAAACTGCGCGAACTCAATAATTGTCCCGTCTAAACAATATAAAGAAAAACTGGACCGAGATGGACATATTCTTTGTTAAAGAGGCTTGAGACTGCCCTCTCGACGGGAGCTAGAGACCATATTTTTCTGCCATTTTTTCAAATTTTGAAAGCTCTAGAAGGTCGTTTTGCTCCTGAAAGCTGTTCATGCGGTCCATATAGGCTTCTGTTGTCCCAGTTTCTTTTAGGTTCTTAAGAAAGCCTTCCGCCTGGCGCGTGAGAAAACGGGCGAGGCTGCCAGCGAAGATAACGAGACTATAGCCGAGATCTTCCAATCTCTGAGCCGTGATGAGCGGCGTTAAGCCGGTTTCTACCATGTTCGCTAAAACTGGTTTGTCGATCACTTTTGGTATCTCAGTCAATTCCTCGATAGATCGAGGACTTTCGAAGAAAATCAGGTCCGCTCCGGCTTCTGCATAGGCGTGTGCGCGCTCCAACGCCTCGTCAAATCCAATGGCGGTGCGGGCGTCTGTGCGCGCAATAATAACGAAATCCGGGTCTTGGCGAGTATCGAGGGCGGCTTTTAGCTTGCCGCACATCTCTTCCGTGTCGATGAGCGACTTCCCAAAGAAATGGCCGCAACGTTTAGGCATTTCTTGATCTTCGATATGAATTCCCGCGACACCAGCGCGTTCGTATTCACGGACGGTTCGAATGACGTTTAGGGCGTTGCCATAGCCAGTATCTGCGTCGCAAATCAAGGGAATTTCTGAGGCGTCGGCTAGAAGAGTAGCTCGATGCACCATCTCCGTCATGGTAGTGAGCCCAAGGTCGGGCATCCCCAATGTGGAATGCGAAATGCCGGCGCCCGTCATATACATCGCCTCGAACCCAAGCAGATGTATCAACTTGGCCATCAGCGGATCGTAGGTACCGGGACAGAGTAGGATTTCATCACGGTTTATAAGCTCACGAAGTTTTGTAGTCGGTTTCATTTCTATACTCTCTGATGTCATGTGAACGAAGTAGTTTAGCACCGATCATGTTCTATATGATTTCTGCGGAAGCGCGGATTTGGGAGGTGGCTATGGGCATGACGATGACGGAAAAAATCCTCGCGCGTGCAGCCGGACTAGAGACAGTTACGCCGGGTGATTTCGTGACTGTCAATGTCGAAACAGCGGTCGTGATTGACCAAAACTTTATGCATAATCGGATGCGTGAGCCGAAGAAGGTGTTCGATCCAGACAAGGTTGTAATTATGCTCGACCATATTGCACCGGCGGACAGCCCGATGCGGGCCAGTATGCACAAGGCAGCACGTCAATTTGCGGACAAACATGGCATCAGAAAGTTCCACGATGTGAATAGCGATCTTGGAATTTGCCATCAATTGGTGGCGGATTTCGGATATGCGGTGCCCGGAACTTTGCTTGCTTGCGTCGATTCCCATACGTGCAGCGCTGGCGCTTTCAACTGCGCTGCACGCGGGATCGGCCATCCGGAGATGAGCTATGTGTGTGCGACTGGTCAGACTTGGTTTCCAGTCTGCGAGACCATCCAATACGATTTACAGGGTGAGCTAGTGCCGCTCTTGAACGCAAAGGATATTATCCTGAAAATCGCCAATGCTTTCGGCGAGCATGCAATGCACAATGTCGAATTTGTGGGCCTAGGTATTTCAAAAATGAGTATGAATTCACGGCGAACATTGGCCACGATGTGCGCCGAGATCAGTGCTGAATTTGCGGTCTTTGAGGCGGATGAGGTTTGTGAGGCGCATGTGCGCGAGCGGAATCCTTCTGTTGAATTTGAAGCGCAGTTCGCTGATGACGATGCCGATTTCGCGGAGAAGCGCATAATAGATTTAACTGAGATCGAGCCACTTGTTGCTTATCCAGATACGGTCGTAGAGAACGCTCGACCTGTCATGCAAGCTGACCAGGAACATATTGATCAGGCATTCATCGGTTCTTGCGCCAACGGGACCCTGGACGATTTTGAAATTGCGGCGCGTGTAGTGAAGGGAAAGAAGGTCGCTCAGGGCACCCGCTTTATAGTGACGCCGGGCTCGCAAGCGATTTATCTTGAAGCGATCCGACGAGGATATGTCGAAACGTTAATGGAGGCGGGTGCCATTGTGACTAATTCTACCTGTGGAGCATGTTGTGGATACAGTAACGGTATTCTAGCGCCTGGTGAGAAATGCGTAACTGCATCCACTCGAAATTTCAAAGGCAGGATGGGTAGTCCGGAAGCGGAAATATTTCTTGCGTCTCCAGCGACGGTGGCGGCCACTGCGATCCGTGGCAAGCTCACCGACCCGCGCGAATTGTTATGAGGTTTTGAAGGATGAGTATTACTGGGAAGAGTTGGAAGTTTGGTGATCACATCAATACTGATTTGATATTACCGGGCCCCGTCATGCTATTGCCGTTCGACGAGCAGCCGAAGTTTGCGTTCCAGGCCAACCGGCCAGGTTGGGCGGAGAAAGTTTCTGATGGAGACGTCATTGTTGGTGGACACAATTTCGGGACCGGCTCGGGACGTCCCGCTGCGCGCTCACTCCGGGAACTCGGGGTGACCTGTATCGTCGCAGAATCTATCAACGGGTTGTTTTTCCGGAATTGCGCTAATTACGGCGTATTCGCTCTTGAGTGTCCTGGTATTTCTGATTTTATTGAAGAAGGTGATGAAATTGAAGTGGAGTTCGGTCAATTCACGGTGCGCAATAAACGTACGGGTGAGGTATTGCAAGGTAAACGCTTTCCAAATGTCATTCGCGATGTGATGGAGGCTGGCGGCATCTACCCAATGATGGAAAAGCAGGGATTGCTCGAGGATCCAAACCCGCTGACTGCGTGACTATTAAGGCCGCTTCAGTTTTTTCCGAGCTTTTTCTACGTCCGACCTTACTACGCAACCGTTGATGTGATCATTGATTAGCCCCATCGCTTGAAAAAAGGCATAGACGGTCGTGGGACCAACGAATGCCCAACCGCGATTTTTCAAATCTTTTGAGAGAGCGGTAGATTCTGGTGAAATGGTGATTGTCTGCGGCTCCGGAACGGCGGTTGGGTTTGGCTCGAAGCTCCAGAAATAAGCGGCGAGTGAGCCTTCGGCCTTGACTATCTCCTGCGCGCGTTTGGCATTGTTGATAGTGGCTTCTATTTTCCCGCGATGACGAATGATGGAGGCGTCGAGAAGTAAACGCTCAACGTCTTTCTCTTTAAATTCAGCGACGCGATTGAATTCGAAGCCGTGGAATACACGCCGAAAGTCCTCTCGTTTGGCGAGAATGGTTCGCCAGCTTAGACCCGATTGGAACCCCTCGAGGCATATTTTCTCGAACAGGCGTTGGTCTTCTACGACCGGAAATCCCCATTCCGTGTCATGGTAATGAATATATTCAGGCGTGATGTTGCACCAACTACAGCGAACTTTTCCATCAGGTCCAGCGGCCGTTTCGAGCATGGTATCAACTCCGGAAGATATATTGGAATGTATAAAATTCCATACTGTGCCTCTCATGCTTCGACAGGGTCAATATGAGTAAATAGTCGGCAGACGTCATCTTAACTGATCGAAGGCGAAGGTCGCATTATCACCCTTATGTTATAATCCGATATTCAAACAATGCGTCAGTGTAAGCGGAATAGGTTACAATTCACATTACGTCTTATAGATTGCCGAAGTCCGTAGGTCGATCTATTTGCTGACCCATTGTACCCTCGGGCTTTTGCTGAACCCCGCTTGTTGGTCTAGACGGTGGTGAAAGTGTAATCGGTGGAGACGGCTTATTTCTTTTGGTTAAGCGTCCGCGGTGGCTTTGCGGATGTAAACATCATTGATCACCGGAGCTTTGAATCCTAACAACTCATTTGGTACGCGGTGCCTCGGCAGGTAGGTAATGGCTGGATTAGGCGATCGACGTGTATACGCTGACGATATTTATTAGTGAAACGGTATTTGAGAAAGGCAGGCTTACCGGCGTTCCGGCGGATAATTTGGTGAGGTTTGGGCGGTAATTGGCTACAGTGGCGGATGCGCCGCGATAACCTTTTCGTCCAGTTCCGTTCCCCAGCCAGGGGTTGATGGAATCTGCAAGAATCCATTTTCGATCTTCGGTGGATTGGTGACAATTTCGTCTTTCCAGGGCACGTCGTCGATGTCGATCTCCATAATGCGGAAGTTGGGAATTGCGGCGCAGAAATGGGCGCTCATCAAGCTGGAGAGGTGGCCATAAAAATTGTGCGGTGCGCAGTTAGTCTCGTGTGCTTCACACATAGCCGCGATCTTGAACGAAGTGAAGATGCCGTTCCAGGGCACGTCAACGATAGCGATGTCCATCGAATAATTGTCGAGGAAGGGCTTGAACCCACGCAACCCGAAGAGCGATTCGCAGGACGCGATCGGTGTCTTCACGTTGTTGCGGATGTGGCGCAGCGCTTCCGGGTCGTATAGGTCGATTTCAAACCAGAAGAGGCCAAGGTCGTCGAGGGCTCGGCAAATCTGCAGGTAGCCTTCCGTCTTAAAGTTAAAATTCAGGTCGAGAAGGATGCCCGTATCCGGGCCGGCACCTTCGCGAAGGGCGCATAGTTGCGCGCGCAACGCTTTGATGAGGCGATTGTCGGCGTTTAGCTCCGGCCAGCCGGGGCCACGCGCAAAACCGGGGAAGTGTCGGGGTGGGTCCTCATCGAAGAGGAAGATATTGGTCTTTAGAGCCTTGAAGCCTCGCTCGCGTACTTCCGCGCCAAGTGTCTCGAGATCATCGAGGTTTGTAAGCTGCGGCCGGTTCATCATTTTCGCGTTCTCTTGGGTCATTCTGTAGGTGCCGCAATGTGACCAGTAGAGCGGCAGCTCGTTTCTTATAGCACCGCCAAGAAGATCGTAGACCGGCACTCCGAGCGACCGAGCCTTGATGTCGAGCATTGCGTTCTCAATCGCTGCAATGGCCTGCTGATTGACGCCACCGTGGGCTTGGCGCGTAATTGCGTAAAGTTTTTGGCTTGCCAGTTCGTGGCGGCGCGGATCGTCCCCGATGAGAGTATCGACCAGGGCATCGATCACGGCAGTCAAGCCCTTTGAACCGTAGCTCTCATTGTATTCGGAGATGCCGACAAGGCCGTCGTCTGTCAGCAGTTTTAGAAACGAGAAATTGCGCCATCCGGCGTTGCAGTGCAGTGTATCGCATCCGGTGATCTTCATGTCTCCGCGGCCTTTGCTTGAGCGAGATCAAAAGGGTGATAGCTTTTAACCTAGGGATGCGGGAGAAATAGGCCATGACTATTGATATAAGAACGTTGTGTGACGCATTGGGCGCCGAGGTGATCGGCGCCGATCTGACCCGTCCTCTCGCGATGGATGAAGCGAAGGCGATGGACGAAGCATTCCTAGAGCACCACTTGCTATGCTTCCGAACCCAGCCGTTGGAGCCAGCAAATTTTTTGCAAGTTGCGCGCTATTTCGGTGAGCCTCAAGAGCAGCTGCTGCGCCATCAGCGTCACGGCGAGACGCCCGAAGTTTCTGTGCTGGAGAGCACTTACAAGTCGGTTGCAGACAAGCCAGATGACTTGGAGACGGTAAGGCTTGCCGGTTGGCATACGGATGATTCCTATTTTGAAGTGCCGGCTAAGGCGACGATGTTGCAGTCCATCGAAATCCCTAGTTTCGGTGGGCAGACAAAGTTCTCTAACATGCGGAAGGCCTATGAAGATTTCCCCGAGTTACGGAAGGCGGAGGTCGACATGCTCGAGGCTGTTCATGGATACGATACGAAACGCGCGTCCGGGCGTCCGAAGTCACGCACCTATGAGGAAAAGATTGAGACGCCCGATGTGATCCACCCGCTGATCCGAACGCATGAAGAAACTGGTCGAAAGTCTTTCTATTTTAATGCCAACCGGACCGACCGCATCGTGGGCTGGGAGCGGGAGGAAAGTGACGTGTTGCTCGATGAGGTCTATAAGCACATTACCTTGCCGGAGTATCAATACATACATGAATGGCAGGTTGGCGATCTCTTGCTCTGGGATAATCGCTGCCTAGTTCATTCAGTCAATGTCGACTATCCAGTTGGCGAGAAACGGCTGCACCAGCGCATCCTCTTGAAGGGAACACGACCGGTATAAGCCGACCTCATGACGCACACCGCTTATTGGTAGGCGTTGCAGAGATCGTAAATGATTACTCTCGATGGGTGGTTGCCGGACGGTTTCCTGTGGTAATATTGATTGCCATCACAATAATAACAGGATCATGCAGATGTCACTCGACGAAGCTCGTTCTCAGCTCGCGCCTACCGGTGTATTGCGCGTTGCAATCAATATGGGGAATTTCCTTTTGGTTACTGGGAAAACACTTGACGGGGACCCGGATGGCGTGTCGCCTGATATGGGAAGAGAATTGGCGAAACGCCTTGGGGTCGAGTGCAAGCTTCTTCCATATGCTACTCCGGGAGAAATTGCCGACGCTTCAACGACCGGCGAATGGGATATCGGAAATATTGGCGCTGAGCCGGAGCGCGCAAAGACGATTGCTTTCACTGCCGCCTATTGCGAAATAGAGGCGACGTATATTGTGCCGGCTGGATCGCAAATTCAGTTGATCGAAGAAGTGGACCAGCCCGGTAATCGCATAGCGGTTTCTGCTCGCAGCGCTTACGAACTCTGGTTATCTGATAATATCAAACATGCTGAATTGAAGCTGGCTCAAGGCCTCGACGGTTCATTTGATCTCTTCGTTGATGAAGAGCTGGAGGCCTTAGCGGGTCTGCGGCCGAGACTAGTTACAGATGTAGAAAAACTGCCGGGTGCACGAATTCTTGACGGGCAGTTTACGGCTGTTCAACAGGCCATGGGCACAATTCCAGACCGCACGATCGGTGCGGCGTATATTCGTGAATTTGTGGAGGAAATGAAGGCGAGCGGTTTCGTGGAAGGCTTGATCAACAAACACGACGTTATCGGCCGCTTGTCTGTGGCACCGCTAGCGTAATGGCCCGTATTCCGTCTACTTAAGAATGCATTTCGATGCATTCGATTGTGGCACCGTCCGGATCGCATGGATAGACCATCGGGTTGCCAGCGTTGGGTCATCTGTCGATTTTCACTGGTGAATTAATGGGCCGAAACCTGTAAATTTGGGATGCTGCAATAGCTGCGTCAACCCAATTTCGTTCATTAAAGGTACTGTATCAGCTCTAGCTGATGATACACATGCAACCTCAATTTCCGCACCTTTAACGCCGATAATTTGCCTTATGAGGTTCCGGTATCATGGCGCTCGCGATTTCAGCTCGAATTTCAGAGCGTTGACAAAAAATATCACATGCTCGATTAAGGTCGGAGACCGTGAAGCTAGTATGATTTGCACGGAGGACTTTAAACCAGCCGCTGCCCGATGTAATCGACCTAACCTTTATCTGTCTACCAGCGAAAATAACTGCTAGGCGTTATTTCGAGCACTTTCAGAATTTGGTAATTGTTCAGTTGGGTGTCTTTTTTTATACGGACGAATTTTTTTTTAGCAAACCATTTTAGTTTGGCGATGATATATCATTATTTTGTTTTATGGCGGCTAACCTTGAGGCCGTAGTTTTTTGATTTTTGTTGTTTTAGAATAGCGATACAACTTGAGTTTTGTGGGCATAACGCGACCTAAGGCATAGCAAAACGTGGCGAGGGTTGAGGTCAAAGGCTCCGTGTATAATAGCCGAAGTGAGACCCAGTCCACGTTAAGTTTTTCGGGCTCGTTGAACATGTGCCGTGTCAGCCTAAAAAAAGGATTAATCAATGTATAACGGGTCGATTGCACCGCTATAGATTGACGATTGATAAACGTAGTGTCACTGTTCCAACGATACTGTGTAATTTTGGTTATCAGCTTTATAAAAAACTACGGAGCCAGGAAAGCAATTGTCCGCAGAATAAAGACCGGATACATCAGTAATTTTGCAAATATTGAGATCGTTCGATAGCACAGATTTATCTCGAAGACTAAGGGAAGTATATATGTTTTCAGTATCCCGGCCAGGATCGGGAAGAATTTAGAGTATGATGTACTAGTTCAAACGTAGCATTCCAGCATGAAGGCTGGCAGTCAGTCGTGGCTAAATATATAAATGAGGGATGCTGGCCCTTGAACATAAAATGTTGAGGCGACAAGTGCGAAATTCAGCTTTGCGTTATGATAAGTCGATGTTCGAAGTTTCCTCCCGAATTTTGGCGCGTGCCTTAATGTTGATGGCTGTAATTGGCGCGCTGGCATCATGTAGCGGTGTTGCGGACACGACGAATACTTTAGTAGACGGCGTTGCGGACACGACGAGGACCGTGGTGGAGAATCTCAACCCAGTCAATTGGTTCGGTAACGACAAAGATGAAAAAGTGAAAAAACCATTGGCTTCTAATGAGCAAGATGTGAAGCCGAAAGCTTTTCCTAAACTTGGTTCCGTTCCCTTACGGCCTAAGAAGCGGCACACTGAAGCGAAAACGAAACAGATCGCCAAAGGCCTTGCCGCAGATACCGAGAATGCCCGCTATAGTGATCAGCAGCTAAGACAAAGTACTTCCGTATTCGGCGGCAATCCGAGACCGCCCGGAGCTGCTCGTCCAAGCCGTAAAACGGTAGGGCCGAAGAAATTTGGCAACGTCGTGTCTCCCTCGGTCAAGCGGGCAGGTGCGACACAGGTCACGAAACCGATTTCCACTCCGTCTCGGAGTGGTATTGTACCGCCTCCATTACGCCCCCCAGCTGCGGTTATGGCGCCGAAGTCACGTGTTAGAGGCAATATAGCCCCGCCGGCACCCATGAAGCGACCGGCACGGGCGAAAGTTTCACCGCCGCCTTTGATTGCTCTGCCTCCGCCCGTCAAGGCGCCAAGGGCTCGAGCTGGGAGGGCAACTGCTAACAAAACTGCACGCTCTAAAGAACAAAGTGTTGCTTTCCCAAAAGTTAAACCAATCGGAACTCGGACTACGGTGACGCCGGTCGGCCGGCCAATTGTATCACCAAAGCCGCCGCCCGTGGCGACACCTCTTGGTGGCCCAATGAGCCAACGTGCCGTATCTCTTCAACCCCCTGCAGTGGCACGAGTAAGCCGATCCCCAGAACCAAAGCAGGTTGGGGAACGATCGATGGAGCAGCCGAAGTCGGTACTAGTTGGTACGATTTACTTTGGCGACGGCTCTTCTAGACTTTCGTCGGAAGATACTTCGATCCTGCGTGCGGTTTCTGACGTGTTTCGGCAGACGGGCGGTAAGGTTAGGGTGATTGGTCATTCGAGCATGGGTGCGCAGGTTGTAGGCTCAATTCGTCGGGAGTCGGTCAATTACAGGATGTCACTGAAACGGGCGAACGCAGTGGCCGACGAATTGATCCGCCAGGGTGTCCCCGCCGCTAGCGTCGAAGTAATTGCACAGGGCGATAGTGCACCCGTTTATGCTGAAACGACACAGACTGGAGCCGCATACAATCGTCGAGCGGAGGTATTTATCGACTATCTTGAAAGGTCCTGACGGGAGCGGAGCGAAGCTACATATGCAGGAAGAGTTTTACCGGATCAAACGATTGCCTCCTTACGTATTTGCTGAAGTAAATCAAATGAAAGCAAAAGCACGGGCAAATGGGGATGACATTATTGATTTCGGTATGGGGAATCCAGATTCTGCAACGCCTGAGCACATCGTTGCGAAGCTTGTAGAATCAGTCCGTAACCCGAAAACCCATCGATATTCGAACAGTCGCGGTATACCGGGCTTGCGACGAGCATTGTCCGATTATTACGAACGCCGATTCGGCGTGAGTATTGATCCTGAGACCGAAGCGATGGTGACGCTTGGCTCGAAGGAAGGGATGGCGAACTTAGCTCAGGCGATCACTAGTCCAGGTGACATAGTGATGTCACCGAATCCGAGTTATCCCATCCACGCGTTCGGCTTCATCATTGCCGGCGGCGTGGTTCGCTATCTGCCCGCTTATGTCGAGACGAAGGACGCGAGACAGGAGTTCATGGCGGCGCTGCAGAGGGGTGTCGACCATTCGATCCCCAAACCGTTGGCGGTTGTCCTGAATTATCCGTCAAACCCCACGGCGGAGACAGTAGATTTGGATTTTTATGAGGAAGTGGTCGATTTCTGCCGATTTCATGAAATATATATTCTTTCGGACCTTGCATATTCCGAGGTTTACTTCGATGGTAATCGACCGCCTTCGATTTTAGAAGTTCCGGGTGCGCGGGAGCTGGCAGTTGAGTTCACGTCGTTAAGCAAGACTTATTCGATGCCCGGTTGGCGGATTGGTTTCGCCGCAGGTAATACGACGCTTATATCCGCTCTGGCGCGTGTGAAATCATATTTAGACTACGGTGCCTTCACGCCTATCCAGGTAGCCGCAACAGCTGCATTGAATGGGCCTCAGGATTGCGTAGACAAAATGCGAGAACTTTATCGTGCTCGGCGTGACGTGCTGATAGAGGGGCTTGCCGCTTCCGGTTGGGATATCCCGAGCCCAAAAGCGACTATGTTTGTCTGGGCTCCTATTCCGGCAAATTTTCGGGAAGTGGGTTCGCTGGAATTTTCCAAGTTGCTATTGCAAGAGGCGAAAGTCGCGGTTTCTCCGGGGGTCGGCTTTGGAGAATATGGGGAAGGTTTCGTGCGCATTGGGTTGGTTGAAAATCGTCATCGTATTCGACAAGCCGTGCGTAATATTAAAACCTTACTTTCGAAGGCGAGGATTAAAACCATGAGTGATGAGAAGGCGATGCGGGCGGTCGCTGAATGAGTGAGCCTTTGAAAATTGCGATTGCAGGAGTTGGTACCGTCGGTGCTGGAACAGTCGAATTGATTGCGGGGCAATCGGAGTTACTGTCCGCTCGTTGCGGACGAAGGCTTGAAGTGATCGCTATATCGGCGAGGGATCGCGTGAAAGACCGAGGCGTCAAATTATCCGGGTTCACTTGGTTCGATAATCCAGTTGAGATGGCACTGAAAGCTGAAGCGGATGTCTTTGTTGAACTTATTGGTGGCAGCGACGGTATAGCTAAGGATGCGTGCATAGCGGCAATGAAAGCCGGGCAGCACGTTGTGACCGCAAACAAGGCACTTATAGCGATACATGGTACCGAATTGGCTCGGATGGCTGAGCAACAGTCGGTCGCATTAGCGTATGAAGCCGCTGTGGCCGGTGGAATTCCCGTTATCAAAGCTCTTCGGGAAGGTTTGTCTGGAAATCATATTGAAAGCGTGCACGGCATTTTGAACGGAACCTGCAATTATATCTTGACGACTATGCGGGAGACCGGTCGAGCATTTGTTGATGTGTTGACTGAGGCTCAGGAGTTAGGATACGCCGAAGCCGATCCGAGTTTCGACATAGATGGTATCGACGCAGCCCACAAGCTTGCCATCTTGACCAGCGTCGCATTTGGTACCGAGGTAGATTTCGAAAGCGTGCATGTCGAAGGCATACGCCATGTGGCGACGGAAGATATCGAATATGCTGGCGAATTCGGCTACCGCATTAAATTACTTGGTATTTCTGAACGTACAAAAGATGGTGTTCTTCAGCGGGTTCATCCAGCTATGGTGCCCAAGAATACGCCGATAGCGGGTGTCGAGGGGGTTTTCAACGCAATCGTTAGCGAAGGTGATTTCGTGGGTAGCACCGTTTTAGAAGGGCGAGGGGCCGGTGCCGGTCCGACGGCTTCGGCCGTCGTTGGCGATTTGGCAGATATCGCTTGTGGGCGGATTATTCCAACATTTGGAGTTCCAGTTGCGTTGCTGGCCAAATCTTCTCCGGCGTTGTTTGACACTCATGTCAGCGCCTATTACGTCCGTCTCATGGTCGACGATCAACCGGGAGTATTCGCGGAAATAGCGACCGAATTGGCGAACCACGAGATTTCGATTGAAGGTGTGATTCAACGGGCACGATCGGAAACTGAGGCTGTGCCCGTTGTTATGACTACGCATGAGACGACGGAAATAGCGATTCAGAATGTGCTGGCTGCACTAGCAAAATTGGATGCGGTGCGCGAGCCACCGCATATGATTCGTATCGAAAAAAAATTCTAAGGATAAAGGCACGATAACGCTAATTGGGAGGACGAGAGGGAAGCGCGAATGAGCGAGAATAATAATGGGATGGATCGTAATCTGGCTCTAGAAGCCGTCCGGGTGACGGAAGCGGCTGCGCTGGCATCCTCACGCTGGATGGGGCGTGGTGACGAGAAGTCAGCGGATCAGGCTGCCGTCGATGCAATGCGCAACGCGCTTAACAGCCTGGTAATCGATGGGACGGTTGTTATTGGTGAAGGCGAACGTGACGAAGCCCCGATGTTGTTTATCGGGGAAAAAGTAGGTACTGGATCAGGGCCAAAGATAGACATTGCGTTGGACCCATTAGAAGGAACGACGATTACAGCAAAAGGTGGCTCTAACGCGTTGACAGTTATCGCTTTAGCAGAAGAAGGTGGATATCTGAATTCGCCCGACGTCTATATGGACAAGATAGCCATTGGCGGGGGATTACCGGAAGGCGTTGTCGACCTCGACCGCTCGCCTGAGGAGAACTTGAAGGCACTCGCAGCAGTTAAAGGAAAGCGTATTACTGACGTTGTTGCTTGTATTCTCGACCGTCCACGACATGCGGGTTTGATCAAGGCAGTGCGGGATACGGGTGCACGGATTTTACTGATTTCCGATGGGGATGTCTCCGGTGTTATGGCGACTTCCCAAGAAGGCAGCGGTATCGATATCTACCTCGGTAGTGGTGGCGCGCCAGAGGGCGTTCTGGCTGCCGCCGCATTGCGCTGCATTGGCGGTCAATTCCAAGGACGCCTGATGTTCCGTAACGATGAGGAGCGCGAACGCGCGGCTCGATGTGGTATTACAGATCTGGACCGGAAATATGAAATTCTCGACCTTGCGAAAGGTAACGTAATGTTCGCTGCGACTGGTGTAACCGATGGCACGATGCTGCGTGGTGTTCGTTTCTCCGCCGACGGAGCAACCACTCAGTCGATGGTTATGCGGTCGAAGAGTGGTACAGTCCGAGTGATAGAGGCCACGCATAATTTCAATCGGAAACGGCCTGAGTATTTAGACGACGCATGATAGATAGTGGTGAAGTCGTCCTGGGTATTGAGCGGTCGCTCACAGGAAAACGTTGGGAAGCAAGCGCATCAGACGACCGAATATCGCGTGCACTTGGCCAGCGCTTTGGACTTTCCGACATCGTTTCTAGGATTATGGCAGCGCGTGAAATTGACCTTGACGATGCAGAAGTATTTCTCAATCCCTCGCTGCGTGCTCTCTTGCCTGACCCGTCTAACCTTTGCGACATGGACGTGGCAGCAGAGAGAATAGCTTCTGCAGTCATAGCTGGCGAAACGATCGGCATTTTTGGCGATTATGATGTAGACGGCGCGACTTCAGCGGCACTGCTACATCGTTTTATTGAAGGAGTCGGCGGTCGGGTAGAAATTTACGTTCCAGATAGGATAAGCGAAGGCTATGGACCAAACCTACCGGCATTACTTGCCTTAGGTGAGAAAGGCATTCAGGTTATAGTAACGGTTGATTGCGGCATCACAGCTTTTGAACCTTTGGCAGGTGCGGCAGAAGCAGGAATTGAGGTAATCGTAGTAGATCATCACGCTGCCGAAGCCTATTTGCCTGAAGCCCACGCCGTCGTAAATCCCAACCGACTTGATGATATGAGCGAAATGGGGCGATTGGCGGCCGTCGGAGTAGCCTTTCTGCTAGTGGTCGCAGTTAATAGACAACTTCGAATAGATGGATGGTATGATGAAAGACAAGAACCGAATCTATTGCAGTGGCTCGATCTTGTTGCACTTGGCACCGTTTGTGACGTAGTACCGCTTGTTGGCTTGAACAGAGCGCTTGTGGCGCAAGGCCTGAAGGTCATGGCGAGGCGCGATAATTTTGGTATTAGAGCGCTGGCCGACGTTGCGTCACTGGATGAGGCGCCCACGACTTATCATGTCGGATTTTTGCTTGGACCGAGGGTCAATGCAGGCGGTCGGGTCGGCGAGGCCGGAATGGGCGCGCGCCTCCTTGCGACTTCAAGTAGAGAGGAGGCGCATGAGCTTGCGATGCAGCTCGACGCATGGAACAAGGAACGGCGAGAATTGGAGGCTGTATGCCTCGAAGAGGCTATCTCTCAAGTGGAGCGAGTCAGCGTCTCAGATGGTCTCGTCTACGCATCAGCCGAGAATTGGCATCCGGGCGTGATTGGCGTCGTTGCTGGTCGTCTAAAGGACCAATTCAATCGGCCTGCATGTGTCGTGGCGCACGAGAATGGTGTCGGTAAGGGCTCCGGTCGTTCAATAACAGGTTTGGACTTGGGAGCAGCCATTATCGCGGCCCGTCAGTCAGATTTGCTTGTTAGCGGTGGTGGACACCGGATGGCGGCGGGGTTTACCGTAGCTAGGGATAAAGAGGGAGAGTTGCGTAAGTTTTTATCGGACCACATCGAACGCCAGATTGGTTCCGAAGGAGTTGTTCGTCGATTGCAGATTGATGCTGCAGTAAAGCCAGTTGGTGCCACCAAGGAGTTGGCGTCGGATTTATTGCGTTTGGCGCCTTTCGGCTCTGGCAATCCGGAGCCTCGCTTCGTGCTTCCTGCTGTTCGTATCGTGAAGGCGGATGTCGTGGGAGAGAATCACATAAGATGTTTTGTCAAAGGAGAGAGCGGGGGAAACCTTAAGGCCATTTGTTTCAGGAGTCTTGGCGAACCCCATGGCGATGCTTTACTTCGGTCGAATGGATTACCGCTGCATCTGGCAGGGCATATCAGGCTCGATAATTGGCAGGGCCGCGAAGAAGTGCAATTAATAATTGAGGATGTTGGCCAGTTAAATTAACAAAAGAGCGATCAAAGCAGTTGGCGGCGTTAATGAGACGCCGCCATGAACCGTTAAATTCTGCTGAAAATATTACTGAATTAAAGGTTAGCGTTTCAAGTCCGAAGCGATTTCGGCCATTTCAGAGATTGCGCGAAATGATTGTCCATTCATTGCGAAGCTTTGTTGTGCGATCACCATATTGTTCAACTCAGTGGCTAAATCGGCTGTAGATGCTTCGAGTGATCCAGCTATAAAATCGCCGAATGCCGTCTTATCTGCTTCGAATAACGTGATACCACCAGATTTTTCGTTTGTTGTGTAATGCGTATTAAATTGTAATCCCATCTTGTTGGGTTCTTTCACTACGGCGAGGGGAATTTTATAAATGGTGCGGGCAACTCCGTTTGAGAAGTTTCCGATAATCGCGCCTGTACTATCGAAATTAACGCTGTCCAGTAGACCAGATGCATTGCCATTTGACCTGAGATCAAGCAAGGTGAAGTCACCAGCGAATTGGAACATATTACTAAAATCTGCTGTGATGGTAGCGCTTCCGCCGCCATCATTTGTATAGGTGATGTCGAGATCTTGCGACGTTGGTGATACGATCGACCCACTTTCATCAAACGTGAATGTTATTGGCATAGCAGTGGAAATTGTGCCGTCGGATACAGAAGCGGTAAGCTCCCAAGTATCAGTAGCTGCTGTCTTCGCAAAGCTATAATTTATATTGTGTCCAGTTCCGGCTTCATCGAAAACTTGAACATCTGCACTGAAGGTTTCGCCCGTGGGCGCATCAGGATTCAGATTCATACTTAGAGAAGTAGTTGAGGAAGCGCGCGCTGTAATTGTGAATGCATTATTATCTATGCGCACAGGTACCAAGCTGTTGACATCCGTGCCAGCAACTACTGCGCCTACCTCATCCGTAGGGAATGCCATGAGTACATTGCCTTTGACATCTGAGAGAAATAAGTTGTCTACACCGTTAATATTTACGTGCTTGTTGAGCATTTGACCGTTTCGAGTGAGCTCTGTTGCGCCCGAACCATCGGGTTCGGTGTTGGACACGAAAAATCCTTTGCCTTGGATTGCAAGGTCTAAGGCTCGGTTTGTAAATTCAACGGTACCCTGTTTATCAATAAAGAACTGTGTGGATGGCGTAGACCCCATATAAGACTGTGTGATGCGGTTTGCCGAGCGATTAATTTCGTTAATCACTTCATTAAAACGGGTATGCGCATGTTTATAGCCAGGGGTCTGTATATTTACGATATTGTCGCTGATCGATTGCATTGCAGATGTATGCCCGCGCATTCCGGTAAATGCTGCCGAGAGTGAACTGAACATAGCCATTTCGTTTTTCCTCCACGCCAATTTGAGGATTTACACTTTGTTGGTATTTTATATGCAAACAGAGTGCCATATTCTCAGGTAAATTTATTGTTTATTATCAAATATTTATTTAATGGTTTGGCACTTTTACGATGTTTTTGGTGCGATACTATCTTACAGAGGTAAGAACCGACCTATAAGACGGCAAAATCGGGAATGCTGCCTTGACCCTGCCGGTTCTGGCCAGTAAACAATTCCTATAAGTGACCCCTTCGTCTAGTGGCCTAGGACATCGCCCTTTCACGGCGAAAACACGGGTTCGAGTCCCGTAGGGGTCACCA
>JAYZET010000029.1:0-176079 GCA_036337155.1 Pseudomonadota bacterium | reverse complement strand
ATTTCCTGGAGGGATTGCTAGAGACCGCAATTCGGCCCGAGTTCGAGTATCTGCACGAATGGAAGCTTGGAGACATGTTGATGATCGACAACCGCGCCGCCATGCACAAAGCAGGGCATGACTACGACCACAACCAACATCGCCACCTATACCGCATTCTTGTGCGCGGCGACCGGCCGGTCTAATCGATGGCCATACCCAATCTGAAACGGATGCTCGCGTCACGGAAGCTGAAACTCGGCCATTCCGTGTTTGAGTTCAACTCACCCGGCCTTGGTCAAATCATCGCCGCCGCCGGGATCGATTTCATCTTCATGGATATGGAACATTCCGGATTCGGCATCGGCGACGTTAAACGCGCCATTACCGGTTTCCGGGCCGGCAACCTGCCCGTCATGGTACGCCCCCCCTCCAACGCCTACCATCATATTGCACGGGTCTTGGATGTCGGTGCGGACGGGCTGGTGATGCCGATGGTCGGCTCCGCCGAAGAGGCCGAGCTTGTTGTCGCTAACATGAAGTATCCCCCGATGGGGAAGCGCGGTGTCGCATTGAACATCGCACATGACAGATATATCCCGGGCGATACGTCGAAAGGCTTGGCGGCGGCGAACAACCGAACCGCCTTCGCCGCACTGATCGAGACGCAAGACGGATTGCGCAACGTAGATGCCATCGCCGCCACGAAGGGCCTCGATTGCCTTTGGATCGGACATTTCGATCTCAGTTGCTCGCTCGGCATTCCCGGCGAATTCGACCACCCAGAATTCAAAAAGGCGTCCGCAAAGGTTAAGCGGGCGGCGCGCAAGCACAACAAGGCGTTCGGCCGATTGGCCGGAACACCCGAGGAGACCATCGCCTTGCACAAGCAAGGCTACGACTTGCTCTGCTACTCCGGTGACCTCTGGGTCTATCAGCAGGCATTGATCGCCGGAGTCGAAGAAATTAGAGCCAAGTGTAAGACCTAACTCCCCTTCCAATTCGGCGCCCGCTTCTCGGCAAAGGCGCGGGGACCTTCCAGCGCATCTTCCGACAACCGCCGCCGACGCTCGCCGTCATTCAAGGTGTAATAGGCTTGGGCCAAAGGATGATCCAAACCTTTCATCGTCGCTTCCTTGGTGGCGCGAACGGCGAGTGGCGCACAGCGCAGGATATCGGCGACCCATTCGTCCACCGTCTCGTCAAGTTTCTCAAGCGGCACCACTTCGTTCACCAACCCCAATTCGTATGCACGCTGCGCCGACATGTGCCGTCCCGTCAGCATATATCCCATTGCAACCTTAAGGCCGATCTGGCGCGGCAGACGGTGGACACCGGCAGAGCCCGCGATCAAACCCCGGCGCGGCTCCGGCAGACCAAATTCGGCGTGATCGGCAGCGATGATGATATCGCAGGCCAAGGCCTGCTCGAGCCCGCCGCCCAAGGCAAAGCCGTTGACCCGCGCGATAATCGGTTTTGGGAAATGCCAACGTTCGATCAGGCTTTTCGACTCTCCCGCCAGCCACTCCCAATGGGTACGCTGGGCGTCGTCAGCCTCGCGCTCGCGGGCGCGATGTTTCAAATCAGCTCCGGCGCAGAAGGCCCGCTCACCCGCACCAGTGACGACCGCGACCCAGATATCGTCGTTCCGCTCAACCTCGTCGAAATGATGTGAGAGTTCCCAGCGCAGTTCCGGGTTCAGCGAGTTCATGGCTTCGGGCCGGTTCAACGTGATCTGCGCCACATGCCCGTCGACCTCGAATTTAGATAGATTTTGTGTGCCGCCACTCATGTAATGCCTCCTGCAATCGGTTGAGAAATATTGAGTCCCAACCTAATGCGCCACGGCGCGGCGAACAGTCAGTCGCGGCCGTCGACCCACGCGGCCATCAGTTGGCGCGCCATCGAATCTGCCGGCGGCAAGCGGAATTCAGTCTTCTCGATATTGCGGATTTCATCCTTGGTGAACCAACGGGTCTCGATGATTTCCGTCATATCCGGCGTCGAGACACCTTCGGGGCAATCGGCAAAATATCCCAGCATCAAACTGGATGGGAACGGCCAAGGTTGCGAGGCGAAATATTTTACTGTGGTCGTCTTCACACCCGCTTCTTCCTCAACTTCGCGCGCAACCGCTTCTTCCAGTGTCTCGCCAATTTCGACAAATCCGGCGAAGCAGGAGAACCATTTCGCGGGCCGACGACTATTGTGACCCAACAGACATTCATCGCCGCGCCGCACCAACATGATCACCGCCGGATCCACACGGGGATATTGCGAGGCCTCACAGCTGGAGCACTGGCGGCGATGCCCACCGTCACGCAACTCGCTTGGCGCACCACAACGGGGACAAAATCCATGCGTCTCGTGCCACGCGAAAATGCCGCGCCCGAAAGCGAGCAGTGCCCCTTCCGACCGAGACATCGAGGAGCCGATGTCGCGAAGATTGCGGAAGGTGCCAAGGCCCGAAAGCTCCTGAATATCTCCTGGCTCGTCATAACTGGAAACATCAATGGCGAAATAGGTCCGCCCACCAACTTCACCGAGTAATACGAATGCGTCCTCTGCATTCATAAGCTCTCCTGCCTCGGCAACCATCAGGCCGGCCGCCGCTGGCATATCGCCGGTCTCATCGATCAAGTTATGTCCACGCCATACCGGCAACAGCACTGTATCCGGTTCGAAAAGCCTACTGCTGACAAATTTCGTATCCGAGCGCTTTTCCGCCAGCCTGTCGATTTCAGCTTCGGTATAGAACAAGTTTCAATCCCCCCTCGTACACTGGCGAGAGACTATCCGAGCGCCTAACCACCTGCCAGCATTCCATGTTCGATGTCACCTGAAATTCAGTTTTTTAAAGGGGGTTTGCACAGAATATATTCTGTTTATAAATTAATTTTTAATTCTAGTTTTTATACTATAATATATTTTGAGTAATTATTTATTTTTTTAAGTTAATTTATAATTACGATTTGAATTCAAAATTTATGATAGATTCCTATAACCGTGCACTTCTCACAGCATTGCAACGAGATGCACGTCTATCCTATAGCGCACTGGCTCGAGAGGTCGGCCTATCGCAGCCGGCGGTAGCGGAGCGCGTGCGCCGCCTCGAGGAAGCGGGCGTGATTGTCGGATATTGCGCCGTCATCTCTCGGAGTCGCGTTGGGCTGCCGATTACCGCTTTCCTGCGCCTTACCTGCACCGGAGATAAATTCCAGGCCGTCAGCACCTTGGCACATCAAATACCACAGGTCCTCGAATGCCATCATGTCACGGGGGAGGACTGCTTTTTCGTCAAACTCGGGGTAAACTCGTTGGAAACCTTGGAGCGAGTAGTAGAGCGGTTTCGAGCACATGGACAGGCGGTAGTGACGATTGCTCTCTCGAGCGTAGTGGAAAACAAACCAGTCGCCCCAAACGAGGACGGGATATGAACGATATCGTCTATCGTAGGGCCGAGATAAAAGACGCGGAGGCCGTCTATGTCTTCGGTCGACAATTGCTGTCCGAAACAAACTTGATGTTACTTTATCCCGATGAACGGGCAAAATCCGTCGATGATATGCGATTTGTCATCCAACGCTTTCAAGAAATGCCTCGTCACTTTCTAATCAACGCTTGGGCAGGTGCTTTGTGCGTAGGAGAAGCTCTGTGCATGGGCGGTCAGTTTGAGCGCAACAAACACGCGGGACGCGTCGGTGTTGGTATCCTCGCCAGCCACTATGGACAGGGCGTGGGCAAGGGTTTGATGCGGGCCATTGAAAGAGTGGCCAAGGCTAATGGCATTATTAGACTCGACCTAACAGTCATGGAACACAACGAGCGTGCCCACCACCTCTATCTTTCCATGGGTTACAAGGATGAGGGGGTCAACCGACGATCGCTTTTCGTTGACGGCGAATGGGTCAACGAAATAGCGATGGCTAAGTTGCTGGACGAATCAACCTGAGCGGCGGTACGGTCTCAGCCATGGCTACTCTAACACATATTGCGCTTCATGTCCGCAACATCACCGCGTGCGAAGCCTTCTATACTGAGTTCTGTGGCCTCCGAGCGATTCACAAACGCTGCGATCCGGACGTCAATTCACGGGTAATCTGGCTCGCAGAACCTGGTCGAGAAAAAGAGCTTATCTATGTCCTGATTTCAGGGGGTCCCGGCCGCGACCAAGGCGAACAGGACTACAGCCATACGGGCTTTGCAATGGAGAGCCGCGCCGCCGTCGATTTTGTCGCAAAAAAGGCCAAAGCAGCAAACTGCCTGATTTGGGAACCCCGCGAAGAGCCTTATCCAGTGGGTTACTATTGCGGTGTCCGCGACCCGGACGGCAACGCCGTCGAGTTCAGTTACGGCCAACCCCTGGGCCCCGGAGCGGAGGATGCCGTGGCATGATTAAGTTTCTGGACAAGCTCGGAGAATGGTTATTAGTTGCTATCAAGTTTGTATTTATACCGCGCTCCATCCGACGTCATTTGCAGCAAGAATCGGTTACTGCACTCTCTGATTCCGTGGTAAAAAATCCCGCTACGCGCCAGGCTCTGATCGCGGAGGCCGTATCACTCCATCGACAAAATCAGGACGTGCTCTCGGAACTAGACGACACTAGCCGCAAAAAACTAAAGTCCATGGCGCACAGCATGTTCTCCGCTCCATATATGAGGAAAAAAACAATAACAAGAAGCGCAAATCGGGACGGATGATCTGATATGGCCCGAACCGAATTAGCCAAAAGTGTTATTAAAGGCAACCGACGATCTCTGGCTCAAGCTATCACGCTTGCCGAATCAACACGCGACGACCACCGCGCAGAAGCGGAGGCGCTACTCGCCGAATTGCTGCCGGAAAGCGGTCGGTCAGTCCGCATCGGCATTTCTGGTGCACCTGGCGTCGGTAAATCCAGCTTCATTGAGTCCTTTGGCTTGCTGCTCGCCGATGAAGGAAACAAGATTGCTGTTCTCGCCGTTGATCCCTCGTCACGTAGGAGTGGTGGATCCATTCTTGGAGACAAGACACGGATGGAGAACCTTTCACGTCACCCTTCCGCATTCATCCGACCTTCGCCTGCGGGGCTGAGCCTCGGTGGCGTAGCGCGCCGAACGAGAGAATGCGTCCTGATCTGTGAGGCCGCTGGTTTCAATATTGTGATCGTTGAGACTGTCGGCGTCGGCCAGTCAGAGACTGCAGTGGCAGAAATGTGTGACCTTTTCATGCTTCTGTTAGCACCCGCAGGAGGCGACGAATTACAGGGGATCAAGAAGGGCATCGTCGAACTCGCTGACCTAATCGTTATCAATAAGGCTGACGGAAATCTGGTCGCGGCCGCCAACCAGGCTGCCGCCGATTACCGTAATGCAGTCCAAATGATCCGGCCTGCTTCGCCGAATTGGCAAGTCCCAGTACTGACATGCTCGGCTCTCCTGAACGACGGTATCACCAAGGTCTGGCATAAAATAGTGTCTTATAGGGAGACGATGATCACCTCCGGCGAATTTGATGCGCGGAGATCAAAGCAAGCAATGGCCTGGATGTGGTCGGAAATCGAAGAAAGCCTGAAAGTTGCATTCCGGCGGCATCCTGAGGTCAAAAAACACATCAATTCGTTGGAATTGAAAGTAGCGGGCGGCCAACGTGCGCCGGGCACCACTGCGCGTGAGTTGCTGTCAATTTTTCTCGAGTCCAAGACATTCGAACCACCTTGACGCCAGAGGTTCTCTCTATTAATAGTGCGCGCTTTCCGCCGGTCTTTGCCGGCAGACGTCAGATTCGGGAGCGGTACGATGGCAAGACGTTGTATGATCACGGGCAAGGGCGTTCTCGCAGGAAATAACGTGAGCCACGCGCACAACAAGACGCGCCGTCGCTTTCTGCCCAATGTACAGAACACGTCCTTGCTCAGTGAGACCTTGGGCGAGATGATCCGTCTGCGGTTGACGACAAGCGCGCTCCGCACTATCGACAGCAAAGGCGGCCTCGACGCGTTTTTGCTCGGCACTCCAAATCGAAAACTCCCTGCCGAAGCGCTCAAGATTAAGCGCCGCATCAAACGCAAGGTCGCCGCAGCGGCCTGAGTGGCGACGCTATGCGCGTAATGAAAAGCCCGCCGCTGCGCGGGCTTTTTGCTTTTGAGTGCTAACGGAAGGTACGACCTTGACCATGGAATATTCAGGTTTCGAATTCGCAGTGTTGGCGGAGGATCCGAAGAGCCGAGCGCGTTTTGGCCGTATCGACACACCTCACGGATCGTTGCATACGCCGGCCTTCATATTTTGCGCCACCAAGGCAGCAATCAAAGCCGCCTCCGTAGCAGACTTGGAAGCAGCCAATGTCGATGTCATCCTCGCCAATACCTATCACATGCTGATTCAGCCTGGCCCAAACCTGGTTGCGAAGATGGGTGGTCTGCACCGCTTCACTGGTTGGAATAGACCGATGTTGACGGACAGCGGCGGGTTCCAGATTTTTAGCCTCGGCGCCGGCGCGGACGCACAAGAGCTCAAATCGAGCGGCACTCGCAGACAAGCCCGGTTGCTGCAGAAAATCACCGAAGAAGGCGCTACTTTCCGTTCGCCTCGCGACGGGGCGTATCACACGCTGACCCCCGAATCCTCAATCCAAATCCAGCAAAAACTGGGCGCCGACCTGATCGTCGTGCTTGACGAATGTACACCTTATCACGTCGACCGAAAATACACGGAAGCTTCTCTGGCACTAACCAAACGTTGGGCCGATCGCAGCATCACCGAATTCGAACGCGGACACGATGGCTGTCAAGCACTTTACGGTGTCGTCCAAGGTGGCATCTACAAAGATCTACGTCGTGAGAGCGCAGAGTTCGTGTCGTCGCGCCCTTTCTTCGGCCACGCGATCGGCGGCTGCCTGGGAGCGCAGGAAGAACAAATGCACGACGTCGTCCGATACTCGATAGAACCGCTGCGCCGCGATCGCCCCGTGCATCTGCTCGGCATAGGTGGAGTACAAGACATCTGGGCTGGCGTTGAGATGGGCGTCGATACATTCGACTGCGTGACACCGACCAGGATTGCACGGCACGGGTGGGCGCTATCGCGGCAGGGGCCATCCTTTCGTCGCAACTTGCGAAACGCAAAGTTTCGCGCAGATGAAATGCCGCTTGAGGAGGATTGCGATTGCCCCGCATGCCGTCAGCACAGCCGGTCCTATATCCACCACCTGCTTAAGGCAAATGAAATTCTAGGACTGCAACTGTTGACGGTGCATAACATCCGATACATGACACGGATGCTAGCAACCGTCCGCTCAGGTATACTTACGGGAAACCTTAAACAAGCAAAGGCCCACTGGTTAAGGTTCGACAACTAGTCATACGCGACCTTAGCACTCTTAAAAGCCACTTCTAGGTCGTCGCGCATAGCATCGACATCAGCACAAACGGCATACCGCAGATAATTGGCAAAGTGGACGCCTACCACGCCGGTCTTCTCTATCATCAGAAAATTGAACTCTTCTGCACCTGAGACAGCCTGACCAAAAGCCCGTGTTGGCGATTTCCAAAGCGTGTAGAAGCCGGCGCGCGGCTCGATGGCAAGGCGCATGTCACATTCCGACATTACATCCAAGAGCACAGCCAGGCGACGGCGATACATATCCCTATACTCGGCGATACTGGCCTGATCCTCCTCTAGCGATACTAGCACGCCAGCCGCCATCGGCGCGACGAAGCCAGCGTCGGTCTTACCCTTAACCTCCTTTATATCAGCGATGAAATCGGTTGACCCTGCCATTGCGCCAATATGCCAACCGGTGCCATTGCCTATCAATTTCGCCGCGGTGAATGCCTCACACCAGGAAAGATCCGAAAACTCGACAGCGACCTCACTCAAGGTCGCACACTCATCGGAATGGCTAAGTGAAATATAAGCAGCATCATTGAAGAGCCGGATATCGTTGTCGCTGCAATACTGGCAGAGTTCCCGCAACCAAGCGGCATTGGCAATCTGGCCTGACGGATTGTGTGGATAGTTGGTCATCACCAAGCTGGCTCCGGCCGGAATGTCTTGCGGTGCGAACCGAAAACCATTGTCCGAATTGAGCGGCAAGGCCACGTGGGTAACCTTGGGATGATAAGCACACCAATCAGCCGGGATCGGGTATCCCGGTTTGGTCATGGTTGCAACGGTTATATTCTCCAGCGCGCAGCCGCAGGCGAGCGGCAATAGGCCGAGTATCGGTTTCACCCCGGAAATCGGTAGATAGTCGACCTCACTTTCCGGAAGATCCTCTTTAAGATGCGCCCGAACGAAGCGAGGCGAAAATCCGGGCACCGCTGGACTGTCGTTGTACTGATAGGCGTGCATCGACTCGTCGTCAGACATAATGGCGTCGCGCGCCGCCTCGCGAGCGCTCTGTAATGCAGCACCCTTCGGCTCGCCAATCGAGAGATCAAGTAGTATTTGCCCTCGTTCCAACGCCTCACTTCGTTTGGCACGGATTTTCTGGAATACGTTGGCGCCACCTGCCGGCAATCTAGTGCGTCGCATAAGCCTCTCTCCGAAAAATGCTGCGATAAACTAGGTGCCTGGAAAGGATTTGCAAATCCGTTTTACGAGCGCGGCTGGCCAACCCCACCCTGATGAGAGAACGCGCCAACATCCAGCACCGTGCCAGAAATCTGTTCCGCATCGTCCGATAACAAAAACGCAACGGCATTTGCAATATCCCGCGGCTGATTGCCGCGGCCGCTCACCGTCTCTACCTTCGGTAACAAACCTTGGCCTTCCATGATCTCGACCATGCCTGAGGTGGTCTGCGGTCCAGGCACCACAACATTAATTCGAACCCGGTCGACGAGATGGTCATAGGCGAGCGCAGAGCTCAAAGCGAAAACACCCCCTTTGCTCGCACCATAAGCCAGCAGGCCTGCCTTCCCCCAACCGGCGCCGGAGCCGATATTAACGATGGCACCGCCGCCCGCCTCACGCATATGCGCAATCGCCACCTTGCAGAGCAAAAATTGCCCCTTGAGATTGACCTCAATGACCCGATCGAACATAGCTTCATCAGTCTCTAAAATAGTACCTGTCGGCCGAATAGCAGCGTTATTCACCACGCCATGTAACCTGCCGAAACATGAAAGCGCATGCTCCATTACCCGCTCAACATCTGTAGCCCGAGAGACGTCGGCCTGGAGTATCTCACCCGCCAGACCGGCATCGGCCAGAGCACGACGTGTGTCTTCTACACCGCCTTCCGCCGCACTGCCTGGCTGGCGTGAATCGAGACCGAAGCCAAGCACGTTCCATCCGCGACGCGCCAATTCCACCACGATGCCACGACCAATTCCATATGTGCCCCCGGATACGACGACCGTTTTAGACTCAGACATTTATTAAGGTTCCTTCGAATTCTCAGCATTCCGAGATATATTTAGGCCAAGAGCTCGCCCTCCCAATCCAGGAGTTCCATGCATGACAGTTTCGGTAGGCCTGTTCGACGCAGGCTACGCACGCCTCAAATCCCGGATCGATGGCATAGGCCTCGATATAGACATCGTCACCTTCGACAAGAACGGCGAATTTGACTTAAACGGCAAAAAGACACCCGCATCCGAGATCGAACTAGACTATCTTTGGCTCAGCCCCGACCTTGCCGGCGGCCGCCTTGGCAAGCTGCCCTTCGAAGTTGCACTCTCCTGCAAGAAGGTCGACGTCCTGCAGACTTTTAATGCCGGACTCGACAATCCGGCCTATAAGAAAATTTCCGATAAGGGTATTCGTATCTGCAATTCAAGCGCACAGTCCATCGCCATTGCCGAGTATGTCATGGCGCATGCATTGGGCCTGATCCATCCAATCGATGAACAACGTGCCTATCAGGCGCAGAAAGAATGGAAGCGCACGCCGTTCCGTGAGGTCGCTAATACCAATTGGCTGATCATTGGTTTCGGACCTATTGGAATGGAAACAGCGAAACGTGCGAAAGCCTTCGGGGCCAGCGTCGATGTGATACGGCGCTCCCCGGCAACGTCCGAGATCGTCGATCGCGCCAGCACCATGGTCGATCTGCCTAAATTCCTGCCGGATGCTGACGTAATCGTTCTCGCCTGTGCGCTTAACGACGATACCCGGAAGTTCGCCAACGTGGATTTCTTCGGCGCCATCAAGGAGGGAGCGATCCTGATCAACATCGCGCGCGGTGCGCTGATCGAGGATGCGGAGATGATCTCCGCACTCGACCGGGGGCAACTTGCGGCGGCGGCGCTCGACGTTTTCGATCCGGAGCCGTTACCGATTAACAATCCGCTATGGGATCATCCGAAGGTCCGCGTCACCGCCCATACCTCATTCGGGGGTGACGGGACCCGATTGCGCTGGGATGAGCTTTTTTTTGACAATCTCCCACGCTATGTCCGGGGCGAACCACTCCTACACGAGGTGAACCCGGCGGATATCGTCTAAAATCGAAAAGAGGAGAACGACCGATGCTCGCAACTCGACGCCCTCGCAAGCTTCCGTATGACGGTGTGCGCAACGGGTGGTACGCCACATTGCCGGAGCCTGCGGCGGCACGCACGCTCGCGGGCGACGTCGCGGCGGATTGGGCGGTACTCGGCGGCGGGGCCTGCGGCCTTTCATTCGCAAGACGGATCGCTGAGTTGCGGCCGGACGAGGCAGTCATCGTCGTCGAAGGTATGCGCGTTGGCTACGGCACGTCCGGGCGCAACGCCGGATTCATGCTGCGCCATCATAGTCATGGCGGCATCAAGGATCTGGACGCTGCCAAACGCAGCGACCGTTTCTTCCAGACCGGTCAAAGCTACCTACGGGACATCGTCGAGCAGCATCAAATTCGTTGCAACTGGAGTGACTGGGGCCAGATTTACGTCTCTGCTTCCGAGCCCGGCGAAGCGCATCTTGACGACGTGGCGGACGGGTTCAATACGCTCGGCATCGCCAATGAGGCACTCGACCAGGACGCGGTCGAAGCGATCACCGGCACTAGATTCTACGCACGCGGTGTCCGGGTGGAAAGCGGCGGTGCCCTCGTCCAACCGGCAGCGATGATGCGGGGGCTCGGCGAGACCTTGCCTTCGAATGTCACTCTCTATGAGGACAGCCCGGTGACCGAAATCCGGAGCGATGGCGACTTTACCCTGCTCGGCGCCGAAGGTACCGTCCGGGCACCAAAACTGATTGTTGCCGCCAATCTGTTCGCCGAAGAGATGGGCCTCAAGCGCCATCGGGTCGTCCCCATCGCATCCTTTGGTACGCTTACTCGGCCGCTCGACGATGACGAGATGAAACATGTTGGCAGTGCTGGCGAGTTCGGACTACTCCCGGCGAGCCCAAACGGCAGCACTGTACGCCTCACCCAGGATCGCCGCATCTTGATGCGCAACACCCTGTGGTACGCACGCAGTAAACGCTTCGAGGACGACCTGATGGCGCGCATGGAGGACCGGCACCGACACAGCATCGCCCAGCGCTGGCCCACACTCGAGAATGTAGATTTCGCCGGCACTTGGGGTGGCATCATGGCCTTCACCCGCAACGAGGGGACGGTCTGGGGTGAGGTGTCGGACGGTCTCTATGTCCTGGTCACAACTGACACCGCACCAATGACCCGTGGCACAGCGCTCGGCAAATTGCTTGCGGAGGACCTCTCCGGTGTCGACAGCGAAGAGCTGCACGCCCTGAAGGCGGCACCTCAGGCCGCCTTCCTGCCACCAGAGCCCATCCTGAAATTCTTTACGGAACGCCGTATCAAGGGGATCGAGCGTGATGAAGCGGGCGAACGCTAGAGCGCCCTATTCCTCGAGTTGGGGAAGATGGTAGCGATCTTCTGGATCGTCCCAGCCAATGAAGTTCGGCTTCCGCTTCTCCGCGAAGGCGGAGCGGGATTCCATGCGGTCCGATTTAGCACCGTGATTGTGCAGTTTTTCGGCCAGCGCTTCGTGCGCTGGGCCGACCGTTGGCCGCATCTGACGCATCATATGAACCGTGTTCACGCGAGCTGCCGGCGGCAGGGTCAGCAGATGCTCCGCCATCTCAAGTGCCACCGGGACCAAGCCTTCCTGATCATCGACGAGACGGTTGACGAAACCGAGCTCATAGAACCGTTCGGCCGTAAACCGAAAGCCCAACGCCATCTCCATCGCCACCGGATAGGGAAGATTCGCGAGGTGGCCGTGATTGTAGCCGCCGAGCAGCCAGCGCTTCGCCTCGGAAATTTCGAAAAGTGCGCTGCGCACCGCTACACGGAGGTCGGTACGCTCGACAAGCATAAAACCGCCGCCCATAGCATAGCCGTTGATAGCCGCGATCACCGGCTTTTCTAGCTTGCCCTCCATAAATGGGTCTGGCCGAGTTGGCTCGCGGCCGCCGGGGGCGCCATCCTGCAGTGATTCCTTCATGTCCTCGCCGGCACAGAACCCGCGGCCAGCACCAGTGAAAACCGCAACCTCGAGCTCCTTGCTCTCGCGGAAATCATTCCAAACCTCCGAAAGTTCGGTCCGCATCTCGTGGTTCAGCGCGTTCAGGCTCTTCGGCCGGTTCATCCGCACGACCAATATCTGCCCATGATTTTCGGTTTCGACGGTCGACATGACGATGCTCCTTCAGCAATGAGTGTCTTGAGCGATAATCTAGGGCGCCAACGCGCACCTCACACCTCGAACCTCCTCACCTCTCACGGTCTTTCCCGAGTAGCGACGGTGAGAATAGTGAGATCGGTTTCTCTGGAACCATAGAAGTCAGAGCAAACAAAACTGTTGTCTCGATGGGCAGCAGCGAATGTTCGAGATCAATATAGAACGTGTCGAACCTAGCACTTTTGATATTCTGAACGATAATAACACTGGAGGCGAAACCGCACTGTCATCGAAGGCCTGCCGAAAACTGCTCTTTTAGCGTACCGCAGATTCCGCCATTTATGTTGAATTTCAGCTATACGTCCGTTTGTCCGTGGGCGCGCTGTGGCGAGGAGCTGTATCGGCAAGGTGCTTGGCAGCAAAGTCTAAGCCACTTTCGAAGGGCAGGCCGAGATAGCTTAAGGTTGATTCGATGGCGCCGAGGGCGCCAAGCAGCATCGGATCGTTGATGTCACCCATATGGCCGATGCGGAAAACCTTGTTGGCAAGGAGTGCCAGGCCACCGCCACAGGCAACGTCGAACACCTCACGCGCAGTGCGTCGGATCTCCTCAGCATCAAGATCTTCTCGCACGCGGATCACGGTTAGGCTATCAGCTCGCTGTTTCGGCACGGTAGCATTGAACTCGACTGCCCCGCCCTTGGACCATTCACCCACGCAGATCTGAGCCGCTTTGGCTAACCGATTATGACGCGCAAAGACATTCTCTAAGCCTTCTTCCGCGAAGATGTCGATCGCCTCACGAAGACCAAAGATCATCTGCTCTGGCGCGGTGCCGCAGAACCGTCGGTATTGCTCAAAGCCGAGTCGCGCCTCCCAGGACCAGTATTCGCGGAAAGTCTTGCACCCATTAGCCACCGCTAACGCCTTCGGTCCAACCGCTGTGAAGGAAAGGCCAGGCGGTAACATAAGTCCCTTCTGCGACGCGCCGACGACAACATCGACGCCCCATTCACTCATTAGAAGCTCCGTGGTGAGCCAAGAAGCAATGGCGTCGACTACGAAAAGCGCGGGGTGGCCCGTGGCATCAATGGCCCGGCGCACCGCCGGCACGTCGGAAGTGACGCCAGTCGCGGTCTCGGTATGGACCATCATCACTGCCTTGATCTTACCCTCCGAGTCGGCGCGTAGAGCTTCCTCCACGTTGGCAGGGTCGATACCAGTGCGCCAGTCGTTTTCAACTGTCGCTATCTCTAGGCCAAGCGCCTCGCCCATCTCACCCCACACGCGGGAGAAGCGGCCAGTCTCCGGCATAAGCACCGTATCGCCAGGTTCAAACAGGTTTACAAATGTGGCCTCCCAAGCACCGTGACCGGATGCCGTGTAGATAAATACCTCACCCTCTTTAAGGCCAAACAGCGGCTTCAATCCCTCGAAACACTCGACCGCGAGATCCATGAATTCTGGGCTCGCGAAGTCGATCGCTTTTACGTGCATGGCGTTCTGAATTCGGTCTGGAATGTGGGTGGGGCCAGGCGTATGTAAAAACTGCCGGCCAGGGCGATAACGCGTCATGATGCAATGTCCAAATTGTCTTCAATGAAAAATAGTCAACAAAAGATAGTGGCCAACGGCGGCAAGACTAAGCGATTTACGCCTACCGCATTAACGCATGTATTTTAGAAACTCAAACACCGTCATCCACCTCGACACGGCAAGCGTTTAACGCCATCGCCAGCGTCGCATAATTGCCCGCCGTAAAGATAATATCTAGGACTTGCTGTTCACCAAAGCGCTCGCTAAGCGCAGCCCACTGAGCATCATTGAGCGTCTTGGTCTCGAGCAATTCGTCGACAGCGGCGAGTAGTATCTTCTCCGCCTCACTCCATCCCACAGCAGTTGCACCTTCCTTAACGCGTTCTATCTCGTTGGCGCTCAAACCGGCGTCGAGCCCAATACGGCTGTGCTGCGCCCATTCGTATTCCGATTTGCATAGCCAGCCGGCGCGTAAAATCACTAGCTCGCGCTCGCGCGGAGGCAGGCTCGATTTCAAAAGGCAATGGTTGGCGAAAACCATCCAGCGTTTCAGCAGCTTCGGATGCCGAGCGAGTGTCGTGAAAATGTTAAACACCCTACCGAAGGTTTTTACGGTTGGCGCAAACATTTCTCGAATTTCGTCAGTCCACTGATCTTTGGGTAATGGCGCCAAACGCGGCGCAGGCTGATCGGTCATAAAGGCTCTCTGTTTGATTTAAAATTTTTCTGGTTTCGCGCGCTTGCCGTCTTGAGTTGACCGCAGGCAGCGAGAATATCACGGCCGCGCGGTGTGCGCACTGTGGCCACGTAGCCCGCCTTCTCAACAATGCGAGCGAATTTCTTGATCGTCTCTGGCTTGGAACATTCGAAAGCACTGCCAGGCCAGGGATTAAACGGAATCATGTTGACCTTGGCCGGTATGCCCTTGATTAGGCGGCAGAGCTCGCGCGCTTCGGCTTCAGAATCGTTGACGCCCTTCAGCATTACATACTCAAAAGTAATTCGCCGAGCATTCTTCGCTGCTGGATAGGCGCGACAGGCCCGCAGTAGCTCTTTAATCGGCCATTTCCGATTAATCGGTACCAGCTTGTCTCGCACATCGTCGGTTACCGCGTGGAGAGAGATTGCGAGCATGACGCCGAGATCTTGGCCACAGCGTTCGATCTCCGGCACAACGCCCGAGGTCGACAGCGTTATTCTCCGCTTTGAAATCGAAACACCTCCGCCATCCATAACAATTTTAAGGGCCTTTTTGACGTTGTCGTAATTGTAGAGCGGCTCACCCATCCCCATCATTACAATATTGGTAATCAGTTTTTCTTCTTTCGCCGACGGCCATTCCCCAAGACTGTCGCGCGCTAACATTACCTGGCCGACGATCTCTCCCGCCTCCAGATTGCGCACCAACCGCTGCGTACCAGTATGACAAAAAGTGCAGGTCAGAGTGCATCCGACCTGACTCGAAACGCATAGGGTACCGCGGTCCAATTCCGGTATGTAGACGGTTTCCGCCGCATTGCGGTCCTCGAAGTCAAGAAGCCACTTCCGTGTTCCATCAACCGACTGCTGGTCAACCGTTACGACAGGGCGATCAATGCAAAATATTTCCGCAAGGTGCGAGCGCAATTCCTTCGAGATGTTTGTCATCTCCTCGAAATCGCGGACACCCTTGGTGTAAACCCAGCTGTAAATCTGATCTGCGCGGTAGCGCTCTACATTGAGATCGGCAAGCGCCGCCGCAATTTCGTCGCGCGTCATGCCAACCAAGTTTATGCACCGGTCAGAGGCGGTAGTCATGGAATCTATCTCAAAAATGACGGCAGCTTCGTTCATTACAAAGGGTATAAGGCAGAAAACCGAAGAGCGCCAAGAAAGAAGAGAATGAGCTTAAAGAGCCGAGAAACCAAATTTGCCCTTCGATACGACACAATAGCGGCCAAACAAGTTAGCTGGCAGCATAACTAAATGCACATATCCGAAAAATTAGAATTGAAAAAAGCGCCTTCAGTTGCCAAACGATCTGGTACACATGGACCACAAACTTTGGTCTTAATAAGATGGGCAGCTAGGTGCCGTCCTTTAAAGCTGCAGCGGGAGAGCAATCTAACGCCTCTTCTTACTAATTTTGCAGGATCTGTTCATCACGAGGTAAGCCTTAGTGAAACCCTTAAGCGAAAAGGTATCCTTGGTCTTTGTGCCCCGTCGCGAGACACCACGTACAGTCATTACCGACCCGGCCCGCATCGCCTTCACCAACTTAGTATCATCTTTCGAATGACTCCAACCCATATCGGCTGAGGAAAACATCTCGAAACCCGCCTTGCCAATCAAAACTCTGAGCTTGCTACCCTTTTTCAATGGATACCCCATCGAGATACTAATTTCATTGAGACGCTTCTTGGCCGGTCGCTGGGTTACATATGCGTAGACACCGCCACGTCGAGTGTAATTCCCTTCCGACTTCTCCGGCTGGCTCCAAATCAGACAGACCTTACCACTACCTTCCTTATAGGTTTGCACATGCCAATTCCCGAATGTAGCGACAAAGCCGTCCACCTTGGCCGGACCTGTCCCGCCAAAAAATAAGAGCGTGATGACAAGGACCAGAAACGATACTCGATAACTCATACTTCTTAGATACGGAAACCCACCCGCAGGTTCAACCCACACCACGATGACAACTATACGGTATGCGCTATCCTCGTTTCGTAACGTATTCGTAAACTGGCGGTACGGACCACCACCGCAAGAAAGCTTGGCATGGAACCACATCGACATTTCCCGGACAACAAGACCCCGTGACTGCAGCCGACGCAGCCGTAGAGGGCGACGCCGCGCGCCGATACTGGATCCTAGCCACGGTCACCTTGGTGACAATGCTGTTCGCCATGACAGTGACCATCTCATATGTGGTCTTACCTCAGATGCAGGGTTCACTCTCGGCCACGCAAGACCAGATCGCCTGGACGGTCACTTTCAATCTCGTCGCAACTGCTGTCGGAACACCGGCCTCCGGTTGGCTTGCTAATCGTTTCGGTCGTCGCGCCTTAATGTTTTGGTGCGTTACAGGATTTTCCATAGCCTCACTGCTTTGCGGCACGGCAACGACCTTGGAAGAGCTGATTTTCTATCGCGTCATGCAAGGCATTATGGGGGCCCCCATAACGCCTTTATCACAAGCGATCATCCTAAGTACCTTTGATCGACGCCAACACAGTGTAGCTACAGCGATTTGGGGAATTGGCGTGGTCTGTGGACCCATTATCGGACCGACCATCGGCGGCTTCATCGCCGAGGCGTATAACTGGCGTTGGGTGTTTTTCATGACCCTGCCCGTCTGTATCGTATCAATTTTAAGCGTTCTAGTTTTTATCACAGATAAAGAGCGTAGCGCAGGTCTTCGCCTAGACTGGACAGGATTCCTCGCGCTTTCCATTGCCGTTGCGAGTTTTCAATTAATGCTGGATCGCGGCGAACGCCTCGACTGGTTTGATTCGCAAGAAATCATAGTAGAAGCTTGCGTCGCCGGCATTGGACTCTATCTTTTCGCCGTACACAGTCTGACCGCATCAAAACCCTTCCTCGACCCAAAACTACTCCTCGATCGCAATTTCACTATCGGCCTCTTCTTCGCCTTCGCTTTCGGCGGGCTAGCATTTGTGCCGATGGTGTTGTTGCCGACAATGTTGCAAGACCTTCATGGCTACCCTGACTCGATCATCGGCATCGTGCTTGCGGCGCGAGGTGCAGGCAGCATGGTCGGAAGCGTAGCACTCGTCCTGCTGAGCGGAAGGCTGGACCCGAGGATCGGTCTCATCATCGGTTTTGGCAGCCAAGCCGCAAGCGGATTTCAAATGGCGCAGTTCGATCTGAACGTGTCCATGCTCGATGTCATGTGGACTTCCGCATTCCAAGGTTTCGGAAACAGTTTCCTTTGGGCGCCGTTGACTGTCATCGCCTTTGGGAATTTACCGACAGAGAAGCTCGGAGAAGCGACAGCCGTATTTCACCTCATTCGCAATCTCGGTAGCGCCATCGTTATTTCGATCTGCGTTGGCGTTGTGATCTATTCATCTGGGGTCAGTTACAGCGTTATTTCAGAATTTCTCAACCCATACAATGAGGCATTCGATTGGGCATCCGTAGCCGGCGGATGGAGCCTCAATTCCGCGACGGGACTGGCAAAGCTCAGTGGTGAGGTGGAACGACAGGCGTCGATGATAGGCTATATCAACGCTTTCTATGTATTCTCCGCCTTAGCCATCTCGGTAATGCCATTTATCGTCTTCCTCAAACATCATAAATAATGATCGGAGCCATCGGATGCTCACTTATTGCTCAATCAGTATTCCCCCGCTGGACATCGCCCTGCAGCGGGCGAATTTTTTTCCACCAGGAGCTGTGAGCGATTGGTGCCGATCCGGCCGATAGAGAGATCGCTCTCGCTCGTGGTCTTTATATCGCCAAGGATAACGCGGAAAATAATGATGTGATCGTCTTAAGGTCGATTAGGACCGGCCACCAAGAATATGCGGCGAAAAATCCTCTGTCGGCCCACCGGGGGCCGGCGGCCTTGGCGCGAAACGTCCACGCGTTAGCCAGCGATCGTACAACAATATCGCCCCCGCAACGCCTACATTGACACAGAACTTGGTGGGAATCTTCACCACGTGCTCGCAGCGTTCGATGATCTCGGGTGAAAGCTCGCCCTTTTCAGGCCCCAGGATATAAGCCGCTTGTTCAGGATGTGTAAAACTTGGCAGATCATACGCACCCTCCAGGAGTTCCACACCCACCAACTGGCAGCCCTTCGGCAGCTTAAATTCTTTTGGCGTTGCAAACTCATAGAGCGGTACGTGTTTGTGCGTATTCGACGTATCGGAACGATTGAGCTGCTTCAGGTCAACCGAGGGCGAAATAGCAAATACGAAATCCGCCCCGAACGCGTGCGCTGAACGAAACAAGTTTCCGACATTCATCGGTTTTGAGATGCGCTCGACCCCTATGCCAAAATAGCCCCGCATGTGCGGAAACTTGCCCACAGGCGCCTACTAAAACAAGTACTACCTTTATCTCAATGTTATCTTCAAATGCTGGGTAATAACGAGACAATGATTTACGGCTATTACTACCCTCACTAGGCCTTATTCATCCAATCCAATTTCACCCCATTGACCAGAACCTTCCTCAATCCACTCTTATCCGCAAACACCAAACCATTGGCGGATCGTGGTACATCGGGATCCTGATCGAAGCTTAGATCTAATTTAAACGCCGTATGAGAGGATACATGCGCTCGATTCGTGTTTCATCGCTCGATGGGGTGGACACCCTGACACTCGAAGATATTCCGCCCCCAGTCGCCGGACCAGAGGAAGTCCGAATCGAGGTTCATGTAGGCGGCGTGAATTTCCCCGACCTGCTGATGTCCGAGGGCAAATACCAGCATAAGCCAAATTTGCCTTTTACGCCCGGGTTAGAAATGGCGGGAAAAGTCATCGAAGTTGGTCACAGCGTAACGCGGTTTGTGCCGGGAGACCGTGTAATGGGCTTCTTCGATTACGGCGCCTTTGCAGAGGAGGCTGTCGTCCCAGAAAAATATCTGATGGCGGTGCCGGGTGATATGGATTGGGAAACCGCAGGTGGCTTTATGCTGACCCACACCACAAGCCACGCGGCCCTCGTGCATGAACGCGTCAATCTTAAGGCAAGTGAGATATTGTTGGTACACGGTGCTGCAGGAGGTGTCGGCACAACAGCAGTGCAAATTGGGAAAGCGCTCGGTTGCACGGTCATCGCAACCACCGGTTCAGATGAAAAGGCACAGTTCGCTCTAGACAACGGCGCCGACTACGCGATCAACTATTCTAGCGAGGACATACGAGACCGGGTCAAGGAATTGGCTGGGGGTGCTGACGTGGTCTACGACCCGGTGGGCGGGGATGCCTTCTCCGCCTCTCTTCGCTGCACCAACTTCGAGGGACGGATCATCATCATCGGCTTCGCGAGCGGTACCATCGCCAACGCTCCGGCGAATTATGTTCTGGTGAAAAACATCTCAATCGTCGGCTTCCCGGTCGGTACCTACCGCAGAACTAGCCCAGAAATACTTAATCGTTCTTACGCAGGCTTGACTGAAATGTGGGCGGCTGGACAACTAAAACCGCAGCAAAGCCATGTCTTTCCGCTCGAGCAGACCTCAGACGCAATCAAAGCGCTGCGCGACCGCAAAGCCATGGGCAAGGTCGTGATAAAGGTCCGGGACGAGGAGTAACGCTATGCGAGGAATAAGACTGCACGGCCGGGATGGCATCGATGCAATGAAACTGGAGGAGTTCGAACTTCGAGCGCCGGGCCCCGGAGAGGCGAGGATCGCAGTGCACGCCGCTGGTGTTAATTTTGGGGACACCTTGATGGTCACCGGCCAGTACCAGGAAAAACCCGATTTACCATTTAGCCCTGGTATGGAGGCTGCCGGAGAGGTGCTGTCGCTCGGTGATGGGGTCGATAACGTGGCTGTTGGAGACCGGGTAATGGGCTCAGTCGGCTATGGTGGCTTTGCCGAGGAGGCAAACGTGCCAGCGGTCAACCTGACCCTCGTACCTGACGACATGGACTGGACAACAGCCGCGGCCTTCCCAGTCGCTTACGGTACGAGCCATGTAGCACTGACATACAGATCTCGCCTCAAGTCTGGCGAAGTCTTATTGGTACATGGGGCGGCGGGCGGTGTCGGTCTTACAGCGGTTGAGCTAGGCAAAGCAATGGGAGCGACTGTGATCGCAACTGCGGGCAGTGATGACAAGGTCAAGCTCGCTAAGAGTTATGGCGCCGACTACGGCATTAACTATTCACACGAGGATATACGCGAGAAAGTACTCGAATATACTGCCGGCGCCGACGTCATCTATGACCCGGTCGGCGGAGACGCGTTTAAGGCGTCTCTCCGCTGTATCAAATTCGAGGGTAGGATCATCGTTATTGGCTTCGCCAGCGGTGATATTCCGCAAATTCCTACCAATTACCCATTAGTGAAATGCTTCACGGTCGATGGCTTCGTCTGGGGCGCCTATCACCGAAATAAGATCGAGGTTATCCACGACGGCTATGAGGGTCTTCGTAAGATTTGGGCAACAGGTGCCCTCAAGCCGCATATTAGCAAGCGTTATCCATTGGCAAATACAGCGGAAGCGATGCGTTTTCTTCTTGCCAGGAAATCAACCGGAAAAGTCGTTATAGAGACCCGACAATAGGCGGTCAAAGCTGTCCATCGTTTCTTTGATCTCGGTCTTGTTTGGAACATCCCCACAGTGTTTCTGTCAGAATTATACACTTGGCAGCTTGCGTTCCCGGTTTCACAGCTATATGTCCGCCACGCCTAGAATACTTTTGCCCCCGTCCCGAATCGAATAGCGCGATCAACCTTTACTATGTCGCCCTTATTAATTTTTCGGGGCATCGACTAAGCACCCTTAAGCGAGCGCACGCTCAATTCGATCCATCGCCTCGTCTATACGGTCGACGGATTGCGCAAAACAAAGCCTCAACCAGCCCTCGCCAGAAGGACCAAAGGCTGTCCCGGGCGCCACGCCGACCTTGTAATCAGTCGCAAGTCTTTTGGCAAAATCAAGGCTATCCGCCATTCCATCAATCTTGAAAAAGGCGTAAAAGGCGGCGGTAGGAGGACTATAAGTCACCCGTGGCATTTCGGCGAGGCGCCTACTCGCAGTATCGCGCCCGTTTCGGCAGCGCTCGACCATCGCCGCTACGATTTTCTCACCGTCACGAACCGCGACGATGCCCGCCTCCTGTAAAAACTCGGGGGTGCCGCTGGTATTGTATTCGACAAGATCGCCGATCTTCTCAGTTAAACGCTTGGGGTGGGTGAGCCAACCCATACGCCATCCAGTCATCGCCCATGATTTGGAAAAGCTATTGACCACTACCACAGGATCTACCGGATTAGAAATTTCCAAAAAAGACGGCGCGACGTTTCGGTCATAAACGAGCCGTCCATACACCTCGTCCGCAACGATCCAGATGCTACGTTCACGACAGAATTCGAGGAGTGCTTGCTGCTGGTCGCGCTCCATCATCCAACCAGTTGGATTACCAGGCGAATTTACAAAAACAAGCCGAGTGCGTCCATCTACTGCCGAAAAAAGCTTATCAAGATCGAGATGCCAGTCACCCTGACTGTTTGCCTCAAGGCTTACCCGACGCACATCGGCACCCATTATTTGGGCCGCCGAGGCACCATTCGGCCAGATAGGGTCGATCAGCAGGATGTTATCTCCGGCCCCCACCAGCGCCTGCATCAACATCATGATGCCGGTCATCCCGGAGGACGTGACAGTCACCCGTTCAGTCGTAACCTCCAAGCCGTAGAGAGAACCAGTATAGGCCGCAAGCGTTTCGCGTAGTAACGGTATACCCCATTTATGGGTGTAAAACGTTTGCCCTCGCCGCAATGCCGCCGAAGCTGCCTCGCAGATAAAGTCGGGCGTCGTCACATCTGATTCCCCATACCACATCGCGATGACCTCCGGGTCGTCCATCGCCAGGGTCGAGACCTGCATGATTTGTTGCGTCTCAATTGCGAGCACTTCCGGCCGAATCGGCGCTAGTTTCGGAATTTTATTCATCGCAAGGGTATCCATGTCCAATCGCGGGCGCCGGTTTTATCAGGATCACATGGCATGCGTAAAACGGCATTCCAGCAAACCTGTGATAAGGTCTAGCGTCGGCTTGGTCATTCTTCAAACTATATCCGGACCAGATGAATAAATGGGAAAGGTCGCCCTAGTCGTCGGGTTTTTAAGTCAAGGCCGGCCAAGGCGATGCGTTTTTGGAAATATTTTGAGGCCATTCGAGCTGCACCAAAGCAGATGAGTAAGGGTCCTCCAATTTGACATTTTGCTACCCGAAGAAAACGATAACAAGGTGATGTTAATAGAGATGTACAGTTACAATCGGGTGCTCAAAATTCACGTCGCTTCACCACGTTTTGAGGGCACCCGCGAGGCTTTCGGCGACAGGGCCAAAAGTCGCGGTATAGCAAAGACACGAGTCGACGGGTCATGGCCGTCAGGATTGTAACTCCGCCAATCCACAATACAGCTCTAACGCCTCCGGGTTAGCCAATGCCTCCTTATTCTTAACCTCACGGCCATGAACAATGTCCCGCACCGCTAGTTCGGTTATTTTACCAGATTTCGTCCTGGGTATGTCAGCGACCTCAATTACCTTTGTCGGCACATGCCGTGGTGAACAGTTCTCACGAACTCGATGACGGATGCGTTGAACAAGGCCTTCATCAAATACGACGCCCTCACGCAGCACTACAAAGAGTACGACCCTCGTATCATCCTCCCACTCCTGGCCGATACAAATAGCCTCAACAATATCCTCGAACTGCTCGACTTCGCGGTAGATCTCAGCAGTCCCTATTCGCACGCCACCAGGGTTGAGTGTAGCATCCGAACGACCATAAATAATCATGCCCCCGTGCTTTGTCAGCTCGACAAAATCGCCGTGGTGCCAGATACCATCGAACCGGTCGAAATAGGCTTCATGATAGCGCTTGCCATCAGGATCGTTCCAAAACCCCACCGGCATCGACGGAAAGGGTTGGGTGCAAACCAGTTCGCCTTTCTTTCCAACAATAGAATTTCCATCTTCATCGAAGACATCGACCGCCATCCCAGTCAGCTTGCACTGGATCTCACCACGCCTGACAGGCAGTGTCGGATTACCGCCAACAAAGCAGCCAACAATATCGGTACCACCCGCAATGGATGACAGACAGACGTCCTGCTTTACGTTCCCGTAGACATAATCAAAACCCTCCGGAACAAGCGGCGAACCCGTCGAGGCGATCGTCCGCAGGCTCGCAAGGTCATGTGTTTCAATGGGCTTTAGTCCAGCATTGCCAAGCGCATCAATGAATTTTGCCGAAGTGCCAAATAGATTAACCCCCACGGCATCCGCGTAATCGAACAGCACCTGAGGCCCTGGATAGGATGGAGAGCCATCAAACAGAATGACTGTCACATCGGAGGCTAGGAAACTGACCAACCAATTCCACATCATCCAGCCACAGGTCGTGAAGTAAAACGCTCGATCACCAGCCTTGATATCACAGTGGAGGCGCTGTTCCTTCAAATGCTGCAGCAAAGTGCCTCCCGCCCCATGAACGATGCATTTTGGTGTCCCGGTTGTGCCCGACGAGTACAAAATGTAGAGCGGGTGGTCGAAGGGAAGCTGCGCAAAGTCAATTTCTTCCGCCTCGTGCGCAGCAATGAAATGTCGCCAATGAGTGCCACTCGTTAGGCCACTTATATCCGGATGATCAGACAGAAGCGGGAAAACGACCGTCATCTGCACACCCGGCAATTCAGCCAACACTTGCGAGATCTTCTCAAGTGAACCTATCTCCTTGCCGTTGTAGTAATAACCATCAGCAGTAAAAAGTATCTTGGGCTTTACCTGTCCGAAGCGATCAAGCACGCCCTGTACACCGAAATCAGGCGAACATGAGGTCCAAATCGCACCGATCGAGCTCGCTGCCAACATGGCAATAATTGCTTCAGGACAATTTGGAACGAAGCCCGCGATCCGATCTCCCGTCACCACGCCGAGCGCCCGCATCGCCTGAGCGAGACGCGAGACTTCGTCATACAGTTCATTCCAGCTCATTTGCCTCTCAACCCGATCCTCCGCCCTAAACAGGATCGCGGGCGCATCGTCACGCCGACCGAGCACGTTCTCCGCAAAGTTAAGACGCGCGTCAGGGAAGAACTTCGCACCGGGCATCTGGTCGGCGTCGACGAGAACTCGATCTCCTTTAGCCTGTCCTACAACGCCGCAGAAATCCCAGACCGTGGACCAAAATTTCGCCATTTCATCGAGCGAAAAGGCGTGTAGCGACTCATAGTCTGGCAAAGCGACGCCCCAGTCAGCTTCGATCCGGCGGGTAAAGGCAGTAATATTAGCGTTGGCGATGCGGTCGACCGAAGGCCGCCAAATCGGTTCGGACACGAACTCTCTCCCGTCGTTTCTTGTTAAAGCCTCACATAGCATGGTGGCCGAAATGGGTCCACATAGGGGTCTCGCGAAGCGGGGTTTGCGACCCATGTTTTTCATAAAGGAGACCAAATGCCAGTCGAGATGATCGGATGGATTGCACCACGTGTTTCGTCGGAGATAATTCCGGCGCAGGGGCCGGCATTTAATGCGGCAGTCGTCGCAGAGACCGCGCGAATTCACGAAGAAGCAGACTTTAACCGGGTACTGATTGGCTATTTCTCAGATGCACCAGACGGATTCATTCTCGGTGCGCACGCCGCCCAGGTTACGAAGCGGCTCGGGTTTCTCTTGGCTCACAGACCAGGATTCGTCGCGCCTACGGTTGCGGCGCGAAAGCTCGCAACGCTTGATCAATTATGTAACGGACGTCTCGCCGTACATATAATTTCCGGCGGTCGCGAGTCGGAGCAAGCGATGGACGGTGACTACGTCGATCACGGTGGCCGATATCGCCGAAGCGCCGAGTATATAAATATTCTCCGCCGCGTGTGGACTACGTCCGAGCCCTTCGATCACGAGGGCGAATTCTACAAGTTCGACAGGGCCTACTCCGATGTTAAATGCTTGCAAAATCCACACATACCAGTTTACGGCGGTGGCGGGTCGCAAGCCGCAGTGGAACTGCTCTCTTCCGGTCTTGACGTCTTTATGTTGTGGGGCGAGCCCTTGAAGCACACGATCGAGTTCATGGATAGGGTTCGCAAGGCGTCAGGGAAACAACCGATAAAGTTTAGCCTTTCAACACGGCCAATCCTGGCTGAGACCGAGGATAAGGCCTGGGACCGGGCGCGAGACATTCTTGCAAAGATCACAGAACGTACCGGTGGCGCGGCCAATCCAAAAAACCAGACAGCCGAAAATATAGGCTCACGACGCCTTCTAGATGCGGCTAAAATTGCAGAGGTGCATGACACCTGTCTGTACACCGCACTCGCAGCGGCGACTGGCGCGCGGGGTAATTCGACGGCTCTTGTCGGCACGCCTGATACTGTCGCGGAAGCTCTGTTCGAATACTATAAGCTCGGTGCTACCAGCCTATTGATACGTGGCTATGACCCTAGCCCCGATGCAATACAATATGGGCGGGAACTAATCCCAAAAATTCGCGAACTCGTTGCCCGCTACGACCTGGGAACAGCATAAGCCGTGATCGCACCCGAATCGTCTCGCGTATCCAAAGACCAAATTGCGTCAATCAGCTCTTCTCTTTGCATACAATCAGGCGCATAGGCCGAAGCGAGCAACCGGAACTTCGCTTCCAACTCTACGTCAGTCAACGGCCGGTTATCAGTGCCCCGCGCATCCTTGACTTCGATTCGTTCCGTCCGACCACCCCGGTAGGTCACGTCCAACCGAGCGTTCGAAACCGCGACTGAGTCGTCAACTTTGATGGAAACCCGCTTTCGGAATTCAACCACCCGCGGGTCGTGCACCGCTTCGTCAGAAAACTCCCAGAGACCTGCTTTGCCAAATATCAACGTTGCCGCCACTGCGTGTTGTGCACTGACCTGAGATTCCCGGCCGGTCAAAATCTTTGGACGGTCGGCTCTCTGCTGAAGCAAGGAATTGCCAGTCAAGACAATGCTCTCAATGCTCGTCACCGACACCTTGCGCGCCAATAATTCAAAACAGCCGTCAATCACGGCGTTTATGACGATGCCACAGGGGTAGGGTTTGTGAATATTTTTTAATATCTCCCAACGTGAGCCAAGTTCGCCTGTGACCTCGCTGAAACGGGGATCGTTGCCCGTGACATTTAAGAAACCGCGTAACCCTTCAAGGGGCTCAGGCGGACCGTCGTAGTCCCGCTCCGCAAGTAAGGCTGCAAGCAGGCCGCCACGCGCGGAATGCCCAACACCTATGCTTTTCGCCATAAACCCCAAAGTTTCTACAGAACCGGAAGCCTGCGCTGCCGCCCCACCCATCGCCCAAATCTGCTGCTCCACATCAAGACCAAGGCATTTACCGGTGGCAAGGGCCGCCCCGAAGACGCCACATGTCGCCGTGATATGCCATCCGCGCGCGTAGTGCTCAGGCGAGACCGCAGTGCCGATGCGACAGGTGAACTCAATTCCGAGTGACAGCGCGTCGAGGAACGCGCGACCACCGATACGCCGAATTTCAGCAAGCGCCAACAGGGCCGGCGCCACCGGTGCCGTCGGATGAATTACCGTGCGAATATGCGTGTCATCAAAGTCGTGGACATTGCCAGCAGCTGCGTTGAGAAACGATGCCGTCAAC
Source organism: Pseudomonadota bacterium (assembly GCA_036337155.1). GTDB lineage: Bacteria > Pseudomonadota > Alphaproteobacteria > UBA8366 > UBA8366 > UBA6544. Next base: position 148,667 of record JAYZET010000029.1, on the reverse strand, counting down.
ACATCGGTCTTTTCGCTACGCCCGATAACGCACGCTTTTGGCGGCCCAGCGAATTCGCGCATCGTCCCGAATGCCGTCTCAATCGCCGGGTCTTGTGTCCCTTCAAGCGCTGTCCCGAAAAAGTTAAGCAAAGAACGCTTTGCCTCATGCCGAACAGCACCGGGAATTTCATGCGTACTAATATCGCAGACGAATTCTGCGACTTCTCGAGAAGTCGTCATACTACGTCAGATCGTCGACCAACGGACCGACTTTCTCAACTAACAGGGTCAAACTTTCATAATCCCAGGCGACATCATCGGAATCAGCAGTGATGCTGAGTAATGTTCCGAACCCACCAACCTCTTCGTAAAGTTCCCGAATTTTATCCGCACATTCCTGCGGATCGCCAACAATCCATACGTTCTCCATCAGATAGTCGACATCGACCTCTTCATCCTTCATTTTCGGGTCCAGCTTCATTAGGTCCATCTGTACTGTGCCCTGTCGGCTCGGCAATTGGTGTACGTCATAATTACGCCCAAGTACCGCGCGAGCGCGCTCGCGTGCTGAAGCTGGCGTTGGGCCGACGAAAATATCGCGCGCAATCCGCCAGTCGCTGTGGTTTGGCTCGTTGCCGGCGTCCTCGGCAGCCGCCCTGAATGTCTCCCAATGTCCCGGCAGAAAACTGCGTGACAGGATGGAGCTGGACATTGGTGACCAGCCGCGCGCTCCTGCTACCTTCAGTGATCCGGACATGGAGGTGCTTGCGGCTACAGCGATGGGTGGATGGGGTTGTTGCAGCGGCTTCATATGGAGACCTCTTTCCGTCACCGGGTCTAGCTCCGGTGCGTCGATCTTAAAAAACTCGCCGTCGTAGCGGAATGTGCCGTCGTTATCCCAGAGACCGAGCACCACATCTAGCGCTTCCACCGCACGCGCACGTCCTTCACTTGGATCAAGCCCCATCAGCGCCATGTCCGTGGGAATGCCGCCGAGTCCAATACCCCACTGGAAGCGACCTCGCGCCAGATGATCGAGCATAGCAACCCGGTGCGCGAGATAGACCGGTTCGTGCATGCCGAGCAGTGTGACCCCAGTGCCAAATCGTATACGCTCGGTTAGTGCCAATGCCTTAGCAATCAAAAGATCCGGCGCCGGCGCGTTTTCCCATTTCTCGGTGAAATGCTCCCCAAGCCAAGCCTCGTCAAATCCTACTTTATCCGCAAGCACGAGTTGGTCAATGTCACGATCATAACAATCAGCGACCTCTCGATAGGTGGGATGTAGGGGCATCATAAATAAGCCGAACTTCATAGGGGAAACTCCTTAAAAAGATCGTAAGTTTCGGGTTATATGCGGACCTAGCGCATTCCAGAGAAGTTATGTTCGCATCAGCACATGCGAAGTCGGAACCGTTATCTTATTATAACCAATTAATAGTAAATTTTTATTGGATAAACTGTCCGGTCTAACCTGCCAACCCAATGCATTCATCTTGTTAAAGATTTATTAAATCTCGGTGCTGCCAAATCCCTGCAAAAGGAAATTCACCCTCCAAGATGTCATAGTTCCAATGCGGTCTATCTAAAATTATCAAAACAGCATCAGAGGAAAAATATGAGTTTAGAAATTGTTGGTTTCCCCCGCTCAAACTTTGTCCGCAGCGTTCGCATGGTCGCCGAGGAAAAGGGTGTTCCCTACGTATTGGTTCCGGAGACGCCGCATTCCGAAACAGTCAAAGGAATAAACCCGACGGGCAAAATACCGGCAATGCGGCACGACGGACTTGAGCTGTGCGAATCAATGGCCATTGCTCGATACATCGAAGACGCCTTCACCGGCCCTAAAACTATCCCAACGGATCTAAGGGAGGCCGCACAAGTCAATCGCTGGACTGCCTTCGCGGCTACGGAAGTCGACCAACTACTGATGCGGAACTACGTTGTCGAGTACGCCTTCCACAAAGATGAAGACGGCAACACCGTGCGAACCAAGATCGACAAAGCACTCAAACGCTTTCCACGCATGTTCCGCACGCTGGAAACTGCAGTCGAAACCGGTTTTTTCGGAACCGCATCATTTAGCATGGCTGATTGCTTCATTCTACCGATCCTGAACGCAACTAACCTATGGGAAGAGGGACAGGAAGCGATTGCCAGTTCGCCAAAACTAGCCGAATATTTCAGGTTAATGCAGAAACGTCCAAGCTTCGAGGCTACCGCACCTTAAAATATGACAATTAGAAAAATCAACACCGGTACCAAGCAACTAATCTGTGAGGTATGCGACGGCGTAGCAACGATCACACTAAATCGTCCAGAGGTGAGAAACGCCCTCGGAGATATAATCACGCCTGCGCTACGCCGCCAAATCCAGGAGCGAGCGGATGACCCAGAGGTCGGCGCATTAATGATAACAGGTGCGGGCGTCGCCTTCTGCGCCGGCGGTGACGTCAAGGGAATGGGAACAAACCGTTCTTCTATCGAAATGAAGCCGGACCAAAAAATTGCTCAGCTAAAGGAACGTCAACGCACTCTAACTGGGGCGCTTATCGGCGTCCGAAAGCCGACATTGGCCGCCTTACCGGGGCCAGCAGCAGGTGCCGGCCTCGCCATTGCGCTTGCCTGTGATATCCGCATTGCTAGCGAATCTGCTTTTGTCAGCACAGGCTACGCCCGCGTTGGGCTTTCTGGGGATTATGGTATTGCCTGGTTAATAACGCGGCTCGTTGGCACAGCGAAAGCACGAGAATTAATGTTTACCGCGGAACGGGTTGACGCCAACACCTGCGAAAATCTCGGCCTCGTAAACCGAGTCGTACCCGACGAAAACTTCCGCGATGAGGCATTCAAACTCGCTAGAACCCTCGCGCATGGACCATCTGTGGCATTACGTCGGATGAAGGACAATCTTGACGACGCACTGACACAGCCCTTTCTCACCGCACTGGACGGCGAGGCAGAACGTCTTATTGAAGTCGCGCAGACCGAGGACCATAAGGAGGCTGTTCGGGCTTTTATCGAAAAGCGAAGCCCAAAATTTAGAGGCCAATGACGGAATATCTTTGATTTCCACCTATGTTCCTAGGAAATTTTTTAGTCGAACGATTATTCTGGAATGAGGGTTATGTCGGAAAAGAAAATTGAATTCGGGACAACTTTGCGCTCACCTTACAATGTAGCCGAACTGGCTCAGCAGATTGAGGGGCTGGAGTTCGACATCCTCGGCTGCGGCGAACACGTAAGTTTCTATGGCGACACAGCGAACGGTTTCGTATCTCTATCTGTTGCGGCAGGGGTGACAAAAAACATTCGACTAATGAGCGCCATCACTCTGGTGCCACTCTATCCGGCCGCTTTGCTGGCAAAAATGGGGGCCGCTTTGGACGTCGCCTCCGGCGGACGCTACACAATGGGCGTCGGAGTTGGCGGCGAGTTTCCAAACGAATTTGAAGCCTGCGGCGTACCGGTTAACCAGCGTGGCGCGCGAACCGACGACGCTCTGGAAGTCCTGACGCGGGTTTGGAGCGAAACTGACGTCACCTATAAAGGACGCTATACGACACTAGAGAATTTCAGCCTCAAACCAATGCCAACTCAGAAACCACGGCCGCCAATTTACGTCTCGGGCCGCTCAGAAGCGGCAATGCGGCGGGCTGCCAAGTATGCAGACGGCTGGCTTCCTTATATGTACACGCCAGAACATCTCGCCGAGAGCATTGAAAAAATAAAGGTGTATGGCGAAGAGGCCGGGCGAGACATGTCCAATTTCACCTTCGGCATGTACATCTTTAGCGCAGTTCACGAGAGCAAGGACACTGGCATTAAATACGCTGCCGACCGGCTCAGCGTTCAATACAATCAGGACTTCAGCAAACGGGTCCACCGTTACGCCCTCGCGGGCGATCCTCAAACCTGTAAGGTGCGGCTCAAAGATTATGTCGATGCGGGTGCAACGACAATCTTCGTCTCATCAGCCTGTCCCCAGGAATATATTGACCAAAACCTCGAATTGCTGGCGAAGGAAGTCATTCCTGCGTTCCGATAGCTGCCAACCAAATTCTTTCGGGTCCTCTTGCAATTTCGTAAAAAAAGACCAAATTTTCGCTCGGCTCCCCACATTTAAAGGCGGAGCCGTTTCGTTGCGGAATTGGGAAATAAAGAGATGAGCGAAGCCAAAAACAGCAGTTCTGGATCAACATCAAGTGCCTCAAGCGATTCGAAAAGCGGTAGTTCGACCACGTCGTCAAGCGATTCAGGTAGCAGTTCTGGTGGCGCGGCAGGTAAGTCCACGCGGGAATCGGTTGGTGGTTCAAAAGAGGTCCATTACGGATATTTTTCTAGCGTACGAAACGAAAATTATCGCTCCGGATGGGACGAAATTTGGGGTAAAAAAACAAAAAAATCCGCGAAAAGGAAAACCAACAAGGCTTCGGATCCAGTCGAATTAAATATTAATTTCGACGAACTACCAGACGATTTGCGCGACTCCTTGGCAGAACACGTTCGAAAAAAACTCCGTCGCACCCAGTCTGGCTTCCAGAAACTGCTGGCGTCAGGCTCCGTCAATTGGAACCTGTCGGTCCGGATCAACCGATAAGAATTCCACCCAAGCATACGGTAAAATCGCGCCTTCGAGTATCATTTGGAAGGGCTTCTAGCTCACCATAATTGAGATACCGGAGAACTAAAGGCTTAAAATATATTCGGTCATGATGCCGTAGATTGCCCGCGCTAGCGACGGGCAATGCAGATCAATTTAATTTTCATGCTGCAATACAACCGTGCAAAGAGGAACAGCATCGATGGCTGTTCGTAACCAATCAGGATATAAAAATGCCCGATTGGATTGCGTAACTTGGATTTTACATACAACCGGTAAAGCCCCGCCGCTTCGCGATGGTTAATATTTTAGCCTTTCAAAATTAATAACCCTTTGTTGTTAACGCCACTAGGCGCTTTCAACACCCTTCTAAGCTGGATGTTAACCCTGCCCAGCGATACCACGATGACGAGCGATCAAAACTAATCGCGCTAACCACCATAGCCCGCTATGCTGCTGTTATTTAGTTATGGCTGCGCAAAGGTCTGCTGCAAAACTTATAAGCAACACAAGAACCTAGGCAAATTCCCGCCATCACATCAATTTTGATGAGGCACCGACTGAGAGCATGGCAATCGATGCATCAATAAGGTGTCACTCTGGACGCTCACCCGCTGCCGTCGTCCGGTGTAAATAACGCGGCATATTCTCGTCGTAATCCCGCACCGCGTAATGCATGGTGCAACGGTTATCCCACATTAGCACATCGCCTTTTCGCCAAGTATGCCGATAAATATTCTCGTGGCGGGTAGCTCGCGCATAAATGTAGTTAAGGATAGGTTGACTTTCCTGGATCGTCATGCCGATGAAATGTGATGTATAGTAAGGATTGACGAATAGCGCCTTTCGCCCACTTCCAGGATGCGTTCGGACTACCGGATGAATGACGCCGGGAGGCACGTCCGTGACTTTTACCCGAGAGGGGACCTCCTTGACCAAATCTTCGGCGTTATGCTCCGCCTTCAAGCTATTGAGAAACTCTTTAAGCGGCCCTGAGAGCTCATCATAAGCGGCGTACATATTAGCAAACATCGTATCCGCGCGCCCTTCTGTGCCCTCGATTGCATAAAGCATAGAAAGTGCAGGCGGGATTTCTCCGAAGGAAATATCTGAATGCCAAAAATCATTTCGGGGGCCGAGCTTGCCAGGTCGGTTTTCTAGAACCATTACTTCCGGATTATCGTCGAGGCCGCGACGGGAACCGAGTGGATGCGGCTCAATAGCGCCAAAGCGTTTGGTAAACGCAACCTGATGTCCAGGTTCGATCTCTTGATCTCGAAAAAATATAATAGCGTGATCGAAGAACGCTTGTTTAATTTCAGAGAATATCGCGTCATCAAGCGGCTGTGACAAATCGACACCGGTAATTTCAGCACCAAAAGCGCCCGATGCCGGTCGAATGCCAATGCGCGTTGGCGCACAATTCCGAGGTACGGCAGACATATCTTATCCTCCTAAGCAGTTAGATGTCAGAACGGTCGATCTCCGCTCAGCGTGGTCCGATAAAGCAAACGGCGATCCGGCAAGTCATAGTCCTTAATCGCTAAATGCTGCGTCGGTACGTTGTCCCACATCACGACATCACCAACCCGCCACTTATGGCGATAAATAAATTCTTCCTTCGTGCAATGCGTCCAAAGCTCTTTGAGCAATGCACGGCTTTCATCCTCTTCCATACCTTTGATGCGGATAGTATGCCCTTCATTAACGTATATGTTTTTTCTACCGGTAACTGGATGTGTTCGGACAACTGGATGGGTAACGACCGGCACCTGTTTTGCCTGATAATCTTTCATTGGTGTGTGGCCAGTATCATCCTTTGCCAACTTGCCAAACCGATTTCCAAGACTGAATTCTGCGTCTAGCGTGCCAAGTTGGGATCGTTTTTCGTCTGGTAACGCTTCGTAAGCAGCGGCTGTACTCGTCCACAACGTGTTCCCAAGCGTCTCACCTTCCACTTCAGGAATTTCGATGGCGTAGAGAATTGAACCGCGGCTGGGTTCCGCCAGGTATGAGAGGTCCGTATGCCAGTATCGACCGGCATCCGGTATGCCAACGTTTACGCCATCCTCCAGAATATTAGAGACTACCAGGATTTCCTTATGCTTCTTATGGAGGTATTGGTCGAGGACGTGAACTTCCAAATCACCAAAATGGCGGCTGAAGTCGATCAAATCTTCGGGTTCAAGTTCCTGGTCCCGAAACACCAGAACGGAATGTTCATTCCACGCGTCGAGCAGAACTTTAAAACCTTCTGGGGTCATGGCCCGTGATAAGTCTACCGAGGTGACTGCCGCCCCAATCGGTCCATCGAATGGTTCAATTTTTGGTGCCATTAGTTTCTCCTTCCTCGTTTATCCGTGGACGCGGTCGAATACGTGGGCGATCGTTTCTTGTTCATCAATCTTGTCAAGAGAAGTGGCAAACTGATCCGCATCGGATGTGGACATCGGGTGCAATCCGAAGGCCGCGCAGTCCCGGAATTTTAAGGCGACTTGTTCGTCAGACAAAGGGTTCTCTGGGGTCCCCGGTACGCAGTCCGACCGCCGTTCCAGTAATTTTCCCCCAGCAATACGGATGCGCACACCAGCGGGAGCGAACTTACCATTGTTGTCTTCATCGATTGTGACATCAATCCTTGGAATAAGGCTGGCAATCCGTTCGTCAAAAATTGCTTCCTCCTGAATTTCAGAGATACCAAGTTTTCGGCGAAGCAGGGCACTTGCGGCAGAATAGTGAATACTAAACTGTGCCGCGACCTGTGCATTGCTCGACGGATCGAACGGAGCGCCCACTAGGCCGTCCGCAAACCGCGATATTTCGACCTCAACGTTTTCAATTTCATCGGCTTTCAGGTCGTACTCCGAAGCCGTTTCAATCAATAAATCGATTGGGACGTGGTTTGCCGTACAGCTGGGATATTTTTTAATCGCAGTGGCAAGCGATTCGTAATGTGAACCGAGCCGATCAACAATCACTGTTTGCTCGCCGGCACCATAGAGCGCGTGGTACCCGAACTTACCTTCAATGGCCTCGCTGGGGCCACTAACACCGGCAGCCGCAAGTTGCGCCGCAAATACCCCTGCTTCCGCCGCAAAACCCGACTGTGCCCGTTTTGCCAAACTTTTTTCGATCAAAGCTTGCTGCGTTCCTGACGCCCGGGTCAGGGCGAGACCGAGTGCATCGCGTATACCATTCGCATCTAGTTTAAGTAGTTTACCTGCGGCTGCAGCGGCACCAAAAACACCGTGTAGCGAGCTAAAGAACCAGCCTCGATTTTCTCTGTTGGCGGCGCCGAGCCGACATGCAACCTCATTGCCAAGCGCTACCGCCGCAAGGAACGCCTTGCCATCCGAACCCGTTTGTTCAGCGACCGCCCAAGCAGCCGGCACGACAACTATGTCTGGATGGACAGATCCTTTTTCATATACCGAATCAAAATCCAGCGCAGCAGCGTGCATTCCGTTGACAAAGGCAGCACCTCGGCTACCAGTTTTCTCTCCACTAGCCCAAAGCGTACTAACGCCCTTGGCACCCTCTGCTAGAGTGACGGTTCGCGCATCGCCACAGCCCGGTGCGGTTGACCCGGCCCAGGCAACACCCATCGTGTCAAGGATACGGCGTTTTGTGGATGCCAAAATGTCCGAGGGTAATGCCTTATAGTTAGTATCTACGATGAAATTCGATAGCTGCTCAGTCAGAGTGGTCATTCTATCCTCACTAAAAATCAGCTATTTTCGGCCATTACATTTGTGTACATCAAATCTACCATCGGCCCTTTAAAGAGGTTCGGATTGAGCGCAGTGTGAAGTTCGACGACATTGTTAAACATAAATGACCGAAACTCTTCCTCAGTAAGATCGCCTTCGTCCACCAACTTGTAAGGCTCTTCCACAACTTTACTCATATCGATGACGTCGAAATGCCCGCCTGCGTCAATGACGGGGTATTCGAGCTGAGCACTAATTTCGGCGAGTTTGTCATCGCCCGGCCTTAAGCTCGGGCATCTGCCAGCATCATACGTGATGCTTTTTCGCCGATCATAATGGAAGGCGCATTAGTGTTTCCTGACGTGAGCGTAGGCATAATTGAGGCATCCGCTATACGAAGCCCTTCAATCCCATGAACTCGAAGCTGGTCGTCAACAACCGCCATCGGGTCATTACCCATCTTGCATGTTCCCACGGGATGGTAGGTTGTCTCCGCGTTTTCCTTCACCCATTGAAGGAGTTCATCGTCATCGTCCATATCGACGCCAGGTGTAATCTCTTCCGTCACGATCCCGTCGAGGGCTGGTGCTGTCATAATACTACGAGTAATCCGCATTGCTTCCAAAGTAACATCACGATCGAGCTGTGCCGCGAGGAAATTAAACCGAATCGCCGGCGGTTGTTTGGCGTCTGCCGACGAGATATGGATATTGCCCTGGCTCTCAGAGCGAAGAATATGAGTAAAAGCCGTAACGCCGGATTCCTTCGCTAGTTTGAAATTTTCACCCACAAGAAATGGCACCCAACCAATCACCGCGTTAGGCGCTTCCAGTCCTGCCCGGGTCCGGATATAAGCGCGTAGCGGTGCCGCTGTGATACCAAGCAAACCTTTGTCCGTGAATAGGTATTTCAGTGCTTCCCAGACAACCCGAGGACCCCGGCCCTTTACGTTGTAGGTAATCGCAAGGGATTTTGGGATCGACCATTTCATGCGTGGCGCATAATGATCTCTCAGGTTTTCACCAACGCCTTGCAATTCATGCAGAACGTTGATGCCAAGGTCCCTCAGACGCTCCGGCTGGCCAATGCCGCTCAGTTCTAAGAGTTGTGGTGAATTTATCGTACCGGCACTGATCAGCACTTCGTGCCCAGCTGCAGCTTCCCGAACTTTTCCATCAACAGAATAGCTAACGCCTGTGCATCGCTTGCCATCAAACAGCAGCCTCCCAGTCAGTGCCCGAGTTTGTACCGTTAAATTTGGCCAACCCTTCGCAGGATAAAGATAACAATATGCAGTGCTCATCCGGCGCCCGTGTCGGATTGTCGTCTGAGACATAGCAATGCCATCTTGAAACTCGCCGTTGTAATCTGGGGTTCTGTTGATACCAACTTCTTCGGCACCGTCCATAATAGCTTCGTAAAGAGGTCCCTTTTCTAAACTTTCATTAACCTTCAGGACCCCCCCGCGCCCCCGAAAGTTCTCATCCGCAACACCTTGATAATCCTCCATTGCGCGAAAAATCGGCAGGACATCTTCGTAGCTCCACCCGCGATTGCCGAGTTGCGCCCAAATATCAAAGTCCTGGCGTTGTCCACGCGTAAAGACCATGCCGTTAATGGAGCTGGAGCCACCGAGAAGTTTCCCGCGTGGCACCGGTATGCGACGCCCGCCGGTTCCCTCGTCAGGTTCTGATGAATAGAGCCAATTAGCTGCTGGGTTATTTATCAGTTTGGCAAAACCGATAGGAATACGCGACCAAGGGTGGCTGTCTTGTCCCGCCTCCAGAAGCAGGACCTTATGCTTACCGCTCTCGGCCAAACGGTATGCGGCGGCCGCCCCAGCTGAGCCCGCACCGACGACAATGAAGTCATAGTGATCACTCGACATCTCCTACCTCCCCCCGGTTTATCAGTCCTCTATTTAAGCTAAGCTGGGGGCTATAGAGGGAAATAGCGGGTAATTAGGCCACATCGTCGAGCAACATCCGAGATGCCTTTTCGCCAATCATGATAGACGGGGCATTGGTATTGCCGGATGTAAGAGTTGGCATTATTGACGCATCCGCAACACGCAAACCCTCCATACCATGGACCCGCAGTCGGTCGTCAACGACAGCCATTGGATCATTCCCCATCTTGCAGGTGCCTACAGGGTGATAGGTTGTTTCCGCCGTCTCTTTCACCCAATCGAGCACCTCGTCATCTGACGAAAGATCTTCACCGGGAGCCAATTCGTCTTGTACGATTTCCGAAAGCGGTGGCGCCTTCATGATGTTGCGCAATAACTTAGTAGCCTCAAGAGTTACATCACGATCTAGTTCCGCAGACAGAAAGTTAAATTTGATGGCCGGTGGTTGTTTCTCATCGCCTGAAGAAATGTGAACGCTGCCGGTACTTTCGGAGCGCAATACATGTGTGAATGCACTGACACCCGATTCCCGGTCGAGAGTAAAATTAGGCCCCATCAAAAAGGGTACCCAACCAATCATGGCGTTCGGTGCATCCAAACCTTCGCGTGTTCGTACAAAGGCACGCAATGGTCCAGAGGACATACCAAGCAATCCTTTATCGGTAAATGCATAACGGAGTGCTTGCCAGACTAAACCTATACCGCGCCCACGAACGTTATATGTAAGGCCAAGCTCCTTCGGCACTGACCAACGGAAGCGTGGCGCGAAATGGTCGCGGAGGTTTTCGCCTACACCCTTTAGTTCATGGCGAACTTCAATGCCATTTGACTTTAGGATCTCGGGACGGCCGATCCCGGAAAGCTCCAACAACTGAGGCGAATTTATAGCCCCCCCGGAGACGATGACTTCACGATTTGCTTTTGCTATTTTTGTTTCACCGTTTCGTTGATAACGCACGCCAATGCAACGCTTCCCATCGATAAGCAACGCCTCGGTTAGGGCATTAGCCAAAATTTTTAAATTCGCCCGCCGGCGCGCTGGGTCGAGGTAACAAAAAGCCGTGCTCATACGGCGGCCCTTGCGGATCGTTGTCTGTGTCATTCCAATCCCATCTTGTCGGGCGCCATTATAATCGGCGTTATAATCAATACCGAATTCTCCAGCGGCTTCAATAATCCTGTCGTAGAGAGGCCCTTCTTCGACGTTATCGCTGATCTTTAGGGGTCCCTCGCTTCCCCGATATTCGGCTTCCCCATTGCCGTTATAATTCTCCATATCTCGAAAAATCGGCAGTACGTCTTGGTAACTCCAACCGCGATTTCCAAATTGTGCCCATTGATCGTAGTCCTGTTTCTGACCACGAACGAAGACCATGCCGTTGATCGAACTAGATCCGCCGAGCAACTTACCGCGCGGCACCGGAATTCGCCGGTTCGCGGCACCGTCATCCGGTTCGGACTCGTAGAGCCAATTAGCAGCTGGATTGTCAATGAGTTTGGCAAACCCGACAGGGATCGCTGACCAATAATGGCTTTCTCTCCCTGCTTCCAGGACCAACACTCTGTAAGCAGCGTCGGCACTCAGCCGGTTGGCTAGGACGGACCCCGCCGAACCAGCGCCAACAATAACGTAGTCAAAGGTTTCAGTTTCCATTTTTTTCTCAAAGCTTTTCGTTGGATTAAGGAGAGCGTTTTAGGCTGATAATCTATAACCTTCAGGCAGCGGCCAAGATCATTTTTGAGGCTTTCTCTCCAATCATAATGGACGGCGCATTGGTGTTGCCTGATGTTTGTGTCGGCATTATGGACGCATCGGCAACACGCAGCGCCTGAACCCCATGTACGCAAAGTTTATCGTCCACAACAGCGCCAAGCGAACCCTGTGGGTCGTTGCCCATTTTACAGGTACCTACAGGATGATAGGCCGCATCTCCGGTTTCTCGCGCCCATTTCAGGAGTTCATCATCACTTTGCAGTGCCATTCCAGGCGCAGCCTCCTCCGTTACAACGTCATCCAATGCGGGTGCCGTCATGATACGACGGGCCATTCGCATCGCTGCTAACGTCACATCGCAGTCCATTTGTGAGCTAAGAGCGTTGTAGCGAATGGAAGGTTGATGTGTTGGATCCGACGACACAATGTGCACGCTGCCCAGGCTTTCAGCGCGAAGTGCGTGCGCGATGGCAGTAATGCCAGATTCCTTGGAGAGGTTGAATCTATCTCCAATCAGAAAGGGAAACCAAGCTACAGTAGCGTCAGGTGTTGCCAAGCCATAATGAGAGCGAAAGAAACAGCGTATTGGAGAAGAAGTAAGGCCGAGAATACCGGTTCCTGTGAATAAATATCTCAGAGCCTGCCAAGCGAGACCAAGGCCTTTTATTTTTGCATTGTAGGTAAGATTCAACTCCTCAGGAATCCGCCACTTCATTCGTGGCGAGTAGTGCTCGCGGAGGTTCTCACCTACGCCCTTTAAAGGCATAACAGTCTCAATTCCAAGTTTAGAAAGACGCTCCGGATCCCCAATTCCAGAAAGTTCGAGAATCTGAGGCGAATTGAAGGCACCACCACTAACAATGACTTCGCCTTTGCCGAATGCTTCGATGCTATGGCCATCCTTGCGGTACCGGACGCCAACACACCGCCTATCTTCAAACAAGAGCATTTCGGCAAGCGCTCCCGTCTGGATTTCAAGATTCGGTCGGTTCCGAGCCGGGTCAATATAGCAGTAGGCCGTGCTCATACGCCGGCCCTTGCGAATATTTGTCTGGCTCATTGAAATCCCGTCTTGACGGCCGCCGTTGTAATCTTCGGTCTTCTGAATACCAACTTGTCCGGCTGCTTCTATGATACGGTCGTAAATTTCTCCCGTTTCAACGCTTTCACTAACTTTGAGCAGGCCGTCTCGACCACGCAAGGCTTCATCCGCAGGTCCACTATAACTTTCCATTTCTTTAAAGATTGGGAGCACGTCTTCGAAGCTCCATCCTCGATTACCGAGTTGCGCCCAAGTGTCAAAATCTTCTGCCTGCCCCCGCGTGAAGATCATACCGTTGATAGCGCTTGTACCCCCTAGAAGTTTACCACGCGGCACAAAAAGTTTCCGTTGACCCGTTCCCTCATCGGGCTCGGTCGTGAAACACCAATTCGCAACCGGATGGTCAATTAAACGTGAAAAACCACCCGGAATGCGCGACCATGGATGACTTGAGAGGCCGGCCTCCAGAACCAGGACCGTGTATTTGCCATCCGCACTCAGCCGGTTGGCTAAAACCGACCCCGCTGAACCCGCGCCGATGACAATGTAGTCGAATGTGGACGCATTTTCCATTTGCGACCCAATCCCTTTACGCGGCCGACAGGACCATACGAGATGCCTTCTCACCGATCATGATTGATGGTGCGTTGGTATTGCCTGACGTCAGTGTCGGCATGATGGACGCGTCGGCGACCCGCAATCCTTCAATCTCGTGGACTTTTAGCTGGTCATCTACCACGGCCATGGGATCATTGCCCATCTTGCAGGTTCCGACCGGATGATAAGTCGTTTCCGCATTGTGCTTGACCCATTCCAATAGATCATCGTCCGATTGCAAGTTAACGCCTGGCGCCATTTCATCGCGAGCGACCTCCTTCATAGGCCCAGCATTCATAATCCGACGAGTGATCCGTATGGACTCGAGCAAAATGTCTCGATCGCTCTGAGCCGAAAGGAAGTTGAAACGGATCGCAGGTGCCTTATCCGGATCGCTGGACGAGACGTGAATGCTGCCCGTGCTGTCCGAACGCAAGACGTGTGTGATGGCCGTAATCCCAGAATCTTTATGCAGTTGGAAGTTCTCGTTAGCGAGAAATGGCATCCAAGAGATCGCGGCGTCTGGCGCCTCCAAACCTTCGCGGGTACGCACATAGGCGCGAATCGGTGACGCAGGAATACCAAGCAAACCCTTGTCCGTGAGCGCGTATTTTAGAGCCTGCCAAACCAGACCAAGACCACGGCCTTTATCATTGTAGGTGAGACCTAGTTCGCGTGGCACACTCCATTTCATGCGCGGTGAATAGTGATCTCTAAGATTTTCGCCTACACCTTTCAATTCATGGCGCACCTCGATGCCCAACGCCTTGAGGCGTTCCCCCTGGCCTATGCCAGAAAGTTCCAGAAGTTGGGGCGAATTAATCGAGCCCGCACTCAGTATAACTTCGCGGTTCGCCGTCGCCTGCCACTCCTGTCCATCGATGCGGTAACGCACCCCAGTGCACCGCCTGCCCTCGAAGGTAAGTCCTTCCGTCAACGCGTTCGCTTGTATCTTCAAGTTCGGTCGGTCACGCGCCGGGTCCAGATAACAGTAGGCTGTGCTCATCCGGCGACCCCTACGAATCGTCGCCTGGGTCATGCCGATGCCATCCTGTTGGTGGCCGTTGTAATCCTTCGTATATTCGATCCCAACTTCCGAAGCGGCGGCGATCAGCTTGTCGTAAATCTCACCGCTCTCGATACTTTCGTTGACCTTAAGCGGCCCATCGCGGCCGCGAAACTCGTCGTCGCCTTCTCCGTCATAGCTCTCCATTTCTTTGAAGATTGGCAGTACGTCACGGTAACTCCACCCCCTATTACCGAGCTGTGCCCAGGTGTCGTAGTCCTGCGCCTGGCCGCGCACGAAGACCATCCCGTTGATTGAGCTCGACCCGCCGAGTAGTTTGCCCCGTGGCACAGGGATGCGCCGCCCGCCGGAGGCTTCCTCCGGCTCCGACTCGTAGAGCCAGTTAGCCGCCGGGTTCTCGATAAGTTTGGCGAATCCGACTGGAATACGCGACCACGGATGACTTTCTTTGCCCGCCTCTAACACCAGCACTGTGTATTTGCCGTCCGCGCTAAGCCGATTAGCAAGAACGGAGCCCGCTGATCCTGCGCCGACGATGATGTAGTCAAAGGATCTGTCAGACATCGTCCTAGCCTCCTTCTTCTTCAGGCCAAACCTCGTCCAATGTGCGAAACGCCGATGCGGCAACGGGCCACCCAGCGTAATGCGCGGCATGGATGATCATCGCCTCCAGCTTTACGCGGGGCACGCCCAGATCCTTTGCCGCCTTTAGATGAATGCGTTGTTCGCCCTCGCGATTGAGCGCGACAAGGATGGTACAGGTGACAAGCGAACGCTCCCAAAGTTCAAGGTCCTCGTCCTGCCAGAGATCGCCGAATACATTCTCAAGAGTGTATTTCTGAAACTTCTTTGGTACACGAAAGGCCGGCGGCCCGTCCTTAAGGATTCGTCGAGCCAGGGCTTTTCCTTTGTCGCGGCGGTCATCATGGTCACTCATCTGTTTATCCTTTGAACGTAATTCGAAGAGGTAATCGTTTAAGGCCAAGCAGTCGGTTATTCGGTACCCATTGCGGCGGGCCATCCATCTCGAAACAGGCAATGCGCTCGAAAAGCACGGTAAGACCAATATTTAATTCGAGGCGAGCCAAGGCGGCGCCGAGGCAGATATGCGGCCCGAAACCGAACCCAATATGCCGGTTCGGCCAGCGGGCGACATCGAACTCGAAAGGCTCATCAAATACCCGTTCGTCGCGGTTCGCCGACATTTCCCAAATCGTTAGCTTGTCACCTTCTTTGAGCGATCGGCCGCGAAATTCGCTATCGCGGGTGACCGTTCGGCGCTTGTAAATCGACGGCGTCGTCCAGCGGACAATCTCCTCAATGGCGGATCTCATCAAATGCGCATCCCCTCGCAGCTTCCTCAACTGCTTCGGATGCTCTATCAGGGCACGAAGCCCCGAACCAAATGCGTTGCGCGTGGTCTCGGCGCCTGCTGGAAACAGAAGGACAAAGAAATTGACTAGCTCCTCGTCTGTCAATCGGCGGCTGCCTTCATCAACTAATTCGGCATGAACTATGGTCGTCAGAATGTCATTCGCTGGGCTGCGGCGTTTCTCCGCTATAATTTCGCGCGCGTACGTCTGAATCTCCTTGATGTACTCGATGGCTAGCACATTGGGTGAGTCCGCTTCTAGACCGAGCTCAATCAAATCGCATAGACGGGTTCTGTCTTCCTGCGGCACGCCGAGGATCATACATATCGCCTGTAAAGGCAATTCGCGAGCGAATGCTTGAACGAAGTCAAATTGCTCTTGTTCTGGAAAGGCGTCAATCAACTCGTGAGCGCGCATCCGGAGGTCTTCCTCCAGCTGTGCTATGGCCCGAGTCGTAAAACCCTTATTGACAAGCTGTCGCAACATCTTGTGATGAGGGTCGTCGGTATAATTCAGAACTTTGCCGGCTGCCCGCTCATCCTTCAAAGTCGTGCCACCACCCCTGCGCTCACCGGCTGTATTCGAAGAAAAGAGGTCCGGAGTTCGTAATACCTCCATAATGTCATCGTACCGGCTGATGACCCAGAAGCCTTCTCCATCGGGGCTCTTAGGTGTCGCCGTATGCCAATGAACCGGGTCGTACTTCCGCAACCAGCCAAAGGTGTCATGCGGAAATCCCTCACCAAATACGGTGTTGTCCGACAAATCGACCGTACGGCCAGGCATCACAGCATACTCTTAAGTTTGTCTATCCCAATCGAAAAGCGGCGTTTCCTTTGTCTTGAAACGACGCACGGCCTCGCGATGAAACTCCGTTTCACGGACCAAAGATTGTCCCATAGCCTCCATCTCGAGAAGCGTTCTGAAGTCCTGATTAGGTGCCTCGTTGAGAATTGTCTTTGCCATGCCAATGGCAGATGTCGACGCATCGCAGAACCGTCGGGCGAAGGCACGCGCTTCCTCCATCGCTGTATCTTGCCCTAAAATTGTGTGCACTAGGCCGAGTTCCTTCGCCTCCTCAGCCTGAACACGGCGTCCTGTGAATACGAGCTCCTTGGCGACCTGCATTCCTACGAGACGCGGCAGGATGAAAAATCCACTCCAGTCCGGGATCAATCCGATTTTCGCAAAGGCTTGCGTAAAAAATGCTCTCGGCGTGGCTAACACGAAATCGGCGAGCAATGCCAGATTGCAGCCGGCACCAGCGGCAGCCCCATCGACGAGGCTGATGACCGGCAATTCAAGATGAACAATGTCGTATATCCTATTATGACCGGAGCGCATACGGTTGCGTTGTTCCATCGGTGTCATTTCACGGTTTGCCATACCCTTGACGTCTCCGCCGGCGCAGAATGCGCCTCCAGCACCGGTTAGGATGACGGCCTTCACATCCTCACCCGCACGATCCTTGATATCCTCAAGTGCTGTGCTTATATCCTCTCGCATTTCGGTACTGAGGGCATTCCGTGCCTCTGGCCGATTCAGCGTGATCGTCGCTATTTCATCGCTAATTTCATAGAGGATATGGCGGTAGGTCATACTGTTACCCCTTGCTTGCAGAAATTGCTATTGCAACAGAAATAGGCGCGGATGCGAACAAGACGAGTTCGGATGTCGAACCCTGGGAACGACCTATTATCAATTCTAATCGATAGACCCTGGATCAAAGGATGCGGACATGACACACGAAGTCATTCCAAGCGGCGCAGCCCTCGGCGCAGATATTAGAGGCATCAATTTCTCGGAACCTCTCAGTGGCGATGACACGGCATTCGTCAAGCAAGCATGGAACAAACACTTAGTGCTGAGGTTCCGCGATCAGCACTTACAGGACGAGGATCTAATTCGTCTCGCCGACGAATTCGGTGGCTCTCAGGTAGCGGGATCGCGGCAGTATTACATCAATGCTGGCTTCGACACGAAATCCGGCCGTGTTTCTAGTTTACCCGGAATTACGATCGTCTCAAACCTCGACAAAAACGGTAAGCCGGAGAAAACGAATTCTGGGACGGGCAGCAGTGAATTGTTCTGGCACACTGATAATTCCTACGTCGACAATCCACCGAAGGGCAGCATCCTTTACGGCATCCAAGTACCTATAAACGGCGGCGGGGACACCTCCTTCGTCAATCAGTACGCGGCTTATGATGAACTATCGGAGAGTATGAAGAAAACCCTTCTCACGCTTCATATTCGTCATGATAACAGCCGCAACACAGCAGGCGGCACACGGCCTACCGCCAAGCGCCCTGCAACACGGGAAGAGGTCGACGGCCCCTCCCACCCCATCGTCCGAATACACCCAGAAACTGGCCGCAACGCATTATATCTGGGTCGGCGTTATGCCTCGCCATCGAGCTATATTGTCGAATTACGGCAAGAAGAAAGTGAGGCATTGCTCGATGAACTTTGGGCTCACGCAACGCAGGATAAGTTCGTGTGGACACAGATCTGGAAGCCAAAAGACGTAATTATGTGGGATAACCGATGCACTATGCACACGCGCAACAAGATCGACCCCACTCAGCCACGTGAGATGCATCGCAGCCTGATCAAGGGCGAGCCAATTATTCCAGCTAAAGCGCCTTGAGACTTACGAACCGGAACGGTATTTAGCTTGAAAACTACATCAAGAATACGCCCTTGCCTGTTGTCTGCGTGTCGAACAGCTTATAAGCGTCTTCCGCTTGATCGAGTGAAAATTCATGGGTAAAGAGTGCATCAACGTCAATATTGCGGTCAGCCACAAACTCCGCACAATCAGCCTGCCCAATCTTACTGAAGGTCCACGACCCGACGAGTTTTACCTGGCGTCGGATCAAATCGTTAGAGACGTCTAACGTCACGTCCCCGCGTTCGCCAACATAGCAAGCTGTGCCCCAAGTCCGTACTGATTGAACTGCGGCCCGTCGTGCCTCAGGATTTGAACTGCAATCGAGTGTTTTCTGCGCACCTTCACCGTGGGTAAGTGAGCGTATCGCGTCAACTACATCGTTGGACATCGGGTCAACAACCTCGTCGGCACCAAACTGTTGCGCGAGATTGCGGCGTTCTTCGTTGACATCTAGCGCTATAACCCGCGCACCCATTGCCTTTGCCAATTGCGTGGCACTTAGTCCGACGGGTCCTTGACCGAAAATCGCGATGGTCTCATCACCAGCAAGTTCAAGACGTTTCAATGCGCCATATGCGGTTCCAGTACCACAAGAAATAGCCGCCCCTGTCTTGAACGAGAGCGCTTCGGGCAGACCAATGATGGTATGGGCTGGCACCTTCATGTATTTTGCGTGCGCACCATCACCGGTACCGCCGTAGACGACCGAACCGTCGAGACACATCTGCGACCAACCTTCGCAGCAATGTTTGCAGACACCGCAGCCGCTGTAATGGTGATCCATCACCCGGTCTCCAACTTTCGCCAAGGCCACCGGAACGCCAGAGCCAACCTCGGCAATGATGCCGCATGGCTCATGACCTGCAATGTTGAGCTTTTCCTTCTTTGGTCCACGATATTGGTGCAAATCACTACCGCACATACCGGATGCCTTGATCTCGATGACGACCTCGTCGGGCGCTGGACTGGGATCCGGAACATCCATCAACTCGAGTTTCCGTTCACCCAGAAAAACCACTGCTTTCATATCCCTCTACCTCTTAGAAAAGCTCTCCTTTCTAGCAATTTAGATCCGAATTTGGCTGTGTCAGCATGGCTGCTGGTCTAAATCTTAAGGAAATGCAGAATGAACTCCGCTATATGCAAGCGAATAGGAAAGATTAAGTGATGACTGGCAAAGGCAGACTACCGTTATCTCGTTTCAAGGTACTGGATTTGACGGCGCACAGAGCAGGCCCAACCTGCGTGCGCCAGCTGGCCGATTGGGGCGCTGACGTGATCAAGATCGAAGCGCCAAACCGGATAAACAAGGATAAAGGTGGCATCATCGGCGCGCGCCACGGCTTCGACTTTCAAAACCTGCACCGAAACAAGCGGGGACTTACACTCAATCTAAAAAGTGACGAAGGAAAGGAAGTCTTTTTTAGATTAGTTGAGCAGTCCGATGTCATCGTTGAGAACTACCGCTCAGCGGTTAAACACCGGCTCGGCATCGACTATGAACCCTGTGCCAAGGTAAATCCCCGTATCGTATATGCGAGTATTGCCGGCTTTGGCCAAGACGGCCCCTACGGCAAGCGCCCGGGTGTTGATCAAATTGCCCAAGGCCTTGGCGGCCTCATGAGTGTCACTGGAATGCCTGGCCAGGGACCGGTCCGGGTCGGCATACCAATCTGTGACCTCACCGCGGGCATGTTTCTAGCACAGGCCGTTCTTATTGCCTTGCTCGATCGCGAGGTGACGGGAGAGGGACAATGGGTGCATACCTCCCTGCTGGAAGCAATGATACAGATGATGGATTTCCAGGCGTCGCGCTACCTGGTGGAGGGCGAAGTGCCAAATCAAGCAGGCAATAATCATCCGACGAGCATTCCAACCGGTGTGTTCGAAACCGCTGATGGTCACATCAACATTGCTGCGTCGGGACAAACCTTATTCCAACGCTTCTGTAAGGCAGCTGAATTGGAACATCTCCTTGATAACCCCAAATTTAGCGAATCGGAAGGCCGCTCGAAAAACCGAGACGAGTTGAATAAATTGATCAATGAAAGGATCCGCGGCAAACCAAGCCAGTATTGGGTGGAACTTCTCAATACCGACGAAGTGGGTGTGCCCTGCGGCCCGATCTATTCGGTCGACCAGGTATTCAATGATCCTCAGGTCGAGCATCTTCGAATGGCCAAGAACCAACGCCATCCAACACTCGGCGATATCAAATTGGTCGGCCAGGCAATCAATCTCACCAACACACCGGAACCGGAAGTTTTCCGCCTGCCGGTGCCGGAGTTGGGCGAGCATACGGATTCAATCCTTACCGATCTCGGCTACGACGAAAATCGCATTGCCGATTTGAAATCCCGCGACATTGTCTGACGCCACGTAAACCTATCCGGGAAAGGAAAGTAATATGAAGCTCAACACCGAAAAGATGATTGGCGAGAAGGAAGGCGGCATAGGCTGGATGACCTTCAACAATCCCGCTCGCCGCAACGCGATGTCCTTAGAAATGTGGGAAGCAGTAGAAACGATCCTCAACAATTTCGAGGAAGACAATGAGATCAAAGTGATCGTAATGAAAGGTGCGGGCGACAAAGCCTTCGTCTCAGGCGCAGACATTTCCGAATTCAAGGAACGTCGCAATAATGCCGAGGCCGCGGCCGAATATGCACGTATTTCAGAGGGCGCACGGGCCCGTCTCAATGCCGTAAAGAAACCGCTGATTGCCATGATCCAAGGATATTGTCTGGGCGGCGGAATGGCAGTCGCCATGGCTGCCGATATGCGGTTCGCGAGTGAGGATTCGCAATTCGGCATCCCGGCGGCCCGTCTCAGCATCGCTTATGGGTTTGACGGATTGCACAAGCTCGTACACCTCGTGGGGCCAGCAATGGCGAGCGAGATTATGTTCACAGCCCGTCGCATATTGCCCGAGGAAGCGCAGCAAATAGGATTGATTAATCGTGCCGTTCCGTTAAACGAGCTCAACTCGGCGGTTCGTGAGGTCGCCGATGCCATCTGCCGGAATGCTCCACTCTCAATCGCCGCTTCGAAACACACCATTGGACAAATCTTAGCCGACAAAGATGAACGCGACTACGCCGAGATCAAGCGCCTGTCGCAGGTCTGCTTCGACAGCAACGATTACAAAGAGGGCCGGGAAGCATTCATGGAGAAGCGCTCTCCGGTTTTCACGGGCAGCTAAGGGGCGAGCCGGCGTTCCGTATCAGTCTGGGGACAACGTTATTAGTCAACAACCTAGTGGCCCAGGCTCCCGACTAGGACTGGTCGCAACGAAACGAGCCCGTGGACAGACACTTGGAAATTCTAACGCTGGGCCACGATCTGATCATGCCAACCTTTAATGAGTAGACCATTGCAAAGGTCCGATCCCGCCAAACCCTGAAAATGAAGAATGCGTTTTCTAGAATGCTTTCGGGAAACATTATTCGTCGCATTGTTACCCGTTTCCGCAAAACCGTTTCCAGCGTTGAATAAATGTTTCGAGGTTACAAAAACAGAAAACCAAAATTTCCCGTTAGCGACTGTCCCTCAAACGGCCATAAGCTCGTTTGACAGCCGCCGTGCTCGTTCCGACTGTTCGGTAGCCATCTGGCTGGAAAGTCCGGTATAGGCTGTCGGATCGAGCAAGGCGTCGATTTGTGTTGCCGTAAGGTGTCCCGTTACTCGCGCATCCCCGCCGAGTAGATCGCTAAATGTCTCATTGCCGGTCGCGGCTGCCTGAGCCGCATCGTAGACAACGTCGTGTGCCTCCTGACGACCAATGTGCTCGCCTAGCGCTAACATCATCGGTTCTGCCATGATCAGCCCCTCGGTGAGATTTAGGTTTTCACGCATTCGCTTTGGCTTCAGCACAAGCCCCTCAGCAAGCATTCGAACCCTTTCGAGAGTATCACCCATAAGCGTACATACTTCACCTTGGGCGTAACGCATCATCAATGAGGTCTGGCGATTTGCCTCGTGCTCGGTCATCACCGCCTCAAGCGTCAGCGGGACCATAGTCCGGATCTGCGCCGCATAGGCCATGACGTCTTGCGACATATGTGGATTACGCTTCTGGGGCATGGTACTGCTCCCGACGGTACCGGGAGAGATCGGCTCTTCAACTTCGCCAAACTCCTGTTTCATGCCACTATAAATTTCGAAACCAAACTTGCCGCACGTAGCCGCGAGCAAAGCCAGCAGCATCACGTGCTCGGCCAAGTGATCCATGATACTGCGCGCCGGCACGGGCATGGCTGACATGTCCAGGTGGGCTGCCATCCGCGCCTGAACCTCGAGCCCCTGCTCGCCGAATGACGCAACAGTGCCCGCCGCTCCCCCAAGCAAGGCTTGAAAAACGCGCGGCTCACACTCCCGCAAACGCTGAACATGACGTGCAAATTCATCAATCCAAATCGCAACCTTGAGACCATAGGTCGCGGGTACAGCGTGCTGGCCGTGCGTGCGGCCCGGCACCGGCATGTCTTTCGATTTATCAGCAAGGTCCGCTAGAGCGGCAAGAACCTGTCCCAACTGCCGCAAATATATTCGATGCGCTTTTCGAAGCTGCAACAGATCGCCCGTCTGTGTGATGTTCTGCGTTGTGGCGCCCCAGTGGACGTAGTTGCCCGCATTGCCCTCGCAAAGTCGCGAAAGTTCCCAGACGAGCGGCACGAGAGTGTGAGCCGTCCTCGTGAACCCTTCAGTCAGGCGTTCGCGGTCGAAGAGCGACAAATTGCATTTACGAACAATCTCATCCGCCGCTGCCGCTGGGATCATACCAAGTTCCGCCTCCGCCATAGCCAACGCCGCCTCCACGTCAAGCCAAGCCTGCCAACGCGCATCCTGATCGAATAATGGGGCAATGCCGGGGTCAGGAACGCGAAGCGATGTCGGGTTGCCTTGCTGCATTAGAATCTCTCCCGCGAATTATGCAATGCCTAGTCTCTGATATGCATCCCTGGCGGGTATTGGCGATTCGGCCTAACTTAATTTTTAACGATATAAAGAAATTGGGAAGGAAGGCGCCATGGCCAGGACACGTACGGCAAAGAGCGCGACATCCAACATGCAACTGCCGCCCGAGGTTCTCGAGGGCATTTACACGACGATGCAACGCATCCGTCGCTTCGACGAGTACACCCACCAGCTATTCGAAGAAGGTTTGGTCAAGGGCACCGCGCACAGCTATGTCGGTCAGGAGGCGATAGCCGCTGCCGTCGGCGCCAACCTGCGAGAAGACGACTTCATGGCAAGCAATCATCGCGGTCATGGGCATTGCATCGCCAAAGGCGCCGACATCTCCCTGATGATGGCGGAGCTGATGGGCCGAGAAAGTGGTTATTGCCGAGGTCTTGGCGGGTCGATGCACATCGCCGACATGAACCTCAATATATTAGGCGCCAATGGCATCGTCGGTGCGGCAATGCCGCTTTCAACGGGTGCCGGTCTCGCCGCCAAACTTCAGGAAAACGACCAAGTCGTGGTCGCCTTTTTCGGCGACGGCGGATCGAATCAGGGCGTCTTCCACGAGTCCATGAACCTTGCTTCTGTCTGGAAACTACCAGTCATCTTCATCTGCGAGAACAATCAATATGCCCTCAGCACCTCCTACAAGCAGACGACATCGGTCAAGCAAGTGGCACACCGGGCAGCCGGCTACGAAGTGCCCGGTATCACCATTGACGGCAACGATGCGGTGGAGGTCTATCTGACTGTTCGCGAGGCTGTGGAACGGGCGCGGGGGGGCGACGGCCCTACATTGATCGAGGCAATGACTTATCGTTGGGGCCAGCATTCGATGCGGGCCAATCTCCGCGACCCGCGTCCAGAAAAAGAGTACAACGACTGGGTAAAGCGCCGCGACCCAGTAAAACGAATTGAAAAGACCATCCGCACCGAAAAAGCAATGCCGCCTCGGCGCCTCAAGGAAATCGGCGCGAAGATTGAAAGCGAACTCGAAACGGCTATCGAATTCGGTAAGAGTGGCAATGAACCCACTATCGACGATATGGTCGCTGCCGTCTACTCACCGCACGCTCAATTCGACGAACCAGGCACGGCCGGTGTGACCCGCGAGCTTGCCTTCACAGAAGCGTTAAACGAGGCAATGCGCCAAGAAATGACGCGAGACGAAAGCGTTTTCCTAATGGGTGAGGACGTCGGTGCTACCGGCGGCATATTCCAAGCTTCCAAAGGGCTAATGGACGAATTTGGTAGCGCACGAATCCGCGATACGCCCATATCTGAAGCTACCTTCGTCGGCTGCGGGGTGGGTGCCGCGATCGCCGGAATGCGTCCTATTGTCGAGATCCAAATTTTTGACTTCATAGCTCTCACGATGGACATGCTTGTGAACCAGGCGGCGAAATTCCGCTTTATGCTAGGCGGCAAACCAACTGTGCCGCTCGTGGTGCGCGGCCCACAAGGCGGTGGTATCCGAATGGCAGCTCAACACAGTCAAAGCCTTGAGGCGTGGTTCACTCATGTGCCGGGCCTCGTCGTCATCGGCCCATCAACGCCTTACGACGCCAAAGGTCTGCTTACCGCGGCAATTCGCGACGACAATCCTGTTATCTTCCTTGAAACAAAACTGCTCTACGTCGAGGGTGGCAACGGACCGGTGCCAGAGGAAAACTACGCCATCCCCATAGGAAAGGCAGACGTGAAGCGTGAGGGAACAGACATCACCGTAATCGCTACTATGGCAATGGTGCCGCGTGTTCTCTCCGCCGCGCGGACGCTGGAACGCGAAGGCATCAGTGTCGAGGTGGTTGATCCCCGAACCTTGAAACCACTCGACGAGGAAACGATCCTGAATTCGGTAATGAAGACCAACCGAGCACTGATTGTTCACGAAGCATGGACCACCGGGGGTTTTGGGGCAGAAGTTGCTTCCATAATCGCCGACAAGGGCTTCGACTGGCTCGACGCACCAGTCAAGCGCCTTGGTGCAATGGACACACCGATGCCCTACAACGACGAATTGGAACGAGCTACCATCCCTTCGACGGAAAAGATCATCGATGCAATTCGAGATTTGATGAAGTAGGGCTGCACCGCGGTCTTCGTGTGCAGGGCGATGGAAGGCTCGCAGCTGAGCGTACTATCAGGTCACCGCAATGGGGTTGCCGGGAGAGGCCGCGCCACCCTTTTACATCATCACCAAAAGTGGGCAGAATTAAAAATTACAATTGTGTTAGAATAAAATCGCCGCCGAACTTTATCCAAATTTTGCCGACCTCTTCCGGCATGATATTTTTCAGTGATAACCTCAGTGACGGAAGGACAGCCATGAATGGCATAATATTAACCGAACTGCGACGCAGCTTCGCGGCCGAAGTCACAGGTATTGACCTAACAGAGACCCCGAAGACCGAAGCGGAGGAGACCTTACGACGGCTCCACGACCGCTATCCGATCCTAATCTTTCCCGAGCAATCGCTCGACCCTCATCAATTTGTTGCGTTCGCGCGCATCTTCGGCGAAATCGAGATAGACACCCACGTACAGCAGTTTTCCCACCCAGGCCTGCCGGAACTAATTTACCTCTCCAACCGGGATGTCGACGATAATCCGGACCCAGCATCCGCCCGGCGAGGCTCCTCATGGCATTCCGACAGCAGCTACAAGGCCAATCCCTGCGCTCATACGGCGCTCTACGCACTGGAAGTCCCCAGCCGAGGCGGAGGTACGATCTTCGCCGACATGTATCACGCCTATGAAAGCTTGTCGCGAGACATCAAAGAACGGATCGACGGGTGCAACGCGCGGCACCTCTTCAGCAGGGGGCCCGCATCCGGCGGTTTCATACCGCTGACGCCGGGCCAAGAAGCATCCCTCCCACAGGTCAAACAACCCGTGGTCCGCATTCACCCATCGAGTGGCCGCAAGGCGCTTTATGTCAACCCGTTGCATACGGTTGAAATAATGGGTATGCGCCGCGACGAATCGGACGAGCTGCTCAGTTTACTGTTCAAGCATTCTGTTTCGCCAGAGATGATCTATCACCATGACTGGGCGCCCCGCCAACTGGTGCTCTGGGACCAGCGTTGTACCATGCACAGAGCGGAAGCGGCCTATTCCATGACAGAACGCCGCCGTCTGATGCGGACGAAAATAGCCGCCCGCGTAGCCTAGACTGAAGAACCCAAGGAGCGCCTCTTGTTACTCGGACACATCGCCCACAAATTCATTACCCTAACGGCCAAATACACAACATTACCGCCTGCTAATCACGGTCCGTCGTCTCTCACAAAGAAACACATCGACACCGTAACCTCCGCCAAAGAAGTTGATCGCATCTACGGTCGAGCAGACAGATGACTGCGGAGACAATCGGCCTGATGGTTCCCACGCGAGGCCGACCCGGCTTGTTCGAGCGATTTTCAAAAAGCGTTGTTCAGACAGCAAGCGACCCTAAGCGGATCGAGATACATACCTATCTCGACCGGGACGACCCGAAGCTTGACGCCTACGTCTCGACAGTCGAGCGTCTGAGCGCTGAATTCAGACCACTCGGCCTAACGTTTGCCGGAGGCATAGGCGATCCAATCGGCGTGCCAGGTGCCATGAACGAACTCGGCCGAGCAAGTTCGACTGATTTGCTGATTATGTCGAACGATGACCAAGTATATACGGATTTCGGCTGGGACGAACGATTGTATGCGGAAACATCGAAGTTTCCAGACGGCATTTTTCTCTTTTGGTTTAGCGATGGGATAGAGAGTGATCGCTGGTGTTGTTTTCCCATCATCAGTCGTCGCTGGGTTGAGCGCTTGAACTATTACGCGCCGATCATGTTTGAACATTTCTTCGTCGACACCTGGCTCTGGGACATTGCACTCCGGATCGGACGGGCGCACTACATCGCCGACGTGAAGGTTGACCACATAGCCGCTTGGGCTGGCAAAGCGCCCGAAGACGAAACCGCGAGACGAACCAGAGGACCGATGAGCGCCGGCCGTTTCGATCGCGACAACATAACCTTCGGCACGCTGGAACGTTATCGCGCCTCTGACGCGGAACACTTGCGTGGAATAATGAAACCGTCGACATACGAGCGGGACGATGGTCACGCGCTAGGCATGCCTCGCTATACACCCGTTCGAGACCCAGAAAGTGGGACCATTCATTTTGATTTTCAGCCTAACAGCACCTACGAGGAAAGCGTTCTGAAACGCCTCAAATAACGAGGAAGCTAATGCCAAATCTAGCTGCTAACCTATCCATGATGTACACTGAGGTTGAATTCCCCGAACGATTCGCCGCCGCGGCGCGAGACGGCTTCAAGGGTGTAGAATACCTCTTCCCCTACCAATGGGCGGCTGCAGATATTGCGGAATGGCGGCAGTCGGCAGGAGTTGAACTGGCACTGTTCAATGCGCCGCCCGGCGATTGGAAAAACGGTGAACGCGGTCTTGCAGCCTTGCCAGGACGCGAAGGCGAGTTCCGCAACACCATTGGAACAGCTCTCGCATATGCGGCTGCGTTGGACTGCCCTCGTATCCATGTTATGGCAGGGATCCGCCCCGACGACATCGCCGACGCAGTACTCTGTGACATTTTTGAAAATAATCTCACCTATGCTGCTAACGAGGCAGCAAAGGCCGGCCGCAAAATCATCATCGAACCCATCAACACCCGCGACGTGCCCGGTTATTTCCTTAATCGCCAAGACGACGCACATCGGATAATTGAGGCGGTCGGGGCACCCAATCTGCTCCTACAGATGGATCTCTATCACGTGCAGATAGTCGAAGGGGACGTGGCGATGAAAATCCGTCAATACATCGACAAGGTCGACCATTTCCAGATTGCCGGCGTACCCGAGCGCCATGAGCCTAATATCGGAGAAATTAACTACCCCTATCTATTCAATCTGATCGACGAACTAGACTTCGATGGTTGGATCGGTTGCGAATACCATCCAAAAGGTGAAACCTCCGCTGGTCTCAGTTGGGCAGCCGATTACCTCAGTTGAGTTTATGAAAGCTAAAAACCTCATCGCCATCATGTTCGATGGAGGCGTTACTGCGTGCGTGGCTCAATCCGGAAGCGGCGGACGCCGCGGCAAAAGTCGCTCAGGCAGCGCTCATCGAACAGCTCGGCGGTCCCGAAACGGCTAAGAATTTTAGCCCGCCAGGAACGACCCCGGTCTCCGGCTACGGTCAAGAATACCCAACTTCATTCTTTAGAAGGTTCAAAATCCTCCGGCGGGATGGCGATGAGCAGACTACAGGGCAAGCGGTCGATCAGGTTTTTTCCGATGCGCTTTCGCCACCAGCGGTCGAGCCCGCCGAGCTTGCGCGTTCCAATCACCACGAGGTCAGCGTTGAAATCGCGAGCCATATTTTCGATTTCATCGACAGGGTCGCCGTACCCGATGCTGCCGGTGCATTCCACGTGGCGACGCTCACGGATGCGCTTGACACCCTCGTCCAGAAGTTTTTTGACCTCAGAATGTTCCTCGTTGACCACTTCGGACGTATTAACGCCTCCCGCCATAGGCATTGCTGCTGAGGAACGTATAACCGCCAGCAGGTGAACCTCCGCATTGGTCAACTCCGCAAGTTCAGTACCTTGACGCAAAGCACGGCGATATTCAGGACTGCCGTCGTAAGCCATTAGGATTCTTTTATACATTCGGCTATCTCCCGTGCGATTGGCTAAGTATCCACGCCGGTATCAGCGCAAGCAAGTAGACGATTGCTAATATCCAGAAACCGTCCTGGAATGCTCGCGTGATACCTTGGGCATAAACCACCTCACCAAGGAAGTGAAGTGCGCTCGGCTGCCGCAACGCTTCCGCCACGCCAGCTTCATTAAGCAAGTGGCTAATATTATCCAGGAGTTCATGGCTAGCTGAGTTTCCAGGGATCTGCGTCGCAGTAAGTGCATCGTTGTGGTAAAAGGTTCGTTGGTCCACAAAGACAACCCAAGCGTTGGTACCAAGCGCACCGCCCGTCTGCCTCACGAAATTGACAGTTCCCGCTCCCGCATTCAGCTTTTCCGGCGGGAGAGATCGTAGCGCCGTGTTCATAATAAAGGGCTGGACGAAGGTAGTCCCGAAACGGCCGATCGCGCCAAAGAAGATGACTAGTAGAAAAGGAGTATTCACATCTGCCCAGGCCATTGGCAACGTACCGATGGCGAGAATGAAAAGGCCAAACATCATTGCCCGTCCTGGCTCCAGCCTATCGGCGAGGTGGCCCGTAAACGGAACCATGCAGACCGCGAGCAGCATGCCCGGCAAAAGGCTGAACCCAGCGTCGAGAGGGGTCAGTCCCTGCACTAATTGCGTGAAAACGGGAAAAGAATAGGTCGTTGTAAAATTTCCTATACCGGAAAAGAATGTGACGAAAAGGACGATCACAAAATGTTTATTTTGAAACAGCGAAATATCGATCAAGGTCGGCCCTGATCGTCGCTGGCTCTTCACGAATCCGATCCCCCCGGCAACACACAGCACCATTAGGCCAATGATGTAATCTGAACCCCACCCATTTCTCGGGCCATCGGTCAGAATAGTCATGATGCAAAACAGGGTCACTGCGATTAGCGTGAAGCCTATCCAGTCGAATGGTTGCTCCGCATTACGCCTGACCGACGGCAGGAAAATCAGACCGAGAGGCAGTGCTAGGACCACCATGGGTAATGGCAACCAGAATATGTAACGCCAGCTCAACACCTCGAGCGCCAGCCCGCCGACTGGAGGACCCATCGCCACGGCTAGAACCAATCCCATTGAATAGACGCCCATAGCGAAACCACGGCGGTCCTGCGGGAAGACTTGAAACACCGTCACCATAACAAGAGGCTGAATAACGCCGGTCGCGGCGCCCTGCATGACCCGGCCAGCGACAAGCATATCGAAGCTGTCCGCCAAACCCGCCACAAAACTACCAATTGTGAAAACGACCAGCGTCAATGTAAACCCATAGCGCTGACCGAAGACCGTCACGACCCAAGCGTTTAGCAATTGGCAGGTCGTCATTGCAACGTTAAACGACGTCGCCAGCAATTGTGCTTGGTCCTGACCAACACCGTAAGCGCCCATAACGTCTGGCACCGCAACATTCACGATCGTCCCTGAGAGGACCATAATAAATGATGCGCTCATCCCGGAAAGCGTCACAAATATACGATACGGTCTGCCGAATCGGCCGAACAAATCGTCGACGGTCTCGGTAGGTAACGCCATTCTATTGTCGGTCCTTGCGCTTCACCCGCCGCCCCAACATCCAAGCGGGCCATACCCCAATCAAATAGGCCACAACCAACACCCAAAAACCATCCTGGAAACCGAGGGTAGCACCCTGTGCGTGCACGACCTGACCTAAATAATGCAGCGCGCCAGATTGTTGAACAGGTTCTGCGACACCGCCCTCACGGAGAATACGCCCTACATTGTTCAACAACTCCCGGCTAGCGGAGTTGTCGGAACTTTGCGTAGTCGTAAAGATTTCACTGTGATAATGTGTTCTCATCTCCAGAAACACTACCCAAGCATTGATGCCGAGCGATCCACCTAGCTGACGGATGAAATTCATCGTACCAGCCCCGGCGTTAAGCTTCTCCGGCGGCAGGGTGCGGAGCGCAACGGTGATGATAAATGGCTGCGTTAAACTGACCCCAAGACGATTTATGATGCCGTATATTGCGATCGCAACGAAGGCAGTGTTCACATCAGCATCAGCCATCGGGACAGTGCCGATTGCAAATAGTATCAGGCCCGCGATGATCGCGTAGTGAGCCCTGATCCTGTCGGCAAGACGGCCCATAAACGGCAGAAGTGCTATAACGACAATTCCCGACGGTAGTAATACCAAACCCGCATCAAGCGGCGTCATTCCTTGCACTAACTGTCCAAACACCGGCACCGCATAAGCCATGGCGAAATTACCAATCCCGAAGACGAAAGCTACGCCCATAGCCCAAGCGAACTCCCGGTTGCGGAACAAAGACATTTCCATTAACGGCGCGACACTCCTTAGTTGAGAATAAAAGAACGCTGCGGCAGAAAGGGCAGAGATGGTGAATAGGCCAAGGATGTAATCAGATGACCATCCTTCCCGCTGCCCGTCCGTCAAACCGGTCATGAAACAATAAAGCGTCACGACCATCAAAGCGTAACCCGTCCAGTCGAAGGGTCGGTTCGCCTCCTTTCGATCGGACGGCATCAGGAACATACCAGCAGCGAAAGCCAAGGCGACTGCCGGCAGAGGCGCTATGAAAATATATCGCCAGTCTAGAATCTCCATCGCGACGCCACCAAAAACAGGTCCCATCGCAACCGCCAGCATCAAAGCCATGCTGTAAATACCCGCTGCAAATCCCCGCTTCTCTTGCGGGAAAACCTGGAAAATGGTCACCAAGATCAGAGGCTGAATAATCCCTGACGCAATCCCTTGGAGCACCCGCCCAAAAACGATCATGCTGAAGTCCTGAGAAAACCCACCGATAATGCTGCCAACGCTGTAGATGATCAGAGCGGCTGCAAAGCCGTAGCGTTGCCCAAGCACCGCCACCACCCAGGCGTTAAGCAACTGGCTCGCCGTCATCGAAACATTGAACGCTGTCGCCATAAGCTGCGCTTGGTCCTGGCCAATACCAAAAGCGCCCATGACATCCGGTATCGCCACATTCACAATGGTGCTGGAAACTACCATGATGAAGGAGGCCATCATACCCGCCGCCATTACGAGTGGAACATAGGCGCGCCCGAAACGGGCGAACAGATCGTCTGCGGTCTCGGTTATCATGCTATCGACCTCTTGCGGCCCATCAACCTGGCCGGGACGACCGCGATCATGGTCTGTGTCTGAATAAGGCCAATAGTTACGCCTTGAACGATCGGCGCCACGATGACGACGCTGAATAGCTCTGCGCTCGCACCAAATGCGCCGGTCACAAAGAACAACTCAAGATTGAACACGAAAGCTTTGCGCTGACCGATGGCAGCAACCAGCCAAAAGTGCGGAAGTTGACCGGTCGTCATGGCGATATGAAAAGCCGTCGCCAAGGGCTGCGCCTTGTCTTGATCGATGCCGAAGGCACCCATGACATGCGGTACAGCAACTCCGATGCTCGTCTCCGAGACCGTCATCGTGAACGATGCGAGCACCGCTATCGCCGTTAGCAATGGCAGATATGCTGGGCCGCACCGAGCCTTCAGGAAACGGCTCGTCTCCCGGCCATTGACTTCTCTACCGGACATCGTGGCGTTTCCTTCCGAGGAGCCAAGCCGGGATCATTGCGAATATAAAGCTGACCGCCAAGACCAGGAACCCATCCTGAAAGCCGATCGCGTTGGCTTGCGCGTGAACGACCTGTCCCAAGTAATTTAGTGCGCCCGGTTCGTGCAGAGACGCGGGAACACCAGCTTCACCAAGCATTCGCCCGACACCGGTGAGGAGTTCTCTACTGGAGGTGTTATCAGCAGACTGCGTCGAGGCGAGGATATCGCTATGGTAATGGGTTCGCACTTCTAGGAAAACGACCCAGGCGTTGAGACCGAGCGAGCCGCCAAGCTGACGGCAGAAATTAATCGTGCCACCGCCAGCGTTCAGTTGTTCCGGTCTCAGTGTACGAAGCGCCGTGTTCATTATGAATGGCATGGTGAAACTCATTCCGCCGCGAGCGATGACAGAAAATAGAACGAGGTGAAAATATGGGGTGTTCGCGTCGGCACTCGCCATCGGCAAGGTCCCGAGCGCGAAAAGCGCCAACCCGGCCATGATCCCGGCGCGCGGTGAAATGGCGTCCGCCATACGCCCCGTGAAAGGAAGAGCAAGGAAGACGACAATCGCAGCAGGCAACATCATATTCCCCGCGTTGAGAGCGGTTTGTCCCTGCACCAACTGGCCGAATACAGGCACTGCGTAGGCGGTTCCGAAGTTTCCCATTCCGAAAGTGAATGCTATGACAGCGCATAACGCAAAATTCCGATTTTGGAACAATGATACATCGATCAGCGTTTCGCCGTCGCGCGCCTGCCAGAACACGAAACTCGCACCGGAAACCATCGCTATAAGGAAGTATCCTGTCGTATAGTTCGATACCCAGCCCTCACGCTGGCCATCCGTAAGCGCCGTCATGCAGCAAAAAAGAGCAACATTGATCAGTACATAGCCGACCCAGTCGAATACCTGGTCATCCGGCTTTCGAACCGAGGGCATGAAGACGATGCCCATGCCGAGCGCGATAAAGACAAGCGGCACAGGTGCGAGAAAAATGTAACGCCAATCCAGTAATTCGATAGCAACCCCACCTAGCACCGGACCCAACCCGACCGCCAAGGTTAACCCCATCCCATAAATTCCCATCGCGAATCCGCGCTTATCCTCAGGGAATACCTGGAAAATAGTCACCATGATCAGCGGCTGAATGCAGCCGGCGGCAGCTCCTTGCAGGACGCGGCCAAACACAATCATCCCGTATTCGTCGGCAAATCCGCCGATAAAACTGCCAGCGGTGAACACTAGCAAGGTGCCTGTAAATCCGTACCGCTGCCCGAATACCGCGACTACCCAGGCATTCAGAAGCTGGCTCGTCACCATAGCGACGTTAAATGCTGTCGCCATGAGTTGGGCTTGATCCTGACCGATACCGAAGGCACCCATGACGTCAGGTATCGATACGTTAACGATAGTACTGGAGATGACCATTACAAAAGAAGCCGTCATCCCAGCACCGGTGACCAGGGTACGATATGAACCACCGTAACGCAGGAAGAGGTCGTCGACAGATTCTGTGACAGGTGTCACCAGCCTACCTTCTCGCCTCCTGCGTTCTACCGAGAAACCAGGCCGGCAACATGGCAGCCAGAAATACGCATGCGATGATGATGAAGCCGTCTTGGAATCCGGACGTGCTCGCCTGTGCGTATACGATCTGTCCCAGATAATGCAGCGCGCCAGATTGATGTATCCCCTCGGGCACGCCAGCCGCATTCAGGATAGCGCCTACCTCCGAAAGGAGCTCTTGGCTGGCTGCATTCCCCGAGACTTGCGTTGTTGTGTAAGCGTCGCTGTGAAACTGCGTTCGCAACGAGAGTAAGACCACATAAAAATTCGTGCCAAGGGAACCACCTAGCTGGCGGACAAAATTTACTGCCCCACCACCGGTATTCAATCGCTCTGACGGTAACGATTTTAGCGCAGAGTTCATCACGGACGGCATTATAAAACTCATCCCGAACCGGCTCACCATGGCAAAAAACGCAACGGTCCAGTACGGCGTGTTGGCATCCGCGCCTCCAAGCAAGGCGGTTCCAAGAAAAAAGAAAAATAGTCCACACATGATAATGTAATGTGGCCTCGCCTTATCAGCGAGCCGACCTGTAAACGGCAGGGCAAAGGCCACAATAAGACCGGCTGGCATCATCAGTGCGCCAGCGGCAGTCGCAGAAAGTCCCTGCACAAGTTGCCCAAAAACCGGCACCGCGTATGTCGTCGCAAAATTACCCATGCCAAAAACAAAGGCAATGAGACACGCTGAAGCAAAGGCTGGGATCTTAAATAATGACAAATCAAGAAGCGGATCCTCTGCCTTGGTCTGCGACCAAAAAAAACCCACCGCACCTATAACTGCGATGGCGAGTAAACCCGTGATATGGTCCGAGAGCCAACCGAATTTCTGTCCGTTGGAAAGCGCGCTTACGAGACAGAACAGCGTGATGCAGATTAGCAGATATCCCAACCAATCGAATTTCGGTCGACTTTGTCGTCGAACCGACGGCATGAAGACGAGGCCCAGCGAAAATGCGATGGTAATCAGCGGAAGTGGAACAAAGAAGATGTATCGCCAACTCAAACCGTCGATGGTAATCCCACCGACGGTCGGCCCGAGCGCTAGTGCCATCACCATGCTCATACCGTAGATACCCATGGCAAAGCCTCGCCTTTCGGCTGGAAAAACTTGAAAGAAGGTGACCATCACGAGCGGCTGTATGATCCCAGAGGACATGCCCTGAAGGACGCGCCCGAAGACAATCATCGCAAATTCGTTGCTTGATGAGCAGATGAGGCTGCCAGTCGCGAAAAGCAGTAAGGTTACGCAAAACCCGAGACGCTGGCCAAAGAGCGCCACCACAAACGCATTGAGCAACTGGCTGGTCGTCATTGCAACGACGAATGCCGTTGTCATCAATTGCGCCTGGTCCTGGCCAACACCAAAAGTCCCCATAACATTCGGGATAGCCACATTCACCATCGTTCCTGTCAACACCATGGTAAAGGCAGCGACCATGCCGGTGGCTGAGACCAGTAATCGGTAAGAAGGACCGAAGCGCCGATAAAGATCGTCGACCGTTTCGGTGACATGTACCATGGTTTAGACCTTCGTCGTGCGTGCCTTGCCCAGGATATAGGCGGGGATCATCGCCAAGATGAAAACCACAGCGAGGACCATGAACCCGTCCTGAAATCCGAGAGTATTCGCTTGAGCCTGCACTACCTGTCCGAGATAGTGCAATGCGCCCAACGAATGCGCGGCTTCCGGTACGCCGGATTCGTGCAGCATACCTGTCACACCCTGCAGCAATTCCTGGCTGACAGCATTACTCGCCGTCTGCGTGGCGGCAAATGACTCGCTGTACATGAATGTCCGCTGTTCCATGAATGCGACGAGGCCATTAATACCTAAAGCTCCGCCGAACTGGCGCATAAAGTTGATGCCTCCTGATGCACGATTCAGTTTATCAGGCGGCATGGACCGCAACGCCGAGGCATTCATCGCCGGCAGTATCAAACTCTGACCAAAACGGCCGATCATAACGAAAATAATAACGCTCCAGAACGGTGTATTTACATCCGCGCCCATCATCAAGAGTGCACCTGCCGCGAAGGTCCCAAGGCCAAAAATGATGAGGAGGTCGTTCGGCAGCCGGTCCGCTAAACGCCCGGTAAAAGAGAAAAGACACATCAACATGATGCCAGCTGGCACCAAAACAAATCCCGCCTTGGTTGCAGTGAAACCTTGGACCGTTTGCACGAATACTGGTACTGCGTAACTCACACCAAAATTTCCCGCTCCAAACACCACACCGACTGCAACTGCTGACGTAAACTGTGCATTGGAGAAAAGAGAGAGATCGAGCAGCGGTTCCTCGGCTTTCAATTGCACCCAAACGAAAATCGATAGCAAAACTAAACCACCTATAAGCGTCATAAGTGATTGGTTCGATATCCAGCCGAAGCGGTGACCATTGGCTATATAGCTTAAGATGCAGAATAGCCCTGCTACCAATACGCCCAGGGCGACGAAGTCGAACGGCGGAGCTTTTTTGCCATCCGTTTTCTCCGGCATGAAGAAGTTTCCGAGTACAAAGCCTATCAGACAGAGAGGCAAAGGAATGACAAATATGTGCCGCCAACTCAGATGATCTATGGCAATACCCCCGACAGCGGGCCCGAGGCCAGGCGCCAGCATAATAGCCATTCCGAATATGCCCATTGCTGTACCGCGCTGATCCGGTTTAAAGACGCCAAAGATCGTCACCAATACGAGCGGCTGGACCGCACCCGCAGAAACGCCTTGGATCATTCGCCCAACCGTCAGGACTGTAATATTCGTGCTCGTCACCGCAATCATGGTTCCGACAAAAAAAACGACGATTAGCAACGAGAAGGCCAATCTTTGCCCGAAAGCTGCAATCAGGTAAGCGCTGAGTAACTGGCCAGCAGTCATCGTCGCGATGAACGCCGTCGCCATCCACTGCGCTTGATCCTGGCCGACGCCAAACGCCCCCATAACGCTGGGCACAGCAACGTTCGCGATGGTCGCCGATAAAACCATCGCTATTACACCAGTCATGCCGGTTAAAATTACCAGCCATCGATACGCAGGTCCGTAGCGATCGAATAAGACCTCGACGCTATCTGACATCAATGAAAACTTCGACCATCATACCGGGTCGAAGTAGGTTCTGCTCCTGATCAATAGCGATACGCACGCGGAGGCGCTGAGTGATCTTTGTAAAGTTACCACTTGGGTTGGGTGTAGGCAGCAATGCGAATTCACTTGTCGCG
Source organism: Pseudomonadota bacterium (assembly GCA_036337155.1). GTDB lineage: Bacteria > Pseudomonadota > Alphaproteobacteria > UBA8366 > UBA8366 > UBA6544. Next base: position 111,006 of record JAYZET010000029.1, on the reverse strand, counting down.
GCATTACCTATGGCGATCACTTTGCCGGCAAACTTTTTGTCCGGGAATGCGTCCACGGTGACATCGACTAATTGGCCGATCTTAACTTTCCGAATGTCCGTTTCCTTAACGTTGGCGTCGATCCAAACCTTTTTCGGATCATGTACCAGCAGCAGGCGTTGTCCTGGGGTGACATATTCACCCGCCTCCACGAAGACACGATCAACAACACCGTTTACCGGACTGCCAATCGTGCGGTCCTTAAGATCAAGGCGTTGGCGCTCTAACTGCGCCTGCAGTTCATCTTCCTCGTGAACCAGGATGTTGATTTCATTATCCAATACTGAAAGCCGTTGCCTTTCGGCACGTTCCTCGCGAAGCTTGTTTCGGGCTTCCTCCAATTCGGCAACTCGGGTGCGATATTCGCCGTCAATCCGCTGCATTGTTGTGCGCGTCTGGTCGAATTGCCGCCGCGAGATAACCTTTTTGCGAAACAGCGCCTGATCTTGTTTGAGCTGCGATTTGGCGTTGTCTAGCTGCGGTTTGAGAGCGGAGACTGTCGCGGCTGCGGCATTCACTGCGGCAAGTTGCGTGTTGACCCGAGTTTTGGTCTGACTATCTACAAGCTTGCGTTCTGATACTAACCGGTCGCGCTGCGCCGAAATTGCTTCCTTCTGCGCCTGCAACTGCTTGATCAATAGCCGCGATTCCCGGTTATCAATCTTTATCAGCACCTGATCGCCGTCGATCGTTTCTCCTTCCGATACGGGCAGTTGAGTAACCCACCCGGCAACTCGACTACTCACCGTCACCATATCGCCCGCTATCCTGGCGTCGTATTCGTAGACATATATCAGGCGCTGATGAACTTCACGGAAAGCAAATACGCCGCCGACGATAACGACTAGACCAATTATCAGGTAGCGAAGTCCGAAACCTCGGCGCTGCGGACGTTTTTTCTCGGTGGACTGTCCGTCGTTATCCGTTGACCCTGCTGTATCCTTATTTTCAGTATCCTTATCCTCTTCAGACACTTATTTCCCTCGCTCGCATGGTGCGGAACTGCCGCCGCCGACGCTCAACCTATTAAAACCGAAAAATTGCCACGCTGGTCATCTTTAAAACCGAGTCTGCGGCAATTCCAACTTCATATCCTATATGGCTTTATAATACCTCAAAGCGAATCGATCTAGCGTGTTACTGCGCCCGTTCTAATCCTCTTTCCTTTCAAGTTTGAGGGAAACCGAATTCATACAGTAGCGAAGTCCTGTCGGGGTTGGACCGTCTTCGAAAACATGGCCAAGATGGGAACCACACCTTGCGCACATCACTTCCGTGCGATGCATACCGTGCGAAAAGTCTCCCTCCACTGAGACGGCGTCCTTGCCGATGGGTTCAAAAAAACTCGGCCAACCGGTTCCGGAGTCAAACTTAGTTACAGAATTGAACAGCGGATGCCCACAGCATATGCAATTATATATCCCAGCAGCCTTCTCATTGTTGTATTTGCCGGTATGGGGCCGCTCAGTTCCCTTAAGTCGGCAAACCTGAAATTGCTCGGGCGTCAGTTGCTGCATCCATTCCTGTTCGGATTTGATGACTTTCTTGACCATCTTTCAATTTCCTTCGACCATGATTTTTAGGAACGCCGTTTTTTTATAGCAATTCCCATAGATAAATCCTTGTGATTGCAGCTAATTCCGGCTGCTTATTACATAAAAACGTTGAATGAAATACTGATCCGCTCATTCTTGAATTTGGCCGGCTGAACACTGTGTTTCAACCAGCTTGGAAAAAGAACCAAATCTCCCTCTTCAACGTCGACCTCGACGAGTGTCCTGTTCAACTGGGTCCTCTGGGACGTTGGCGGGACAAACATATTATCGCAGACCGGTGAATGAAACCGAATGCCGGAGCTACCGTCCGGTATGCTCACGTAATAGCTACCACTAATAAAACTGTTGTTGTGGTTGTGAGGCTCCTGACCATCATTGGAGCGATAGACATTGAACCAACAATCTTTCATGCGCAGTGGATAATTTTCGTAGTCCATACCCAATGCCTGGGCGAATTTCACGATCTCGATTTCCATTTCAGAGAAGAAAAAAGTGAATTCGGGCAACAAGTGCAATTGATCGCTTGTGTTCAGCGTCGTGTAAACCGGTGAGGTCCAGACCTCCGGTCTGCCGTTCGGCGTATTTTTTTTTATTCGTTTAATTTCCAACATCAATCGTTTGTTCACCGCCACGGCATCTGCCAACTTGGAAATTTGGATCGGACACGGAAAAAGCGCATGCAATTCAGTATTTTTAAAATTCGTTTCTACTTCCATTTCTTTATGCCTCAAAGAAGTAAGCCTGCCTCTAGGGCTTTATTTACCATATTTGGGGTTTGAGAAACGCCAGTAGACCATGTCCACGGCATCCGAAGCAATTCGCCATCAGAATCAGCCCTGATGAATATTATATATAGGCCGCTGGCTCTTAGACCGAAGATTAAAACCTTAACTAGGAAAATGCATCCAGCCTGTTATTATGTATTTTTCCCCACGAATGACCGCATTACCCCGATGGGCATGGGTCCATTCAACCGGCCAGATTAAAGTTTTCCCTTTCTTTGGATGGATACTCAAATCGTAATAATGGAAGTAAGTCGTGCCGCCAGCTTCAACATCATTAAGATACGTCATCCAAGCAAGCAATCGGAAGGAATTTGCCAACGAAAACCGTTCTGTATGCAGCCGATTGAAATGCTCTCCCTTATGATATCTTTGAATATTGAACGATCCAACATCAAGAGTTTCAGCTCTTTTCAGAAATGGCCATTGTTCAAGATAGTCCTTATAGCATTCGAATAAGCTGTTTACGTATCGCTTCGCACTTAAAAATTCTTTCTCTTCTAACTTATAAGGGGCGATCGGCAGGTCTGTAGATTTTTTGATTTTTTCGTCGACGCCATTGTAAGTTTTTCCTTTTTCATGGAGTTGCGGGTTTCTTTCGAAGAATTCGATTAATTCATCACAAATTTCCAGTGGTTCTATATCCCAACTGCCGATAAAGCTCGGTATTTTTCCTGGCTCTTCAATTTTTATGCGCTTCAAGATTGCACTCCCGAGTGAATTTTTATACCGGACTTTTTAGAGAACTTAAGCGCACCAACGCCCACCGTTTGGTACTCCAAACCCTGACGGGTTTTACCAACGGATAAGAGGGCGAACCCAAGTGCAGCATTTGCCGTTCTATTTTGGGGTTCAAGTTCCACGGCGCGTTGATAATTTGCTATCGCACCCTGATAATTCCCGCTTTCCTGCAAAAGAAATCCGATATTTACGTATGCCGCGGGATAATTGGGATCAATTTGTAACACGGCGTAATAACTCTCCAATGCTCCTTCGCTATCGCCTATGTCCTGCTGCGCATTTCCAAGATTTAGATAGACTTCGTGATCCGGTTCAATGCTCAGCGATGCTTTATAAGCCTTGATTGCGGCCTGATTGTTTTTTGACTTTCTATGAGCGTTCCCCAAATTGAAGTATGCCACAGCATTTTCGGGCATCGCTTTTATTGCCCTATTATAGAGATCGACCGCCTTCCCTAAATTATTTTCATTCTCGTAGGATAAACCCACAATATTAAGAAGTTTACTCTCCGCAGGAAATTCAATTAACAATCCCTGCGAATGTTCAATCAAATCGCGGTATCGCCCCTGCATGAAGAGATCTACCAACTCCGACCAGATTTTGTCGGACATCATTATTCATACCTTTGAATTAATCCGTAACTACCGGCACTTTCAGCAACGTCCATCCTGAGCCGCTATCAATTTACTCTGCTCTCGTAAGATCTAAGCCCAAACACTACGCTCAACAGAGTTTAAACCTCGTTCTAAATTTGAACATACTTATTACGAATTTCGAACCAAATTTATTAACGTCACAACAGACGCATTGTATGCAAAAGTCGTGTTGCAAAAATGTCATTCCTGTCCGCTTTATGGCTAAATTCGAACTCAAATGATTGATCGCGGCAGAAGAGCGCCGTAAAACTAACGCTATTCGGTATGGAGGCATGGTTTTCCCCGTTCCCTCCAAAACCATAAACCTCAAAACTCGTCTTTAGAGAGAGGAGCGAAAAATGTCTCAGTCCAAGTTTAAGAAGGCTAGCCTTCTTGCGGGCACAGCGCTGGTAGCAGCCGGCGTGATGACCGCAGGCACGGCCAGCGCGGACAAGCACGCAAGGATTGTTTCAAGTGGGCAGGACAAAACCACACTACGGCTACGTGGCCATGTCTCTCGCCAAATTACCTTCGTTAACGACGGCGAATCACACAGGATGCGTCATTCTGATAGTGATTTCAGTTCTTCGCGGTTTATTCTTGACGCTGCCGGCAGGATTAACAGCGACCTAAGAGTGAGGTCGCGAATCGAAACTGCCGTTGATGATAACCGTAATACCCCGGCGATACATGATGCTGAAAACGGCGGCCGTACAGGTGATGACCTTCGGACCCGTATCGCTGAAATCGTCCTTGATCACAAGCGGTTTGGTAGAATTTCGATGGGTGCCGGAAACACAGCGTCAAACGGCGTTTCCGAGACCAACTTCAACAACTACACCATGCTGCCTGGCCAGGTTGAGTTGACGGGTAGAAGCACTTGGCGCAACGAAGATGGCACTGCTAACACTGACACCTTCGAAAATTTTGGTCAGGATGATGGTCTTGGACGAAACACACGCATTCGTTATGACACCCCGAATATTATGGGCTTCATGGCGTCTGTTTCGCACTTGGACAATCAGTCCTGGGATGCGGCTCTTCGGTATAGCGGTAGAGCGTTCGGCACCAGGATTAGAGCAGCCATCTCTTATGCGAATAGAGACACTGGCACCGCTGATGAGGAACTCTATGATGCGGGTGTCGCATTGAGCCACTCCTCTGGCTTCGGCGCCAGTTACGGCATTGAGTACAGAAACGAGGAAGTCCGTAGTGATGATGCTGCAACGACAGGTGCGGGTGGAACCGTAGCTGATCCGTTCTTCCAGCATGCCACATTTAGCTACACAGCCAAGTTCAATGATCTAGGCACTTCTCAGCTTGTGTATGAATATGTACATGCTGAGAACAAGGTGCAGGCTAGCAACTCTACGGGTAATGCACACAGCATCGGCTTCCACCAGAGGATTGACGCTGCCGCGATGGAAGTCGCCATTCGTTACAGCCATATGGAACTTGAAACTGACGGCGTTGAATACAAAAACGACGACATTGATCACGTCAGCATCCATACCCGCTTAAGGTTCTAAAGTGCTACATGGTTGCAAAGAACAACAAGGTTAAAGCGTTTGTCGTGATGATGTGCCTTAGTGCTTTTGGGTGTAGCAATTTTGCACCTGGTGATCCGGAGAAGGAAATGGAACCAGATCCGATACAAAAGGGCCCGGGCATATTTACAGGCCGGTCTGGAGATTGGGTTATTATTCGTCGATAGCTGGCAAATATTTTACCTTACGAAAACGCTTAAGGACTACAACAGCCGGGTTTTACCCGGCTGTTTTTTTTACACGCACGTTTTGGAAAACCATCGGTTTATTAGCTTTTTCGTTGCTCGATTGACCAAATATCACCCGTCCGATCTGAGCCTGTACGGAACGAATTTTGTCGCCAAGGCGCTCGACCTCTGTACTCAATACCTCACCTTCGGCTTCCAACCCTGCCATCGTTAGACTGGTATCCGTCTCCATTAATACCTATCTCCAAACCGTATGTTCGGATAGACTGAGAACACTTAGGCCAAGCTATGAGCAATCAACCCCCAAATCCGCCTAATCTCTCGGAATTGATTATTGGCAAGCCCAGTAAACCAGCAAATAGAGACACATTGGCAGAGGAGCGACATTTCGGAATTCGCATCGCCCGAGACGGCACGTGGTACTATCAAGGAACGCCTATCAGGCGTTTACCTCTCGTAAAACTATTTTCCTCTGTAATACGGCGCGATGGGGAAGATCGTTATTGGCTAATTACCCCAGCCGAGCAGGGAATCATCGATGTTGACGATGCACCCTTCGTTGCTGTCGAAGTAAATGCTGAGGGAACTGGACGAAATGCCCAATTAACGTTCCGAACTAATTTGGACGAAGAGATTGTCGCCGGCAACGCTCATCCAATCCGGGTGGAAATTGATCCTAAAACCGAAGAGCCAAAACCCTATATCCATGTAAGAGATAATTTAGAAGCGCTGATAGCTCGACCCGTCTTTTACGAATTGGCCGATATGGCAGAAGAAATTGGCAGTGGGGAGGAGGTTGAATTGTGCCTCTGGAGCGATGGCGCCGTATTTAAACTTGGAAATGCGGGGGCGGAATAATTTTGGACCGCAAAATCGTCATCGAACGGCTTTCAAGCCGAATCACACCAATCCAGCAACGATCGCCGGGCAGTCGTGGCGACCACGATCTCAATACAAACATGACTGTTCCCGAACGTGACCTGACCAGCGCCGCGGTCCTCGTGCCGATCGTCGACCATCCTGACGGCTTAACGGTTTTGCTGACACAAAGGACAAACCATTTGCGGGACCATGCCGGGCAAGTGAGTTTTCCAGGCGGACGGATCGAACCAGACGACGCCGACCATGAGGCGGCAGCGTTACGGGAAACACACGAAGAGATCGGTCTCGCGGCCCATCAGATTGATCTCGTGGGCCGCCTCGACCGTTACGTCACGCGGACCGGTTACGAAGTCGTCCCAGTGGTCGGTTTCGTCAATCCACCCCTTGATGTCAAACCTGATCCGTTCGAAGTAGCAGACATATTCGAAGTACCCCTCCAATTCCTAGCAAACCCGGACAATCACCAGCGTCACAGCCGTTATTACAATGGTACCCGACGAGAATTTTATGCCATGCCTTACAATGGCTACTACATTTGGGGTGCCACCGCCGGGATGATCGTTAATCTTTCGGAAGCCTTGAGTTAGAAATGATACGCCAACTCATCACTATTGCGGTACCCCTGCTGGCACCAGTGGGGCTCTACTTAATCTATGCTTGGCACACGCGCCGCAAGCGCGAAACGGCAGAGGACGATCCGTTCTCCTGGCGAGAAATTCCTTGGATATGGCTTCTGGTTTTCAGCACGGCCCTTTTAGCAGCAACCATGGTCGCGACTACCTTCATCGGCCGCACCAGTACCGACGCAGTATACGAGGCCCCAAGATTCGAAAAAGGCAAACGCATACCCGGTCGCTTCGTAAAGTAGCGTCATGAAACAGCGCCGAGTTGATCTAGATTGGATGAGCACCACAGAAATCCAGCGGATCATCGATATCTTTGCTGCGGCAAATTGCGAGATTCGATTCGTCGGCGGATGTGTGAGAAATTCTATTCTCGGACATTCCGTCACCGAAATCGATATTGCAACTGACGCTCTTCCTAATCGCGTCCAAGAAATACTTCGTAGCGCCAACATAAAGGCCGTCCCGACTGGTATTGAACACGGCACGATAACGGCTGTAGTCGGTGATCGCTCGTTTGAAATCACGACCTATCGTCGCGACGTAAAAACCGATGGACGCTGGGCCGTTGTCGCTTTCGGGACAGACTGGCGCGAAGACGCCGCCCGACGAGACTTTACCATTAATGCGCTCTCGATCACACCTGACGGTACGTTTTACGACCCCTTTGGAGGTGAAGTTGACCTGCTTGCCGGGCGGGTTCGGTTCGTCGGCGAAGCTAGTCACCGTGTCCGCGAGGATATACTCCGCATTCTGCGTTGGTTCCGCTTTCACGCTTATTTTGGAAACCAATCGCCTGACGCCGAGGCGCTGGCGGCCTGTCGCGGCTTCGCTTATCGAATACCAGACCTTTCTGGCGAGAGGATACAGTACGAACTTCTGCGCCTTCTCGATGCATCAAACCCAATTTCAAGCCTACAACTAATGGCAGAATGCGGTGTTCTCGATGCCGTACTCGGGTACCGGACGCAACTCAACCTGATAACAGGCCTCTGCAAGGTTGAAAGATTGACGCAAACACCACAGGACGCGCTCCTGCGCCTCTCGGCGCTGCTCAGGAAATCGTCCGCCGTCGAGACCTTAGCAAACCGATTGAGGCTCTCCAAAAAGGCTCGCCAACGCCTATCAGCCGCGCTTGCAAAGGACCCAGCACTAGACCCAGCTGCGGCAACGAACCTAAGACGTCGCGTTTTATACCACCTCGAAAAAACTGCAGCTTTGGACCGAATTATGCTCGCTTGGGCTGCAGATACGGCTGGAGACCACTGGGGCGACTGGCTTAAAACGTATCGTACCTTTACTCGGCCGGTCTTTCCCTTGACCGGTCACGATGTGACATGGATGGATACAGGGCCAGCCGTCGGCGAGGCCTTGAAATCTGTCGAAGCTTGGTGGATAGAACAAGATTTTGCCCCAGGGCGCACAGCCTGTCTATCCTATCTAAACGGTCTCCGTCTGGCGTAACCCATTTTCAAAAGCATCAAGGTCGATAAATTAGGTGAAGACAATGGTTAACGAAGCCATGCAAAAAGACGTGCACCCGCAGATGCCAAACGGGTTTTCTGCGGAGATTTATGTTGCTGATATCGTTACATGCAACAACGACACTTTCGAGCGGATCAAAAAAAGCACAACTGCAACATGGTGACATCGCGATTCGCGGCCAACATACCAAACCGGCGCAACAGATCTCTTTCTAGCGACATTTCGCTCCCCTTTCCGCCCATGTATTAAAAGATCTGCTGCTTGATGGATACCCGGAAATTATTTTAGTCACGAACAAGGAAAAAACGGCGATTACCTCGGCATTCCAGACCTCGGCCGGCAATGGCACTCGGCTCAATCCTCTATGCGTTGGAAGTGCTCACGGACGGCAGTGGCGGCACACATTTCGCGAATATGTCGGCAGCATACGACGCACTTCCATTAGACGAACGTCGCTAGCTTGACAGGCTAGAAGCCGAACATCGCTATGACCAAACACAAAATAACTTCGCGCTGAACGAAATCCAGAAGAACCGCTTGCCAAGCGTCATTCATCCTCTCGTGCGGACCCACCCCCGAATCGTTCATCGCCATAAATGGTGGTGCGGTGACCTCGTCTTCTGAGATAACCGGTGCACTAAGCATGCAGCCCAGCCGAACGATGATCAAACTTATACCCGGCATATGCATCGGACCACGGTGACTAGCGACCGGCCCTATTAACAGCGATAAATCATCGACGTTCTGTTGTATCTAGATACCATCCCGCCAGATAAATGTCCGCCTAGCTCCTATCGATAAATGTAACTTTTTAAGTTGCTAACAGTATCAAATCCACTGGCATTCAAAAAATTTGCACCGCCCATGAGGTAGATCGTCCTTTATCTTTAACCTAGACGCATCGTTGGCCATCCTTCTCAAGGAGAAACAATCAATAACGCGTGTGTTAGTCTGATACGCGAAAAGCATGACGAACCAAATGACACCCGCTAACATCCTCGGCAGCAGCAGTAAGGAGTAAATAGCCATGGAAATCGCTTTAACCCCGATGGAGTTCGCCCGTCGCGCGCGGCGGCTTTATGCCAGCAAGGAAGCGGTGGTCGACGGTGAATTACGTTTCACCTATGCCGAATTTTTTAACCGCTGCGATCAATGGTCTACGGCACTACAGGCGCTCGGCATCGACCAGGGAGATCGGGTCGCCTATATCGCACCCAACACTCATGCACATCTCGAAGCCTATTACGCTGTCCCGCAAATCGGTGCCATCTTGGTACCCATCAACTATCGGCTGCTGCCAGAAGATTTCGAGTACATCATAAACCACAGTGGAGCGAAAATTGTCTGCGCCGATGCTGACTATCTGGCCGCCGTGGACGGCATCCGTGACACACTGAACAGCGTCGAGCACTTCGTAGCTCTTGAAGGTAAGGCCGATGGCTGGCTGTGTTATGAGGAAACCCTGGCAGCGCACAGTTCCAATTTTCGCGACGTGGAAATTGGAGAAACAGACCTCCTGACAATCAATTACACGAGCGGGACGACGGCCAGGCCTAAGGGTGTCATGATTACCCACCGCAACGCCTATATGAACATCATGGGTACGCTTGCCCATCATCATTTGACACCGGCCGACCGCTATCTTTGGACCCTACCCATGTTCCATGCCAACGGTTGGACGTTTACCTGGATCAACACTGCACGCGGCATGACACATGTCTGCTTGCGTCGGGTTGAACCGCCAATGATCTTCAAACTGATTAAGGACGAGAACATCACTATGTTCTGTGCGGCACCAACTGTGCTGATTAGTATCGCGAATGCCCCTGGAGAACTTCGCGAAGAAGCTCCGGAAGGCGTTCGGCTATTCACCGCGGGAGCACCGCCCGCAGCTGCGACGATCGAGCTAATCGAACGCGACCTCGGTTGGGAATTAACTCACGTCTATGGATTGACCGAGACTGCACCGCTCATCACCTTTTGTGAACTGCGTACTGAGCACCAAAGTCTGCCACTCGGAGCACGCGCCAAGATAAAAGCGCGCCAGGGTGTCGAACTGATTAGCTCGGGCGAACTGCGGGTAGTCGATGACATCGGGAACGAAGTTCCACATGACGGCGAGACTTTGGGCGAAATCACTGTGCGCGGAAATGTCGTCATGAAAGGCTACTACAATGATCCAGATGCTACAGCCGCTGCAATCAAAGACGGCTGGTTTCATTCTGGCGACGCCGCAGTAGTGCACGAAGATGGCTTCGTCGAAATCCGAGACCGATTCAAAGACGTCATTATTAGCGGCGGAGAGAACATCTCGTCGGTTGAGATCGAGGGCTGTCTATTGCACCACCCATCTGTACAAGAGGTCGCGGTGGTTGGCATGCCACACGAGAAATGGGGCGAGTCGCCGCATGCCTTCGTAATCTTGAAAGACGGCACGTCCGCTACCGAAGATGAAATGAAATTGCACGTCCGCAACAATCTTGCTCACTTTAAAACCCCAAGTTGGATCAGCTTCGTTGGCGATCTGCCTAAAACAGCAACCGGGAAAGTTCAGAAGTACATATTGCGAGGAGGCGTTTCAGGCATCTCTCGGCAGTAAGCCGCCATTTTGGCTTAAAAGACGTTCGCCTGCGCCTTGCCCAACTAAATCTTCATCGCATAGACACCGCTATACACCAAAAGTTCTGCGCTGCGAAATTCTTGCATCGTGAGCCATGCGCTGCCCACCCATTTAATCGATTCATTTCACGTTCCAACCAACGTTATTCTCCACTAAGGCGCATAGGTCCGCCGGTTGTGTTCGATACAGTCCAGCTTAAAGAAAGTGAAGCGTTACCGCATTAAAGCCACGGCGGTAGAGGCGCTCACCGCACTGGCGATGAACGGACCACATCAGTAGGAAAAGGTAACACCCGAACGGAAAGGGCACGATAATATGCCTATACCTTAGTCAATTTGCGTATTTGATAAGCTTTCCCCTAACCGTCCGCACCGGTTCGCCGTCATAAACGCGATGAAAAACGAAATCCATACCAGACGACTTTAACGTTCGCTCGTAAACCTGCATGTCGTAACGCCCCTTATCATCAATCAAAAGCGCGTAGACATGAAGGGTTTGTTTTGCAATCCGCGCCCAGGTGTATTGGCCACCCCGCAGCGGATCGGCCAAATCTAAAGCTCGATAGACACCTGGCTGACCTGCCGGTTCAAATACCACTGAATGCGCCTTCCGCCTAACATTAGGATTGTTCGGGTCGCCCCCCTTACGGATAATAGTCGCCCAATCGACCCTGAACCCCTTTCCTTCCGGACTAATCGTTACATCAAAATCTCGAACCGTTGCACCGAAGTATATACTATCACGATTCTCCGCGACGCCACCGCCCTTGAAAGACCCAAAGAACGCGCCGATCGGCAGATCCTGTGCAAACGCGCCCGTCGCGGCGAAGAAGGCCAAAACGCACAGCCCCACGATAAATTTTCTGAACCCTAACATCCTCTTTCCCTCACGCACATTATAAAGATATTACGGCCAGCGTGCCTCCGGCGGCATCGACATAAGTATGGCTTCGGTGTTGCCGCCAGTCATCAGGCCGAATTTCGTACCACGGTCGTGCAACAAATTGAATTCAACATAACGACCTCGCTGTATCAATTGATGTTCCCGTTGGCCTTCTGTCCAATTGTCATTCATGTGGCGTCTAACGATTCTGGGGTAAACGCCAAGGAAGGCTTCGCCAACGCCCTTCGTAAAGTTAAAATCACGTTCCCAGTCTTGATCCAGGTAATCATAGAAAATCCCCCCAACACCTCGCGGTTCTCCCCGATGGGGAAGGTAAAAATATTCGTCACACCATTTCTTGTACTTTTCGTATCTCGAAGCGCCATACGGTTCGCAGGCGGCCTTAAGGGCCTCATGAAATCCCTTCGTATCATCGTCGTTCGGGTACATCGGCGTCAAATCGGCTCCGCCACCAAACCAAACTCTGGTAGTCTGTATGTGCCGCGTATTCATGTGTACCGCCGGTACAAGCGGCGACTGCATGTGCGCAACCAGGGATATGCCACTAGCCCAAAACCTCGGATCCTCCTCAGCGCCCGGAATTTGCTTGCGAAATTCCTCAGAAAACTCACCCCAGACGGTGGAGATATTCACTCCAACCTTCTCAAAGACGCGGCCACGCATAACGGACATAACTCCACCACCACCGCCGCCTGTTGATTCTGGCGTCCGCTCCCAGCTCTTGCGCTCGAAGCGGCCCGGCGTGCGCTCACAGAACCTTCCCGTTAAGTCATCTTCGATCGCCTCGAAAGTCACACAGATGCGGTCGCGCAGGACCGCAAACCAAGCACTGGCGCGTTCTTTATATTCGTCATTCATGCAGTTTTCTTTTCTCTACCTGGAAATCCGTCGACCTGGCGTAAGGCTTCACCCAAAACCATAGCACCCGCAAGGGCAACGTTGAGCGAGCGGGCACCATCCACCATCGAAATTCGCACCCGAAGAGCCGCATGGCGATGAATTTTTTCAGGCACCCCGGCAGTTTCTTGCCCGAGTAGGAGAATGTCACCAGATTTGAAATTAGCCTCGGTATGATCAGTATCGCCTCGCGTTGTCAGCAGTACCAGCCGCCCGGAGACGGCAACGCGAAATGCATCCCATGACACATGCCGCGTTACCACGGCCATATCGGTATAATCCATTCCGGCGCGGCGCAAATACCGGTCTGACCACACAAATCCGCAAGGTTCGATCACCTCTATCGGCACTCGGCAGCAGGCGCCAAGACGAATTAATGCGCCCGTATTTTGCGGAATATCAGGCTGATATAGTGCCACACGAATGCTCATCGCTTTGAAATCTCTGAAATACCTGTGAAATCTTTGCCTCGACGCCGAATTTGCATTATACGAAACTAGTTCAGCCGGTCACGCACCGTGCATTATTCGCCTGCCTTATGAAGGGGTATTGTGAGTAAAGACGGGACATGCGTCAGGGTGTCGCATGGGCGTGCAGGGCGTGAAGGGTAGGGTAATATGCGCCCACTCAGCCTAAGGGTGGCGCAAGTGTCTAGAATTTAAGAGAGGTAGAGGGCATGGCGGAAACGACCCAAGCTACGGAAAGCGATGAGTCGCGCCGTGATTTTCTTGCATTATTTGCAGGTGCGATGGGCGTCGTCGGCGCCGGTTCTTTCGCGTGGCCGTTGATTGATCAGATGAACCCTTCAGCCGACGTGCTAGCATTGGCATCTACAGAGGTCGACATTAGCAAGATCGAGGTCGGACAAAGCATCACCGTCAAATGGCGGGGCAAACCAGTTTTCGTGCGTCGCCGGACGGAAGATGAAATCAAAATTGCAGAAGCAGTTTTATTTGATGAGATGATTGATCCCGAGGCAGATAGCGACCGCGTGAAAAAGGCTGAATGGTTAGTGCTCGTTGGCGTCTGTACTCATCTCGGTTGCGTACCGCTTGGCCAAAAACCAAGCGAAGCAAAAGGTGAATTCGGAGGCTGGTTCTGCCCCTGTCACGGGTCGCACTATGATACGTCGGGACGCATCCGCAAGGGTCCAGCACCCCTTAACTTGCCGGTACCGCCCTATGTTTTCCTCGATGACAGCAAGATCAAGATCGGATAAGGGAGCCTCGCGATGAGTTCGAAACCGGAATTCACGAATCCTGTGATCCGATGGGTCGAAGATCGACTGCCGATTTTCTCCTACATGCAACACGAGTATCGGGACTTCCCGATGCCCAGGAACTTGAATTACTTCTGGAACTTCGGTGCTTTGGCGAGTGTCTGTCTGGTAGTCATGATCGTCACAGGTATTATCCTGGCTATGCACTATACGCCACACGTCGATTACGCTTTCGACAGTGTTGAGAGAATCATGCGCGACGTCAATTATGGCTGGCTGATTCGGTATATCCACATGAATGGCGCGTCGATGTTCTTCATTGTCGTATACATTCATATGTTTCGCGGATTGTATTACGGCTCTTACAAAGCACCGCGCGAGCTGTTATGGATGCTCGGTGTCGTCATCCTATTGTTAATGATGGCGACCGCCTTCATGGGCTACGTCCTGCCTTGGGGTCAAATGAGCTTTTGGGGCGCAACCGTCATCACTAATTTGTTTTCAGCTATCCCGATTGTCGGCGAACCTATCGTCACGTGGCTATGGGGAGGGTTTTCGGTCGACAATGCGACGTTGAACAGGTTTTTCTCACTCCACTTCTTACTTCCCTTTGCCATCTTCGGTGTGGTCGGTTTGCACGTGGTAGCACTCCACATCGTTGGCTCCAACAATCCGGACGGCATCGACGTTAAGCCGGGGCCAGACACAGTCCCCTTCACACCTTATTTCACAGCCAAGGACTCTGTAGGCCTCGTCGCCTTCGTCCTGATCTTCGCTGTGTTCGTATTCTACATGCCAAACTACATGGGCCATCCGGACAACTACGTTGAAGCCAACTCGCTCTCTACACCCGCGCATATTGTGCCCGAATGGTACTTCTTGCCTTTCTACGCAATGCTAAGAGCGATTACCTTTGAATTCTTCTGGATTATTCCTGCGAAACTTGGCGGCGTACTTATTATGTTCGCTTCTATTGGTGTGCTGTTTATTTTACCTTGGTTAGACACCTCGCGGGTGCGCAGCTGCCGTTACCGCCCCATCTACAAGTGGTTCATCTGGATTCTTGGCGCCGATTGCGTACTACTTGCTTTCTGCGGCGCCAACCCGCCGGAAGGCTTTTGGCTTATTGCCGGTCAACTTGGCACTGCTTACTACTTTTTCCACTTCCTGATCTTGCTGCCAATTTTAGGCAAGCTTGAGACGCCCGACCCTTTGCCGACCAGTCTCAGTGAACCGGTGATGGGAGGCGGCGGCGGAAGCGCCGCAGCTGGCGCTGCCGCAGCGAAGATGGAGAAAAAATAATGAAAAAAACTCTATTTCTAAGCGTGCTTGCAGTCGCCGCAATGAGCCTGACAACCAACGTCGTTTTTGCTGCCGGCGGTGGAACGCCGGCACCACGGCAGAGCTGGTCTTGGGATGGCGTATTCGGCACTTACGATAGGGCGGAGGCACAACGCGGCCTGCAGGTTTACAAAGAGGTCTGCGCCGGCTGTCACGGGCTCCGTCTCGTGGCTTATCGCAATTTGATTGACCTTGGATTTACGAAAGCGCAAGTGAAGGCTTTGGCCGCTGAATTCGAAGTGACCGACGGTCCCAACGACGAAGGCGAAATGTTCACTCGCCCGGCAAAGCCGTCGGATCGTTTCGTTAGCCCGTTCCCAAACGAAAATGCGGCTCGCGCTGGAAATAACGGTGCCTTGCCACCCGATCTCTCTTTGATCGTAGACGCACGTGCCTTCGGTATGGATTTTATCAGCTATACAAACTCCTATATTGGTGGCGCGGATTATGTTTACGGGTTGCTCACCGGTTATGTTGACCCGCCATCAAATACCAAAATTGGTGACGGCATGTACTACAATAAATATTTTGCTGGCCAACAAATCGCTATGGCGCCTCCGCTTTTGGACGACGGAGTTGAATACACTGATGGCACCAAAGCTACAGTTCAGCAAATGGCGCGGGACGTCACCACGTTCCTCGCCTGGGCGAGCGAGCCTAACTTAGAGCAACGAAAGGGGATGGGCCTCAAGGTCATTCTGTTCCTGGTCGCATTCCTCATCTTGATTATCGCCGTTAAGAAGCGTGTATGGTCAAACGTTCATTAACACGCGTAGTCGCATAAAACTCCTTTAGGCCACCATGGTGAGAAAGTTATTGCCATAAGGTTTTTTATTCAGTGATCAGCTCGTGAAAAATCCTGATTAAAACGAACAAGTAAAGGTAACGGGACCATGCCCGATTCCGGAATGCCCCCCGTCATAGGAATTATCGGTGGCAGCGGCCTTTATAATATCGACGGCCTTGAGAAGGTTGAATGGCGCGACGTCACCTCACCTTTCGGGGCACCCTCCGACGCATTTATGTTTGCGGAGCTGAAAGGTCAGCAATTAGTTTTCTTACCTCGCCACGGCCGAGGACATTGTATTCCACCTTCAGAGCTGAATTTTCGAGCCAATATCGACGCGCTTAAGCGCTGCGGCGTTACCGAAATTCTTTCCTTGTCCGCCGTCGGCTCCTTAAACAAGGATCTTTCACCGGGAACTTTCGTCATTGTCGATCAATTCATCGATCGAACTTTCGCTCGAGAAAAGAGTTTTTTCGGTACTGGCCTCGTTGCCCACGTCTCGATGGCAGAACCGGTCTGTGCGCGTCTCGGCCAGACACTTGCAGAGGCCGCAAAGGCGGCTGGCATAGATACTGTGTACGGGGGCTGTTACCTGGCAATGGAGGGTCCACAATTTTCCAGCCGCGCCGAATCCCAGCTCTACCGGCAATGGGAATGCTCCGTTATCGGCATGACCAATATGCCGGAAGCAAAATTGGCTCGAGAAGCCGAAATGTGCTACGCGACAGTTGCGATGGTAACCGACTTCGATTGTTGGCACCCGGATCATGACAACGTCACGGTCGAGAGGATCATCACAGTCCTGATGGATAATGCCGACAAAGGCCAGGCATTGGTGCGTGAAACGGTACCTCGACTGATGGGTCGGACGGAGACCTGTCACGCCGGCTGTCAGCAAGCGCTTGAGACTGCAATTATTACTGCACCAGACGCGCGCGACCCAATGCTCGTCGCGAAATTATCGGCCGTGGCCGGCCGTGTTCTCCGCGGTTAAATAGCCCGCAGCTTCCCAAAGGCTACTTCTTCTCTTTGTCTACCACCGGGCCACCCGCCTCGGTCCAGGCTGAAAATCCGCCTCCAATATGCGCAACCGGTGAGACGCCCATGTCCTGAACAGTCTTCGTAGCCAGCGCCGAACGCCAGCCAGCAGCACAGAAAAACAACAACTTTTTGCCCGAAGAGAATATTTCACGGTGGTAAGGACTGTCAGGATCTATCCAAAATTCCAGCATGCCCCGGGGAGCGTGCACCGCACCGGGTATGGTGCCAAGTTTCCATAGTTCTCTAATATCCCTTAGGTCGACGATCACCGTATTCTCATCATCTACAAGATGCATAGCATCCTGAACATCGACCGTTTCAATCTCCGCCTCCGCCTCATCTACGAGTTGTTTATATCCCTTTTTGAGAATGTTCTTCGTCATCCCACGTGCTCACGAAAGAAGGCTAATGTGCGCTCTCGTGCAAGATTACAGCTATTTTCGTCGTACTGACTGCGGTGGTCACAATTGAAACCATGATCGGCGTGGTAAACATGTACGTCGGCTTGCGGCTGTGCCTCCTTAATTTGGTTAACATCCTCCATCGGTATTCCAGCGTCCATATCACCGAAATGCATTTGCAACGGAACCCTCACGGTCTCTCCCTTGTAAGGAACTATCTGCCCGCCATAATAGACGACTGAGGCGGAAACTCCTTCTATACGAGTTGAAGCAAGGAAAGAAAGCGTACCGCCCCAGCAATACCCGACTGTACCAACATTTCCAGCGGACTGCAGTTTCTTAACTGTAGCCGCGATGTCCATTACCGGCCCATCGTCGCCTACCTTGGCGCGGAGGTCACGGCCAGCCTGCATGTCTTCCGGAGTATATCCTAAGTTCGCACCAGGCTCCGCCCGATCATATACGGCTGGAGCGATTACAAGATACCCGTCGGCGGCAAAGCCGTCCGCTACTTCCTTAATATGCGCGTTGACGCCAAATATTTCCTGAATCACACAAATTCCGCCTTTCGGCCTTTCACTCGGAACAGCTTTATAAGCGTCAAACTCGTGACCATCTGCGGCTTTCAGTCGAACCATTTCTCCCATAACTGGCGTCTCCTTGTGGATGACTGTTTTTGACGGCACGACTCTAGGCAGAGGCAGGCCTGAGGACAAGAATTTTGCGTGTTCCGTCAGCGACCACCAGCAACCGCCAGCGTATGACCCGTAACATAGGACGCTTCGTCAGACACCAAAAACAGGACGGCATTCGCGACTTCGACTGGCCGCCCGAGACGTCCGAGGGGTGTCATCCGATCCGGACTAAAATCAACCGTCTCATTAAGTTTGCGCAAATTAACACCTGCCCGCTCTGTATCGATTGGACCAGGCGCAACACAATTTACTCGAATGTTAAACTCCGCAAGCTCCAAAGCTAGATCGCGCATGAAACCGTGCACACCAGCCTTACAAGTTGAATAAGCAGAGCCTCCTTGATAATACGCCGTCCATGGCGTCCCTTCCCGTGCGCCAGAAGACAAACAGACAATGACCCCTTGTTTGCGCTTCATCATGTGTGGAACCGCGGCGCGGGTACAAAGGAAAGTACCGCGAAGGTTGAGTTTGACCGTGTGGTCCCAATCGTCAATCGACATGTCCCAAATTTTCGCGTTGCGGCTACCACCGACGTTGTTTACAAGGGCATCGATCTGGCCGAAGTGCTCCAACGCCGCGTCGACCAACTCAGCGGCCGGCACTTCTTCCGTGATATCGCCTACAACTGTTACAACCTCTCCTCCGTCGCTGCGGATCACCGCCGCCGTCTTAGCAAGACCGGATCCATCGATATCAGCGAGCACCAGCTTGGCGCCGTCCTGCGATAGCCGCAACGCGGTAGCCTCTCCTAAGCCGTTAGCAGCGCCAGTCACCACAACCACCTTGTCTTGTAACCGTCCCATTGTGGTTCCCTTCATTAATTATCAGCTATATGAAACGTTCGGCCCGCGAATTAATCGCAGAAATGCAAATTCATGTTATGTCCCTGTATTCCAGCAGAATAAGCACCCACACAATTGGCTAAAAGCGCGTTTAAATTTTTCAAATCGACGCCTTCAACATAACAATCACCCAAGACGGACCAACCCTCATCAAATTGCACCACCACCTAAATGCTGGCCTTAGATCCGAATTAATCACATCTCACTTGATAGGGACAACCTGGCATGAGGATGATCGAGCTAAAGCTCTAAATTTCCCCTCGCTCCCGCATTGCCTTGACCTCATCTGCGTTAATGCCGAGCCATTGGCTATAGACATCTTCGTTGTTGCCGCCGTGTAGCGGAGCATGGCGGATTGATACATGACTGCCCGACATCTTCAATGGCCAACCGGCCACGGTTACCTTGCCGCGCCCTGGCTGCTCAATCTCCTGCATCATCCCACGAGAGAGAAAATCCTCGTCACGCATCAGCTCCCAAGTATTATAGACCGCACCGCACGGTACCTTTTCGCCGGCAATGGCCTCCATAACTTCGGTTTTTGTGTGCTGCATGGTCCAATCGGTAATCGCCCGCTCAACTTCTTCTTTGTGTTGGAAGCGAAGGTCACCGTTGGCCATGCGCGGATCATCCGCCAAATCCTCACGCCCAATCACCTTACACAGCCGCTTCCAATGGTCTTCATTACCCCGCGAACAGAATATGTAACAGTAATCGTCAAGCCCACCCGGCTTGCATGGATACAAACCGCCGGGCGCGGTGCCGACGACGCCGTTTCCTCCGCGAGGCATGACGTCATCTCGAGCCGCCTGCCGGCTCATAGGTGTACGGCAGTAGTTTAGCATGGCGTCCCGCATCGCAATTTGGATATGTTGGCCCTTTCCCGTCGTCACTCGCTGGAAAAGTGCGGCGATTATACCCATCGCCGTCAGCATTCCAGTTCCGGTGTCGCCGACGGTTGACCCGGGCCTAATCGGCGGCTCGTCTGGCATACCGTTTATACCCATGGTACCACCCGTCGCCTGCGCGATCATATCGAAGGAGAGGTAATCGGCGTGCTTGCTGTCAGGTGCAAACCCCTTGACCTGCGCAAATATAATGCGCGGGTTGATCTCCTGCAGCCGCGGCCAGTCGAAGCCAAGCCGTGCGAAGGTACCGGGTGCCATGTTCTCGATGACGACATCGGCCTGCTCTAGCATCCGCGTCAGGAGCGCCTTGCCCGCATCCGTTTTAAGATTGCACGTCACGGCGCGCTTGTTGAGATTGTAATAGACAAAGTAGGTCGAATCGACACCTGGCTTATCGGTAAAGCCCCACCGTCCTGGCTCGCCGCGTTTCGGTTCCTCAACTTTCACCACGTCCGCGCCGAGCCAAGCCAATGCTTCCGTGCAAGACGGCCCCGCCTCGAATTGCGTAAGGTCCACGACCTTAATGCCGTTCAAGGCGGCAGGCATTTCAGTTGTCATCATGTCGTTCATCTCATCCTCCCTCACCCAAAGAAAGGCCATCCATTCAGCTTTCTGCCATCCCGGAAGCCAGATATTAAAACTCTATTTTATTGAGATGCCCAATTGTAACGCCAAGTCAACGCCGCACGATATATTGCTCACCATTCGACTAAATTCAGCTTAAGAAAAATAGAACTTACATTAACCAAGTTTTAAAAGCATCGAAGGATGGATAAGCAACATTTCCCGAACTTGGACCGTAAATGTCGCATTCAATAAATCAGACGTTAAATCGGAAAAGGATAACATCGGCGTCTTGGACGATATAGTCGCGGCCTTCAAGATGCATCTTACCGGCGTCTTTGGCTCCTTGTTCTCCATCGCATGAAACGAAATCCTCATAGGATATCGTTTCGGCGGCGATGAAGCCCCGTTCGAAATCTGTATGGATGCGCCCAGCTGCAGATGCGGCAACAGTTCCGAAAGGAACGGTCCAGGCACGACTTTCCTTGGGTCCGGATGTAAAGAAGGTTATTAAATTCAGCAGTCGATATCCGGCATGGATCATCCGATCGAGGCCAGGCTCGGGCAAGCCTAGGGTTTCGAGATATTCGATCTTCTCCTTCGAATCTCCGAGCTGTGCCACTTCCGCCTCGATCGCAGCCGAAATAACGACGGCCTCCGACCCTTCAGCTGCCGCCATTTCCGCCACAGCATGCGAGTAAGCGTTGTCCATTGCCGCACTTTCTTCCTCGACGTTGCAGGCATAGAGCACCGGTTTGGCAGTCAGCAGGTTGAGCTGCCGAAAAATCATGCGCTCACCCCGAGATATTTCGGCGATACGAGCGGGCTTACCTTCACGCAGCACAGCTAGAACAGCCTCAATTACAGCTAACTGCCGCTCTGCTTCCTTTTCCCGTTGTCGCGCGCGCTTTTCAATCGTGTCCAACCTGCGTTCCATACTTTCAAGGTCCGCCAGCAGCAGTTCGGTCATCACGGTTTCCGCATCGCGTACTGGATCGATGGAACCCTCGACATGGCTGATATTCTCATCATCGAAACAACGTAATACCATGACCACTGCATCAACTTCGCGAATATTTGCGAGGAATTTATTGCCGAGCCCTTCGCCTTTCGACGCACCACGTACGAGACCAGCAATATCGACGAATTCCAAAAATGTCGGAATTTTCTTAGCGGATTGCGATATGCCGCTAATCTGATTGAGCCGCTCATCCGGAACGGGCACACGGCCAACATTTGGCTCGATGGTACAAAACGGATAATTCGCAGCCTCCGCCGAAGCCGTCTCGGTCAACGCGTTGAACAGGGTTGACTTCCCCACATTCGGCAATCCAACGATGCCACAGTTAAACCCCATCGCCGCCCCCCTGAGACCGGTTCCGCTTTTCGAGCTTTGGCCCCGGCGGATTAATCGCCTGTGCCAACCTGCTCATAATAGCATTGTGCTGATCGGTATCGGCTAGCATCGGCGCTGCCTCGGCGAGTGCGTCGATCAGGGTTCCGAGACCGCGCTTTTCAGCTTTCGCAAAATCTGACAACACGTGTCCGTGTACCTGGTCTTTGACTCCAGGATGGCCAATACCAATACGTACGCGAACGAAATTTCTACCAAGATGCGCATCGATGCTGCGCAGTCCGTTGTGTCCGGCATGACCCCCGCCCTGCTTGACGCGAACCTTCCCAAAATCGAGATCCAGTTCGTCGTGAAACACAATCACCTCCTCTGGATCAAGCTTAAAGAAACGTGCAGCTTCGCCCACAGCCCGGCCCGATTCGTTCATAAACGTAGTAGGTTTCATCGCCAAAACTTTTCCGGTGCCAAAATAGCCTTCGGAAATGACTGATTGGAATCGCCCACGCCACTTACCAAAGGAGTGACGTCGGACGATCTCGTCCATCGCCATAAAGCCTATATTGTGACGATTCTTCTCGTATTTGGGACCAGGATTGCCCAAGCCCACGAGGAGCAGCATGAGAGAACCCGCCTACTCCTGTGTTCCTTCTTCCGATTTGGTCTCTTCGACTTCACCTTCTTGGACCAATTCGCCTTCCTCTCCATCCTCGCCTTCCTCGCCCTCGGTGGCCGTCTCTTCTACCACCACAGTTGGCGCGGCGATGGTGGCGATGGTGAAGTCTCTATCCTTAATCGTCGGATTAATACCACTCGGCAGAGCCACCATACTGATGTGGACACCCTCACCTATCTCGAGACCAGACAAGTCTATTTCAATTTCATTGGGGATATCGTCAACCCGACAAACAAATTCGATAGCGTGACGAACGACGTTCAGCACGCCGCCCCGGCGCAGGCCCGGGCACTCTTCTTCGTTGATAAAATGGCACGGCACCTCGACGGCGAGCTTCGTATCCGCCGTCACCCGAAGAAAATCGATATGTTGCGCCCGGTCGGTCACCGGATGATATTGCACTTCACGTGGCAAAACGCGTTCGTTGTTGCCACCAACATCGAAGTTGTACACCGTCGAGAACAGGTTCCCCGCGGACATCTCACGCTGCAGGTCGCGAGGCTCGACGGAAATCATAACGGGAGCTGCCTTGCCGCCGTATATTACGGCAGGAACACGTCCCGCACGACGTTCCGCTCGAGCTGCCCCCTTGCCGCTCCGATCACGCGCCGTTACCGCCATAGTGGCTTCGGCCATGGTATATCTCCTTGGTCAGATAGTTTCGGCGTGGCCTCCAAGGGTGCCATAACCGAATCTCTTATTACGCTGCGGTGGGATAGAGCTTTAATTCAGATTAGTCAAACAAACTCGACACCGATTGAGAATTGCTAATGCGCAGGATCGCTTCGGCTAATAGCGGGGCGATAGTGATCTGACGCATATTCTGCGCAACACGGACAGCCTCCGTCGCTTGGATGCTATCTGTTGTAACCATCATTTCGATAGGCGAGGATGAAACGCGCGCCACCGCACCGCCTGATAACACACCGTGCGTAACATATGCGCAGACCGACTTAGCACCCGCTTCGGTCAATGCGACAGCAGCATTACAGAGCGTCCCCGCAGAATCGACGATGTCATCCACCAATATGCAACGTTTGTCTTGTACGTCGCCAATAATATTCATGACCTCTGAAACACCAGCCTGCTCGCGCCGCTTATCGATAATGGCGAGATCCGCATTAATCCGACGGGCAATAGCCCGAGCACGCACCACACCGCCAACATCCGGCGATACGATAATGGTTTCCTGCTCGTCACCGAGGGCTTCCTCGATGTCGCGGCCAAAGACTGGCGCCGAATAGAGATTGTCAGTCGGTATGTCGAAGAAACCCTGAATTTGGCCTGCATGCAGGTCCATAGTGAGGACCCGATCAGCCCCAGCAGTTGTGATGAGGTTCGCGACCAGCTTAGCGGAAATGGGCGTCCTGGAGCCAGTCTTACGGTCTTGCCGGGCGTAACCGTAATAGGGGATAACTGCAGTGATACGCCTAGCAGAACTGCGCTTCAACGCGTCTATCGCAACCAAAAGCTCCAACAAATTGTCATTCGCAGGATAGCTCGTAGATTGTATGATAAAAACATCCTCACCACGCACGTTTTCGAGGATTTCAACGAAAACCTCCATATCAGAAAACCGTCTGACATCCGCCTGCGTCAGCGGCACATTCAAGTACGCTGAAATCGCTTCCGCCAATGGACGGTTGCTATTGCAAGGCAAAATTTTCATCTCGAGTTTCTCCCGGTCGCCACCTTTTTTCCGGCACGAATTTCTATAACAAGGGCATTTCCTTCTGTAAACGTTACTTAAGATACTTGTCTATAACCCTTCACTTTAATGTCGGCGGAACGGCAAGGCCAAACGCCTTCGAATCGCCTAAATGCCTTACGGCTTCAACAATCCGCGGTCTTATCGCGAGTGCAATATCGAAAGCAACCGAACCCCATCGTCGGTCGAGACGCCCTTTCGGCACCAGATTCTGTTGCGTTAGTGAAGCGACAAATTTTTGTTCAGAGTCCCGAATCGTCCATATGAGGCGCACTTGATCATTTTGACCGTTTTGCGATTTTACTTCGACTTGTGCTTGTAAATGAGCAATCGCTTCTTCCGGGCGGTCAGCGATTGATATGTCCATCTGGTTGAGCACGGCACGAACAGCGCGTTGCAGTGCGGTATCCCCGTCACCGGGAGCCCCAGAGATTTTACCGAGCGTTATAGCAATACCTTTCTCCGCTCGTCCATTCCGGCGCTCACCAATCAGTGCGCGGACAACAGAGGGAACGATATTTTTGACAATTTCTTTAAGACCTAGTGCAGGTTCTCGCGCCAATTTATCTATCAGTACCCGCTTGCGGCTTTCCATTTCGAATAGCTCTTCACCTTCATGATCGGATAGAATCCACACAACGATCACGTCAACACGCCCCGCACGTGAATCGGCAAGCCTATACCATCCTTCCAACAAATTGCCGGCTCTCAGAATATCGGCGGATGTGGCCGGGATATCATGAAGCCGCAGCTCTTTAGCTATCACATCGGCGAGGGGAGCCGACAACTCTGGCGGTGCGTTATAAATAGGCGCGACAACAACACCGCGATTGTCGTTCAAATGCAAAAGTGGATTGGCGAGTTCTTTTACTCCCGGCTCGAACGGCCTTGGTAGCTTGCCACAAGACACTGTCCCGACAAGCGCAAAGACAATTGCTAACTTAGTCCAGAACGAGCGCACAGCAGACTAGGGTTCCGATAACAGTAAGCACCATGAGTTGCATCAAATAAGGCAAATATTCATCTTCCAAGGCAGATGGCGGAAAGGCCTCGCCCGTAATCCTCTTCACTACGATGCGTGGCGCGTCGATAACTGAAAAATCGCTCTTCATCAGCGCAAGTGTCAAAATCGAGATGCTCAATCGAAGATAGACCGAGACCTTCTAACAAATGCAGGACGCAACCGGTGAGATCAAACATATAGTGCCCTTCCGACTCTGACGGACGGAAGAACTGTGCGTTGTCGGGATCGCTTTCTGTAAAGGGCACAGGAAACTCGGGTCCGACTTCATAAGATTGCTGCGCAATCGCAGGACCAACAGCTGCATGAATGTTGCGTCGTGCGGCACCAAGCGTCTCCATGGCTTCAACTACCGCCTGCAGCAACCCAACCAGTGTGCCTCGCCATCCGGAATGCGCAGCTCCGACGATGCCCGCCTGAGGATCAGCAAAGAGAACTGGCACGCAATCCGCCGTAAGTACGCCCAGTACAACTCCCGGGCTGCCGCTAACCATCGCATCCGCGCGCGGTGCCTGCCCAACGTTCCACCTCTCATCGCTTGTCACTCGGACCACTTTGGCACCATGCACCTGATAAATTGTGCATAGGGCATTGGCCGGCATCGCCATCGCCGCCATGGCACGGCGCCGATTCTCTAGGACGCTTTCTCGATTGTCGTTGGAGCCAATTCCCACGTTGAGAGAAGAATAAATACCGTCACTGACGCCGCCTGCGCGTGTGAAAAAAGCGTGCCGAATTTTCGACAATTCGTTCAAATTCTCGGCAGTAAGAAAATCCACGTCGCCCGTTGTCATGAGCTCCACCGATCGATGGTAATTTGAAGAACCATAATAAACCGGACTATTAACATTAGCTGATATAACCCTTCGCCTCAAAACCCGCTGGGACCGGGAGGTCGCGCTCCGTAAACGCTACTACCTTAAATAGCTGACCCATTTCATCCAAGTCTGTCAGCCGACTAAGCGCCCTCTCGATCGACTCCCGTTGGTCCACCGCCACCTCGATAAGTTTACGCCCCCGTTCTTCAATACCAATGCGCTTTAGAAAAACACCTTGATCGACCGGACCATGAATTGCGACGCCATCCGCAGCACGACAAAAAGCGCCAAAATCGACATGTGCGGTCAAATCCGAAAAACCGGGTTCGCTCAGCACGTCGGCATAACGATGCTCGCGAACCGCCTGCAAAGTATCTCCCGGCCTGGTTTCCGCGTGCCCATAATCAACGAATAAGGCTGCTCCTCCAGCATGGGTGATCCTTTGGGCAACAGTGCTAGCAACACCAAGCACGGCTGGAGAAATTTCAACGACACTTTCCTGTGGTGCCTCTTCCGCTAGGGTTTGTGGCAAGAGTGCCACGAGGGTACTGGGAGTCGGGTCAAGAACAAAACGAAACCCATCATCATCGCAGTCAACCAAGCGTTCGTGCCAGCCGTGGTCGCGGCGAACCAATTGCCGAATCGGCAATGTGTCAAGAAATTCGTTTGCTATTAGCAGGATTGGACCATCCGGTATATCCTCTAATCCACGGTGCCATTCCACTCCGTGAACGGTGAGCACCTCACGTTGACAAGCACGTAATTTGGGACTCGCTTCAACAAGGTGGACGTCTGCACACTCCAGGAAGTCAGGAGCCATCCGCATTGCCCGAAGCGCATCGGCCATCAGCGTGCCACGACCTGGCCCTAGTTCGACCAACATCACCGTTGACGGAGAGCCCATCTGCCTCCAAGCTACCGTGCACCAAAGGCCAATGAGTTCTCCGAACATCTGGCTGATCTCAGGGGCGGTCACGAAATCACCCCTGAAACCGATCGGGTTTTCCTGCATGTAGTAACCATGATCTGGATGCAGAAGTCCCGCAGCCATGAATTCCGCCACAGTTATAGGCCCACTAACTTCAATTTGTCGGCGAAGTATCCGGGAGAGTGGCGTCACTCTGAAACGACCGGTTTGCGGCCCAACGCACGCCTAACCATATAAAGTCCAAGCAGAACCATCGGCACTGACAGCCATTGTCCCCAAGTGGTTCCGGCAAAGAAAAATCCGAGATGGACGTCTGGTTCGCGTAATGTTTCAGCGACGATGCGAGCGACGCCGTAACCGGTCAGAAACGTTCCAAACACCATGCCCGGCCGTCTCAGGGCATCGAATTTGCGAATTAAAATGTAGGAAAGTGCCAAAAGCAGTAACCCCTCTAGGACCGCCTCATAAAGTTGGCTGGGATGCCTTGGCACTGGCCCCCCGCGCGGGAATACAATACCCCACGACACATCAGTCGTCCGACCCCACAATTCGCCGTTAATGAAATTCGCGATGCGCCCGAAAAACAAACCAATCGGCCCCACTGCAGAAATTAAGTCAAATAAACACAAGACCGGAATCGCGTGCCGGCGGGCAAATACATAAGCGCCGAGGATCAGTCCAATCAGCCCACCATGAAAGGACATACCGCCCTTCCACATTTGCAATATCTCAAGCGGATGTTCCAGGAAATAGAGCGGCCAATAAAAAACGACGTAGCCTAATCGACCGCCTAACACGATACCCAATGTCGCCCACACTAGAAAATCGTCGAGTTGTTGCCGGTTCACAGCCTTGGGCGGGAACCGGGAGAGATACAGGCAGTACCGCCATCCGAGAAGCAGCCCAGCGATATAAGAAAGCGCGTACCAGCGAATTGCAATTGGCAGTAAGCATAGTTGCTCGCTAAAAAACGTAAAACAAATAAAAGGTTCCGATCCAATTTGGAATGCGACGGAACCAATATTAGGAAACTCCATAATGCCAAGCCTTATCTAAAAGGGTCGTTCGTTTGAAGGTAATCGCGGATATAGCTCGCGATCCCATCTTCGAGCGAAATGAAAGGTCGCTTGTAACCGGCGTTGCGCAATCGCTCCATACGGGCCTCCGTATAATATTGATAGTGCCCTCTCAGGGCCTCGGGCGTATCGATAAAGTCAATGGCTTCCTCACGCCTCATCGCCCCAAAGCACGCTCGGGCCAAGTCCAGAAAACTTCGCGCCTCGCCGGTACCACAATTAAAAATGCCTGAGACGCCAGGATTTTCGTGCAACCACAACATGACATCGATGCAATCGCCTACCCAGACGAAGTCGCGCAGCTGACCGCCGTCTTCGTAGTCAGGATGGTGCGAACGGAACAACCGTGCTCGCCCGGTCGCGACAATCTGCTCGTAAAGCTGCACCGCGACTGACCTCTGACCACCCTTGTGATATTCGTTAGGTCCATAGACGTTGAAGAACTTAAGCCCCACCCATTGGGGAGGGCGAAAACCCATTCGGGACATTAACACGGCATCTATGTCGAATAATTGTTTGGACTGCCCATAACCATTCAGCGGCTCAAGAGACACCAGCGCTCGCGGGTCCGGGTCATCATCAAATCCGTCGGTACCATCCCCATAGGTTGCTGCCGAAGAAGCATAAATCAATCTTACTTCCTGCATCGCACACCATCGCCACAACGACGTCGAGAGCGCCACATTGTTATCGAGCAACACCACTGGATCACATTCCGTCGTCGCGGAAATTGCACCTAGATGGAATACAACCTCCGTCGCGGCGCCCGGTCCGTCCAGCCAGGCCAGCAATTGAGAGGGTTCAATCAGCCCGGCTACCGCGTGCTTAGCCAGATTTCGTTCCTTCTCCTCACTGTCGATGTAATCGCAGACGAACACTGGTGTGCCGACTATTTTGCTAAGTCCGGCAACAAGATTGGAGCCGATAAATCCAGCACCGCCGGTTACTAGGATCATGTCGAAATTACAAAATCGCCAATCATGCGGCCTTCTTTTTAGGTCGAACCGCCCCAGCCTTTGCCACCTGATAGGTGTTTTCCTTGACGTTGTAGTAACGACGATCGGCCGAGTAATTTCCACCGACGATAGTCAGGATAAAGGTTTCCTCTTCCTGCGCCGTAAAACTGTGAATTTCAGCGGGCGGAATCACCATAGCCATTTTCATCGGTTTGAAAATTTTATCTTCTATACATTCAAGTTCAGCATGCCCGTCAACGCTGCCGTCGTCCATTCGATCATAGACGGTATGGTGAAGACTACCTTTGAGGATGACCAACGCCTCCCAAATGCCATGATCATGCGGAGGCACTACCATGTCTTTCGGCAACTCGTCGAGCGTGATCGATAGCTCCCCGTCGTAATAGATATACTTGGAATTATCGATGTGGTTGCCCGGTCGCTTCACACCAAGCTCAAAAAGGTCCGGCCGAGAGATAAAAGAACCTACTGCATCCAACAACTCGGTTCTTAATGCCTCTGTGTTGTCATTATTTCTCTCGATTGCCGTGCGCACGGCGTCAGCGCATTCTCGAATCGAATAAAATTTGGGCATTTTAGCACTCTCCCCTTAATCTTATAACGAATATGCCAAAAACGATATAACATGGTCCGCCCTAGGAGAAAGGACGGACCTTGGACTGAGATGCGCCGCTACAATATTTATCAATGTGCAAAGTCCATTAAGGAGGCGGAACAATCGAACTCGCACTTAGAGAAAAATCAGTCTTAGTTACCGGGGGTAATCGCGGTATAGGCCTCGCCATCGCACAAGCGTTTGCTGACGAAGGCGCTAACGTGGCCATCGTCGGGCGAGACCGGGAAGCTTTGGAGATTGCGCGTGCTGATATCGAAAATCGAGGTGTGAAAGCACACGCCATAGCAGCAGACCTCTTTACAGCCGAGGGGTGTGCTATATCGATCGACAAAGTGGCGAACGTGTTCGGGGGCCTTGACGTTTTAATTAGCAATGCCTCAACAAATATCGGTGGCACGCTCGAAACGTTGTCTGATGAGCAAGTGATCGAGCGGGTCATGGGAAAAACCTTAGCGGCGATGCGGCTCTCGCGTGCAGCATTGCCCCATATGCGAAATGCCGGCGGCGGGCGCATCGTCTGTATCGGCGGTACAGCGGCGCGCACACCAGCAAAGACTTCCTTACCAAGCGGGCTTGGAAATTCGTCATTAGTCAACTTTGTAAAACATTTTTCGAACGACGTTGGGCCGGAGGGAATTACAGTAAATGTAGTCCATCCACCTTTCACAAAGACAGATAGATATCCCGCCCGTCTCGAAGCGCGCGCTAAAGAATTGGGCGTCAGCCTTCAGGAAGCGGAGGCGAGTTTTGTAGACAATTTCCCAATTGGGCGCATCGTTGAACCTGGCGATATCGCGCCGATGGTGTTGTTTCTAGCATCACCAAACGCAGGGGCGGTGACAGGTCAGGCCATCGCTGTTGACGGAGGTTCAAGTCAATTGGTGGTGTACTAGGGGTCCAAGGCGTCAGTTGTACAACGTACTAGCGATCCTTATATGTGACGACAGCGAAATAATGTTTATAACCTGAGGAGAAAGGACATGATGTCGCAGAATAGCTTTCTCGACGACCTTGCCCGGGTTGCCTCCGGAGCGGCAGGCGCTCTTGCCGGCGCGCGCACGGAGATGGAGCAACTTTTCCGGCAGCGCCTCGAACGATATCTCGCGGAAGCCGATATGGTACCCCGCGATGAGTTCCAAGCAATCAAGGATGTAGCCATAAATGCGCGTGAAGCGCAGGAAATACTTGAGGAGAGGGTTGCCAAGTTGGAAGCCGAAGTTGTGGCTTTAAAGAAGTTGACGCCGCGCACCCCAAGCAAAAATACGAACAAATCATCTGGCGACTAAGTTAGCATTCCCTAAGCCATTCAGAAATAATCGAACGTAAGGAGATTTATCCTCTTGCTTCCGTCGACTCACTTCTGGCACTCTAAATGTAGTAGTGAGAAGGATAAGTTATATACTACATGTCGGGGTTAACGGAAGATTTGGGGCGTGAAAGCCGCCTATGCCTGCTACATGCCGGTACGGTAATTGTATTTAAGCGCCGGAAATCAGCAAATTAAGGGGGAGAATCAATTCATGACGATTGCATCGATCGGCCTTGAGACGGCCGCCCATAACCCCCTAGATATTCTAGAAGAACTCGTCTCAGCCAATGAATGGCCATTTGATCGATCCAGTCGTGATGAAATGGTAGTGGAAGCTGCTGGGCGGTGGTGTGACTATCGAATGTTTTTTGTTTGGCGGGAAGACGTTCACGCACTTCATTTTACTTGTGCCTTCGACATGCGGATTCCCGAGAACCGGCGTAGGGAAATTACCGATTTGCTGGCTTTGATTAATGAGAAGTTGTGGCTGGGTCATTTCGATCTCTGCTCAGATGATAATATGCCAATGTACCGGCATACACTGTTAACACGCGGGTGGCAGCGGCTGAGTGTCGAGCAGTTGGAAGACCTGGTCGATGTCGCACTATGCGAGTGTGAACGTTTCTATCCTGCCTTCCAATTTGTCATATGGGCCGGACATTCTCCACACGATGCAATGTCCATAGCTATTATGGACACAATCGGCGAGGCTTAGACCGATGGCACAGGAGAAATTGAACAGGCCATTACTGCTGGTCGGCTGTGGTAAGATGGGGAATGCAATGCTGTCCGGCTGGTTAGAAAGCGGTATCGCCGCTGCGGGCATCGTCGTGGTCGAACCTATGGGTACACCAGCACCATTTACCCAAGAGGTTGACGTCAAATTTGTTTCTAACCCCGACGAACTATCCTTAGGATTCAATCCCGAAGTTATTGTTTTTGCTGTGAAACCACAACAGATGGATGAGGTAGCTCCAGTCTATGCGCGGTTCTGCAACAGTGATACGGTGTTTCTCTCGATCGCTGCAGGCAAGGATATAGATTATTTTTCAAAGAAACTTGGCGACGCGGCAATCGTCCGCGCAATGCCGAATACACCGGCTGCCATCGGTCAAGGCATCACTGTCTGTTGCAGCAATGATTGCACCAGCGTCCAACAACAAGAACTCTGCCGAAAATTATTGGCGGCCACCGGTGAAGCGGTCGTCGTGGATGACGAAGCTTTAATCGACGCCGTGACAGCGCTGTCCGGGGGAGGCCCAGCCTACGTATTCCTGTTGATTGAATGCCTCTCAGAAGCCGGTGTGGCAATGGGGCTGCCGCGCCCCCTCTCAGAACGCTTAGCGCTGGTGACGGTAGCGGGCTCCGGGCAGCTGGCTATCGGAGGAAAGGAGCCGCCAGCAAAACTACGTGAGAACGTTACTAGTCCCGGAGGAACAACTTTGGAGGCTCTAAATATATTGATGGCGGAGGACGGTATGCAGCCGCTTATTACACGGGCTATTGCCGCCGCGACTGCACGGAGCCGCGAACTCGCTAGTTGAAAGCGGTCGTGCGTTGCGTCGCCCCACCAAAACGAGCTAATAGGCTAGCGATGAACTCCGAGCCGACGGATATAAATGAGAGAGTAGTTATGGCCGCGCTCGAATTCGCCACCGCCGGACGGTGGCATGATGTCGCTATACCCGAAATTGCGACCGCGGCCGGCATTTCAGCAGAAGAACTGCATGATCTATTCCCTGTCAAATCAGCTATAATCGCCGCCTTTGTTAAAAAGATAGACCGACAGGTAGTCAGCCAGGAGTTCGGTTTTGAGAAAGAGGATACGCCTCGCGATAGGTTGTTCGAAATTTTGATGAGCCGGTTCGATGCACTCGATCCGCATCGCGCGGCCGTCCGCACGTTGAGCCGCGATTTAAAAACAGACCCGATGGGAATGCTCTGCCTCAGCTCAACTGCAATGATTTCAGCAAATTGGATTTTGGAAACAGCTAATATTCCATCGTCTGGACCGTTCGGCTTGCTTCGTGCGAATGGCCTACTAGCTGTGTGGCTCGGCGCGTTACACGTCTGGTTGACGGACGACAGCCCGGACCTCTCGCGCACGATGTCTGCCCTAGATCGGTATCTGCGGCGAACCGAACGCGCCGCTATAGAATTAAAGCGAATAGAGGAACTTTTTCTGAAATTCCGAGAAACTAAAGCGGCCAATGAAGTTGATAAGTCTAGGGAGTAAGGCGAAATGATGACCACAGGGTCTGAAGAACAACAAATCATCGAGTTCCAAGATTTTGCGAAAGTCGACATCCGGGTGGGAACAGTTCTACGAACTGAGTTATTTCCGGAAGCACGCGTACCAGCAATCAAGGTGTGGGTCGATTTTGGCGAAGGGCTGGGTGAGCGCAAGACATCAGCGCAGTTGACGCAGCACTACACACCAGATTCCTTAATCGGCAGACAGGTTGCTGCCGTCATCAATTTTCCGCCGAAGCAAATAGGCAAATTCATGTCGGAAATACTGATTCTGGGATTTCCTGACGCCGACGGCGCGGTAGTTTTGATCGCCCCAGATCAACACATTCCGAACGGCGGACGTCTATACTAGAGCTGGCGCTAATTCAGTTAAATAAAAGTGACTTTTTTTAGAATAATAGGCGAAATTCCGTCCACCAACTCATCTACCAGGAAGCAGCCTGCAATCGATACTGCCCCTAAACGAACCGGGACAACACAGCAGTCAGTTTAGACCTCGCCCAAGGCTCCTAATATATGTCTGTGGACGAGGGTAGCTCGAGCTTATAATTACTACCATCAACGTGAATGATCCCCATGGTCGGCAGTAAGTAGACAATCTCTTTGTGCTTCCAGATCAACCAGTAAAAACTTAACTGGGCAGGTGAACCCGCGCGCGGAGACCGCCTTGTGGCGATTTTTCCAGTTCAATGTCTCCCCCGTGGGCACGCGCCACATCACGCGCGATGGCAAGACCGAGACCCGTACCCCCAGTATCCAGATTTCTAGAGCGGTCAAGACGATAGAACGGCCGAAATACGTTTTGCCGCTCTGCCTCCGGAATTCCGGGACCGTCGTCGTCGACAATGATTTCAATCTCGTTGCGCCTTCGTCCAAGGCGAATCCAGACATGCTCCCCATATTTACCCGCATTGGCGATCAAGTTGTCGAGACAGCGACCGAATGCCGCTCGTTTTAAAGGCGTTCGGAGTTCATCCTCCACGTGCAGGTCTACTTCGATACCGTTGCGCCTCCAGCCGAGGGCACTATCTGTTACGAGTTTGGAGAGATCTGTGTTCGCAGATTTTTCATCGCCCTCACCTCGCGCGAAGGTTAGATAACCTTCAATCATTTGCTCCATCTCAGCGAGATCCGAGTTTAACTCCTCAATCTCCAGTGATTTTGGAGCCATCGCCAACTGCAACTTCA
Organism: Pseudomonadota bacterium; assembly: GCA_036337155.1. GTDB lineage: Bacteria > Pseudomonadota > Alphaproteobacteria > UBA8366 > UBA8366 > UBA6544. The sequence goes on along the minus strand of JAYZET010000029.1, from coordinate 76,389 downwards.
TGCGGGTCAACGGTGTGCGGAGGTCATGGCTGACTCCAGACAACATATCGGTTCTCTGTCGCATCTGCCGCCTAATTCGATCTCGCATGCGATTAAATGCCGTCGCCGCTAGGCGAACCTCTGCAGCGCCCTGTATTTGAAAGTCATCGGCCATATCACTGCCCTTGCCAAAGGCATCTGCCGCCATCGCAAGACGCCGGATCGGCCGTACCTGATTGCGCATAAAAAGCGAAGCGACCGCAAACAAAACTAGCGACGTGCCCACCATCCATAATACAAAAATATACGTGGTAGAGCTAAACAACCGTTTGCCCGGAACTCTAATAGAGAGGACCCCACTCGGAATTTGTATGTCGATTAACACGCGCGTCTTAAAAGAAGAAGTATCTAACGTAAACGGCCGCCGTACCCGCTCTCTTAGTGCATGCGCCAGCTTTGCGTCAAGAATTCCAGAATAATTCGCCTTTTCGTTAGGGAGGATTTGTTTAGGACGCAGGTTAATCTGTAGTCCCTTGTGGACGCGAGCGCGAGTAAAGAGTTCGGAACGCTGCCTGCCATCGAGTTCGGGTTTAAGCTCCTCCAAGATCCACGCAATATCTCCAGCTATCGAGCCAGCCAGGCGGCGTGTGATGGTCTCCCAATGGCGATCGAAAAAGATCCAGGTAGAAACCACCTGCAGTAGAACGAGCGGCGTTACAATAATCATGAGAGAGCGCCCAAACAAAGATTTCGGCAGAATGCGCTTTATGATTTGGCCTAGACGCAAGGGTTACACCTAATCCGGTCGCAGAACGTAGCCGCGCCCACGCACCGTCTGGAGATATTGCGGCACACGCGGATCGGGCTCGATCTTGCGCCGCAGACGGGTTACCTGGACGTCAATGGCGCGCTCTCCCCCTTCGATAGCGCAACGACGTGTCAATTCGTCACGGCTAAGCACTGCACCCGGCTCCACCGATAGTGCCGATAGCAGACTGGCTTCGGCTCCCGTCAGCCGAATTGGGGTGTCGTGGATTGTCAAATATCCCTTTTCCGGGTCGTATTCCGCACGCCCCAATCGGATACGCGACGTCTTAGCAGACGCGAGGTCAGGCTCCGCACGACGTAGTATCGTCCGAATTCGGAGCAGCAGTTCCCGCGGCTCGAAAGGTTTCGATAAATAATCATCCACACCGGCCTCAAAACCACCAATTCGGGCATCAACCTCGCCCATAGCAGTTAACATCAGGATTGGTACGTCGCAGTTAGGTCTTAGTGATCTTGCAAAGTTAAGCCCGTCTTCACCCGGCATCATTCGGTCCAGTACGAGTAGATCAAAGCGTAAACCGTTCATCTGTCGTCGCGCCTCCAATGTATCGGCTGCGGTTGTAATCCTAAAGCCGTTGTCACTCAGATATTTGCGCAGCAACTGACGAAGACGCGTATCATCATCGATGACGAGAATATGCGGCATGTCGTCAGTCAGCATGATCTACTCAACTCAATATAAAAAAATCCAATCAATAGAAACGGGCCCTGTCATCATCGTCCGACATAATCCCAAGCAATATCTCTCTGAAACCCGCCACCGCTTCGTCACCCACTCCATTATAAGCCCGAGCGATACGAAGCAATTGGTTCTCCGTCAATCGCTCTTCCAGCAATTTTCCCTTTTCCGTCAGTCTCAACAACCGCTGTCTTCGGTCCTGTTGTCCTTTAGTCTGCTCAATATATCCTTCTCGTATCATTTGGCCGAGTACCCGATTGAGGCTCTGTTTTGTTATCTTTAGTATATCGAGAAGGTCTGAAACGGTTTGGTCCGGATTACGTCCCACAAAATATATCACTCGGTGGTGCGCTCGACCGAAGCCGAATTCCTTCAATATCTCATCGGGTCCCGAGGTGAAGTCACGATAGGCGAAGAATAGCATTTCAATTGCTTGACGCAGGACTTCATCACTAAGAGTAGGATGCTTATTCCAATTTAAGTCAGCCATATTGACATATATGCCTCGGAATGCTAAGTCGCGCAAGCCGCACCGACCTATCAGATCGCGATTCGGAATTATTGCAAATTAAACGGCCCATGCCACAGAAAATATTGGCGTAGGTAAGCGCGGGAGCGAAAAGGATGGATATGGAACGCTTCGATGATCGAAATGGAGTGATTTGGTATGATGGTGAAATGGTAGCCTGGCAGGATGCAAAACTACACGTTCTCAATCACGCGCTACACTATGCCTCCGCAGTCTTCGAGGGTGAACGCAGCTACGGTGGTAAAGTTTTTGAGCTTCGCCAGCACACCGAACGACTTCTCGAGGGCGCTAAAACGATGGATTTCAAGATCCCATATTCAGCTGATGAAATTGATGTCGCCTGCCGAGAAATTATCCTCCAAAACGGCATCACCGACGGATACCTTCGGCCGATTGCATGGCGCGGCGCGGGTATGATGGGTGTTTCCGCGCAACAGGCTGGCGTACATATGGCAATCGCCGCGTGGGAATGGCCGGCCTATTTCTCGCCGGAAGCACGGATGCAGGGCATTCGCATGAAATGGGCAAAATGGCGCCGGCCGGATCCTGCAACAATCCCGTGTAAGACCAAAGCGGCAGGCCTTTATATGATTTGCACCTTATCCAAGCATGACGCCGAGGAGGAAGGTTATTCGGATGCACTGATGCTCGATTACCGCGGCTATATCGCAGAAGCTACGGGTGCAAATATTTTCATGATGATGCCAGACGGGAAACTGCATACGCCAACGCCAGATTGTTTTCTAGACGGGATCACCAAGCGGACGGTGATGGCACTTGCAGAAGCACGTGGCATAGAAATAATCGAGCGTCATATAAACCCAGAAGAACTCGCTGATGCTAGAGAGGTCTTCCTTACCGGCACTGCCGTAGAAGTTACGCCGGTATCCGAAGTCGCAGACTACAAATTCACTCCGGGTGAGACGACACGCACCTTGATGGAAGACTACGAAACGCTTGTGATGCAGTAAGACAATCCGGCGAAACTAGCGAGCACCGGCACAACCTGAAATAGGTGCGAGCAGCAGACAAATAAATTTTGATGTCTGAAGGGCTATTACGTGATCTGCATTCGTTGTACCGAACCTTGGAAAAGACACGACCATCAGCACGCTTTTGATTATTTATTTCAAATTATGTTACCTAATTTCATACGCAATAACTGGTGCTTTATTGGGTTTTATGAGTATCCCAGCTGACGCCTATCATCAAATATTCGGACGCAGAGGTACATCGCCTTTAAACTAAGTTTGACTATCACGGTTCGCCCCAAACTCATCAGCACTGCTTCTTACTGCGCCGACATCTCAAATTTACGCACGCTCTAAATTTACGATCTAGCAACAATACTCTGCTCCCCGATGAAGGCGGATGGATGGCTAGGATTTATATTTTCAGGTCAATGCCGCCCCAGTGTGCGCAACAAAGGCGATGTCTAGGTCGTTTACAATACTACTCTCGTCTTCTGAGAAACATCATGTAGATTTTGATTAGGTGTCATTACTTTTCGGGATGCGATCTTTATAAAAGACTGCAGCATGTGCTTTGATTGCCGGCCTGCACCTACTCAAGGACCCTTTGCCGATGAAGCAACGATCGCCTAACAACGGGCACTATCGAACTCAATAGGCCCAATTCTGAGACGATATACCTGCTCAGCCCGCCCTATTAATTTCACAAGCAACATTCGATACAAACATCGGACCCCACTTCGTCATAAGAATCATCTTGCCCATAACACAGGTCGAGCAATAAGCGTGAACAGATTAATAGCTCTCCTGCTGCCAAATCAGTCAAGTGCAGCACGAACGATGATTTCAACTTTAAAATCCGGATGCGCCAAGGGCACCTGGCCGCACGCTCGCGTCGGTGGATTTTCTGGATCTATCCAAGTATCCCACACGGCATTCATCTCACTGAATAGAGCCATGTCATTTATCCAAATTTCTGCGGAAAGGAGTTTTGACTTACTACTTCCAACTTCAGCAAGATAACCGTCTATTTTTGAGAGGACCTGACTAGTCTGCGTCGCCATATCGGCATCGCGGTCGTTCGCCACTATTCCTGCTAAATAAACGGTGTCATTGTGCACTACAACCTGGCTCATTCTTGAGCCACTATGTCGACGTTCGATGGTCATATTCGCTGCTCCTTTGGTTACAAATTCCAAATCTAAATCAACGTTTTGACGACGTCAGAGATATATACCGTCAAGTTAACCAAATATACGGGATTGGCATTCCATAATGTATCCGTGAAAACCTCATTATGAAAACTGATTTGAACCAGCAAGAGGTCTATGGTTTGGATTATTTAATTTAATGTTTCAGTTTAAGCGATATTTTATTGCTAGAGTTTTAATTCCGTGTAACTGAAGCCATTCCGATTTTGATTTTTCTGGGGATGCCAATGAGTTTGTCACTTAACAAAATTTCTATAAACGTTGTCTAGATCTTCAATGCTTCAGAATTCAAAGTCGGCCTGTCCGCTGCAATTCTTTACTTCACTATCATCCTTAAGCTCTCGAAAAAAAGCGACCGCCTATTAGTAATCGGCAAGTTTGAATCAGGAATTGATATGCCCTTAAAGTGAAGCGCCAACAACGCAACAAAGCAGCCGAAATTTAGCCTAAACACAAAGACCTTCTATATTTAAGCCTCGGTTGGTGCTCCAAAATACCATTATTTAACTCGAGAGCAGGTCAATCACTTCAATCCACCAATCAGCCCATCCGCCTTCATCTATTGATCCACTCACTACGGGTCGTGCTGATCGTCACTCAAGGAATACCAAATTTTTGCATCTACCCTTGGGGGTTATTTTTCAAACATCAATCGTATAGTATGAAGCCGTCGACATATTGATACCGCAGGAGACCCAATGAAAACGATCCTGGTTCCATTAGAAGAGAGCGATGCTCTTCCAGCCATCCTCAAAACAGCTCTGATGATTGGACAAAGGTTCGACAGCTATATTGAAGGCCTATATGAGCAACCCGGCCTGACAGAAGTTGTGGTGGCCGGCGAAGGTTTAGGCGTAACGCCACCCGACTTGGTCGAAACATTTCAACAACAAGAAAAAGAGCGAGCTGTTCGCGCTCACGAAATATTCGAAGCCTTTATGAAAAAAAATGGCGTGTCATTAGATGGTGGCGGCGAACCAACAAATCACCCAACGGCGGGGTGGGTCGAGGAAGAAATGCCTGGTCGCGACCTAGTCGGCAATCGCGGGCGTTTGTTTGACTTGATAGTCGTTGGTCGCCCAGTTCGAAATTTCCCAACACCCTCTATGGGCCTGTTAGAAGCTGCCCTGTTTGAGACCGGCCGGCCAATTCTTATCGCGCCACCAAAATCGCCGGCATCTATTGGCCAGAATATTATCATATCTTGGAATGGAAGTTATGAGACGCCACGCTGCATTAGCTTCGGAATGCCTTTGCTGATGGCGGCTAATAATGTGACAGTGTTACAGATAGCGGACGGCATGGTACCTGGTCCCACTGCGTACGATGCAACGATCCATCTTCGCCGCAACGGCGTTAAGGCCGAAGCGCTTTCTATCGACGCCGGTCGCCGATCGCCTGGCGAAGCGGTTCTTGAAGAAACGGAAAAACTTGGAGGCGACTTGCTTATCAAAGGCGCGTACACACGAAGCCGAATTCGCCAGATGATCTTTGGCGGGATCACCAATCATATTTTAGACACGGCAGAGTTACCTGTACTAATGTGCCATTGACCGTGCCATTGTCAGAATCTCGGCTGAGCCTCACACCAGTCCCGCCAAATATCACTATAGACCTTCTCAACCGCCTCGACATAACGCTTCGCGTTCCCCATGGAGGACGCCAATACCCGACTGCGCATACTAGCGCGCAATTCAGCCAATCGCCCGGGCGAACGAGCCAACCGGACAGCGATATCAACATACTCGTTCGTATCATTAGCAATTAATTCATCGAGATCAATAGCGTGCAGCGCCGACGCACCGACCCGTCCGGATGCGATATTACCATTGAGCGAGACAAGGGGTACCCCCATCCACAACGCATCCGCCGCACTAATCCCACCTGCATGGGGAAACGGATCAAGCATTAAGTCAACAAGGCCATGCTTCGCTAGATGTTCCGGTTGTGGATCGCTTCCCAGCAATTCAACACGCCGACAATCTATACCAGCTGCCTCAAGGCGGCATGAAAACTTTTCGATAATACCTGGCCGATCGAGGGCCTGACTCTTAACAACGAGCCTACTTGTTGGCGCGCCAAGCAGAATTTCAGACCAAGATCGCAACGCAGCATCGCTGAACTTCTCCAATCGGTTAAAGCTTCCAAAAGAGAAGATACCAGAGCGTTCGAAGGGCGATGGCAGGGGCTCCGGACAATTCTGTGGCGGCAAATACGGGAGGTGGCTTGGGATATAGCGGACGGTTTCCACGTACAGGTCGTGTTCATTTTCTGGCACCACTATTGGGTCTGTAAAAAAATAGTCCATCGCAGCAAGACCGGTACCGTTGGCGTAACCCCAGGCATGAACTTGAATCGGCGCTGGTTTTCGCGCGAAGACAAGTAGGCGATTTCCAGCGGAATGACCTGACAGATCTACAAGAATATCAATAGAATCCTCACGGATTCTGCGGGCTAAACGCTCGTGGCTCTCTCGGCTGCATCGCCGCCATTCGGAAGCCGAATCGCGCAGCGCCTCGGTAACTTCATCTTCTAGCACGTTAGAGGCATAACAAATTACATCGAACCTATCTCGATCGAAATTATGAATCATCGGCCCAAAACCATTCATCGCCGAATGTCGCCGAAAGTCGGCCGAAACATATCCGATCCGAAGTTTTCGATCAGGATTCGGTTCATTGCAATGATGCTTGATTTCTTCGGCAAGCGGCGCCGCATGCATCTTATCCCAGCGCCGACGTTCCGCCTGATGGTCGTAAATATTGTATGCCTTATTGAAATCCAGCGTGAAAATGAAGTTGCTGTGCCCCTTGGCATGGCGCGGATCAAGTTCGATGACACGACGATAGGCGGCCTCGGCACCTGCATAATCGCCCAGTGACCGCAGCGCCACGCCAAGATTATTGTAAGCCTCCGCCGTTTCGGGTGCGAGGGTGATAGCCTTTCGCGCTACGCTTGCGGCCTCTTCCTGTTTCTCACGAAGATTTAGTGCCGCGGCAAGATTTACATGCGCCTGTACGAGCTTCGGGTCATTTGATAGCGCTTTATTGAAAGATGAAATTGCCTCGTCCAGACGCCACATTTTGACCAGCAAACTTCCTAAATTCTGCCATGCCAAGGCATAATCATCTCTGAGACAAACCGCCTCTTTAAAACTAGATTCTGCGCTCTCATAATCGCCGATTTCCATGAGCACATTGCCAAGGTTGTTGTGCACCTCAGGAGATCTGGGTGCTAGCTCAGCCGCACGCCGAAGCGCAGCGGCAGCAGCTTCAGAATGCCCCAAGGCCTCCAATTGTAGGCCAAGAGTGTGATGCAACTGGGCGTTTTCCGGATCGAGGTGAATAGCCTTACGACAAACCTCCGCTGCCTCATCGTGCCTGCCAGCACTCTCGAAAACGGCCGCGAGATTGCCATAGGCAGGCATGTGGCCTGGTGCAATCTCAATCGCTCGGCGCAAGGCCGCCGCAGCTTCGTCTAACCGATTTATCTCTCTTAAAAATACAGCCAGATTATTATGAAAATCGACTGAATCATCTTTCAAACTGATCGCCTGACGAATAAAGCCAATTCCACTATCGATATCACCACTCTGGGCGAGTGCTACACCCTTCATATGGAGAATTTCTGGCTCGTCCGGCGCCGTCGCGAGAGCTCGGTCGTATAGGGCAACTGCTTCGTCAACCTGTCCCGCCTCGTGAAGCCTGACCGCCGACTGCATAATTTCAGTGAGGGCCTTGCCAACTTGCTGCGGCAACTTTCTTTTATCTTGTTCTGCCGTTTCATTCGCTCTTTCTAACGAATAGTCCCGGTCCACACCCTCGCCACACCAAATCCGCCAAAGGCGGCGGTAATGCCCTTCAACCTCCTGCGCATAGAGCTTTGCATTACCCAAGGGTAATTTCTCCAGCGCTGGCCTGAGAGACCGCCTAATATTCTGCAATTCTAGAGGTTCGCCGGCTAGACGCTTAGCGATCGCAACGTATTCTTCCGGCGTTCCGGCAACCCATTCGCCGTGCCCACCCGCGGTAACAATCGAGCCCGCGATCCGGCTGGCGGGGGTCGCCCCGCTAAGCGTTACCAGCGGCACACCCATCCAAAGTGTTTCCAGGGTCGTTACGCCACCATTATTAGGAAAGGGATCAAGCGCAATATCTACCTTTTCGAGTGCTTGCAAATGCGCGAACCATTTCGTCCGACCCATGAAGTCAACGCGCGACAGATCAATTCGACTCGCCATCAACCGGTCTCTTAATTCATCAGCTACTGCCTCCTGCTCAAGTGCAACATGCTTCATTAATAGCCGGGAGCCCTCCACGCTGTTTAGAATTTGTGACCAAGTGTCTAAGGCAGCGATACTGATTTTCTCTATTCTGTTGAAATATCCGAACGTCACGTAACCGTTGGTAAGAACGGGAGATTCTGCAACGTCAGGTGCCTCTGTAGGCGTCATATAACTAAGGCAGCAGGACAAATTGACTATTTCCTCAGCGCAAAGTTCTGATTCATTAGATAATACGATCAATTCGTCGGCAAAAAAGTAATCCATCGCAGGCATGCCAGTGCCGGTGCAGTGCCCCCATGCGGTGATCTGAATTGGGGCGGGCTTTCTCGCGAAAGTCAGTAGTTTTCCACCTTCTGAGTGACCCGACAAATCCAACAAGATATCAATTTGGTCAGACCGAATCTTATCGGCCAAGCCCTTTTCGTTCATGCCCCAGCATGGACGCCATTTGTCGGCAGAGGCTTTGTATCTCTCAGTAATCGAATCAGCATTCGCAGAAGTCATATAACAATAAACTTCAAAACTCGAGCGGTCTCGCTCAAAAATCACTCCACCAAAAGCGCTTTGTGCAGAGTGGGCCCTAAAATCTCCTGACACATAACCAATCCGCAATCTCTTTTCCGGATCCGGCTCATTCGAAAACGCAAAATTCACCGGTAAAAGGGGCGCGGCGAATCGATCAGCCCATCGCCGACGGAGAGATTGCTGTTCGTAGAACGATATGTTCGGCTTGAAATCACTCACAAAGATTAGGTTCGAATAAGCCTTCTCGAAATTTGGATCTACTTCAAACACCCGATGCAGCAGTTTTTCGGCAGCACTTAAATCGCCAATTTGACGAGCTATAGTAGCCAACAGATTTAGCGTTTCTGGCTTATCTGGCTGCAATGAGTCTGCACGTCGGGCCATTGATTCAGCTTCTTCGAAACGCTGCTGATTCGATAGTAGGACGCTGTAATGCAGGTATGCGTTAATATAGCTTGGATCGAGCCGAATCGCTTTCTTGTACTCAATTTCAGCAAGGTCATTCTTGCCAACGAACTGAAGTACATTAGCAAGATTAGCGTGAAACATCGTCACGCCTGGCCTAACCCGTATCGCCTTTCGAAGCAGCTCCTCGGCCTCTTCGCTCTGACCCTGTTGATAACACAGCAAACCGCTAAAATGGAGTGCCTCCGGATTACGCGGCTCATCGATTAGTACACTTTTATAGGCCGAGCTTGCTTCCAAGTAGCGGCCCGCCTCATGGGCCTTACGTGCTGCCCGGAGACGAGGGTCGACCGCCAGAGCTTCTTTTTTTTCTTTCTGTCGCCCCACACGCTTCGCTTGACGACGCTGATGGCGATTCATCGGCGTTACCACGCCATCTCCAATATTTCGATAATTTGGGCAGGGCCTTCAATCTTGCGCGGATTAGTCTTGATCCAACGATCATGCATCGAAGCTTCTGCAATCTCTGTAAACTGATCGCGGCTAACTTCAACATCTCGTAACCTCGTAGGCATACCGAGCCCTGCGATCAGTTCTCCAACAGCCTTTGAAGCCGGTTCATTAGGCCGGCCCAACATTTCGCTAACAACTGCTTGACGATCCTCGTTAACAGTTTCGTTCCATGTTAATACACTAGGGAGCAAGACGCAGGAGGTATATCCATGCGGAACGCCAGCCGTACTCCCGAGCATGTGGCCGATGCCGTGACTAGCACCCTTGGTAACGCCAGCAGCTCCACCAATCATCGACATCCAGGCACCAATCTGACAATCGAGGCGCGCCGAAATATCGGTTGTATCCGACTTGCTTCGGGTCAAACCTCGCGCGAGCAGCCTCAGCGCATGCCGAGCTGTACCATCTACATAAGGCTGCAGTTTGATCGAGCACAAATCTTCAACAGTATGATCCACCGCCCGAACCCCCGTCGAAAGCCAGAGCCATTCCGGCGTATTAAGCGTTAATTCAGGGTCGAGGATAACGACTTGCGGCGCAAGCAAAGGATGACGAAACATCTGCTTGATATGCCGCACGGGATCTGTACAACCAGCGCCCGGCGCGAATTCCCCCGCGGATAATGTGGTTGGGACGAAAATCGATCGCACTGTCGGTGGCGTCAATTCTGGTTGTTCGATCGTGCCGTCCGGCCGGCTAGTTGCACAAAGACGATCAAACTCAGAATACGATTCCACGCCGTTTGCAAGGCAAAGACAAATCATCTTAGCTGCGTCGGTTGGGGTCCCACCACCAATCGTCAAAATTAGATCCGCATTAGCCTTCCTCGCCCCCGCTGTCGCCTCCAAAACATCTGTGCGCTGTACATGCGGCTGCAACTTATTGAAAAGTCCGACAATCCTGTCGCCCATTTTAGTCTTCAGACGCGTCAAGCAATCCGTCTCTCGAGCTAATGTACTGCTCGCCAATATATAGATACGTGTTATGCCGAGACGGTCTGCCTCGACCTCCACCGCGTCGACGAAAGGCTTGCCGAAGACCACTCGCTCGATTTCAGGATAGGTGAAGATACCCTGATGTTGCATGTTCCTCTCCACAGTAGCTTTAACAACCATCGTCACCTAGAGGCTTTACGTCTAATCACTGGGCCTCCCTCTCTCACCTCTAAATCTATCCTTAATCTCCACATTCTTTTGACCACTTTTGCGGTTATTGGTCTCGACCTTCTCCGATGTGTCTTGTTTCAAAACCCATTTTTGAAAATCATGGAGATTGATGGCATCGTCCATTATTATTCGGCCGCCTCTTTTCCCCAGCGTCCCGCAGCGCGGTCATCCGACTGTTTACTCTCCACCCATCGTGCACCATCTCCATCAGTCTCTTCCAGCTTCCAGAATGGGGCTCTGGTCTTGAGCCAGTCGATCAGAAAGGCACACGAGTCAAACGCCGCGTGTCGGTGCGCGCTCGCAGTAGCAACGAGAACGATCCGGTCTCCAGGTTCCAATCGACCATAACGATGCACGATAAGGCTGGCCTCCAGTGGCCAGCGGTCGTTCGCCTCGCTTTCAATTTCACCCAACATCTTCTCGGTCATGCCGGGATAATGTTCCAAAGTCATTGCCTTGAGAGCACTCTCCCCACCAAGATCGCGAACGAGACCAACGAAACTTGTAATTCCACCGACCGCAGTTTTACCACCGGTCAACGTAGTCAGCTCTGCTCCGACATCAAAATCTTCTTTTTGCACCCTGACCACCATAGTCTACCCTCCAGTCATCGGCGGAAAGATCGCAACTTCGTCTCCTTGCGCCACTGGAGCGTCAAACTCTGCAAACTCTTGATTCACGGCAACGCGGATTGACTGAAAATCTGACAACGCATCTTCAAATTTTTCGTTCCTCTCTTTCAACCAATTGATCAACCCGGCAACATCGGATACTGACTCCGGCACCACGATGTCTTCGGAGTCGATACCAGTTTTTTGGCGTAGCCAGGCGAAGTACAAAATTTTCATGTCAAAACCTCGTTGAAGGGCAGAAAGTCGACCATACTGCCGCGGTCGAGATGGGTCATGTCCTCAGGTAACGCCACAAGCCCATCGGCGCCGACCAGAGAAGACAGGATACCAGCACCGCTCGCACCGAATTTTCGTGCACGCCGCACTCCATCCTCATCGAGATCAAGACGTGCACGCACGAACTCGCGTCGGTTTTTTTTCTTCCGGTGTATAAAATCCGCGGGTACCCGGTAGACCGCCGGTTGGATGTTCACCGCGCCGCCCAGACGCAGTATCAATGGCCGCCCGATTAATATGAATGTCACCATTGCCGCTACGGGGTTCCCAGGCAAGCCTACAACGGCAGCCGTATGAGTCCCGGCTCGCACCTGACCAAGCAAAACAGGCCTACCCGGCTTGATCGCCAAACGCCAGAAGTGCAGTGCACCATTGGTCGCTACGATTTGCCTTACATGATCTTCTTCACCGACCGACATGCCACCGCTCGTAACCAAAACGTCGTGATTGTCGGCCGCCTTCCGAATGGCAACGCCAATCTCTTCGGATCGATCAGGCAATATCCCAAAATCATCAACAATGCATCCAAGTCGCTCAAGTGCAGAAATTGTGGTGAACCGATTGGAATCGTATATCTTGCCCTCCTGTAAATATTCGCCCGGCTCGGCAACCTCGTCGCCCGTGGAAAAAACAGCTGCAGTTATTCGCTTGAAAACCTTTAGCTCGGTGCATCCGACTGCAGCTGCCAGACCAATTTCTTGCGGTCGTAACCGCATGCCACACTTTAATACAATATGGCCTGCTGCAACATCCTCAGCGGCCGCTCGTCGGTTGGCACCTTGCTTGATGCCGGGCTCAATCGTCACGTGCCCGTCCACCTCTACGCAGTCTTCTTGCATCATTATCGTGTCTGGGCCGGCAGGCATCGGGGCACCCGTGAAAATTCGGATAGCCTCTCCCCGTCGAGCTAGCCGGCCCAATGGGTGTCCGGCTGCTGCCCGCCCACCTACGGGAAGCGTCGTCTGCCGCTCGTGGTCGAGATCATCGAAAAACACAGCGTAGCCGTCTACCGCGGAATTATCATGTTGGGGTACATCAATCGTAGACGTCACATCTGCAGCTAAAATCCGCCCCGCTGCCTCCCGAAGGGACACTATTTCCTTGCCTGCGATAGGTAAAATTTGTTTAGACAGTATGTCGAGCGCTTCTGATGTGGTTAGCAACCTCTCCGCGCCCGCAAAGCAATCGTCACTCAGTTGCGCCATTTTCTTTAGACCCGCTAAGCTTACAATGCGAAACTACGAAATCCGCAATGCGCGAAACATCGTCCAAGTCGAAGACTGGGAGTCTAATATCCGATAGCGTGGCGTCGCTTGCAATCGCTATGATGTTATTGTCATCCCGTGCCAACAACGGTTTGCCTAATTGTGGACGGTGTACTTCTAGCTTGTGGTGCGGATAGTTCTTGAAGCCTTCGACCAATAACAGATCGACATGGGCCATTCGCTCGACCAACATCTCCATCTTGGGTTCGCCTTTGCCTCGGTTCTCATGCATCAACGCCCACCGGTCAGTCGATGTTATAACAACTTCAGTAGCGCCAGCTCGGCGATGCTCGTAGGAATCCTTACCCGGTGTATCAATGTCAAATTGTTGGTGGGCATGCTTGATCGTCGAGACGGTCAAGCCGCGACCAGTCAAAACTGGAATAAGGCGGGTCAACAATGTCGTCTTGCCGCTACCGCTCCATCCTGCGATACCTAAAATGTGCATCGTGTCTGGCTAATCCACGCGACGGGGCACACTAATTTCATCGGAGGATCGCCCCTTGCTATCCTGATCGCCTTCAGGATTATCGGCCATGTGGCGCACGCCTATAGCGAGGTAATCATACCCGGTTATCAGCGTTAGGGCTGCCGCCGCCCACAATCCAATCTCACCTATCACGGCCGCAGGAATCCAATTTGGCGCTTCGAATCCAACAATTAAAAAACCAAGTGCAAACATCTGTATCGTCGTCTTCCACTTTGCAAGGCTGCTAACTGGAAGGCTAGTCCGCAAACTCGCAAGGAATTCGCGCAGTCCGGACACTAAAATTTCTCGGCACAAAATTACCACTGCCGCCAGGATAGCAAAGCCCGTGATGTGATCGAAAGCGCACAGCATTAAAATGACCGAAGCAATAAGAAGTTTGTCAGCGACAGGGTCTAAAAAACGGCCGAATCTAGAAATCTCTCCACGCGCTCGCGCCAGGTAACCATCGAAAAAGTCAGTTATACACGCCGCCGCGTACAGGCCCAACGTCGCCCAGCGAGGCCATCCGCCATCGACCCAAAAGAGACCGACAATCGGCACAATAACGAAGATACGCGAGAGCGTCAGCAAATTCGGAAGATTGATCATCAATTGCTCAATTACTTTCAAATACAACAGTCAAACGGCTATCCCCCCGTCACCCGCTATAAATAAAAGATTTTACTCATCCTCATGAAAGTGGCCATAAATTTTGCCGGCGACAGCGCGACTGATCCCTTCTACTGCTTCCAGATCTGCTCGGCCGGCACGCGCAACACTTTTCGCTGAGCCAAAATGGAGCAGTAGTGCTTTCTTTCGCTTTACGCCAACCCCTATAATTTCATCAAGTGGCGACGCTGTAATAGCTTTCGCTCGCCGCGCCCGATGGGTTCCTATAGCGAAGCGATGCGCCTCATCCCTCAGACGTTGCAGAAAATAGAGTACGGGGTCACGAGGTTCGAGTATAATTGGTGGTTTTTCGGGGCGATAGAGATGTTCTCTGCCAGCGTTGCGGTTGGGTCCTTTAGCAATGCCTAGTATATTGATGTCGTCAATGCCAAGGTCTGCGAAGACCTCCTCAACGACCGAAAGCTGACCACGACCGCCGTCAATGATCACGAGGTCGGGCCAACTACCACGCTCACGGTCTGGATCTTCCTTGAGCACGCGAGTAAAACGACGCGTTAGAACCTCACGCATCATCGCGTAGTCATCTCCCGCCGCGCCCTTCTGGCGTATATTGAACTTGCGGTAGGCATTCTTTTCAAATCCATCCAGGCCGGACACAACCATGGCTCCCACCGGGCTATCTCCTTGGGTGTGAGAATTGTCGTAGATTTCGATGCGCTCGGGTGGCACATCAAAATTAAGGCGGCTCGCAAGATTTTCCATGAGGCGTCTGTGAGACGAGCTCTCCGCCATCCGGCGTGAAAGCGCATCGCGGGCGTTAGCCAGCGCATGGTTAACGACGCGGCGTTTCCCGCCTCGCTGCGGGACGATCAACTCCACTTTCCGCTGCGCACGAATCGATAGAGCCTCCAACGCCAGCGTCCGCTCTGACGGGACGTGGCTCATCAAGACGAGTTTCGGTGGCGGATGTTTTTCGTAAAACTGGCCAAGAAATGCCGCAAGAAGTTCGGAAGTATCCATGCCTTTGCTTTGAGATGGAAAATAAGCACAATCGCCAAAATTCCTACCCGAACGAAAAAAGAATACCTGGACGCAGGATTGGGCTCCCTCCTGATGCAACGCAATAACGTCGGCCTCATCCAGGCCGGTGAGGTTGATATCCTGATGAGCCTGCACCTGTGTTAATGCTCGAATCCGATCCCGAATTGCAGCGGCCTGTTCGAAGGCTAATTGTTCGCTAGCTGCCTGCATCTGGGTCCCCAACTCTGCTTGCACCTTAGTGCTGCGGCCCGAGAGAAAATGCCGCGCTTGTTCAACAAGGCCACGATAAGCCGGCTCGGTAATCTTATTCACACAAGGCGCGCTGCAACGTTTAATTTGATATTGTATGCAGGGCCGGCTGCGCATCTGAAAAATCGTGTCGCCGCAATTACGTAGAAGAAATGCCCTCTGCAACGCGGTGATCGTGCGATTAACAGATCCAACCGTCGCAAAAGGTCCGTAATAATCTCCCTTACGGTTTTGGGGACCGCGATGTTTGACAATTTGAGGAAATTCATGATCCCCAGTGATCAGGATATAGGGAAAGGACTTGTCATCGCGCAACAGGACGTTGTAGCGAGGCCTCAGCTGGTTAATGAGGTTCGCCTCAAGCAGCAGTGCTTCTACTTCCGTATGGGTTGTCACAAACTCCATCGAAGCCGTCTCAGCGATCATCCGTTGAAGACGGTAAGGCTGTTTGGTCGGATTTACGTAATTAGCCACCCGCTTCTTCAGGTTTCGCGCCTTTCCAACGTAGAGTGCATCTCCGCGGCCATTCAGCATGCGATAAACACCAGGTGCCCCGGGTAATGTCGCGAGGTGACCACGAATTACCTCGACGCCGGCCGCGAGATTCGTCTGGGCCGCAACCGTGATTTCCGGCGGGCGCCGTTTTCTAATGGGATCGGACATACGCTTATTATAACCTATCCATCGCGATTTGGAGGCCCAGATGAGCTATACTTTCATAGCAAAGGCATATTATGCGTTAGCATTCCGAATTCTATCCACGATATCTGTGGGTAACTCTGTTGACAAGAAGCTGATACAGGCCTGAGAGGGCGGATAAGCAAGGAATTCTACTCTTTGCTTAATAAATAGGCAAAATTTATAAGCTATTGATATATAATTCATTTTTATAATTTTCGGGTTAACTTACGATTGACAATTTTTATTTCTTTAATAATGGCCAACAACTATGGGGCTAGGTAGGGCGCTGTGCACAACTCGACCGAGTCGGTGCGAAAAGAATGCTTGTTTTTTAAGGCGTTGGCACAAATTATTCTCACTATCATACACATAAACGTGATCGATTCATTGCTACTGATAAGAAACTCGTCAAGCTGGAAAATTGATGAACTTGCGTTTTCCTGGTCGCTTAACTGCTGGACGCTATGGCACGGACACAGGAATGGTGTATCTATCTTTTAACAGTCGCCAGTGTTGTACCATGGGAGATCGTTTATGAAACCGATTCGGATGTTTGCAGCGACAGGAATGCTCGGATACGGCTATGCTGAGGAATCGATCGAGTGCGCGCTTAAAATGGAGCTCGACCTGATCGCGGCCGATGCCGGCTCGATGGATCCGGGGCCTTACTATCTTGGCGCAGGACAAGCCTTCGTATCGCGGCCGGCGGCAAAGCGCGACCTCGCGCTAATGATGGAAGGAGGCGCCAAGAAAGGCGTCCCAGTTTTCATAGGTTCGGCCGGTGGTGGTGGCGGCGACCCGCATGTCGACTGGCTGATGGAAATCGTTCGCGAGATCGCGGAGGAGAAAGGTCTGCATCCTAAAGTTGCAGTGATCCGCAGCGAACAATCAAAGGACTTGTTGAAGGCAAAGGCGAAGGCAGGCAAGATCGCACCTCTGGGTCCGATTGGCGAACTTACCGAAGAGGAAATAGAAAACTCCCACCGCGTCGTCGCGATGATGGGACCGGAACCGTTCCAAAAAGCGCTCGACGACGGCGCCGACTTAGTGATAGCAGGGCGGGCAAGCGACGCCGCTATATATGCTGCAATTCCGCTGATGCGGGGCGCCGATCCGGGCCTCGCCTGGCATCTCGGCAAAATTATCGAATGCGGTGCCCAGGTCGCAGAGCCACGCCTTGGCGGCGACGGCGTTATTGGTACACTTCACGACAATTATTTCACCGTCGAGCCCGGCCATCCAGAAAAGCGTGTGACACGCACCAGGGTCGCGGCGCATACGCTTTATGAAAACCCGAGTCCCTATCACCTAAAAGAGCCCACCGGACTCGTTGACACGACGCATGCAGATTTCGCGCAACTGGACGACAGAACCGTCAAGGTCTCCGGCAGCCGTTTCGAACCAGCTAATCGCTATACCGTGAAGCTGGAGGGGGTGCGCTCACTTGGCTACCGCACGGTCTCCATGGCTGGTACCCGCGACCCTATCCTGATCGGCCAAATCGAGACGTATATCGAAAATTGCAAAGAACGAGCGACGTTCGAGGTTGGACAACTCGGGATCGATCCCTCGACCTTCCAAATCAACGTTAATGTTTACGGCAAGAATGCTACTATGGGCGCGATAGAGCCGGTAAAAGAGACGGCGGCGCATGAGCTCGGCCTACTAGTCGACGTAATAGGCGAAACTGAAGAGATCTCTAAGGCAGTTTGCGCCAAGATGCGTTATATCCTGTTGCACGGCGACTTCGAGGGCCGAATGTGCATATCTGGCAATATGGCGATCCCGTTCTCTCCGTCAGACATGCCAGTCGGCCCGGTATACGAGTTCAGTGTCTGGCACGTCATGGAATGCGACCATCCGCTGGAAGCCGTTCGTATGGAGATGGAGGCGCTCTGATGGCGAAACTGCGGGAAATGGCGAAGGTCATCCGCTCAAAAAATGCCGGAGCGCTTCAATTTACCCTTGACGTGATGTTCGAAGATCCAAGCACCTACGAGAAGGTTCGTGATAGCGGTGAACTCACGCCGCGCAAGTTGGCACCGCTCTACGGTGTCACTGACAACGAAGTCGCCGTAATCCCGTTCGACGTCGCCTATGCGATCAAGATCACCTTGCCGCGGAAGATCCCTTCCGGCTCACCCGGCGATACGGACATTTACGGGGCACAACAGCATGCACCGTTGCTCGACATCGAAATCGCGGACTAACAGGTCATTTCGGGCACGTCAGTGATCCTAAATGACGCCCGTACAATTATTTTCGGTTCCCATAGACTGGCGGACGTTTTTCCAGGAACGCCTCCATACCTTCTCGCGCGTCGTCAGCGAGGAATAAGCGACGCTGAACCTCGTATTCGTATGAGAGAGTTTCCGGCAAAGAGGCTTCGACGCCCCGATAGACGCCTTCCTTAATCGCCGCCAGAGTTCCTGGCGGTCCATCGGCGAGACGCCGGGCGAGTTTTGCCACCTCTTCCCGGAAACACTCGTCGGGTACCACCCGATTAACAAGACCTAGCCGGAGCGCCTCCGCCGCGTCGATTCGATCGCCGAGCATCATCAGCTCCATCGACTTAGCAGTGCCAATCAATTTAGTGAGGAAATCGAAGCCACCCCAATCCGGCACCAGGCCGATTTTTACAAAACTTTCCACAAAAACCGCCTTATCACTGGCGACCCGCATATCGCAAGCAAGTGCCAGGTTCATACCGCCGCCCGCAGCCGCACCGTTGACTGCCGCCAGGACCGGTTGGGGCATGCGTCGGATTTGCTGGATTACCTGCCCAGCAATCATCATTCTCGCCTCGACCACCAAAAGGTCGTTCTTCGCCTGCAATTTCGCCATGCTCGCGATATCGCCGCCAGCGGAAAAGGCGCGCCCCGCCCCGGTAATCACGACACAACGTACCGACGGATCGCCTGCACAGTCTTCCAGGCGCTCAAAGAGTGCCTCGCGCATGCCGTCCTCAAAGGCATTCATTACCTCTGGCCGGTTAAGGGTCAAGATCGCAATCCCATCGGAAAGTTCAAAGAGCAATCGGTCATCGGCCATTTTCACCTCCATTTCGAACTGAGATAGCGGCGATACACCGAAAGTCACACGCGCCTTCCTGCAAAAGACGACCTATGTCATTAAGGGGCTCCAATCGAAAGAGGCGAACTATGAACTGTATCCGCACGGAACCTATTGACGGCGCTAGCGCCTGGACGGGAGAAGAGCTGAAATTGGACCGCCGATGGGAGTATCCGCTGGACGACGCGGACCGCGTAGAACTGGACGGCGCTTTAGCGCGGGTGAAGGATACGCCACTTGAAAAAATCACCCGCGACGCTTTTCCTCTACCCAGATTATCTCGTCGGATTGCAGCACTTTCAGGGGACCTCAGGTATGGGCGCGGGTTCGCCCTATTGCGTGGCTTTCCCACGAAAGGTTACGTGTACAAAGACATCGAGCGCATGTACTGGGGTTTTTGTGCGCATATTGGGCAGGGACTTACGCAAAACGGAGACGCATCGTTCATCCATTATGTCACCGACGGTAAACTTAGGCCGGAACAGGGCCGGCGAGGTGTCGGCTTTCCAAGAGAATCGAAGCTACATATTGATCTGACTGATGTCGTAAGCTTGCTTTGCGTGCGGCAGGCACCCGATGACCCGCCGAGCCGGGTATCCAGTTCCATGACACTCTATAATCAAATTCTGCGAAGCCGGCCCGACGCCCTCAACCGTCTTTACGAAGGCTTTGAGTGGGACCGCATGGACGAGCACGGGCCTGGCGAGACGCCGACCTCTGGCTATAAGGTTCCGGTCTTCAGTCAAAAAGACAACATCGTCTCCTGCCAATACAACAGGAATTGGATCAATAATGCGGCCAAGCGCAACGGCGCACCGCTCACCGAAGAAGAAAATGCGATCTTCGACCTAATGGACGAAATCAGCGCAGAAACCTGCTTCGAGTTTCCCTTTCAGGCAGGCGATATCCAGTTCTGCAACAATTACAACTGTTTCCATGGCCGCGCGGCACATGCCATCGTGGACGAGGAGGAGCGCAAACGAGTATTAATGCGAATCTGGCTCGATATGGAGAACCCGAGAGCCTTCGCTGACGAGGCTATAATCCGCTGCGGAAACAGCCGTCACGGCCAGATGGGGTGGACGCCCGCGGAAATGCTTTCCGGTGCCAATACGGAACCGCGCGCCCGACGCGCCGACGGCGCCATCAAGATCTAAGGGAGAAGACACATGAAGTTCGGAATTTCACTACCGGTCCGCGAACTCGGCGATGACCTCAGCTTGATCACGGAATTCGCGAGAGAAGCGGAGAACCTCGGCCTCACCCACCTCAGGGTGCCCGAACAGATCTATCGTGCCGAAAGCGGCCCACTGCATGAACCGATGACCATGATGACCTATATCGGGGCAGTCACATCGAAGATCGAACTGGTTCCTTCGGTAATCATTTTGCCAGCAAGGCCGACAGTGCTAGTCGCAAAACAGTCTGCAACACTTGACCGGCTCTCCGGCGGCAGGCTTCGACTTGGCATTGGTGTTGGCAAGAATCCGGAAGAGTATGGTGCCTTGGGGGCAAACTTTGCGACACGGGGTGACCGGTGCGAGGAACAGATCAAGCTGCTGCGCCGTCTTTGGACGGAGGAGACTGTCGACTTCGAAGGTAAATATGACTCTTTGGCCGGCGCCGGGATCAATCCCCTACCCATACAACAACCAATACCGATCTGGATTGGGGCAGCCGCTTTACCGAAACAACGGATCCGCCGCCGCATTGGTCAGCAAGCAGATGGTTGGTTCAATCTCTGCGCGCCCGAGGAATTTCCAGACCTGCGCGACGATATCTATCGAGCCGCGGAAGAAGCCGGCCGCGATCCAGCCAGCATTGGGGTCGAGGCAGGCGTTGCCGTCGTCGGGCCCCGCGAGGCAGAGTGGAAGAGCCGGGTAGCCGGCTGGCGTGAGATCGGCCTAACGCATCTGTGCTTGCGCACCCTTGGCGGCGGACTGGAGAAGGAACAGCACATTGAGAAGATGCGTGAAACAGTTGCCGAACTGTCGAACGTTTGAGCATTAGAGGCGCTATTTCGCCGCAGTACCTTTCCTGCGCATGCCCTGCATCGCGGCCATAATGTCTGTGTAAGCATTGGAATCCTTGATACCGTTGATCATGGTCGAATGGGAATTGACAAAATAGATGCCGCCGCCGCAGACAGTCATCGGCGTGCCAGAGCCTGATCTCGTCAATAACTGGTTATTTTCGCGGCTCCGCATCTAGCGCCCTTCCTCGATTGCCTATCAGAAAACCTATTACCGAGGCGAAAAAATGTTGCGGAAATCAGGCGGCGCTGAATCGAATTGGCAAGGAAGAAAGTCCGCGCAGCACTAGGGAGTCCCGCCATACCGGTGGGTTGTCGCCAAGATCGATTTTCTTCATTCGCTTCATCATCGCCGAGAATGCAAAACGCCCCTCCATACGCGCCAGAGGCGCTCCAACACAAAAGTGGATCCCGTAGCCAAAGATTACGTGACGGTTTTTCTCGCGCGTTATGTCGAGGCGCTCGGGATTATCAAACTGTCGGGGGTCGCGATTGGCTGCGTTCATCATACAGAAAACACGATCGCCTTTTTGAATTGTATTACCTCCGATTTCAATATTTTGGAGAGCGCTGCGAGAAACCGAACCAACGGGGCCATCGTAGCGTAGAAATTCCTCTACGGCAGATTCAGCAAGGCCCGGGTTTTCTTGAAAGCGCCGAAGCTCATCTGGATTCCTGATCAACGCGAGTAATCCGTTACCAAGAAGGTTCGCCGTCGTCTCATGACCGGCAAACAATAGCAAAACGCTGTTGGATATAAGTTCCGCTAGCGATAGAGTATCTCCCTCCTCCTCGGCGGCAACCATGTGGTCAATAACGGTCACATCCTCCGGCTTTGGCGGATGCAAGCGCCTTTCCTCGATGATACTGGCGAAATAGCTGGCAAGTGCCCGCGCACCGTTCTCGGCAAGCTCCATCTTATCTGGTGTATCTGTGGCGCTGCCGACGAAGGGCGCCAGGTCTTCTGACCAAGCGCGGAACTGCTCCACATCGGATTCGGGGACGCCTAGCATGACCGCGATGACGGTCGCAGGGAGGTGGTAGGCGAAGGAATTTATAAAGTCTACCTCTTCTCCGCCTGAGCCTTTCTCAACCAGTCGATCAATCATCTCCTCGACTATGGTCTCAACCTTTGGACGGAATTCGGCCATCGCCGTCGAAGTGAAACCATGGTTAAGCAGCTTGCGCATGCGCGTGTGGTCCGGAGGATCAATGAAAACCGCCCATTTCTGCAGCATCGGCCCAAGGGTGATCACCTTATTGCGTTTTTCGGGAGGCAGGCGCGCGAGATAAGGCGAGATGCGATCGGCTGAAAGGCGCGTATCGTTTAGGCTTGGCTGCACGTCTTCGTAGCGCGTTAAAACCCAGGACTGCAGGACTTTGCTGTAATGGACCGGATCCTCGTCACGGAGATAACGATAAGAGGGATACGGATCCTCCATCACCGCGGGATCATATGGATTGAAATTAACAGACATGTCGTGTCCTCCTCGTCGACCTAATATTAGATTCAGGATCAATACGCCGCTAGTTATTTGGGGCTCGGCGAGATTGCACGGCGGTATCATGCAAGTAGAACGGATCGGTGAGACATTTTTCGCGAACGTCGACAACATCGACGTTGCAGAGGCATTCGATGATTTGAAATGGGAAACGTTCTATGCAGCTTATCTGGAACATCAGGTCCTAGTTCTGCACCGACAAGAACTGACCGCTGCGCAGTTTCATGCATTTGGCGAGCGTTTTGGACCTGTCGAACCACATACTGTGTCGATGTATCACCACGAGGAATTTGCGGGCATCACTGTCCTCTCGAACCGAACCGAAATGGGCCGTCCGAAGGGAATTCGAGACGCGGGATCAAATTGGCATTCGGATTATTCCTACAAACCTGTCCCAGCCAACGCTACTATACTGTACGCGTTGGAAGTGCCCGACGAGGGAGGTGATACGATCTTTGCAGACCTTGCTGCGGCCTATGACGCCCTGCCCACCGCAAAGAAGGCCCAGCTCAACGGCTTGCAGGTTCGCCAGCAATACCGCTGGTCGCGTGACCGATCGCACCCGGAAGCCCGTTGGAGCCTTTTGAATGATACGGAAAGACAGAAAACCCCCGAAGTCGTCCATCCACTTGTCCGCACTCATCCCGAGACCGGGCGAAAGGGGCTGTTTCTTAGCAACGCAGTCAGCACCGGCATCAAGGAAATTATTGGCATGGAGAAAAGTGAAAGCCAAATGCTGATAAACGAACTATTCGAACATAGCCAGAACCCGCGTTTTCAGGTCCGCTTTAAGTGGTGCGTCGGCGATCTCATCATTTGGGACAACCGTACCTTGATGCACAAGGCGACAACAGATGTTCTGCCGCCACACAAGTTCCGGACCCTTTATCGTATTAATACGACGGGACAGGCACCTATTTAGCCAGACACTATGCAATTTCTTAGATGACGGAACGGATGCGAGAGCCCATCCCGTAAACTAGCCGAGGACACTCGAAACCCTTCTTTCTGCCTTTTAACCATCTTCAGGACCCCAAGATCATATCCGCCGCCTTTTCGGCGATCATGATCGTAGGCGCGTTGGTATTCCCGCTAATAACGTTCGGCATCACAGAGGCGTCGACAACTCGGAGACCTTCCATCCCATAAACCGACAATGTCGGATCGACAACCGCCATCGGGTCTATCCCCATCTTGCAGGTCCCCGCAGGATGCCAATTCGACGCGCCAACCTGACGTGCATATTCAAGAAAGGCGTCGTCATCCTGCGCGCCGTTACCCGGCGTAGTCTCGAATGCAACATAAGACCGAACCGCCTCCGCCGCCATAAGACGCCGTGCCGCCCACATCCCGGCGACAGCGGTGCGTCGATCAGTTTCCGTCGATAGCATATTGTGCCAGATGGCGGGTGGCGCCTTCGGGTCCGATGACCTGGCGTGCACGTGTCCACGTCCCTCAACATGCAGTAAGGTTACACCGATGGTGACACCCGGTTGATTATCTAGTTTCCGCGCTTCGATCGAGTCGTAGCTACCGGGAAATATCTGAAATTGTATGTCCGGCGTCTCCAGTTCTGGCCGCGATCGGATGAAGGCGCCGATCGGTAGGGTCGCCATAGTGAGGGCGCCGGTGCGACCGAAGAGGTACTTCAGTCCTTCTCCAACCGCGCGCAAACCCCGTACTTTTTCATTCAAGGTCACCGTGTTCTTAATGCGCCAACGCATGCGCACAACGAAATGATCCTGCAGATTTGCGCCTACCCCACGTAGCCCGTGCGCCACGGTGATGCCGAGGCCGGAAAGCCGTTCTGGATCGCCAATCCCCGAGAGTTCGAGCAATTGCGGCGAGTTAAACGCCCCGCCGCAGAGAATAACCTCTCGCCCGGCAACCGCGACCTGCGACCCACCGGCCGATAGATATTCGACGCCGGTAGCCCGCTTGCCTTCGAGCACGATCCGGCACGCCGTCGCATTTGGTTCAACTCGGAGATTCATCCGTCGCCGGGCAGGTTTTAAATAGGCCTGCCCAGTACTCGCACGTCGCCCCCGCCGGATTGTCGCCTGGTGTGGACCTATCCCCTCCTGGTTGCCACTATTAATATCTTCGTTATAGGGAAGACCTATTTCGACTCCCGCTTTGACAATCGCATCGCACAGGACGCCCTGCTCCTCAATGTCACTCACATCGAGCGGCCCGCCAACCCCATGAATTTCGCTAGCGCCTCTTTCGTTATTCTCTGATTTCTTGAAATAGGGTAATACGTCTTCATAGGACCAGCCGCTGCATCCCATTTGCGCCCATGTATCGTAGTCCTGCGGTTGCCCACGGACGTAGACCATGCCGTTGATCGAGCTGGAACCTCCAATCACTTTTCCTCTCGGGAGCATATAACTTTGACCGTAAAGCTCCGCTTCCGGCTCCGATTGAAAGCACCAATTGACGGCGGGATTATTAACGTTCTTGCCGTAGCCAAGCGGTACGTGGATCCACGGATTATGGTCCTCGGGCCCAGCTTCGAGCAACAACACATTCATTTTGGGATCTGTGGTTAATCGATTCGCCAAAACACAGCCCGCCGACCCAGCACCAACAATAATATAATCGAACTCCATCAGCCTTTTCTCTCCAACGCTCTAAAGTTAACTAGGGCGCTTGATGGTTTGCAGTAAGGAGGGGTCGCCCTATCTCTCGTAACCAAATGAGATCAGAGGAGACGCCACAATGAGCGCCTATGTCATCGTCCATGCGAGCATAAAGGACCCGGAAAAGCTTCAGGAATACGCCTGTATCGCCGGACCGACCGTCAAGGCAGCCGGCGGGGAATTCGTGTCCGCGGGACAGGTCACCGAAATGCTCACAGGCCAGCATGGTTATGAACAGGCAATCGTTATTAAGTTTCCAGACAAGGAAACAGCTCAAGCCTGGTATAAGTCCGACGCTTATCGAGCAGCAATGCCAATTCAGGAACAGGCGATGGACACGGTGTTCATACTGGCCGAGGACCCGAACGGGTAGCAATCGCCCGTAAGCCGCTTTAATTATCTAGATTGGGGTGTTTAGGGAAAATCAATCCGTGAAGCTTGGCATCGTTTCCGACATCCATTGTAACATTCAAGGCCTGAATCGGGCCTTGAAACTGATGGGTGATATCGACCGGGTGATTTGCCTGGGCGACAGCATATACGAATACCGATTTTCAAACGAAGTGATCGCGCGGCTGATTGAGATCAATGCAACGACAATTCTGGGCAACCACGAGGAAACCTTCCTCGGCCCGCTTGGCGAACGTGCCCGGTCGCGCAACGGCAACGATCCCAAGTTAATGGACTGGCTCGCCGCACAACCCCACCGAATGGAACTCAACTGCGACGGCAAGAAGATCCTGATGGTACATTCTACTCCGTGGGAGCCGCGTGGAGCCTACATCTATCGCCACAGTCCGGAACTGCAACGCTTCGGGGAAACAGACGCGGACTTCGTTCTCTTCGGTCACACACATCAACAAATGATAGAAAGAATTGGAGAACTTATAGTGATCAATCCAGGCTCGGCGGGCGACGCACGAGACCCAGATAACGGGAGACAGCTGAGCTGCGCCGTGCTCGATATCGAGACAGGTAAGGCCCGAATCATTGATTATCCTGATCCGGCACGCGGCGATATTTAGATCAGCGCACGAATTGCCCTGAGATTTTCCTCACTCGCGTCGTCGACAACGAGAACACAATGGTCGAAACCAGCGCGCGCGACCTCCGCGAGCCGCACCTTGGCATCCTTTGGAGCACATTCGAGAGTAAAACCTTGCTGCCCCTCAAGGCTTTCTGTCGGCTTCGTAAGATCGACTTTAATATTTGCCGCAACAGCGATGTCACCGCCTTCATCACGAAAGCGGCCCAGGCCTTCCTTCATGGTGGCGAAATTCGTGTAATGCGCCGACGCTATCCAACCATCGAATTCCTTGGCAGCCCGGGGGATCCAAGTACTGCCAGCCCAACTGCCTATTAGGGTCTTCGGGCCGCTCCGCACGACCGGCCAAGGCTGCAGGTTCGTCCCATCGACAGTCTCTCCCGCCCAGAGCTTTCGCAAATTCGGCAAAGCGTCGCGCAGTTTTGCAAACCGTCCTTCATAGTCCTCACCAACGGCAGAGAAATCAGCTTGTGTTGATCCCGCGCCAACCCCCCAAAGAAGACGATTTCCCGCCAAGAGCTTCACGGTCATCATCCGGTGCGCAAGTTCTACCGGATTTCGCAGCGGAACCTGATAGATGCACGTCCCGAGAATTATTTTGTCAGTGACGGCGGCCGCAACAGAAAGGGCTATCAGCGGATCCGGTAATGCCCGTGCCCTACCAATCGTATCAAAAAACCAGAGCCCGTCGAAACCGATTCTCTCGACCAGTCGCGCCCCCTCGACTAGCTGGTCTCGATCAATCCCATTCTCGGAAAGAGTAATGCAAACACCGACTTTCATGCCACTCGTTACCTAGTGTACGTCTTCAGCATCGCCCATAGCTTGTTTCAGACGCCCGAAGTTGAAGCCGGGCTCTTGGGCGGCGCCTATCGTTACTGCTTCCTTGCGGGCGATCATTGCAGCAGCGACCGGAACCTCCTTGGCCACGGCGAACGGGATCACCACGGCGCCATGTTGGTCAGCGTGGACAATGTCATTCGGCGCTACGTCCATGCCATGGACTGAGACTTCGGTGTCAAAATCGACCAGGTGCACCCAGGCGTGCGACGGACCGAAGGAGCCAGCAATCATCTGGAACCCTGCAGCACAATCCGGAATATCACGCACGCTGCCGCTGGTCACCACACCGAGGCAACCAAGACCCTTGTGGATATTCGATTGCACTTCGCCCCAGAAAGCGCCAAACCCGGCCGGTTCATCCAAGTCCTCAATAATCGTCACAGACGGCTTCGGCCCTTCGTCAATATATCTGTAATATTCGAGACGCTGCTGCTTCATCACTGCCACATCACGCTGCGGCGGTGTCTTGGCGCGGATCCGGGCCGTGCGCGCGTAACCTACAATGGGCGGGAGCTCTGGCCCGGAGGAGACAAGAGGCTTGGTCGTATAGCCAAAGCCACGGCGTTCAGGAGCTACAATCTCCAATGCATTGCAGACAGTAGGAGTGTCTAACGCCGCCAACGCCGCCAGTTGTTCCTCGGTCAATTGTGCCATGATCAAAGATCTCCCTGTCAATCGGGTTACGTCCACCGCTTGTTTAACGACACCTAATCCGGATTTTTCTATCATTGCAAGCGCTTGCCGAGCGCCCTTAAAACCCTATACTCCCCGCCCGCTGCTGGGAATCATCACAGGGTCGGGAGAGCCTCATGACCGACGATAAATCGGACGTCAAGAAGGTCGTATTAGCCTATTCGGGTGGCCTCGACACATCCGTCATCCTGCGCTGGCTGCAGGACGTGTATAATTGCGAGGTAGTCACCTTCACCGCCGACCTCGGTCAGGGTGAGGAACTAGAACCAGCCCGTCAGAAGGCGGAGATGCTTGGCGTGAAGGAAATATATGTCGAGGATCTCCGCGAGGAGTTCGTGCGCGACTTCGTTTTTCCGATGTTTCGCGCAAACGCTGTCTACGAGGGTGTTTATCTCCTTGGCACCTCTATAGCACGGCCGCTAATCGCCAAACGCCAAATTGAGATCGCCGCGGAGACAGGCGCTGATGCCGTCGCCCACGGAGCCACTGGAAAGGGCAACGATCAGGTCCGCTTCGAACTTGGATATTATGGCCTAAACCCCGATATCAAGGTAATTGCGCCATGGCGCGAATGGGATCTGACTAGCCGCACCCGGCTCATCGAATACGCGGAAGAACATCAAATACCCGTGCCAAAGGACAAGCGGGGCGAGGCGCCATTTTCCGTCGACGCAAACCTGCTGCATATCTCAGCAGAGGGAAAGGTTTTGGAAAACCCCGCCGATGAAGCACCTGAATATGTCTTTTCCCGCAGTGTTAGACCGGAAGAGGCCCCCGATACGCCAACATATGTCGAGATTGGTTTCGAGAAGGGCGACGCAGTATCCGTCGACGGTGAGGCAATGTCGCCGGCAACGCTCTTGACTAAGCTAAACAATATCGGTGGAGTGAATGGCATAGGCCGCCTCGATCTCGTAGAGAATCGTTTCGTGGGAATGAAATCCCGCGGCGTCTATGAGACGCCAGGCGGTACAATCTTACTCACTGCACATCGCGGGATAGAGTCGATCACCCTTGACCGAGGCGCAGCCCACCTCAAAGACGAATTGATGCCGCGCTACGCAGAGTTAATTTACAATGGGTTCTGGTTCTCGCCAGAGCGCGAGATGCTGCAGGCACTAATTGACAAAAGCCAGGAGCACGTTTCCGGGACCGTCCAACTCAAGCTCTACAAGGGAGGGATTCACACAATCGGTCGTAGCAGCTCCGAAAGTCTCTACAGCCTGGAACATGTCACCTTCGAGGAAGATGCCGTATACGATCAGCGCGACGCAGAGGGATTCATAAAGTTGAACGCTTTGCGGCTTCGCTTAGCGCAAAGGCGTGGTGGATAATTAACCCACCTGTAAGGGGGGACACCACGATCGGTTATTCGCGCGATCTCAGCAACAGCGCGTAGAGCGCAATTGCAACTAAAAACCGAGGGAGACCGATACCCTTCCGATCAAACTTCGCGCGACCTTGCATACAAGCCAAGGACGGAATAACTGACGTAGTCAACGCAATCGGCCCCCATTTGGCACCCATGGTCGCTTGGTGGTGGAGATCGATGTGGAACATCCCTGCAAGCGACAAAAAACTACCCCCCCACCCCCCAAAAAAAAGCCCGCCAATCCACCGTCCGGGACGAGATGCGCCAGCGCCCAAAGTGCACATCCCGACAACAACGGATGCCGCGTCACCGTCACGATGCCTTGCGGCGCGTTATCTTCGGTCGACATCGTCTCACCGCCAGCGGGGGGACATGTTACATGTGGAGACGCCAGCAATGACAAGGATGCAGGCAATCGGCACGATTGCGGCTGGAATATGAGGCAGCACAATGGTCTGTGCCCAAAATTTGAGATATGCCGCGGCGGCATATTCCTTCGTCACCTAGGTTAAAGTCGTTAGGGCAAAGGTCACGGTTGCAAATAAAAGGGGTTGGTTAGTCTCGATCATAGAATTTCCAGATTGGGCTTATGGTAAAAATTCATGCTAAGGAGCTTACATGACCGACGCCAAAAATTCCGCTGAATTGGAGACAGCTAAAAAAAACGATCCTGTCGCAGTGGCGATATTGAACCTGCTTACAGATGCGGGTCCGGGCAAGAGCATCTCGCCAATGCAAGCGGCTCGCACTTTTGCGGAAAGCCATCGTCAGGGCAACAGCCCGACCGACCTGTGGCGACGCTATCTCAATGCCGTGCGCCAGCAAGCAATCCACCTTGCCCGGTCCGGCCGGATCGAAATTATCCACAAGGGAAAACCCGTCGATCCAAACAACTTTAAGGGCGTCTACCGGCTTCGTCTGAAGGAAGGCGGATGAGCCCTGCCGAAGATGGCGTCGACAATTGGCGGCGCATCGCCATAGGCGGTGGAGCCGCGATGTTCGTCGGTATTGCGATGGGCCGGTTCTCCTACACGACAATGCTGCCGCCGCTGATTGAATCAGGTCAGCTCAGTGAGCTCGAAGCTGGCTACGTTGGGGGCTTCAATCTCGCAGCCTTTTTTATTGGTGCCTATTTTGCCGAGCGGCTCCGCAACTCGGTCTCCATAAGAATTCTATTGCCAGGGGCCGTCTGGTTGGGGGTGATCGCACTTTCAGCCTGTATCCTGCCTGGTGGATTCTTTTGGCTCGCATTTTGGCGTTCAATTCTAGGCGCGATCGCCGGACTAATCATGGTGCAGAGTTTAGCCTTCGCTACAGCCGCCGCACCTCCCAAGAAACGTTCCATCGCCGCGGGATATGTCTATGCCGGCGTTGGCTTAGGTATATTTCTATCTGGCCTTTTCGCGCCCCAGCTGTTGGAACAAGGCATCGCCTGGGCCTGGATTGGCTTTGCTGCTGTTGGATTTTGCGCCGCTATTGCTGCCCATTGGGGCTGGAGGGTTGCAGATATTCTGCCGACCGGGCTATCCACCGCAGATGTGGCATTGCCGCAGCACTGGCCATGGCGCGGTCTCGTTGCCGCCAATTTTCTCTTCTCCTTCGGGATCGTTCCCCACACTATTTACTGGGTGGACTTCCTGGTGCGTGACGTCGGCCTCGGGATGGATGCGGCCGGCTGGCATTGGAGCGTTGTCGGCCTGTCGGCATTCCTCGGTCCGCTTGCCACCGCCGCACTTGCAACACGGATTGGCATTTCGCCCACCCTACTGATTGTTTTCATCCTGCTTGGATGTGGCGTCGGTGGCCCTGCTTTTCTCGCTATTGGTTTAGTGCTCTGGCTCTCGTCGATCCTTTATGGGGGACAGCCCGGCCTTGCATCGATCATGGCCGCCCGAGCGCGCGAGATGGGCTCCGCCACAAGCATGCCCCGGATGATGCGCGCGACCATTCTGGCAAACGCCTGCGGCGCGGCTTCCGGTGGATTGGCCATGCCCTACCTGTCAGAAATTACCGGTGGTTACGAAACTCTTTTCATGATCGGCGGTGGCGCCATGATAATCGCCGCGTTCGTCACCTTACCTAGTCGACTGCCAGACTAGAACGACGGCGGTTCGATTCCGCACTGCCAACAAGCGGCCGTCACCGTATTTGCCAGCAAGCAGGCGATAGTCATCGGCCCGACGCCCCCAGGCACAGGCGTGATGGCACCGGCGACCCCTTGCGCTTCATCGAATGCGACGTCGCCGACAAGCCGTGTCTTCCCGTGTTCACCAAGTTTAGGCACACGATTGATACCCACATCGATCACCACCGCACCAGGTTTAATCCAATCGCCTCGGATCATCTCCGCAAGACCTACAGCGGCAACCAAAATATCACCTCGGCGACAAACAGCGGGCAAATCAACAGTCCGGGAATGGCAGATCGTCACCGTACAATTCGCGTCGAGCAGTAATTGAGCCATTGGCTTACCGACGATATTGGAGCGACCAACGATTACAGCCTCTTTCCCGGAGAGGTCACCGAAGCGATCGCGTAACAACATCAAACAGCCCAAGGGTGTGCACGGCGCTATGGCGGTTCCACCTGTGACAAGACGACCCGTATTGACGACGTGAAAGCCATCGGCATCCTTTTCCGACGCGATGGTATCAATTACTGCCTGTTCTTCGATGTGCTCCGGGAGCGGCAACTGCACCAGGATGCCGTGAACAGCGGCATCATGGTTAAGCTTGTCGATCAAGTCGATGAGATCATCCTGCGTCGTTTCCGTCGGCAGAACGTGCTCAAAGCCGTTCATACCAGCTTCGACTAGCGCCTTGTTTTTATTACGGACGTAAACCTGGCTCGCCGGATCTTCACCAACCAGCACGACCGCAAGTCCCGGCATAAGGCCATGCTCTGCCTTAAGTGTTGAGACGAACTCAGAGATTCGTCCACGTAGGCTGGCCGCGAAGGCCTTGCCATCGATAATTTCCGCCTTCACCATACCCTCCTCCCCACAAATAGGCTGCAAGTCAGCCCCCTGCCGGCAGCTCTAGTGTCGTCACGTATCCTACTAGCATGACCGTCTTGCACCAGCGTGTCCGCTAGACTCTCAATCACATCATCCAACTCTTAACCCTCAAGCTGTTCCATCGCTGGCTCAACCTCGCGGCCAGTACTCGTGCAACAGACTCTGAACGAAATACAACAGCAAGATCAGAATTACCGGCGATATATCGATGCCACCGAGGTTCGGGACGAAGCGGCGAATTGGTTGCAAGGCTGGTTCCGTCAGGCGATAGAACATGTTGCCCATTGTATAGACGAACTGGTTCCGCATGTTGATGACGTTGAATGCCACCAGCCAACTCAAAATAACCTGGATAAGAACAATCCAGATATAAAGCTCGATGACGGCCGTTAGTAAAAACAGCAGGGATTGCATGGCATATCCGAAAGTGATGAATGACTGGGCTGCGCCAGAGTACAGAACAAGTCGGAAGCGGGGCAAGCCTTGTAAGTCCCCCGATCCGCTTGATATGAAAGCACGAGGTCAACATATTCGCCAGCCCGCCCGCGCCGGTCCAATCCTGAGGCCGTAGCTCAGTTGGGAGAGCGTCTGGTTCGCAAGGTAAAGTTTTCTCATATTTTTTTAATAGGTTATGGGCGCTAAACCAGTCATGTGAGCGATATGTGTATTTGCAAGTACTAAAATTGTTAATACACACATCGTTCTTTCGGATGTTATTGATCTATTTTTAGAGTAGGTTTATTAGGTTCGTAATCGTTGTGGGGGTGTAGCTCAGTTGGGAGAGCGTCTGGTTCGCAATCAGAAGGTCAGCGGTTCGATTCCGCTCATCTCCACCACAACGATCCCCAGAAAACAGGAAAAAATAATCTGCCCTCATGAGGATTAAAACCTCCCCAAAAGTCTGAGTGCTCGTTCACATAATTCATCCTCCGCTGAATCCACTAATAAAACTTGTCGATGTCAATCAGGGCACCGGCGACACCGACAACTTTATTGCGGCCCATATGAGACGGGTAGGCATATGCATGCTTATTTGCATTACAAATTGAAACTCTGAACCGATTAGAAACGAGGATTGAACCCAATGATGCCGCGTTGTTGCCGCTTTAAACTCATAAGACTTTAGCGTGCAAAATTGCGAGGCAACTATGGCAAACAGCGGTATCCTTTGGATTGACTATACGTTCAATTTGGCAGTTCGGTGGCTTTACACTTGGGCTGAATTTTTCGGTATCACGTATGAAGAAATTAATGTGTGGCTTTTTGTTATCGGGTGGCCTCTTCAGACAATTTCAATGCTTGGTGTCATCATATGGTTCACTTGTCGACTGACCTTGATACGACGGGCGGCCGCTTTGAATTTGGCAAAAAATTCGTAGGGGTCTTTTGTCACAATCGTCTTTTATGTGTTCCCCCGTGCCCCCCGGTATCTCGGGGTCTCACTGCAATATTCTGTCACACTGGTGTCATAGGGAGCACAAATTCGGTCTTTGAAGCGCTAACCCAGAGCTATCAGGCAGCAGATTGATACCGTTGTATTTAGTAGGATAACGCTGTCATAGTAGGGTGTAGGATAGGTTATCCCAAGGTTGTCTTATGCCAGTAATAACTTGTGTTGAAGATCAGCGGAAACTGGCCATGCGGAAAGTACCACGCATGTTTTATGACTATGCAGATGCTGGCTCATGGACAGAATCTACTTATCGATCGAACGAAGAAGATTTTAAAGATTTAAAACTGCGGCAACGGGTCGGTTTCGATGTAAGTGATCGCAGCACCAGGATGGCCATGTTAGGACAGGATCTGCCAATCCCGGTAGCCCTCGCACCAACGGGGCTCACGGGGATGCAACGCGCAGACGGGGAAATTTTAGCAGCAAAAGCTGCCGAGGAATTTGGCGTTCCTTTTACACTCTCGACTATGTCGATTTGTTCAATCGAAGATGTCGCAGCTAACACATCGAAACCATTTTGGTTTCAATTGTATGTAATGCGCGACAGAGATTTTATACGGAGACTTATAGAACGGGCTAAAGCCGCTAATTGTTCAGCTCTAATGATAACCCTCGATCTTCAAATTTTAGCACAGCGGCACAAAGACCTGCGTAACGGCCTCAGCGCACCTCCAAAGATGACTATCAGTAATATGGTTAACCTACTTACTAAGCCATCTTGGTGTCTTTGCATGTTGCAAACTAAACGAAGGCAATTCGGAAACATTGTTGGACACGTTGAAGGTGTCGATGACATGTCATCTTTATCTGATTGGACCAGTAGCCAATTTGACCCAAGCCTGAATTGGGAAGACGTGGCCGAATTACGAAAATTATGGGACAAAAAACTTATCATCAAAGGAATAATGGATAAAGAAGACGCGAAGGCGGCCATTCGCATTGGGGCAGATGCTATTGTTGTGTCTAATCATGGGGGTCGCCAATTGGATGGTACTATTTCATCAATTAGTGCCTTACCGCCAATCTTAGACGCGGTTGGGGATAAATGTGAGGTATGGATAGATGGCGGTATTAAAACCGGTCAGGACATACTTCGAGCGGTCGCCTTAGGGGCTCAGGGAACGTTAATTGGTCGTGCATTTCTTTACGGTCTTGGCGCGAATGGAAAGGACGGGGTTACTCAAACTTTGGAAATTCTCCAAAAGGAGCTCGATTTAACCATGGGTTTATGCGGAAAAAGAAATTTAGCCGATGTGGATAAGTCAATCTTATATCAATACCAATAACGGTCAGAATTTTATAATTTGGAACCCCGCAGATGCGTCGGTCTTAATCCGCCGCATTTTGCTGCCTCTGCGTTTACACGACGAATTTTGAGAATTTCTTGGTAGCCATCCTCGCCACAAACTTTAAGGAATTTCTCGCGAAGAGGTCCTTCCATACGCTCAAGTTCAACTAAAGACAAATCTACGTACCAATCGTTCTTGTCTTTTGCCAAAACGTTTGCGAACCCAGCTTCGCGCATCGCGTTTTCAGCTTGAACTTTAGTCTGCATCGCAAATTTATGAGGCGAAGTTTCGATCCATTTTTTGAATTCAGGTAACTCGCCGGAATTATCACTAGCTAGCCAGTCACTTGCTGCAAATATGCCCGCAGGTTTCAAGACGCGTAAAATTTCTTGGAAGTATTGGGCCTTATCCTCAATGTGGATCAGGGAATCCTTGCTAAAAACAACATCAAATTCTTCGTTAGAGAACGGTAGGAGACCTGGTTTGATTAATTTTAGTTCTATTTCGGTTCTTAAATTAGCATTTATAACATTGAGCGTCCCTCGCTCTATGACTTGAGGCTCTACATCAATTCCAAAAACTTTTTGAGCATTTAAATCACGGGCCATAACGATTGCGGGTCCTGCGATGCCGCATCCAATGTCCAAAATAGACCTACCACTAAGTGGAATACCTTTCAAAATTTCGCAAACTTCTTGGGGCCCGCCTGGAGATAAGAAGCCTTTACCCCAAAAAACCTCGAGGCAATTGATAAGTTCTGCAGGATAACTTGGCCCTTTTCCCATGTTTCATGGCCTTCTATTTCCAAACTTGCTCTGCAACGCGCCTAAAATTACCACCTAAAATTTTTTGAACTGTCGTTTCATGATAATTCCGCCGGAGTAATTCTTCCGCAATTACAATTATTTGAAATGGGTCCACACAACGAAGATTTCGACTTTGATACTGATGTTTTGGCCAATAAGTCACATTTTCCGAAACGGTCTCTTCAAAACCGGACCCCGTCTCCGACTGATGAAAATAGTCGAGCCCAATTCCCACATGTTCGGCTCCGATCAAGGACAAATAATACTCTATATGGGCCATCAAGGATGAAATTCTTAAGTCGCCATCGCCAATAAATTGGCTGATTCCATTTACGCCTACGACGCCACCTGTATTTGCGCAACGGATCGCTTGATCATCCCAAATATTTCTCTCATGATTCCACAGCTGCCGTGCATTTGAATGAGAAAAGACAACCGGATCTCTGGAGCAGTCCATAATTTCCAATGTCGTTCTATATCCACAGTGTGAGCAATCGACGATCATTCCAACATCGTTCATCTCATTCACAACTGAACGACCAAATTCGGTCAAGCCACTATCCTCATCGTGGCAGCCACCACCTGCCGCGTTATTGATGTTGTATGCGAATAGCATCTGACGGACGCCAAGATCGTAGTATAATTGCACCATTTCTATAGATTCATTGAGTGCATTAGCACCCTCTATATCGAAGGCGACGGCCATCTCGGTATCTGCAACAGCCGCGTCAATTTCTTCGACAGTGCCTACAAATCGGTAGCCATCGGTTTCGCTTAGCCAAGCGCGCGCATAGGAAAGTCCTTCAATGGTTTGATGCCACTCATTGACGTCATAACCAACATTAATAGAGACGAAATTTATACCCGCATTTTTCCAAGTCTGAAGAATATCTAGATCGTCAACACAACTCAGTTCAAAACCGGCATGTGCATCCCAGATAAATACTCCTTCAGAAAGACTTACACCCATCAAAACTAATCATTCATTCTAAACACGAACTAGGCTTTCCTTCCAACGGCGACCCATCCCGGACGATTTATCTTTTGCATGTAGTTAGACTTTTCAAGAAGGAGTAAATTCCATTCTCCAGTAGCTTCGAGCGACCTAAAGTGTGACTGATAGTCGTCCTGCTCGTAGGGGATACCGTTAATATAGAATATTAGGAGGCCTTCAGATCGCACGGAACCAATTATACCAAGGATGTGTTCAGTCCCTATGTGACCTCCACCAAAACAGCCTACGCCTATCGCAGCATCATAAATCTTTCCACCCAAATCCAACGTCTGTGTCATATCGCCAATAAGAAGATTTTTATAAACCCCCTTACGACGAGCCACATCTAACATATTTGTCGAAATATCGAGCCCATCAAGTTTGCTGAAGCCACGCTCGAAGAGCTCTTTACCTACTAATCCCGTTCCGCATCCTAAGTCCAAAATTTGTGCATTCCGGTCAGTACAATATTTGGCAAATGTGTCTGCTGCTATTTGTGGAGCAATATAACCGTATTCTTGCTGCAAGTTACGTTCGTAGGTCGGCGCCCAATGCTCATAAATTTCACGTGAATCCCCTGATCCGCCGCCCAAGGCCGTTAATTTAGCCACGAATCCTTCCATTTTTTTAACCACGGCAAATGCGCTTTCCAAGGCTATGCAAATTACTACGCCGACCTTCAAACCTGTTGATACCGATTAGATTGATCTTGTGCTAGAATAGCACTCTGGAAAGTGCGGCTCTGCCTAAAGTTAACAAGCAGAGAAACAGGCGGTCTCCGTACCGCCTTTTTGCATTGCGAATTTAAACGCTGTAGATCGGTCACTGCAGTAGCTAAGATTTTAGACCACCAAAAACCAACCGAGGGAACGTCCATATGCAACATTGGATAGACACCGTGTCAGTTAATGAAAGTTCCATGGAGATATTCATGTACAAGCCCAATGACGACGGTCCCCATCCGGGCATTGTGCTGGCGCAGCATATCCCAGTCGGGCATACGGGAATCGAAAATGATGAATTTACGATTAAGACCGCCGAGCGCTACGCCGCGAACGGATATGCGGTGGCGGTGCCTTTTATATTTCACTGGTGGCCTAAATCCGACGACATCCAGATCAAGCGGAACGAATTCCGCGACGACTGGACTAAGCTCGATCTTGAGGCTGCCTTTGATCATTTGTGCTTAGAAGACAGCGTCGATGGGTCCCGCATCGGCATCGTCGGTCATTGCTGGGGCGGGCGCGTCGCCTGGCTTGGTGCCTGTCATCTATCCAATTTGAAGGCTTGCGCCATTTTTTATGGCGGCCGGGTGCAACTACAAATGGGTCCAGATACGCCGCCGGCGATAGACCTTGCGGCGAACATTAAATGTCCGGTAGCTGGGTATTTTGGTAACGACGATCAGAACCCATCACCGGAAAATGTCGATGATTACGAAGCCGCATTAAAAAACGAAGGAATCGACTATGAGTTCCATCGCTATAACGGTGCCGGCCACGCTTTCCAGTCATTTAACAGCAAGGATAACTACCGTGAGAACGTTAGCGAGGATGCTTGGGGAAAGGTACTGGATTTTCTCGGACGAAACCTCACGGCTTAAATACCTCTAAAAGTAGGTTTCCGCTTCTCGACGAAGGCAAGGCGGGCTTCCTTGGCGTCATCCGAGCTTTGTAATATGCCGCCAGCATTGGACGTCAATACCATCGTCGTTTCGAGAGTGCTATCCAGCGCCGCACGCATGATCCGCTTACTTGTCCATTGCACGAGCGGCGGCATCGCGATGATCCGATGGCAAAGATCGCGTGTGAAAGTTTCCAATTCCTTAGAACTTATGAGGTGGTTGAGTAAGCCCCATTCGTAGGCGCGTTCCGCATTGAGTGAACCGGTATAGGCGAATTCTAAAGCGCGCCCGAGGCCTACCATCTTGGGTAAGTAATAGGAACCGCCGTTCTCCATGATTTGGCCCGCCTGCTGATAGCCGATGAACCTAGTGTTCTCACAACCGATACGGATGTCGCAGTGTAGAGACATGTCCATTCCCGAGCCGACGGCAGCACCGTTGATCATGGCAATCGTCGGTTTCCGGATTATCGAGATATCCCGGTGTAACTTGGTAAACCCATGATAAAAATGCTGACGCATCGCATCGGGGCCTTCGTGCAGCCCGCGCGCACCTTTGACGTTGGGACCAATCTCGTCTTCACTCGGGCGCTCCTTGAGATCAGCACCCGAACAAAACCCTCGCCCTACCCCAGTCAGCACAATTACTCGGATGTCAGGATCATCGTCAGCAGAACGCATGTATTCGCCAACTTTAGCGACGGTGCCGTTCCCTTCGGCCGTGCCGTACAATGCATTCATCTTCTCAGGACGGTTGAACTTGATCCAGAGAATACCGTTATCCTCTTTTTCATAGAGCAAATAGTCAACGAGTTGCGATCCCATTTCCGGTCTCCTGGACAAATTTCAATTGGGAATAAACATAGGCGACACGGCGCTATGGACGAAGGAGGGATTATTTCGGTAACCCGTCAATCTGGCGTTGAAGCGCCTTGTACTCGTCCGAGCCATTAGGAACACCAGCCTGCGCCTTCTGCCAGAGACGACGTGCCTCCGCCGAATCACCGGCCCCAGCGGCCGCTAGTCCTACGAAAAATAGTGCTTCAACATTTGTGGGAGCAAGCTTCAATAGTATTTGCATGACCGCAACGGATTCCGTCGTTGGCTTATTACCGGCAGCCTTGCGAATCGACCGTGCATATAGCGTAAGGATATCTATATTATCCGGCGCCAACGCCGATGCTTTCGCCATCGCGTCACGCGCATCTTCCGATTTCCCGAGTACGTTATAGGAGCGCGCAAGACGAACCCAGCCCTGCAAATCGCTCGGATTTTCCTTAAGCTTGGCGGCAAGCCGCTCAACCATACCTGCAATCATCTCGCGCCGGTCTTCCACGCTCATGTCTTGAGCCGCGCGGATGTCTTCAGCAGAAGGGCCACGTGGCGAAGCGCCTGCTACTTCAACTAAACCAATTTCACCGGCAAGTGCCTGCAACTGACTTTTAACAAAGGGTGCATTCGCGAATTGAGCCATAGCATTATCGAACGCTATCTTGGCCTTCTTCGTCTCACCTAGGACGCTGTACGATCGGATTAGCCGCAACCAGCCCTCGAAATTATCAGGGTTTTCATCGAGTTTCTCGGCAAGTCCGGCGACCATTCCGCGAATCATATTGTGACGGTCGTCGGGCGACATCTGTTGTGCGGCAGCCACTTCTTCTTGGGACGGGCCGTTGAGACCTTGCGCGGGTTTCGGTGGCCTGGTCGGAGATGGTTGCGGCAACGCCGCAAGATCGAGACCAAGCTTTTCCGAAGCCTCCTCTAATCGCTGACGGGTCACAGAAACCCAAGGTGCGTCGGACGGCGATTCCGCAAGCAGCGCGAACCAAGCATCATAGGCCTCACGGTGTTCGCCCGTCTGCCAACTGGCTAACGCCATATAAAAGCGCGCCGTTGGCTCTTTAGCGTCGCGGTCGAGCGCCTTGCGGAAGGCTTCGAGGCTTTTTGGCGTGACGGAGCCATCCGCCGAGAGTACTAATGCCTCACCATAGGCTGCATAGACGCCATCGATCGCAGGTTTGAGGTCGATCAAACGTGCGTAGGCAGGGGCAGCTGACTTGAAATTACCCATGGTCATGTATGTTCGGGCCAATAGCTGCCAGCCTTGAGGGTTCTCGCTATTTCGTTCAAGTCGCTTCCTCAGACGTTCTGCGACTACCGCAAGGTCCATACGGCCGCCTTGCTGTTCCGCCACTCGTTGCTGTCGTTCTTCCTCTCGCTCCGCGAAAGGTCGGGACGGTTGACCAGGAGCACCGACCTGGAGATAGACGACAATTGTGCTGCCCACAAGCAACGCGGCTAATACGCCGGCAGCGGCCGGGTGCCCGCGAGTAACAACGGCAGCCCTCTTACGGGCGCCATCAGCGGCTAATATACGGCGACTAATTTCCGCCTTAGCGGCTTCTGCCTCTGCATAGTCGAGCCGGCCGTCGGCCAACTCGCGGCTGATCTCTGCCAATTGGTCACGAAACACTTCGATGTCAAAGTCCGCCTCGTCCCGGACATCGTGCCTTCCTTGTACCAACGGCCATACGACGGCTGCGACTGCAAGCAACAGAAGAATAACAACAATGATCCAGAAAATCATCCGCCGTCACCATCCCTGAGCAGGGCGTTGATCCGGCGTTCCTCATCAGCATTCAATCCGACCACTTTCCGGTCAGATCCTGGGTGACGCATCTTGAAGAATACTACTAGCCCAACCAAACCAAGTAGGAAGATCCCAATGGGTCCAAACCAAAGAAAATAGGTCGAAGATTTGACTGGCGGGTTAAGCAAAACGAAGTCGCCATAACGCTTAACCAGGTAGTCAAAAATTTCCTTATCGCTGTCCCCCTTTTTGAGACGTTGGCGCACCAAAACGCGCAGATCGCGCGCCAAATCCGCGTTTGAATCATCAATTGATTGGTTCTGACAAACAAGGCAACGGATGTCCTTTGACAAAGCACGCGCCCGTTTTTCCAAAGCGGGGTCATTTAGAACCTCGTTCGGCTCAACTGCCAAGACGCTCCCCGCCAGCAAAATCAAAACAGCTACAGAGCGAATCATGGCCCAGATCATCCACGCAATTCCTTCAGTAAAGGCTCGATCACTGTTTTGTAAGTTTCCTCGAACAAAGGGCCTACATGCTTATATCGAATGCGGCCTTCGCGATCGATTACGTAGGTTTCCGGCACACCATAAACGCCCCATTCGATCCCCGCCTTGTTTTCGATGTCGAACCCGATGTGCGAATAAGGATCCCCGAGTTCCACTAACCAACTTACGGCGGCCTTGCGTTGATCCTTCCAATTTATACCATGGATGGTCACTTCTTCACTTTCGAAAAGTTTCATCCAAAGCGGATGTTCCGCCCGGCAAGGGACACACCAAGACGCAAAAATGTTGACGATCGCAACTTCCCCTTTCAAGTCTCCTGTCGCAAGACCCGGTTTCCCCAACCTCAGCGGCGGCAGT
Organism: Pseudomonadota bacterium; assembly: GCA_036337155.1. Lineage (GTDB taxonomy): Bacteria > Pseudomonadota > Alphaproteobacteria > UBA8366 > UBA8366 > UBA6544. The sequence goes on along the minus strand of JAYZET010000029.1, from coordinate 34,217 downwards.
TCGAAGTTTGGAACCGGTTGATCGATCAAAGCCGAGGGAATTATCCTCGGGTCCTTGGTCAAACCCATCGCGAAATAAACCGCCATTCCAAGAAAAACGGCGAGTGGGAAGAGAAAGAACAGCTGTTTCACGAGACGGACTACTCCGCGGGCATTGGAGCAATGCCATCAACGCGACGACGCGAAGGTGCACCAATACGCAAACGGCGATCGGTTAGAGATACGATACCGCCAAACACCATGACGAGGGAACCGATCCATAACCAGGGCACGAGCGGCTTGTAGTATAGCCTAGTCGTCCAACCACCCTTGCCATTGGGTTCACCTAGCACGGCGTAGAGATCGTACATAGCAGTGGTGAGAATGGCTGCTTCTGTCGTATCCTGTTCCGAGACTAAATATCGGCGGCGCTCCGGCTCTAAAACAGTCAAAACCTTACCACGATCCCTAACAGTAAAACGGCCCCGCTCAGCGGCGTAATTGGGCCCACGAACACGATCCGCACCATCAAATTTGAACTCGTATCCGGACACCACGACGGTATCGCCGGGTTTCATGATTTGGATGCTTTCCACTTGCCACAACCCAGCTCCAGTAATGCCGGCAACGGTAATCGCTAATCCAAAATGAGCCAACGTCATCCCCCATGCAGCCCGTGGCAATCCAATGGCCCGTTTAAGTACGTCAGAAGCAGTGGCGTGACCCACGCCAATTCGTTCGCCTAACTCGATTAATACACCGACGGCAAGCCATCCCGCGAGACCAATTCCAAGCGCGCCCAAAACGGATTTTCCCCAGGTAAAGTAGGCCGTCACCAGAGCAACAATTCCTGCCGCGAAAAATGCCACTTTGAGCCGCGCGAGCGCGCCTGCAATATCTGCTCGTTTCCACGGTAGCAACGGACCTATCCCAAGTGCGACTACCAGTGGCACCATTAGAGGAATGAAAGTAGCGTTGAAAAAAGGCGGCCCGACCGAGACTTTCTCACCGCCAAAAGCTTCGAGAAATAGGGGGTAAAGCGTACCAAGAAATACCGTGGCTGTCGCCGTCATCAGTAGCAGGTTATTGAGTACCAACCCGCCTTCACGACTTATCGGCTGGAACAGTCCACTGCTTTGCAGTGCTGGCGCACGCCAGGCGTAAAGCGCAAGACTGCCCCCAATCGCGATCACAAGAAGACCGAGTATGAATACGCCCCGATCCGGATCCGTGGCAAAGGCGTGGACGGAGGTCAGCACACCAGAGCGCACCAGGAAAGTACCAATTAGACTGAGCGAGAAGGTGATGATCGCAAGCAAAATAGTCCAACTCTTCAAGGCATCGCGCTTTTCGACGACGATTGCCGAGTGAAGGAGAGCAGTGCCAACCAGCCATGGCATAAAAGACGCGTTCTCGACCGGATCCCAATACCACCAGCCACCCCAACCGAGCTCATAATAGGCCCACCAGCTGCCCAATGCGATGCCAGCGGTGAGAAACAGCCAAGCAAGTAACGTCCATGGCCTTACCCAGCGCGCCCAAGCAGCATCCACCTTGCCCTCAATCAAGGCCGCCACAGCGAAGGAGAAAGATATCGAAAATCCCACATAGCCGATGTAAAGGATCGGCGGATGCAGCGCCAATCCAAGATCCTGCAGCAATGGGTTGAGCCCCTGGCCATCCAGAGGAGCCGGCACCAAACGCTCGAACGGATTCGAGGTTAGGGTGATGAAAAACAGGAAGCCAACGGATACCATGGCCTGAACGGAGAGCGTGCGAGCCTTGAGCCCTGGCGGTAAATTTTGGCCGAAACCTGCAACAATGGCGCCGAACAGGGCCAAGATCAGCACCCAGAGGAGCATCGATCCTTCGTGATTGCCCCAAACACCACTGACCTTATAGATCAGTGGTTTCAAAGAATTCGAATTTGCCGCAACGTTCTTTACACTGAAGTCACTAGTGACGTAAGCATAGGTCAAAGCAAGGAAAGAAATCGTAAGCAGCACTAATTGCACGACCGACGTAGGACCCGCGACCCTCATCCAGCCTCGGTCGCCACGGGCGGCACCGATCAATGGTACTGACGCCTGAACTATCGCTACACAGAGTGCCAAGATCATCGCGAAATGACCTATTTCGACGATCATTTTTTTTCGCCCTCTCCATTCAAATGTTTCCACTTTCCCGATTTTTTCAAAGCGGCCGCAACTTCTGGCGGCATATAGTTCTCGTCGTGTTTTGCAAGTACCTCGCGAGCGATGAAAACACCATCGGACCGCAATGCGCCCTCTGTTACAACTCCCTGCCCTTCGCGGAAGAGGTCAGGCAGAATACCGCGATATGACACTTTGACGGAGTGGTCTAGGTCGGTGACCTCGAAGTTAGTCACAAGGCCGTCTTCCACCTTGTCCACCGAACCTTTCTTAACAAGGCCACCCATCCGGAAATGCTGACCCGGTCCAATAGCCTTAGCTTTCACATTACTCGGGCTATGAAAGAACACGATGTTGTCCTCCAGCGCCGTCAACACGAGCGCAGCTGCAACCCCTAGCATGGTCAGACCGGCGAGCACGATGTAAAGCCGTCGCCGTTTGCGCATTGTCACTGGTGTGCGCGGCTTTCCCGTCATAGCTATTCCTCGCCCTGCTCTTTTTCACCGCGTCGCTCTTGCCGAAGAATTTTAAGTTTAAGTTCTCGTTGCCACATTGTCCGTAAGGTTTGAATTAGAATTCCGACGATTACTATGGTTGTGATCGCGTATGCTGGCCAAATGTATGCGCCGTGCCCACCCATATCGAAGAACTCGCTCAAGATCTCTACTCCATGGCCTCTAACCACCCGCTTCTGCTAGTTGAATGTTACGAATTTTAGCCGCGGCGATTTCACTACGTACCCTGAGCACCAATATCGTCAAATAAAACAAGCTGAAACCAAACGCCATCAACAACAAAGGCCAAAGCATCGAACTATGTACGGCTGGCGTATCAAGACGGGTCACGCTCGCTGGCTGATGCAGCGTATTCCACCAATCGACCGAGAACTTGATGATCGGAAGATTAACCGCGCCTACCAATGCCAACACCGCAGACGCTTTGGCCCCTCGCACTGGATCCTCAAATGCATTGTTCAGCGCGATATAGCCAAGATAAAGAAAGAACAAAATCAACACAGACGTCAGTCGAGCGTCCCAAACCCACCAGGTTCCCCACATCGGTTTACCCCAGAGCGAGCCGGTAGCGAGGCAGATAAAGGTAAAACCGACACCCACAGGAGCGCTCGCCTTGGCAATCAAATCAGCCAAAGGATGCTTCCAGATCAACGACAAGGCACTCGATATCGCCATCGACGTATACACGAACAACGCCATCCATGCGGACGGAACATGCACGTACATTATCCTTACGGTTTCCTTCTGTTGGTAATCCGGAGGAGAGACGAATAAGGCCAAATAAAGACCTGCGCCAATACAAACGAGCGACAGACTGGCGCTCCACGGCAAGACCGCGCGGCCAAGACGCAGGAACCTATTTGGGTTAGCTAATTGGTGCATGGTCTCTATATAATGCGTTCTCTAAGCCGGCGCTCGGAAAATTTCTGGCACTCGGACATGGCAAAATTCAACATCATTCGCAAGCCTGACGCAGTGCCGCCGAGGTCGCCCACGTCGCAAGCGGAATCGCCGCCACCAGCATCGCACTGAGAAACAAAAGTGCTGTCCCCACAGGTAGTCCACCGATAGCGGCGTCAACAGCAGACACGCCAAAGATCAACAAGGGAATATATAGTGGCAGAACGAGGAGCGAGACGAGCACCCCACCACGTCGCGCGCCAAGCGTGAGCGCGCCGCCGACGGCGCCAATAAAACTAGACACCGGCGTGCCCAGCAGCATTGACAGGATCAACACGCCGTATCCCTGCGCCGGCATGTTCATTAATACCGCCAGGAGTGGCGAAACAATAATCAAGGGCAGACCGGTCAAAATCCAGTGCGCAAAAACTTTCGCCAGAACCATGGCCTCGACTGGAACAGGAGAGAGGAGCATCAATTCGAGCGACCCATCCAAGTAATCATGCTGGAACAATCGGTCGAGGGACAACATGGTCGAGAGCAATGCCCCGACCCAGATAACACCCGGTCCCATCCGGATCATTAAATTTGGTTCCGGTCCCACGCCGAGTGGAAATAGCGTTACGGTTATGACGAAAAACATCAGCACAATTACCGCATCGAGCCCCTGGCGTAATGACAGACGCAGATCCCTGAGCACAATGTGGCTGCAAACGTGGATCATGGCGCGACCTGCCCCTTCGGTGCAAAGTGCGACACGTCTAACGTCACCGCATCCGTAAAGCCTAGATCCGAATGAGTTGCAGCTATGACAGCGCCACCATCTGCGCAATGGCCCACGATGAGGTTACGGAGTGACTCCAGGGACGCGGTATCGAGCGCGACGCTTGGCTCATCGAGCAACCAAACACCCGCGTCGATCGCCGCAAGACGCGCTAATACCAACCGTCGCCTCTGCCCCGCCGAAAGAAACTGTGCTGGCAGTTCCGCAAGCGCTAGAAGGCCAAACGCATCTAGTCCCGAATCGACATCCCCACCACCATGCAACTCTACCCAAAAGGCAAGATTTTCTCGGACTGTAAGCGCCGACTTTATCGCATCGTAATGAGCCACATAATGTATATCCGCGCGATGCCCGTTAGGGTTTTCGTGGCAATCGATGCCGTAATAACGGAGAGTACCTCCAGCAGGTGCCATAATGCCGGCCATCAAACGTAGCAGGCTCGTCTTGCCGCTGCCATTCCTTCCCGTCAGCATTAAGACGCAGCCCGCTCCAACGGAGAAACAAAGACCATTGAAGACCAATCGGTCACCGCGAACGCACATCAAGTTTTCGCCGGAAAGCGGAGGATACATGTCGTCTAAAAGTCAAAGTTTCAAGAATATAAAGATAACAGAGAGACGCTGAAAATAAACGCGCGAGGAACACATTGTCGCAGCTTTGGTTCCAACCGCAAATATTAGGCGGGTAGTAAATAAATGACCGCCAGCCAGCGGGGGTTCGACCAACTAAAGTCGAAGTGGACGACCCTTTGCCTATAATTCAATAGCCCGTAAGATTCAGCCTCTTCTGAGAGGACAGGTCTCAGTAAATATTAATAAAGATTAGTAGCACGAACTATATGCGATACAGTTAAGGCGGCATTGCGATTATTCGACCGCTCACTCGTATTGCCGAACGTCATCGATCACCTTGCCATCATTTGGCAGATCGCCGGGAGAAACAAGCTCCACTGTCGCACGGACCTTGCATTCAGCCTGAAACTTACCGGCGATATCTTTAGCGAATGCATCACCTTTCTCCAACGTCTCGCAGCGGAGCGTGGAGGTATCAAGACCGCCTTCCTCGCCAATCACGAGACGCATTCGCGCCACCTGGGGGTAGCCCTTTAGCACCCGATCGACTTGTGCAGGATCGACGAACATGCCACGCACCTTGGTGCGTTGATCGGCGCGACCCATCCAGCCTTTAATGCGAGGACCCGTGCGACCACATGGGCTCTGGCCGGGCAAAATAGCTGACAGATCACCTGTCGCGAAGCGCAGCAGCGGATAATCCTCATTTAATATGGTTACCAGAACTTCACCGACCTCGCCCTCCGGAACAGGATCACCGGTGCCGGGTCGGACGATCTCAACGATCACACCTTCGTCGAGGATCATGCCCTCACTTGCTTTGCTTTCGTATGCGATATTGCCGACATCCGCCGTGCCATAGCATTGCAAGACGGATATCCCGCGGTCTGCATAGGTTTGACGTAGCGGTGGCAACAACGCACCACCGCCGACCAAGGCTTTTTCCACCGAAGACAAATCGGCGCCGATTTCATCTCCCTTCTCAAGTATTATCTTCAGAAAATCTGGTGTGCCCGCATAGGCCGACGGCTTGAAATGTACCATCGCCGCAACCTGCTGCTCAGTCTGGCCAATGCCACCTGGAAATACGACGCACCCGAGCTCAATTGCACCGCTGTCGAACATCATGCCAGCTGGCGTAAAGTGATAGGAAAAGCAATTGTGGACGCGGTCGCCCTTCCGGAAGCCGGCAGCGAACAAGGCACGCGCGATACGCCAAAAATCGCCACGCCGGCCCTGCGGCTCCGCGATCGGACCTGGTGAAATAAAGAAGCGCGCCAACCCTTCGATCGGCGTTGCATTCAGACCGCCTAGAGGCGCTCCTGGCGTTTGCCGCTCGATCAGCTCACTCTTACGGGTCACAGGCAATGCCGCCAGCGCCTCACGGCTCGTTACAACGGTCGGATCGACGTCGGCAAGCACAACTGAGTAGCCCGCTGTCCCCCTAGCAAGGGCAACTTGCTTCGACAATGCAGTCATCTGCGCCGCATTCCGTTCCTCCGGGCTGCGGGTTTCCAGGGAGTCAAAATATTCAGACATGTGTAGTTCCGGCGTCAGGCAAGCCAGCGTTTGCGACGCCGGTAGGATTTTGCATCGCGATAGCTCTTACGCTCACCACTGGAAATGCCGAGATAGAATTCCTTAACATCCTCGTTCTCACGCAGCATCGATGCTTCACCATCCATTACAATACGGCCGTTTTCCAGGATATAACCATAATTCGCATAACGTAGCGCCATGTTGGTGTTCTGTTCTGCGAGCAAAAATGTAACGCCTTCCTTCTCGTTGAGCTGCTTTACGATCTCGAATATCTCCTCTACCAGCTGCGGCGCAAGGCCCATCGACGGCTCATCGAGCAAGATCATCGACGGCTTCGCCATCAGCGCCCGGCCAATAGCCGTCATCTGTTGCTCACCACCAGAGGTATATCCAGCCTGGGCCCGGCGGCGTTCCCGTAGTCGCGGAAAATAGGTGTAGACCTTCTGGAGATCCGCTTCAACATTCGCGCGCCCGTCAGATCGCGTGTAGGCGCCGGTTAAGAGATTTTCTTCAACCGTCAGGTGCTCGAAACAGTGCCGTCCTTCCATCACCTGGACGACCCCTTTTTTGACGAGATCGTGTGGCGTCAGTCTATCGACACGTTCACCTAGATACTCGATAGAGCCCTTGGTTACGTCGCCGCGCTCCGCCTTAAGAAGATTGGAAATCGCCTTCAATGTCGTCGTCTTACCAGCGCCGTTTGCTCCGAGAAGGGTCACAATGCCGCCTTTAGGCACACCGAATGAGACACCCTTCAAGACCAAGATGACATGATCGTATATGACCTCGATATTATTGACGGTCAGAATTGTTTCGGCGTTTCCACTCATAGACTTCGGTTCCGCGTATAAGTGCTGCGTACTCTGGTAAAGAACTCAACTAATAAATTAATTTGAGAAAAAGCGGGATGCCTATAAGCGAAAACGGCATCCCGCTCGTTTCTCAGTATTCAATCCACGGCCCGCCGAATTAACAGTCGGTACGCTTCTTGTAATCCCACTTCTTCGCTTCTTTAGCGGCCGCTTCTTCAAGCATCGGACGAACAATGTCCCGCATCGGCGAGACCCAATCTGAAACGATCTTCCACTGCTTACCGTCCCACTCCTGGAATAAAACTGGCCCGCTACCCTCGTGATCGGCACAAGTTACCTTGATAGGCTTACCAAATCCCTTGGCTCCTAACGAGGCTAGACGATCTTCGGTCAAATTAAGGTTTTCTAAGCCCCAGCGCATTTCTTTACCGGTGATTTTCTTGCCGTATTTTTTGATAGCAGTACGTGCAGCTTCGACGATCAACATCGCGTTAAACATCGCACGATTATAAAGCACATCGCCGTAACTATCCTTCTTAGCCGCTTCCATATCGCCATTATAAACATGCTTAAGAACGTCTTTATGCATATCAGAGAAGGTGCCTGGAGCGTGGAAGGTAGCAGCGCGATAACCCTTTGCCTTCTCGCCAGAAGGCTTGGTGTCAAGCTCATCGCCAGACCACCAAACGCCAATGAATTTATCCATCGGGTAACCAAATTCATGTGCACGCGATACAGCCGTCGGGTTCATGACGCCCCAACCCCACATGAAGAGGTAATCCGGGTTCCAGCGAGTGATCTTACGCCACTGACTGCGTTGATCCGCCATTTGCTTACCGGGGACCGCCCAATGCTTAAACTCGTAACCAAATTTCTTGCCAAGCGCCTCAAACAGCGGAATTGGCTCGCGGCCATAACCGGATTCCAGGAAGATCAAACCTATTTTCTTTCCCTTCAAATTATCCGTGCCACCGACCTCATTTCCAACATACTGAATGAAGGCAGAGGCCTGCGACCAATAACTCGTCGGGAAATTAAAAGCCCACGGAAAATAACGACCATCAGCAGCACCAGACATGCCATAGCCCATGGTTAAGATCGGAATCTCGTCGACCGGAGCTTTCGGAACCAGTTTATAAGTCAGCCCCGTGCTGTTCGGGTGCGAGATTATGCTGCCCTTGCTTTTCATCCGCTCGTAGCATTCAACCCCACGATCCGTTTTATAACCAAATTCGCATTCTTCGAATTTAATATCTACCCCCTCAACACCTCCGTCTCGCTTCTGGATCATCTTAAGGTAAGCGACATGGCCATTGGCGACTTTTGTGCCACCTGGCGAGAACGGGCCAGTACGGTAGCTAAAAACAGGGATGAAGATCGACTCTTTCGCGAAAACAGGCGTCGCCGCGAATGACCCGGCAGCCACTGCAGCAGCCAATAACACACTCATCAAGTGCTTAAGTTTCATTTGTTCCTCCCTGGAAAATGATTTTCCTCAGTTTTTTTTATTATTGCGACTCTAACACGCTCCCAATTTGTATAGCAATCAATGCGGAAACGGCCAAAGACGAAGTTTCTCCTTAACAATTTGCCAAAGACGGGCCAGGCCATTCGGCTCTACAATTAGGAAGAATACGATAAGCCCACCAAAAAACATAAACTCGATGTGTTGGATTACATGCGACGGCACATCCAAACCGATCACAGGAAACAAATTCCGCAAAAAGACCGGCAGCAAGACAATAAACGCGGCCCCCATGAACGACCCCATGATACTGCCGAGCCCTCCAATGATGATCATGAACAGAACCGGAAATGATGTCGTCAAAATCTCGAATGCTTCTGGGTCAACGCTTTCCAGGTATATCAACACATACATGGCACCAGCGACACCGACGTAAAAGGAGCTCACCGCAAAGGCTAAAAGCTTGGTCGGCAGCGGCTTAATTCCGATTAGTTCCGCCGCAATATCCATGTCTCGAATAGCCATCCATGCTCGGCCGATACGCCCTCTTACTAAGTTCTTCGCCATAAATGCCAATATGACCACAACAACCAGCATGAGCATATACTTTGCTGCTGGGTCTGCGTTTGGTCCCATGACGGCAATTCCAAACATATCACGATTTGGTCCACCAATCGTATGCGATGGGCTGTAGTCCGATAACCAGTCGATTCGATTGATTGCCCATTCCACAAAGAAGTGAGCAGCAAGCGTCGTCACGGCTAGATAGAAGCCTTTGATACGTAAGCTCGGTAGTCCTATCAGAATGCCAAACATTGCGCTGATAAGGCCAGCGCACAGGAACACTATTAAGATATTCAAATCTGGGAATGCGGTAGTAATCTTGAATGCAGAATAAGCGCCAATAGCCATGAAACCGCCGGTTCCCAACGAGATTAAACCGCAATAACCCGTCAAGATGTTCAACCCGAGCGCGGCTAGGCCGAGGGACAGCACAGGGAAGAGAATTACCTCGTAATGATAATCTGACGCAAAGAGGGGCGGTACGATGAATAGGAAGGCCAAAAAGGCGTAAATAGCCCAACGGTCCTGAGCAATCGGAAAGATCTGCTGATCCGACGCATAATTTGTTTTTATTTGGCCCGCTTCGCGATAAATCATAGCCTAAACCCTCTCAATGATCTTTTCGCCGAATAGACCCTGAGGCCTGAACATCAGGAAGAAAAGGGCCAAAACATATGCGAACCATTCTTCGATGGAACCGCCAAGAGCATCACCCCAATAAATCTCCGCAATTTTCTCACCGATGCCAATGATTAGCCCGCCAATAATTACACCCGGCACCGAGGTGAACCCGCCGAGGATCAAAACCGGGAGCGCCTTAAGCGCTATCAAGACAAGACTAAAATCGACGCTGCTACTGGCGCCCCACATGATGCCTGCGACCAACGCCACGAGGCCCGCGACCGACCAAACAACTACCCACATCCATTGTAGCGGGATGCCGATTGACAGCGCGGCCTGGTGATCGTCCGCTACTGCGCGAAGTGCCCGACCCACCGGTGTTTTTTGGAAGAACAAGGCCAAAAGCCCAACCAGTAACGCGGCGATTACCCCCGCCGTTATATCCAATTCCTGCAAACGAATGCTGCTACCGAACATCGGAATGACCAAGGCGTCACGACTGATGTGAAGTGCTTCGGTCGGCACCAGGTTGGAGCCACCGCCGAAGATGGTTTGACCGAAACCTTCCAGGAAAAAGCTCAGGCCGATCGTCGCCATGAACATGATAATTTCTTCCTGGTTCACCAGCTTACGCAGCATCACGCGCTCAATTAAGTAGGCAAGAAGCACCATCGCCGCGAAAGCGATTATCACCGCCGGAATAATGGGTATGCCATACTCAAATACAGTAATCAGGCACAGAACTGAAAAGACGATGAAGTGACCCTGCGCAAAGTTGAAAACGCCGGACGCCTTGTAGATCAAGCAGAACCCAAGCGCGACAAGAGAGTATTGCACTCCCGCCATCAATCCTTCGGCAATGACCTGGATGAAAAATACCGGATCCTCAAAAATCTGTAAGAACGGATCGATGCTTATGTTATAAAGAAATTCCATTATACAAATCTTTCAGGCCGTCAACCGTGGGAGACGCCAAGGTAAGCGTCGATGACGTCCTGGTTGCCTCTTACCTCGTCCGGCGTGCCGTCAGCGATCTTGATTCCATAGTCGAGCACGACCACGCGATCAGAAATGTCCATGACCACGCTCATATCATGCTCAATCAGGGCGATAGTGGTGCCAAATTCGTCGTTCACGTCGAGGACGAAGCGGCACATATCCTCCTTCTCCTCCGAATTCATGCCCGCCATCGGCTCGTCAAGAAGCAAAAGGTCGGGCTCCGCAGCCAGCGCGCGGCCGAGTTCGACCCGCTTCTGCAAACCATAGGGCAGGCGACCAACCGGCGTTTTGCGGATCGCCTGAATCTCCAGAAAATCTATGATGTCCTCAGCTTTCCGACGATGCTCCAATTCTTCGTTTCGTGCTGGCCCAAAATAAATCGCCTGCCACAAAAAGTTTTTTTGCATCCGCGTGTTGCGGCCAGTCATAATATTGTCGAGGGTAGACATACCACGGAACAGTGCGATGTTCTGAAATGTTCGCGAGACGCCTTCGCGGGCCACTTCCGACGGCTCCATTTGCGGCCGGGTCACGCCCTTATAGGTGATCGAACCTTCGTTCGGTTTATAGAATCCGTTGATTACGTTCAACATCGACGACTTCCCGGCACCGTTCGGTCCTATAATCGCACGTATTTCACCTTTACGAATGTCGAAACTTACGTCCTGCAGTGCCTTCACACCCCCAAAGTTGAGAAAGACTTTATCAACGGACAACATGATCTCGCTGCTCTCATCCGGACGGTTATCGCGGCCGATCGCTTCATCCATAGGCGTGCTTGCGGTATCAGTCATTCTGCTGCCTTCGCTACGCTAGCAGTTGCTGCTTCAACATCCCGTATCGTGAGGTTCGCAGAGATCGAACCCTTGCGACCATCCTCGAAGGTAACTTCGGTTTCGATTGAGCACTCCTCCTGACCCGAATAAAGCGCATCAATTAATGGAGCATATTTTTCGGCAATATGGCCGCGGCGTACTTTCTGAGTACGGGTAAGCTCGCCATCATCTGCATCGAGCTGCTTGTGCAGAACGAGAAAGCGCTTGATCTGCGAACCTGATAGGTTTGGGTCCCCCATCAAATCCTCATTCACTTGGCGAATATGCCCTTCAATAAAATCATAAACCTGCGGCAGGCCGGCAAGCTCTTGGTAACTGGCGTAGCCGACCGCGTTGCGTTCTGCCCAGTTTCCAACCGCCTCCAGATCAATATTGACGAAGGCGGTAACGTAGTCACGCTCCGCCCCGAAGGTGACTGCCTCAAAAATGTCGGAGAAGAACTTTAGCTTATTCTCGATATATTTCGGCGCAAACATGGTGCCATCATTCAATTTCGAGACATCCTTCGCGCGGTCAATAATCTTTAGATGCCCATCGCTATCGAAGAAACCAGCGTCGCCAGTATGGCACCATCCGTCTTTCGTCTTGGTTTCTGCAGTAGCCTCCGGGTTCTTGTAGTATTCTCGGAAAAGGCCAGGGCTCTTAAAAAGCACCTCGCCGTTTTCGGCGATCTTGATCTCAACATCGTAGGCCGGCTTGCCGACCGTATCCGACTTGATCTCACCATCCGGCTGAATTGTAACGAAAACGCTCGCCTCAGTCATGCCGTATAGCTGTTTCAGATTTAGGCCTATACCACGATAAAAATTGAATATATCCGGTCCGATCGCCTCACCGGCAGTATAGCCAATGCGAACTCTGCTGAGGCCAAGTGTATTTTTCAACGGCCCGTATATTAGGACGTTTCCCAGCGCGTACAGCAATCGTTTCGAGATGGGCACAGATTTGCCGTCGATGATCTTCGTACCCCACTCCTTGGCCAATTCCATAAAATAGTTGAACAGCTTGCGCTTGATCCAGCCGGCGTCCTCAATCCGGATCATCACCGAAGTCAGCAAATTCTCAAAAATGCGTGGCGGCGCAAAGAAAAAGGTCGGACCGGTTTCAAAGACGTCATTTAGCACAGTATCCGCCGATTCGGGACAGGCAACGCAAAAGCCGGCGCAAAGTGCTTCGCCGTATGAGAATATATGATCGCCAACCCATGCCATCGGCAGATAGGCTAGGATTTCGTCCTCCTCGTTTAGACCTTCGAATTTCACTGCGTTCAAAGAACTGATGAGGATATTGCTGTAGCTTAGCACCACGCCCTTGGGACGGCCTGTCGTCCCAGAGGTATAGAGCATGATTGAAGTATCCGATCCCCTGCCAGCCTCGACCTCCGTTTCATAGGTGCCGCGGTGCTGATCAGCATATTTCCGACCGTCGACCAATAAGCCCGCATAATCATGTAGATAGGAAACCTGGTAATTGCGAAGGCCTCGTGGATCGTCATAAACGACCGATTCCACCAACGGACACCGATCCTTGATTTCAATAACCTTGTCGACCTGTTCTTGGTTCTCCGCGATGATGAATTTCACCTCCGCGTTCTCCAAAACATAATGCATTTCTTCCGCGACGGCATCCTGATAGATTGGGACCGGTACCCCACCGAGCGCTTGTACGGCGTATACTGACCAGTAAAGCCGCGGCCGATTATCACCAATAATTGCAACCCGGTCTCCGCGCTTCACTCCGAGTTGCATCAGTCCCATCGCAACGCCTCTGACTTCGTCAGAAACCTCACCCCAAGTCCAGGTTTGCCAAATGCCAAGATATTTTTCGCGCATCGCAGGCCGATCGCTGCGAATTTCCGCATTCCATAATAACAACTTGGGGCCCGTGTCGTATACAGACAGGTCCGGCAAAGCGCCTTGCACATTGGCCATATTATTCCTCCCTAAATCGGCCACCCGTTTATCGAGTGATCCGAAATCTGGCCGTTACAACGCTTGTCAAAAAATTTTAAGGCTAAGAGACCCCTCTCGGCTTTAAATCCCCTAAATCGATCGAAACCTAGATAATTTGTTATGTTTTATGATTCGATCTTATTTCCAACACTCACTGGTAACGTTTGGTGTCCAGTGCGTCAAGCATTGGGCAAAGATCAACTTGCAAGCCAATCCTGGCTGAATTAATCATGGCTATTCAGTGTCCAGGCGACCAGAAAATTAATGGGCTAAGAAAATATGAGTTTGTTCACAAAATATTTAAACGAAATCGAAGAACGAAAATTACAAGAATTGGGCCCTAAACCGATCGAGGATGGCGCTCTCCTCAGCGAGATCATCGCGCAAGTTGAAGATCCTAATCACGAACACCGGGAAAAGTCGGTCCATTTTTTCATTTATAATACGCTTCCGGGAACAACGAGCGCAGCCAATGTGAAAGCAAAATTTTTAAAACGGATCATCCTTGGCCAAGCTGTTGTCGAGGAAATCACACAGATGCTCGCCTTCGAACTACTGTCCCACATGAAAGGAGGGCCTTCAATCGAAGTGCTTTTGGACTTAGCCCTGGACGGTGACCCAACAATCGCGCAGCACGCTTCTGAAGTTTTAAAGACCCAAGTATATTTATACGCCGCGGATACGACACGGCTCCACGATGCGTATCGCGATGGAAACAATTTCGCCAAAGATATTCTGGAAAGTTACGCGAAGGCCGAATTTTTTACAAAACTACCTAATATAGATGAAGAGATTAAGGTCGTTACTTATGTCGCCGCGGAGGGCGATATCTCCACGGACCTGATGTCCCCCGGTAACCAAGCACATTCTAGAGCAGACCGGGAACTACACGGTAAGAGTTTTGTCTCAGAGAAAGCACAGGCTGAAATCCGAAACCTACAAAATCAACACCCAGACAAACGTGTAATGTTGATTGCAGAAAAAGGAACCATGGGCGTCGGGTCCTCCCGCATGTCGGGAGTTAATAACGTTGCACTTTGGACTGGAAAGAAAACAAGTCCTTATATTCCGTATGTAAACAATGCCCCGATTGTCGCCGGAACAAATGGTATTTCACCCATATTCATGACGGCTTTGGGAGTGACCGGGGGCATCGGTATCGACCTTAAAAACTGGACCAGAGTACAGGATGCAGATGGTAAGCCAATTTTGAATAACGATGGCAATCCTGTTCTGGAGGAAAAATATTCAGTCTCTACAGGCACTGTTCTAACCATAAATACAAAAGAAGGAAAATTGTTCAACGAAGAAGGCAAAGAAGAACTCATGGACGTCTCTTCATCCTTCACACCGCAAAATGTTGAATTCATAAAGGCCGGCGGATCGTATGCTGTCGTTTTTGGTAAAAAAATGCAGACATTTTCGGCCGAAGCGCTCGGGATCAATTTGAAGTCTGCCTTTGCCCCGTCTCAGGAACTTTCCCACCAAGGACAAGGCCTGACAGCTGTTGAAAAAATCTTCAATAAAAACGCTGTCGGCGTGACCGAGGAAACAATTTTACACGCAGGCTCGGACGTCCGAGTGCGGGTAAATATTGTCGGATCTCAGGATACGACAGGTCCGATGACTGTTCAGGAATTGGAGGCCATGGCGGCAACAGTACTCTCACCCGAGGTCGACGGCGCCTATCAATCCGGTTGTCATACGGCTTCGGTTTGGGATTTAAAGGCCCAAGAAAATACGCCCAAACTGATGAAGTTTATGAATAAATTCGGCCTCATTACAGGCAGAGACCCGGACGGTGTCTACCATCCGATGACAGACGTCATTCACAAGGTTTTAAATGACATCACCGTGGATGATTGGGCGATCATCATCGGTGGCGACTCTCACACGAGAATGTCAAAGGGTGTCGCTTTTGGCGCTGACTCGGGAACGGTTGCTCTTGCTTTGGCTACCGGCGAAGCGACCATGCCTATTCCTGAATCCGTCAAGGTAACATTTAAAGGTCGCATGGGCGCTCACATGGACTTTCGTGATGTGGTTCATGCGACGCAGGCTCAAATGCTGGATCAATTCGATGATAATGTTTTCCAGGGGCGGATCATCGAAGTTCATATTGGAACGCTGTTAGCTGACCAAGCCTTTACTTTCACGGACTGGACTGCCGAGATGAAGGCGAAAGCGTCCATCTGTATTTCGGACGACGAAACCCTCATAAAATCTCTAGAGATATCCAAGAGCCGTATTCAGATCATGATCGATAATGGCATGGACAATGATGCCCAAATGCTACAGGGGCTTATCGACAAGGCTAACGATCGCATCGCCGGCATCCAATCTGGCGAAAATCCAGCGCTCACACCAGATGACAATGCACATTATTTTGCACATGTCGTTGTCGACCTGGACCGAATAGACGAGCCAATGATAGCCGACCCCGATGTCGAAAATATCGATATATCAAAAAGGTATACCCACGATACGATACGACCCATTTCATACTATAAGGCAGAAAAGAAGGTCGATCTTGGCTTTGTGGGTTCTTGCATGGTTCATAAAGGGGATATGAAAATTTTAGCCCAGATGTTCAGGAATCTGGAAAAAACACACGGAAAGGTCGAGTTTAATGCGCCTTTAGTGGTTGCTCCGCCAACCTACAACATCGTTGACGAGTTAAAGGAGGATGGCGATTGGAGTATTTTGCAAAAATATGCTGGGTTCGAATTTGACGATAACGCACCCAAGACGGCGGCCCGCGTAAAATACGACAATGCAATGTACCTTGAACGGCCCGGCTGCAATCTCTGCATGGGTAACCAGGAAAAAGCAGAAAAGGGCGACACGGTCATGGCCACGTCCACGCGGCTATTTCAAGGACGTGTCGTTGAAGACTCAGAGGACAAGAAAGGTGAGTCCCTTTTGGCATCAACACCGGTCGTTGTTCTTTCTACAATTCTTGGTAGGACGCCAAGTATCGAGGAATATAAGTCTGCGGTAGAGGGAATTGATCTGACAATGTTTTCCCCACCGGGATAAAAACACCTGATCTGTCGCGCTTCATAACATTGAGCCGTTGTCCACTGTTAGAAGGTACCCATACTATCTCGATTACAAAATTGATCATATCCAAGGCCTGTAACATCAGATGATTCCGAATTTCATACCTAGGACTTGGAGAATATCGCCCTGACGACAAACTCGGCTGTTTGTCGTTTCCGGATTAAATATTCGACCTTGCGGCTATATGGCTAGTACAGAAATTAAAATTGACGGTTTGCTCGAATTTACAAACCATGAAAAATTCAAGTGTATATGTGGTATTTCTTTGCTCAACGTATAAATTTTTAATCGACCTACTCAAAATTATTAGATTACCAAGCAATCAACTATTACAGATTCATAACAAACCTGAATATTCGGATTTATCGCCCGCCACCCCCTGCATGATTAGTATGCCTACAAACTGAATACTCAGATGAGGCGGTGATTAATGATACCGACGATCGTAATATAATACCCGATATCTAAGTAAACGCAGCTAGCGATCAAGTCGAAATTAAAGGGGCGGAGCTCTGCAAAAGCTAATCTCTGAATACCGATAAAGAGAAAGGCAGCAATGGCAGTTCTATAAACCTGGTGCAGAAAAAAATTTCCACCAGCTAATGACTACCGTAAGCTGGCTGCTCGAAAGAAAACGTCGGCCTTAACCTTTAGTCCCGAAGGCGCTCGCCATCGCCTCGGACATTCGCTGGGCATAAGCAGACGGATCAGTAACCGGCTCGCCTTCGACGATGCGCGCCTGATCGAGCAATAGATGAGCTGCGTCCTTTAGGCTATCGCTCGCACCGGATTCGCCGGCCCGCGCTGCCAGACCCATAATTAGAGAGTGTTTTGGATTCAGTTCCAAGACGCGGGGCTGCACAGCATCCAGCTGCCCTTGTTGCTTCAGTAGACGTTGCAAGTTCATGTCTAAGTCGTTTTCACCCGCTACAAGGCAAACGGCGCTGTCGGTCAAACGGTTCGATTCGCGAACGTCCTGCACGGCCTCGCCCAACTCCAGCTTGATCAAGGCAATTAGTGAACCCATCCCTTCGGTCTGCGCATCGGGCAATTTATCACCTTCGTCCTCCTCTATTTTAATCTTCTCTAGGTCGGCGCCACCGCGGGTCACAGACTTGAAGGGGGTCGTCTCAAAGACGCCGACGGTCGGGACCCAGAACTCGTCGATAGGATCAGTCATCAGCAAAACTTCGATGCCCTTAGCCTGGAAACCCTCGAGCTGAGGGCTCCGTCGAATCGCTTCAATATCATCGCCGGAAATGTAGTAGATTCCCTCCTGTCCTTCTTTCATTCGGCCAACATATTCCTCCAATCCGACTGGATTATCGCTGGCGGTTGAATGAAAGCGAGCCAACTTCATAAGCTTATCGCGATGCTCAAAATCTTCATAGAGACCTTCCTTCAGAACGGGGCCAAAGGCCTCCCAAAACCCTGCATAGGCATCGGCTTCCTTCTCGGCCTTTTCTGCCAACTCATTTAAAACTCGACTAGTAACGCCCGCCTTAATCCTCGCCAGTATTGGACTATTCTGCAGTAACTCGCGACTGACGTTGAGCGGCAAATCTTCGGAGTCGATAACACCTCGCAGAAATCGTAGCCAAGACGGCAGTAGATGTTCACAATCACTCGTGATGAAGACCCGCTTCACGTAGAGTTTGACGCTACACTTTCGTTCGGGGTGAAAGATATCAAAGGGCCGCATTGAAGGGACGTAAAGGAGACCAGCGTACTCCATCACACCTTCGGCCCGAAAATGCAGTGTCATCCAAGGATCGTCGACGGCATGTGAGACGTGATGATAGAATTCTTTATGCGCTTCTTCGTCGACCTCAGCCTTTGGACGCGCCCAAATCGCCGAGGCTTGGTTTAGCCGTTCGCCTACCGGAGAATCCTCGCCACCACCTACTTCGGTAAGCGCAATCGGGAAAGAGATGTGATCCGAATAAGTTTTCACAATATGGCGGAGCCGCGCGGCGTCCAGATACTCCTCGGCATCGTTTTTCAAATGCAAAACAATCTCAGCGCCTCGCTCGACCTCGTCAGTGGGAACAATTGTAAACTCACCAAGCCCATCGGACCGCCAGCGCCAACCTTTATCGTCACCCGCCTTTCGGGTCGTCACCAAAACCTCATTGGCAACCATGAACGCGGAATAAAAACCTACACCAAACTGGCCTATTAGGCTTACGTCTCCCGCCTCATCCGGCTCTTTCTTTGCCGCACCAACCGAATCAACAAAGGCTGCGGTGCCAGATCTCGCAATCGTACCTAAATTGTCAATAAGATCTTGGTAGTCGAGGCCTATACCATTGTCTAAGACCGTCAGGGTCTTTGCTTCCTTGTCGAACTTAATTTCTATGCGGTAATCGCTATCCCCCGCCCCGAGCATTTCATTCGTCAGTGAGGCGTAACGAAGCTTGTCACAAGCATCCGACGCGTTAGAAATTAACTCACGAAGAAAAATTTCCTTTTCACTGTAGAGCGAATTAGCAACGATGTTCAACAGGCGGCTTACTTCCGCCTGAAACTGGTGACGCTCGCCACTGCTAGCTGGCTCGTCTGACGCGGTATTTTCTTTTGCTTCGGTCATGGTCAAGTTCCCAAGGCTTAAAAACTCTCCTCGCGCGGTATATGAGGTCCGAAGCCGCGACTCGCAAGCCCCAACGAGGACTGATTTGATTAACGACCACTTTAAACGCTATCGCGAACGGTTGCTGCAGGAGGTTGCCACGGATGCGGCGAAAACCGCGAACTACACAGGCCGTGCCTCCTTCTCGCCCGATGTGCTGGCAGCCCTCGGGCGGTTACAAAGGGAGCACTTTGTACCAGCGCCGGCGCGACGCAACGCTTACGAAAACCGGCCGCTGCCGATCGGCTATGGCCAGACCATCTCGCAACCCTTTATCGTTGCGTTGATGACCGATCTACTAGATTTACGGTCGACCGACCGAGTTCTGGAGATTGGTACCGGCTGCGGCTATCAGACGGCGATGCTAGCTGAACTCGTAGCCGAAGTCTTCACCGTAGAGGTTATCACCAAGCTACAAGAAGGCGCCCGGGATCGACTCTCCTCAATTGGATACACAAATATCAGATACAAGATAGGTGACGGCTGGACCGGTTGGCCAAAAGAAGCTCCTTTCGATGCCATTATCGTTACCGCGGCGGCCAGCGCCATTCCGCGAGTACTGACGGCGCAGCTTGGACGAGGGGGAAGGATGGTCGTTCCAGTCGGACAACAAAACGAAACACAATTCCTGATGCGCCGCACCCGCAAGCCGAACGGTGCCTTGTTGGAAGAACGTGGATTACCAGTAGCTTTCGTCCCGCTTGTTAAAAATTCGACCGGCAACACCTAGCATTAGTCGAGGCGAAAACCTTATATAAGAGCATGCCCGAAGCGCCAATCAAGCCGCACGACCTCGACGAGGTCTCACTCGCCTTTCTGCACAATTGGAAGCCGACAAAGCGGCAGGACCGTCCACTCACCGAAGGTGGCAAGAAATTCGATCTCGTCTCAGACTTTTCACCGTCCGGTGACCAGCCGCAGGCTATCACCGAACTAGTGGAAGGGATTGCCGCAGGCGGCCGCAACCAGGTACTGTTAGGTGTCACCGGGTCTGGGAAGACGTTCACTATGGCTCACGTCATACAGACGGTTCAGCGGCCAACCATCATCCTCGCTCCAAACAAAACCCTCGCCGCACAGCTCTATGGCGAGATGAAGGAATTCTTTCCAAACAATGCTGTCGAATATTTCGTCTCCTATTATGACTACTACCAACCAGAGGCCTACGTACCCCGCACGGACACCTATGTCGAAAAAGAAGCGTCGGTGAATGAGCAAATCGACCGGATGCGTCATTCTGCGACGCGTTCATTGCTAGAACGAGACGATGTAGTCATTGTGGCCAGTGTCTCCTGCATCTACGGCATAGGCGCTGTAGAAACCTATTCGCAAATGGTCATAACGGTGAAATCGGGCACGCGGCTCGACCCTTCGAACTTACTACGCGAACTAGTCGAACTGCAGTATCGACGGAACGATAGCAACTTCCTCCGAGGCACATTCCGCGTCCGCGGCGACACAATCGAAATCTTTCCGGCACACTATGAGGATCGCGCTTGGCGCATCTCTTTATTCGGCGACGACGTAGAGTCGATACATGAGTTCGACCCACTGACAGGCGAGAAGACCGACGAGCTCGAGGTTGTCCGCATCTACGCCAATAGCCACTACGTAACGCCAAAGCCTACCTTACAGCAGGCAGTGATCGGTATTCGCCAGGAATTACAGAGACGTGTTCCCGAATTGGAGGCCGCCAACCGGATCCTTGAGGCGCAACGCTTGGATCAACGTACGACCTTCGATCTCGAAATGATTGAAACGACCGGTTCATGCGCAGGGATTGAGAATTACTCACGCTATCTCACCGGGCGCAATCCGGGCGAACCTCCGCCTACCCTTATCGAATATGTGCCGGACCACGCGTTGATGATAGTCGACGAAAGCCACGTCACGGTGCCGCAGATCGGTGGAATGTTCAAGGGGGACTTCGCACGCAAGTCAACGCTGGCGGAGTTTGGCTTCCGTCTGCCATCTTGCATTGATAACCGGCCGCTGAAGTTTGAGGAATGGGAGGCGATGCGTCCGCTGACGGTATTCGTCTCTGCCACGCCCGGACCCTGGGAGCTAACCCAGACCGGGGGCATTTTTACCGAGCAGTTGGTCCGTCCGACAGGGCTGATCGATCCAATCTGTATTGTCAGGCCAACAGAAACCCAGGTCGACGACGTGATGGCGGAGTGCCGAAAAGCGGTTGCTCTAAACCAGCGCATTCTGATCACGACCTTGACCAAACGAATGGCGGAGGACTTAACCGAATACATGCTCGAGGCGGGATTAAAGGTTCGCTACATCCATTCCGACGTCGATACACTAGAGCGCATCGATATCATTCGCGATCTGCGGTTAGGCGTATTCGATATTTTAGTCGGCATCAACCTGCTGCGAGAAGGGCTTGATATTCCTGAATGTGCCCTCGTTGCGATCCTCGATGCAGATAAGGAAGGGTATTTAAGATCCAAAACATCGCTGGTTCAGACCATCGGACGCGCAGCGCGAAACATCGATGGCCGTGTGCTCCTCTACGCAGATCATTTGACCGAATCACTCGAATACGCCATTGGTGAAACGAATCGACGGCGCAAGCGCCAACAGGCCTACAACGAGGCTCACGGTATCACTCCTGAATCCGTGAAGAAGCAGATTGGCGATATTTTAGAAAGCGTTTATGAGCGAGACCGACTAACAGTCGATACCGGTCCGGCAGCAGAGCATCTCGTAGGCATGAGCCTACAGCATTATATAGGAGAGTTAGAAACGCAGATGCGCCATGCAGCGGCGGATTTGGAATTCGAAACCGCCGCTATGCTGCGAGACGAAATTGGCCGACTCGAGGCCTATGACCTTGAGATGCCCGCCTCCTCACTTCCAATCAATGCGGAAATCGCGGCAAACATAAAAAGCATACCTGCCCTTCTGACCCCAAAAGCAAAGAATAAATATGGTGCCCAACGGCGCGTTAAAAAAAAGGGGAAGGGCACTAGGCGCGGCCCCGGCCGAATGGTCTGAGGATCGAATCCCAGCCCATACAGAGGCAGCCAATTAAGGTTTTAACACACGGCCAGTTTGGCATTCTCGCCAATTACGATATACTTTTTTTAGAAGAGCCGTAGCCTTAAAGGCGCTCGTTAACCGTTTACAGACCAGAGAGTTGCACAATGTCTTATACACTTGAACAATTCGCCTCCGATGTTCGCGACACGCTCAAAGCTGATCCTGGGCAACTTGGGCGTGAGAAAGTCTTAGATCTCGTCAGGAAGGCATTGCACGACGAAGAATTTCTCGCCGCCAATGTGCCGGAAACACTGCCGGAGGACCGCAACGTGATCTACGAGGATAATGAACTTGGATTCGTGATTTGTGCCCACAACAATCCGGGAGCCAAGAAAGGGTATCCGCATGATCACGGCCCGACCTGGGCAATTTACGGCCAGGCCGTGGGTGAAACAGAAATGACTGACTGGAAAGTGATCGAGCAGGGGGACAGCCCGAGAACAGCGACAAAGGTCGCGCTGGAAAAGAGCTACTTTCTGAAGCCTGGGGACGCACATCTCTACGCCGAGGGCGCCATTCATGCGCCGATGCGCAGCGGACCTACACGGCTGATCCGCATCGAAGGAAAAAATACGGAAAATTTAGAACGAACACGCATCGAGCCAGCGTGACTGAACTTCCAAATTAGTCTGCCTACATCGTGTTAATTGCCCGAGGCCAAAAACTGAAATTTTGACCTGCTCGGCATCAATCCAGCAAGGACAGGCGCATTAATATTTAGGTAATTTTTTCTGCTATAATATTTTCCGGCTTGGCGAAATTTTGCAGAATCTCCGAACTCACTTGTGCGGCGATACTTTTCTTATGTCAGTGGTTTGTTAGAACCCCAGCAGAACTATCTGAAGAAAATAGATAAATCGCTGAAACCTCACCGCAGCATCAACGGCATGCTGAACTCCTTAAACGTCGCGTTGACCACCGACTAAATAGACAAAGTCACTTTCAATAAAGTAACCATTCCGCGAAAGACAGGCGCCGCAATGAAAACGTTAAATAGACCCACACTACCTGAGCCGATCCAGGAAAAGAGCCTAATAGCGCTTTAAGTCAGTCGACCCTGTTTGTCTGGTCGGTACTTTCAAGATCAGAATGGCGGTATTACAAGCGTGAAATCTATACCCAGTTCTCAACGTGTTTCACCCCCATCTGATACAGCTAGACTATCTAATGAACACAATCGATGGCTTCGAGCAAATTTCCCGGGAGATTATCGTTCCGGTGCATTACAATGGTTCTGAATTTTCACTTTCTTGCAGTGTCAGAGGGTAGGGCGTGTCATGAAGCTAAACGCCGGCGCGATATTTACTTTCGGTGATTAACTCGGCGCAGTTTCCTTAATCTTAACCATCAGCATCAAAGGGATCGCCGAGAATGCGGCGAGAGCGTAAAGTGTAAAGGAATTGGCATAGCCAACCATCAGTGCCTGCCGCGTCACTTCGGAACCGAGTACAACGAGCCCCTCTGCTGAATCGAAAGACCATAAACCCATTAGCTGCGGGTAATGCGCGATGTCGGAGAAATGACTGACATTCTCTGCCAATTCGGAATAGCTGATCTTTCCGGTGCGCGAGACAGTGAGTACGCTAACAGAGATAAAGATGCTGCTACCAAAATTCCTTAGAAGATGGAAGATCGACGAAGCGTCGGGATAGAGTTTTACCGGCAAGGTCGCAAACGCCACGATCGATAGTGGGACCCACATCACAGCGGATCCTACGCCTTGTAAGATGCCAGCTACAGCGACGGCCCACGGGTCGATCTCTAGATTGAACAGTGCCATGTTCCAACCTGACAAGCCTATCGCCCCAACGCCAAATATCATACCAATCCGCGGGTCGATCTTGGCGATTTGGGCAACAATAAGGAATCCAATGACCATACCCGCCCCACGTGCCGCTAACAGAATGCCTATCATCGAATCGGGATAGCCCATAAGATTCTGCAGCATAGTTGGAATTATCACGGTCGGCGTGATGTTGAGCATGCCGTAAATGAACACCAATACGAGGCCTATTGTGAAATTTCGATCGCGAAATAGGCGCGGATTAATGAAAGGATTGTTTGTCGTCGCCGAATGCACAACAAACACCCAGAGCGCCGCAAAGATCAATGCTGCATAGCCCCAAATTTCGTAAGAATGCCACCAATCCTGACGTTCACCACGATCCATCATCAACTGGGCACAGGTTATAACGATCGAAAATAGCAGGAATCCCCCCCAGTCGAGGGTGCTTTTCGAGCGTTCTCCCGGGTCATACACCCAGAGCAGGACGAACGCCAGAGTAGCAGCGCACATAGGCAGGATCAGAATGAATACAAAACGCCAGTTATATTCCTCAGCCAGTATGCCGCCAATAACCGGGGCAATTGCAGGACCAAGCACGACTGACATACCCCACACACCCTGGGCAAACGCCCGTTTCTCTGGTGGATAAACCGCGACGATAATTGCCTGCGACAAAGGAACAAGGGGCGCACCGAATGCTCCTTGGCCGACCCTATAGATCAGGAGTGGCATCAACGAGTCGGCCATTGCGCACAATAAAGAACAGACTGAAAACCCAATGATAGACCACACAATGACGCTGCGGTGGCCCCATCGGGCAACCATCCACCCCGTCGCTGGCGTCACCACAGCGGTTGCAATTACATTCAGAGTAACCACCCAGGATATTTGTTCCGGAGTAGCCGCTAGGGCGCCCTGCAATTGCGGCAGGACCACGTTCACAATGGTAAGCGTCACCGCATAGAGCATGGTGCACATGGACATAGCGAGCAGCACACAGCCACGCGGTATATTTTTTTCTTCGTTGATCGCCATCAGTCAGGCGATTTTCGCTGAGCCGCCCCCAGACCACAACGCCGATATCGCGCGTGACCGATTGCACTGCCGGCGAATAATTTGAATTTGAACCTCCATGTTAGTGATACTGTTCCGCCTCGAACTCGTCTCGATCCTTTGCGCCGCTTCCAAGCGATAAAAATGTGCATGGACTGGAAATGATGTAGCAGTCGAACCTCGCAAACATTATCACAAAATAACAGATCCTAAGACCTTTCATAATCGCAGCGAATTATATCGAAACCCTTTCAATCTTAGACTATTGCCTCGCACAAGACGCGATTCGTACCCGACATAAATGACGAAGTTAGTGGATAATTCGTCTGCGTCACAGGGCGGGCTTGCGGGTCCCAAAATTAAGGGCCGTTCGATCACCGCAAATCAGAGGTGTTGAAATAGTGGCTAGTTTTCTTACTCAATCACTCCTTGTTATGGGGCTTTGAGGTTTCTTTAAGCGGACGATTAACCGAATTTTGAGAATGCGGTCAGAGGGATATCCACCTTGCAATATCGAACAAATTGGTGAGTGCCAGCTTTAGATAACGCGTGCAGTTGCCGGATTTTCTATGACTACCCGTCAATCCAATCGGGAAACGACTTGGTTGTCATTCGTGGCGATAAAGAAGACGACGACAACCGCGTATTCCTGCAACCGAGAATTGTGGATCGCCAATTTCAATCCAATTACTTCCTAGAGGGCACCAACGAGAATGATAAGGTGCGGCTAAAACATGGCCCGATATTTTTTGTCGGCGTCAATAACACCTTCGAGCCACTCTGTATAAACTAATTAGAACCTAATTCACCAATCACGCCGCAGCGTCAGCTGGCGTTTCGATTAACAGGGCATAGAGCGCTGCGGGGTCATCAGAACCGCGTAGCTTTTCGCAGACTGTCCTGTCGCGTAGCAGGCGTGAAACTCGCGCTAAGGCCTTCAAATGATCTGCGCCCGCGCATTCAGGGGCCAACAATAAAAAAATAAGATCAACCGGTTGTTCGTCGATCGAATCGAAATTAATAGGCTTCTCCAACCGCGCAAAGAGACCGTAGAGCCTATCCACGTCGGAAAGCTTACCGTGTGGAATAGCAATTCCATTACCCACTCCTGTGGTGCCCAATCTCTCACGTTCGATTAAAGCGTCGAAAATCACCCGCTCACTGATTTCTGAGATTTTGGCCGCCCGCTTTGCCAATTCCTGCAAAGCCTGCTTCTTCGAAGTTACCGACAGTTTCTCGAATATTTTGTCGGGGGAAATAAGGTCGGAGATTTCCATATTTATGCTCTCAGCTTCCCTCGGGAGCAACACCGCGCAATTCGCGCAGGCCGGCACACCCAATAATACCGTCTGCACGGTTTTATGCCATATTCAAAACGCAGCGAGCTACCTTACTATTTGCCGTTTGTTTGTTAGCTGCCTACGCCTGACATTAAAAGGCTGCGGTGAACCACAATCGGCTTGCTTCCATCTTAGTCCGCCACGACGGGGGCGGATAGATAGGCGGGGCTGATCACAGAGTCAACAGTTGCAAAAATTAGTTTACAAATCATTGACTTCTCGGGCCCTCAAAACGTGCCCGCCTTAATTCGACGACGCTCTACCGAGGAACCGATTCGCATCGATTCACGATATTTTGCGACAGTGCGCCGAGCGATATCTACCCCATCCTGTTTAAGGATATCGACGATCTTGTCGTCTGAAAGTATCGATTTTGGCGACTCACCATCTATCAACATCTTGATACGGAACCTTACCGCTTCCGCCGAATGAGCTTCGCCACCCGAGACACTCTGTATTGCCGACGTAAAAAAATATTTCAGCTCATATAGGCCACGTGGCGTCGCCATGAATTTGTTCGTTGTCACGCGGCTTACCGTGCTTTCGTGTATTTCGATAGCTTCCGCGATATCGCGTAAAATCAAGGGTTTAAGGTGTTCAACACCATGGCGGAAAAATAAATCTTGCTGTTTGACTATCTCGCTACCAACTCTGAGGATGGTGGTCGCACGCTGGTGCAGTGATTTGACCAACCAGTTGGCTGTCTGAAAGCGCTCATTGACGTACTCCTTTTCTTCCTTACGTCGCACGCCTTTGCTGATAAGTGCGTAGTACTGATTGTTGACAAGGACGCGCGGCAAGGTCTCCTGGTTGAGTTCGAGATTCCAACCACCGTCTGGATGCGGTTGCATCAGAATATCCGGCGTAACGCTCTGCACTGCTTCCTCTCGGTAGCTGCTTGCCGGTTTCGGATCGAGCGCTCGGATTTCTGCCACCATCGCCATCAGTTCCTGCTCGTCAACACCACAGATTTTAAGCAATCCCGCTTTGTCACGGTTGCCCAGAAGTTCGAGGTTATCGACCAGCAATTCCATCGCCGAACCCAATCGCCCTTTATCTTGTAATTGTAACGTCAGGCATTCTTTTAGGCTCCGCGCAAAGACACCCGGCGGATCGAATTCCTGAAGCCGACACAGGACCGATTTAACCCGGTCCTCGTCGCATCCAAGCTGCACAGCCACTTCGTTAGTTGTTCCACCGAGCCATCCGGAATCGTCGAGCATATCTATCAGGTGCAAACCTATTATCCGATCTCCACCTTCAAGAATGTCTAGTGTCAGTTGCTCTAGCAGATGTTCGCGCAAAGTCGGTTCATCGCTAAGGGTTGCCTCAAAGTCGCCAAGCCCCTCACTATAATCGCTGCGGCCACCAGCAGCGATCGGAGCGACGTTCTCGAAACCACCAATCACCTCATCGGAGACATCCCGTGGGTGAGCGTCGTCCCAAACGTTCTCATAGTCCAAGTCAAGCGGTTTCTCGGCACTGTCTGGAATATTATCGCCCGCCGTAAGATCGAGCGAATCGGGGCCGCTGAATTCATCATCAGAGGTCACTGCCTCGGTTGAATTTGCCATAATTTCCTGCTCGGAATCCCCCCGAATCGGCGCATCGCCTTCGTCACGCTCTAGCATCGGGTTTTGATTGAGTTCCTCTTCAACGAATTCGGTGAGCTCTGCGTTCGAAAGTTGCAACAGTTTGATCGCCTGCTGCAGCTGCGGCGTCATCACCAGCGATTGGTTCTGCCGTAAATCGAGCCGTTGGGAAATCGCCATCGTTTTGCCGGACGACCGTCCTAGAGACTGAAACGTTCGCCGAGGTAGACGCGCCTAACATCCGAATCTCGAACAATCTCGTCTGGCGCACCTTCCATGAGGACCTGGCCATCGTGCAGGATGTAAGCACGGTCCACAATATCTAAGGTCTCACGAACATTGTGATCGGTGATCAAAACACCAATTCCTCGATCTTTCAGATGTATCACTAATTCGCGGATATCACCCACTGCGATCGGGTCAATGCCAGCGAACGGCTCATCAAGAAGAATAAAATGAGGCTGTGATGCAAGTGCACGCGCGATCTCGACGCGTCTTCTTTCGCCACCGGACAATGTTATTGTCGAGGTTCGACGCAAATGAGAAATTGAGAACTCACCCAGCAAACCCTCGAGAATAGTCTCTCGAGCCTGTCGATCCTTTTCGATGACTTCCAAAACAGCACGAATATTTTGTTCGACCGTCAGTCCTCGGAAAATAGATGGTTCCTGCGGCAGATAACCCAGCCCGAGACGGGAACGACGGTACATCGGTAAACTCGTCACATCCTGGCCATCGAGATGAATGTCGCCGTAATCCGAAGCGATCAAGCCTGTTATTATATAGAAGCTAGTTGTTTTGCCCGCACCGTTCGGACCAAGAAGACCAACGATCTCACCACGTTGCAATCCAATGCTTACATTGCGTAGCACCGGCCGTCCCTTGTAGTGTTTGCCAAGGTTACTCGCCACCAAACCCGATTTATCCCCGGCGACTAGGCGCGGTTGAGCGTCCTCTAATAGAGTGTTTTTAGTCCGCCGCGGTTCGTTTTTTTGTTTCATCCGCTCGACAGCTTTCTTCTATCGTCTCTTATGAGGCTGAATGAGACCCCGCACGCGGCCTGTTCCACCAATCACTCGACTGATCCCGGTGTTCAGGTCGACTTCTGCCTCATTTCCGTTCAATTGGGTTTTCCCACGAGTAATCTTAACGTTTTCTTCAAGTCTGACTATCCCTGTTCGAACGTTATACACACCTTTACCCGCGCGAACGATCTCCGACGCTGTTGAAATCAATACATTCCCCCAAATATTCACCTGCTGTATTTCCTGCTTCCCATTCGGTGCAGTGCCGAGGAGCGCCAGCAAAGTATCGGCTCGAACGCGTTTGTCATCCTGAATTATTGTCGCGTCACCTCGCGCGACGAATTGCTGTTTCACCTCCCAATATTCTAGTTGATCACGCGCCGTGATCAGACCTTGATCAGATTCGATGCGCAAGTTCCGTCCGATCAGGACGAAGTTTTGATCGTCAACCTTGTACTCACCCCGGTCACCGAAAACACGCTCGCTCTTCGAAATTATCTGGACGTTACCATCCGCATTAACACGATAGAACTGATTTTTCCCCTCTTTAACAGTTTTCCGAGTATAAGCAGTCAGCTTATCAGCCCGTAATTCAACGCCCGAGCGGATCACCCGAGCATTGCCGGTTGCGACAAGTCTATTTTCATCACGGTGCCAGACAAGGTCTTCCGCCGTCAAATTCATTGGGTGCTCGCCACCCTGAAAGAGGCTTTGCCCCGTTGCCGGTGCCCCGACGACCGCTATGAATGTTGCTATGGCAAAACGCAGCATCAATCTATCCACTCTCATTTCGAGGATTAGTCGGATTATGAAGCATAATCAGTTGTGTGTTGCCATGAAACTCAATGCGCTCGCCACGATTGCGGATAATGAAGCTATTTGCCTGAAGTTTACCAAACGGGCCTTGACCATGCACGGGTTCAGTCCCGATTGCATCGCCTGCTCTAAGATCCACGACTGCGCTGGCAGTTTGGAATTCATAACCTTTGTCGTGAAATAGATTTACTGTGCCCGACAATTCGAGGAATTGGGTTACTCGATTGTAATTACCAAGCTCCGCAGTAATCGCGATCCAGGATCCGTCTTTCATGACGATGTCGGCTTTTGGTTGGATCAATTCAATTATCGGCGATTTTGGATCCACTTGCTCCGCCGCTTCAGCGGTTATCGAAAATGGTCGTTTCGAGCGATCTACACCCGTATACCGGGCCTTGATCATACGAAGGTTTTCGGCCGCTGTTTTATCTATTTTTGCAAAACCTATCTGAAACTTATCGCCCTCTTCATAAAGCTGTGGCCAGATCATCACGATCAATAGCAAGCCGGTTGCGACCGTCGGCAATATCACCTTCATGAAACCGACAAATCGGCCGTAAAACCGCCCTGACCTCTGCGTCTGCCGCGCTGTAAGGGCAACCCGGCCTCGCGTCGACGCTTCGGCGACCATGCTCATGCGATCAGGAAATCCCCGCCTTCAACAAATCGTGGATGTGTACGATGCCCATCGGAACAGACGATTTTTCATCGACTACGAACAAATTCGTTATCTCCAGGTCATTCATAACTGCGACTGCTTCCGCGGCAAGTGCTTGCCGTTTGATCGTTTTTGGAGCCGTTGTCATTACGTCGGCGACGGATTTATTGAGCAAATTTTCGGCGAGCGTGCGCCGCAAATCTCCATCGGTTACAATTCCAACTAAGTCGCCATCATCATTAACGACGCCAACACAACCGAACCGCTTCTCGGACATGACCGGGATGACATCAAGCATCGAGACATCGCCGGTGGCTAGCGGCAACTCATCACCCTCATGCATGAGATCTGAAACGCGCAGCAGACTGTTTCCCAGTTTTCCTCCCGGATGCAGGACTTTAAAGTCTTTAGCCGAAAACCCTTTGCGTTCCAGCAGTGTAACAGCAATAGCATCACCCATCGCGAGCGACATAGTCGTCGACGTCGTCGGGGCTAACCCCATAGGGCAAGCCTCTGGTATGGCCGGCAGCAGCAATACGACATCAGCAAGTTCGCTCAAGGTACTACCCACGCCAGAGGTGATAACAATCAATGGTATTGAGAAACGCCTAGTGAATTCCGCAATGTCCCGCAATTCCGGCGTCTCGCCTGAGTTAGAAAGTGCTAAGACAGCATCGTCTCGCGTCACCATCCCGAGGTCACCGTGGCTCGCTTCCCCCGGATGCACGTAATGCGCAGGTGTACCAGTCGAGGCTAAGGTCGCAGCAATCTTACGTCCAACATGGCCGCTCTTTCCCATACCGGAAACGATAACGCGGCCTGTAACATTGTGCAGAACTCGGACAGCGGCAGAGAAATTGTCGTCTATCGATTCCTCGAGAGCTTTAATTCCCGCAGCTTCCAAACAGAACAAGCGACGGGCAGACGCGATATCAGCATCGCGTAAGACCTCCATATTTTCCTTAGGCGGCCGTCTTTTCGAAGCGGTCATCTTGGTTCTGAGGTCCAGCGACAGTTAAGTAGAACCGTTGAGAATTACAGCTTTTCAGCAACGATTCAAAATTTAGGAAGATTATGCCTCGCAGTCTATTAACGGTCAATGAAAGCTGCCTCGTCCCAAAATCAAATCAAGAATGGGCAAAAATATCCTCCCCCTCAAAGCCGGCGATGTCCAACGCCGCACGCGTTGGCAGAAAATCGAAAGCGGCTTGAGCCATCGCCGTTCGCCCCTCTCGCACAAGGCGCTCGTCGAGCGCCTCTTTTAATCGGTGAAGATAAATAACATCAGCCGCTGCGTATTCCATTTGCGCCTCGGACAATACAGGCGCAGCCCAATCTGAAGATTGTTGCTCTTTTGAAAGATCAATTCCAAGAAATTCGCGGCACAATTCACGAAGCCCATGACGATCCGTATAGGTGCGGGTCAATCGAGAGGCTATCTTAGTACAATAGGCTGGTCGGCAATCAGTCCCAAGATAATGGTTGAGTGCAGCGATATCGAACCGAGCGAAATGAAACAATTTGAGAACTGAAGGATTATCAATCAAACGGCGCAGGTTTGGCGAGTCGTATTCTGGGTCCGGGTAGTGCACGAGGTGGCAAACGCCGTCGCCATCGCAAATTTGCACCAAGCACAACCGATCGCGCAAAGTTTTTAAACCTTGGGTCTCGGTATCAATAGCTACGGACGATCCAAATTCCAAATTTTCCGGCAAATCACCGTGATGGAGTTCAATCATAAAGAAGAAATTCCTCGTTCCGTCCCGGTCGAGGCGTTCATTGATGGTGCCCAGGAGAAGACTCGAACTTCCACGGGGTTGCCCCCACAGGTACCTGAAACCTGCGCGTCTACCAATTCCGCCACCTGGGCGATCAAATGAATTTCGGCACTGCAAGTCGCTTTGTCAACTGGCTATTCCGCTTTCCTAAAACGCTTTAATGCTGGTTTTTGACATTAGAGAAATTTATATCTGTGGAACCAGAAGTGATTTTCGCACCGATCTGGCATTGTGACTTAACGTTTCGGGGAGAAATCCGGGCATGACCTTGGTCACAGTTTTCGGCGGCTCCGGCGGCATTGGACGCCAAGTCGTAAAACTACTCGCGCAGAATGGACATGAGATACGTGTGGCGGTCCGCGATCCGCAAGCCGCAATGTTCCTAAAACCGATGGGTGATGTCGGGCAGATAACACCAGTACAGGCGAACATTCGAGATGAGGCATCGGTGCGCTCCTCGGTTGCAGGCGCCGATGCCGTAATCAACCTCGTCGGCATCCTCCACGAATGCAAAGCGCAGCAATTCGATGCAGTTCAGGCACAGGGCGCCAAATCCGTCGCTCAGGCTGCGGCAACTGCCGGCGCCAAGTCATTGGTCCATCTTTCTGCAATTGGAGCGTCGTTGACCTCTCCCTCGGCCTATGCACGCAGTAAAGCCGCTGGTGAAGCGGCAGTTCAGAAGGCCTTCCCAAATGCATCGATCCTACGGCCAAGCGTCGTCTTCGGTCCGCACGACGGATTTTTTAATCGATTCGCCGCGATGGCAATGTTCCCAATACCCCTTCCAGTCTTCGGCTGCGGACTACCACGCCTGACTGCCGAAGGCATAAAGATATACGGGGATGGTGGCACCCGCTTCCAACCAGTTTATGTAGGCGACGTAGGAAACGCTATTATCGCCTGCCTTGAAAACAAAGCGGCGCACGGCCAAACTTACGAACTCGGTGGACCTCGAGTATACAATTTCTGTGAGATAATGCGACTTGTCCTTAAGGAGTCGAGGCGGCGTCGACCACTTATCCCAGTACCGTTCGGTGTCGCTTCCACATTAGGATTTTTTGCCGAGCTACTTCCAAAACCTTTATTAACCCGAGACCAAGTCAAACAACTGCAGATTGACAACGTGGTCACCGGCGATAAACCGACGCTTGCTGACCTCAGTATCGAAAGCACAGCGGTGGAAGTCATACTGCCGTCCTACATAGAAAGCTATCGCCGAGGTGGCCGATACGCGACAATCTAAACAGTTTAGCTAAAAAACTTTACGTCAAATAAATCCAGTAGAGCAATACGCCCCCGAGCGCCAAGCGATACAGCACGAACGGCGTGTAACGCGCGCGTCGAAGCCAGTTCATCATTATGGCGATTGCCATCAACCCAGTGACGAATGCGAGGCCGGCAGATAAGAGGGTTTCCTGACCCAATTGCACATTCCCGCTTAGAGTAAGTTCCGCGCCGGCCAAAACCCCGGCTCCAAGTATGACCGGAATTGACAACAACATCGAGAAACGTGCGGCCTCAATACGCTCCATACCGAGCAGGCGGCCAGCCGTCATGGTGATGCCGGAACGGCTGCAGCCCGGCACAAGGGCTAGTACTTGCGCGAGACCTATAAATAGTACGTGTCTATTATTTAGATGCTCTACTCGCCGCATTGTCATGCCAAGATAATCTGCTATCCATAGCAATAATCCGAAGACAATGGTCGCCCAAGCGATAATCTCGACGTCACGTAA